>NZ_JAMDHB010000058.1:0-891 GCF_028656895.1 Pseudomonas sp. TNT2022 ID1044 | reverse complement strand
CTCTAGACCTGGCTGACCCAAAGCTGAAGTAAGCACAATGCCATCACCGCCATAATCCGGGTTTTACCGACTAACGGTATAAATTGGATCCCAAAATCACCTCAAACCTGTAGATACCGTCTTGCCCGTCACCGGGCAAGTGCTAACTTCGGGTCATAAGGTTGTCCCGATTTCAGCACCCCAAAGACGATATGCAGCATTTTGCGCATCACGGCACAGACGATCTGCTTGCCCGCTTTTCCTTTAGCCTTCAAACGGGCCTTCATCGCCATCATTGGCTCACTCATGTTCATTGCTGTGATGCTGGGTAGATACAACGCCTTACGTATGCGCCCCGAGCCTGCCTTACTGATCGGGGTACGGCCTTTGAAGGTCCCAGATTCCGCCAGCTGTGGGTTCAAACCCGCAAATGAAACGATCGCGCGGGCGCTGCGAAACTCCGTAGGATCACCCAGTTCAGCAAGAATCACGGCAGCCGTTTTGTTCCCGATACCATCAATCGAGAGCAGCAGCTCACGTCGACCACGCAGGTCGGGATCGTCGTCGATCTGGTCTTCAACCCTCCGTCTTGTCTGGGCAATATCGTTTTCGATGTGACTGATATGCGCCTGGATTGATGCCTGGACGTCGGCGTCGGCCACCCCCAGACGATTGCGCTCCATTTGCAACATCTCTTGTAGATCCTCCAGGCGACGTAACAGCACGCGTAGGCGGCGCAACGCCGGTGCTTCCGGCTGCCAGGGCGTCAGGGGTTTCTTGTGCTTGGCCTCGGCAAAATCAGCCAGCAACTTGGCATCCACCTTGTCCGTCTTGTAGTGGATACCTTCACTTTTCTTGAAGTGAAAAACCCGCGCAGGGTTGCTCACGATCACCTCGTAGCCCTGGTGATAT
>NZ_JAMDHB010000057.1:0-1389 GCF_028656895.1 Pseudomonas sp. TNT2022 ID1044 | reverse complement strand
AGTTTTCAATCAGCGCCGACACTGTATTCCTTTAACTGATCTTCGAGGCTTTCCGATATCGGAACTCTGCGCCCTAGGGTTTTGGCGACCGGTTGATGTAGACGGTTGTCGACAGCGTCGTTGTGGTTGCGGCCGATTTCGAGGTAGGCGCTATCGCCGCCTCCTGCTTCAATGATGTTCTTGAGTTTCAGGCTCAGCAGTTCTCCGACTCGCATGCCCGTTTCGTACAAAACACGTAGCATCACAACATTGCGCAGTCTCGGCCCAAAATTTTGCGGTTGCTGAATGCTCGCAAAGGGATGCTCGAACAAGTCGAATAACAGGTTTCGGGCCTCGGCAGATAATGTCGCCGCCAAAATACGTTGCTCACGTGCGGACTTTGACCCGGCCTTACGTCTCTTTTTTTCTAGCAAAATCTTGTCTTGCTCTTCAATGGCATCTCTGATGTCGCGCGTATTGGAGTCGGTGATGACTTCTTGTGCTAGCCAACGTAGATACACAGCAGCATAGGCGATGTAGGTGTTGTACTTCGGGCTGCTGATCACACTTCCCCGACTGCCCAATTTGCTGGCACGCAGATAGTTCGCTAGGTCATCAATCTGCATTGCGCTGAGAAATATGCGGCTTTGGAAACATATAGCTAGATCGATATTTCTAGTGGATTCCCACTCGCAGATTCGTCTGATCACGGCCAGGTAAACCTTCTGGGTCTCGTGCGTAGTGGAGGGACGGACCGAGCGGGCGATAAAGGCGGTTGGATAAAAGAGGGGGAGGCCGGGTTTGTCAGTTTCGTAGAGCTGAGAGAATCGTTCGCCGTTGTTCGCAATGAAGGTCTTCATGGTGTAGTTCATCTTGTTATCTTCCAATATTCATAGTGCTTCCAAGCGCAAAGCACAGGTAGACCCCGCATGTCATGAATGCACTTCTAGGATGAATGGGCATACGGCCGACTCGTTAACCGAGAGGGGGACGCAGAATGCGGCTATCCAGCGTTGCTAAATCTGACTATCCAGCAAAAGCCCAAGACTCCACCTTGGACTCTTTGCATCTGCAGTAACTGCGCTAATTAGTCATCACATGGTTCAGAGACTGGCTTGCGATCAAGGTTGGTAGGGGAATGGCGCAACTCTCCCGGCCTTGCCATCAATTAGGGGTTAGATAGTATTGCTCCAATAATGATCGTGAGACTTGCGCATAAGGCCAATGTCTCGAGGTTCGCTGCTCGTACCTAAAGTCGGTGGTGAGTCCGAAATATATTGAGCTTTTTTACGGGCGGTGTGGACTTTGCTTGAAGGCCATAAATTCTTCCCAAAATGGCTCTAGACTCGAACTCGACGATTAAAATAGTTTGTGCATATCTACAAGGACGGCGGCCGCGAAAACTGAGTG
>NZ_JAMDHB010000056.1:0-1327 GCF_028656895.1 Pseudomonas sp. TNT2022 ID1044 | reverse complement strand
TGGACTTGCCCCTACAAAACCGGACACCAACTCCCCGTTAAATTGATGCTGCCGCCAAGCGCCTGAACTCCCTCGGTGAACGGTAATTCAAGGCGCTGTGCGGATGCTGCTCGTTGTAATGCTCGAAGGCAATTGCCAAGTTACGCAACGCCGTTTCTCGATCCGGCTTAGGCATGTGCGCCACGTAGTCACGCTTGATCGTTTTCACGAAGCTCTCGGCCATGCCGTTGCTCTGCGGGCTGCGAACTGGGGTGGTCACCGGCTGCAAACCGATCTGTCGAGCAAACAGGCGTGTCTGTTCGGCGGTGTACGCCGAGCCGTTATCGCTGAGCCATTGCACCGGCGTGGTCGGCAGTTGATCACCGAAGCGCTTCTCCACGCTTTCCAGCATCAAGTCGCGGATATCATCGCCACTGTACCCGGTCGGGCTGGCGACCCACCCGATGGCTTCGCGATCACAGCAGTCCAGGGCAAAGGTCACGCTCAGTTTGGCGCCGTCCTCGCAGCGGAACTCAAAGCCGTCCGAGCACCAACGCGTATCGCTGCTTTCCACCGCAATACGGCCTTCGTGCCGACGCGGCACGCCGGGTTGTTTGATCCGGCGTTCAAGTAGCAGGTTGTGATCACGCATCACCCGGTAAACCCGCTTCACGTTGATCGCGGGTAGCAACTGGGTTTCACGGGCGCGACGCAGCAATCCCCAGACTCGACGGTAGCCATAGCTGGGCAGTTCGCTGACCTGTTGCTGGATTTCGGCCACCAACTCAGCATCGTTCACAGGTCTGCTTCGCCGTATTTTGGGCGATACCGATTGCTTGATTCGAACCGTTAATTGCGAGCGCGCCACACCGAGACATTCGCTGACCAGCTTCACTGGTCGTCCCCCGGCAACAAGGGTGAGTGCGCAATCCATTTTCGCGACCGGGCGATCTCCACGGCCTCTTTGAGGATTTCTGCTTCCATCGTTTTCTTGCCCAGCATCCGTTGCAGTTCACGGATCTGCTTGAGCGCATCGCTCAGCTCGGAGGCCGGCACCACGGCTTCACCGGCACTGACCGCCGACAGGCTGCCGTCCTGATACAGCTTGCGCCACAGGAACAGCTGGTTGGCATTGATGCCGTTACGCCGAGCCACCACCGAAACGCTTTGCCCTGGCTCAAGGCTCTCGCGAACCATGGCCAGCTTTTGCTCTGGGCTCCAGCGGCGCCGCCGCTCCTGGCCCAAAAGCTCCCCACTCTTATCGTTGCTGTTAGTCATAAACATAACCGTTTGCCTATCCCTTATCGTAAGGGGGAAACGGTGTCCTGTCTTTCATGGGGCTCGTTCA
>NZ_JAMDHB010000055.1:0-1017 GCF_028656895.1 Pseudomonas sp. TNT2022 ID1044 | reverse complement strand
TCCATTGCTCCCCAAACCCCAGATTCGTCGGGGCAAAGGCACCTTTGTCATCAAGCCTAAGCTCACGCAGGAGCTGACTGCGCTCACTGGTTTTGCTGAGGACATGCTTGTACTCGGCCGGCATCCGACATCGCGTCTGCTGAGCAAATGTATTGTTCCGGCCAACAGCCAGGTTGCTGAGCAATTGGCTATTGCGGTTGGAACGCACGTCTATCGTATCGAGCGTGTGCGCCTCGCAGATGGGGAGCCCATGTCCTTCGATGAGACTTATCTGCCCTTGGATATCGGCGAAAAGGTAGTTAGCAATGACTTGGACGTAATGCCAATTTTTGAACTGCTCGAAAATAAGTATGAGATGCCACTGACGGAGGCGCGTTACCAACTCGAGGCTGCGATTGCAAATGAGCATGTGGCACAAGCCCTGGGTGTTGAGATCGGTGCTCCGATCTTTCTGATTGAGCGGACCTCCTACAGTGGAGAGCAAAGGCCGGTTGATTACGAAAAGCTTTACTACCGAGGTGATGCAATCCGCTTTTCTACGAAGCTTTCACGGCATCCTCGGGCTTAGTGACGCGGGCTTTCTCTATGGAACTTTCAACCGTCTTTTTGTTGTTCATCGCAGCGTTGGGGGCAAGCGCGCTTGGCGGGTTGCTGGGAATGGCGAGTGGAATTTTCATCGTACCCATTCTCACAATTTTCTTTGGCGTTGATATTCATACCGCGATCGGGGCAAGCCTGGTCTCTGTCATAGCGTGCTCTTGTGGGAGTGCGGCATCATTTCTCAAAGAGCGGCTGACAAATGTGCGGCTCGCTGTGGTTTTGGAGTCAGCGACGACATTGGGTGCACTGTCAGGTGCCTTAATGATTGGAATTGTGCCCACAACCTTTCTCTATGGATTATTCGCTTTCATCCTGTTTGTCTCTGCGCAACAAATGCTGGCTCGGCGGCGTGAAGTCATAAACTCAGTTGAAGACGACCACAAAAACTGGGGTACCCTGGGCGGCCGCGAAAACTGA
>NZ_JAMDHB010000054.1:0-2810 GCF_028656895.1 Pseudomonas sp. TNT2022 ID1044 | reverse complement strand
TGGCCGAAGAAATCAGCCGCAGCATCATCAACGTGCGCGACGTCTCGGAACAGACTGCAGCGGCCAGTGACGAGACAGCGGCGTCCAGCGTTGAACTGGCGCGGTTGGGCAATCAGTTGCAACAGATGGTGAGTCACTTCCGCGTATAACTCGTATACGCCGCCAACTCGAACAGAAGCCCTTTGAATAAAGGGCTTCTGTGTTTTTTTAGTTGGAAAAGTTATCGATCTTTACCTGACCTTCAGGAAAGGTCGCGATAATTTCCAGTTCGCCACCCATGGCGCGGATGTAGTTACGCAATGTACTGATGTACATGTCGGTGCGTCGTTCCATTTTGGATATGGCCGCCTGATTGACGTGTAACGCTTTGGCTAGCGATTCCTGGCTCAACTCCTGGGCTTTACGCAGCTCATGCAGGGGCATCTCTTTCAGGTGCTGTTGGAACAGACGCTCAGCATCAGCACGAGATTCCGGCGACATGCGAGCCTGAAGTTCAGCAAATTTTTTAGCCATCATTTCGGCCCTCTTTACGCAGTGTTTCCAAGTGTTCGTCGTACAGCTTTTCTGCTAACGGGACATTTTCGTGGTACCAGCGGTCCTGACCGGTTTTATCGCCACCGATCAACAATAACGCGCATCGACGCGGATCAAACGCGTATAGCACGCGATAAGGACGCCCCGCGTGCTGCACCCTCAGTTCTCGGAGGTTTCCATGCCGCGAGCCTTTGATATCGCTGCTTTGAGGAAAACCCAAGCCTGGCCCGAAGAGTTCCAGCAGGTCAACGCTGGCCGATATAGACGCCTGCTCCTTTTCATCCAGGCCAACCCACCACCCGCCAAATTCATCCGTGTATTCAACGTCCCATTTCATACGAATATGCCACCTGCGGAATATAACCTCAAGGGAATAACTGTATGAGCTTCTACGGGCGTTCCACCACCCTGATCCTCCATGGAATTGTTAATGGCGGTGTCTGGGGATAATAGAGTGCGGGAAGTGGTGGCGGAGTTAATGAGGGCGTTGCGGGGGAATTAGCTGGCCCTGTGCGAGGCCGAAGTGGACGTGAGTCCGATCATTCCCACGCTCTCGCGCGGGAATGATCAATAGCTATCTAAAGCTCAAACACTGATCGCATTGGTAAACACCAACCGATTACCAAACGGATCGCTGATGGTCATGTCCTGGCTGCCCCAAGGCATGGCCTGGATCTCTGGTCGGGCGAACGAGTATTGCTTGGCCAGCAGCTGCTGCTGGAAAGCTTCCAGCTCATCGGTCTCGATGCGCAGGGCCGAGCCCGGTGTTGCGTCGCCGTGGTGTTCGGAGAGGTGCAACACGCATTCGCCACGGGAGACTTGCAGGTACAACGGGAAGTTGGCTTCAAAGCGGTGCTGCCAGTCGATCTTGAATCCGAGGAAGTCGACGTAGAATTCAACTGCCTTGATTTCATCGAAGATCCGCAGGATCGGGGTGGTTTTGCCGAAGCTCATCGAGTTGCTCCCAGACAGAAATGGCCCACAGTGTAGCCGGGCTGTACGTCAGCAATTCGGCTTGTTAGTGGCTTTCTTTAATCTCAATGTGCCATCACCGTGACGCACAGCACGAATCTTCAATTAAAGCCGTCACGCAGGTCCCCTTCTCGCGCCAGAAACCGTCCTTCCCTGCGCCCATTCGCCTGACCGTCCTGATAACTCAGTACGCCGTTGACCCACACGCCCTCGATGCCTTCGGCCGCTTGTTGCGGATCATTGAAGTCCGCCACATCACGAATGGTCGCCGGATCGAACAACACCAGATCGGCCCAGTGGCCCTCACGAATCTCACCGCGCGCCTTCAAGCCGAATCGCGCCGCCGACAGCCCGGTCATTTTGTGCACGGCGGTGTGCAGCGGGAACAGTCCTACGTCGCGACTGAAATGTCCGAGCACCCGTGGGAATGCGCCCCACAAACGAGGGTGCGGAAACGGGTCTTCAGGCAAGCCATCGGAGCCGACCATCGACAACGGATGGGCGAGGATTCTGCGCACATCAGCCTCGTCCATTCCGTAGTACACCGCCCCCGCCGGTTGCAGTTGGCGCGCCGCATCGAGCAACGACAGGTTCCACTCGGTGGCGATGTCTATCAGGTCTCGTCCGCCCATTTCCGGGTGCGGTGTCGACCAGGTAATGGTGATGCGATGGGCATCAGTGACTTGCTTGAGGTCCAGCGTCGAAGAGCTCGCTGCATAGGGATAGCAATCGCAGCCCACCGGATGGTTTTTTGCCGCGTGTTCGAGTGACGCAAGCAGTTGCGGACTGCGCCCCCAGTTGCCGGCGCCGGCACATTTGAGGTGGGAAATGATCACCGGCGATTTCGCGTGGCGGCCGATCTGGAATGCCTCGTCCATGGCCTCCAGCACTGGTTCGAATTCACTGCGCAAATGGGTGGTGTACACCCCACCGAACACCGCCAGTTCTTCGGTCAATTGCATGACCTCGACAGTGGAGGCCGAGTTCGCGCTGGCGTAGGCAAGGCCGGTGGACAAACCCAACGCACCGGCCTCCAGGCTCTCGCGCAGTTGCTCGCGCATCGCGGCGATTTCATCGGGCGTTGCAGTGCGAAACAGGTCGTCAAGGTGATTGCTGCGCAGCGCGGTATGCCCGACCAATGCAGCAACGTTCAACGTGGTATTCGCGGCCTCGACCGCTGTGCGGTAGTCACGGAATGTCGGATAGACAAACGCGGCCGCGCTGCCGAGCAGGTTCATCGGGTCCGGCGGATCACCGCGCAAACTCACCGGCGATGCACTGATCCCGCAGTTGCCGACGATCAC
>NZ_JAMDHB010000053.1:0-3955 GCF_028656895.1 Pseudomonas sp. TNT2022 ID1044 | reverse complement strand
CGCCATGCCTGGCGCACCAATAAGAAGGCCGCGATCCAATGGATCGCGGCCTTTTTCATTTCTGCTTGAGCCTACTTGCCGAGCGAAATCTTCGGCGCCCAGGTCAGCCATTCCTCTTCGAACTTGTCGAACAACGGGAACGTCTGCTCCGGTCGCGCAACACTGCCCATCCGCTCACCGTCCGGTGTGGCAAACGCGACGCCACCCTGAATCATGGTTTCCAGCGATTCGGTTCTCACCGTTGCGCCTTTGAACAGGCCGACATCAAAATCAAATCCGCTGGTGTTCCAGAATCGCGTACCGCCGCGCACCAACGGCGCGTATTTAGGTTCGATCAGGATGTGGATCAGCACACGATCCGCCGTCTGACCCAGCTCATACCCGGTCACCTTGCCGACCGTGATTTCGCGATACGTCACCGGCACACCCGCTTTCAGCGAACCTCGGCGGGCAGCACTCAACACCAGGCTCAACCCGGCTTCGGCCTTGGCGGTTTCAGGCGGGGCGGGCAGGGCCACGAAGCTCTTCTGCGGGCCGAGGTTCTTCGCGGCCGGCTGCACTTCGATGTACTGCCCGGTGACCAATGTCTCAAGGTTCGATGTCTTGATCAGCCCCAACTCAGGCTTGACCACCCAGAACTCACTGCCAACCCGCGCAATGCGCTCGGGCACTTCTGTGATGCGCGCCGTCAACAGTACCGATTGCAAATCGTCACTAAGATCCACATTCTCGATTTTGCCGACATCCAGCCCCTTGAAGCGAACTGCCGTACCCGCACGCAAACCATCCGCGCGATCAACCTTGATCGTGATCACCGCGCCTTTCTGATTGGCTTCCTCGTGACTGGCGAACAAGCGGAAACGCGGGATCCGCTTCTGCAGTGGCGCCTTGGCTTCCGGCGTTTCAAAGGCAATGCCGCCAGCCATCAGGCTTTGCAGCGACTCACTCTTGACCTGAATCCCGCCGGTCAGACCGCCAGTCAGCGTGATACCGCTGGCATTCCAGAACCGCGTCGAGGCATTCACCAGATTTTCGTATTCCTTCTCGATGTGGACGCCGATCACCAACTGGTTTCTTTTGCGCGAGAACTGGTAGCTCTGCACCGAACCCACTTTCACCTGTTTGTAGAGAACCGGGCTGCCGACTTCCAGCGAACCAAGGTTCTCGGTGAACAACACCAGGTGCAGGCCCGGCGAGCGCAGGTCCAGCGGCGGTGCCTTGGGCCGCGCGACGAATTCACGTTGCGGCGCGGCGCCTTTATCACCGGGGCGCACAGCAATGTAGTTACCTTTGACCAATGCCTCCAGGCCCGTGATACCTGCCAGAGAAATGGACGGCTTGACCACCCAGAACTGCGTACCGTCGACCAGATAATCCTCGGCCAGCGGGTCCAGGGTCAATTCGGCGCTCGCACCGGACAGATCCGGATCGACCTTCAGGGCCTTGAGCGTGCCAACCTGGATTCCTTTGTACATGACCGGCGTGCGGCCAGCCTGCAGCCCTTCGAAGTCACTGAGCTTGACCTTGATCTTGATACCCGCCGCCGCCGCATCGAAGTCTTCGTAGAGACGGAACGGCAAGCTCGGATCGGTGGGCGGACTGTCCTTGCGATTTTCCGGCGTGGCAAACGCAATCCCCCCGGCAACGATACTGGCCAGGGACTCACTGCGTACTTTCACACCCGACAGATTGGCATCGATGCTGATGCCGCTGGCGTTCCAGAAACGCGTGTGTTTGCGCACCAGTTTGGCGTAAGTCGGTTCAATGAACACCTTGAGCTCAACGGTACTCTGGTCTTCAGAGAGCACGTAACTTTTGATCTGCCCCACTTTGATCTGCTTGTAGAACACCGGACTGCCGCGGTTCAAAGAACCCAGGCGATCAGCTTTGATCGTGAGGTGCAAGCCAGGCTGAGCATCGGAAAGCGGCGGCTCTTCCGCCAGCGCCTTGAACTTGCGAGTGGGTTCGCCTTCACCGGGGCTGATCGCAACATAGTTACCCGAAACCAGCGTTTCCAGGCCCGTGATACCGGCCAGAGTCACACTCGGTTTAACCAGCCAGAAACGCGTGCTCGTCCGAAGATACTGCTCGACGTCTTTGTTCATCTCGACGGTGGCGATCACGCCTTTGGAGTTACCTTCATCATCGAGTTTGAGTGTCTTCACCTTACCAACCGACATGCCTTTGTAGACGACTTCGGTCTTGTTGGCCTGGATGCCTTCACCACTTTCGAAACGCACCTGAATCTCGAGGCCGGTTTCGTTGTAGGCACGCCAGCCCAGCCAGCCGCCGATGATCAAGGCGATCAGGGGCAACACCCAAATGGCAGACCAGTTCGAGGCCGGTCGGGTTTTCGCTACAGGCAAATCAGTCATGGTCGTCGTCCGACTCCGTGTTATCCCAAATCAGTCGGGGATCGAAAGTTACTGCGGCAATCATCGTCAGAATTACCACACTGGCAAAAGCGACGGCGCCAAGATTGGCTTCGATGCTGGCAAGTCGCCCGAAGTTCACGACCGCCACCAGGATGGCGATCACAAAGATATCGAGCATCGACCATCGGCCGATGAATTCAATAAAGCGGTACATCCAGATTCGCTGGCGGGCAGACAGTGGTTGGCGGCGCTGCACCGAAATCAGCAGAAGCCCGATCCCCACCAGCTTGAACGTGGGAACCAGGATACTGGCGATAAACACCACGGCTGCAATGGGGAACATTCCGTAGTGAACCAGTTCGATCACACCGGCCATGATCGTGCTGGGCGCGCCTTTACCCAGTGAGTTGACGGTCATGATCGGCAACATGTTGGCCGGAATGTAAAGAATGGCGGCCGTAATCAGCAAGGCCCAGGTCCGCACCAGGCTATTGGGGCGGCGGGCATGTACCAACGCTCCGCAACGAGTACAGACCTGCTCATCGGTGTCAGCTTCCTGCCTGTTCAACTCATGACATTCCGCACAAACCAGAATGCCTGCATCAATCGCCCGCATGGGCATCCTCTCCTGATAACGCCTGCCAGATCTGGTGAGGCGACATGACCACTTCCAACCAGACCTGAACCAGTAACAAAGCAATAAAACACGCCAAACCGAGACCTACGGTGATTGCTGCCATATCTGCCAGCTTAACAATCGCCACCAGTACGCCCATCAGGTAAACCTCAAGCATTCCCCAATCGCGCAAGTGGTGATAAATGCGATAGAGCAGCAAACCGTAACTGCGCCCGATATTGAAACGGATACTCAACAATACGAGCAGTTGGCACAGCAGTTTGAGCAGCGGAATCGCCATGCTGCACAGGAACACAACCACTGAGACGCTTTGCATGCCTGAGTCAAAAAGCGCGACAACACCGCTCCAGACAGTATCTTGCGACGATTGTCCGAGTAGATTGAGCTGCATGATGGGTAAAAAGTTCGCCGGGACAAACAACAACAGGGCTGCCATGACCAAGGCAAGACTACGTTGCACGACATTGTGACGATGGGCATACAGTTCGTAACCACATCGCGGACACAGGGCTTTCTCGCCATGAGCGAGCCTGGGCTTACGCATCAGCAAGTCGCACTCATGACACGCAACCAGATTTTCTAGTGGCAATTCTGACAGCCCTTGGGCGTCAACCGGGTCTGGCATAAGCGCTCTGACTCTGAAAAAGGTGGACCTATTCTAGTGTCCTGGACGGAAAATAACTGTGCAAATTTGTGTTGTAGCTGATCGGCACTTTTTCTACGCGCAAAACAAAACCCCAACTGCTTTCGCAATTGGGGTTTCGGAATTTAATCTTGACGATGACCTACTCTCACATGGGGAAACCCCACACTACCATCGGCGATGCATCGTTTCACTGCTGAGTTCGGGATGGGATCAGGTGGTTCCAATGCTCTATGGTCGTCAAGAAATTCGGTGTGCCGACTCGTCTTTCGACGCTTCAGCAAATTGGGTATGTGACAG
>NZ_JAMDHB010000052.1:0-701 GCF_028656895.1 Pseudomonas sp. TNT2022 ID1044 | reverse complement strand
GCAATGGTTCGACAAAACGAAGGTTTTGCCGAACTCTATCGAGGAATGGCTCGGTTCGTTAAGCTCCCCGCGCTACGGTTCAAATAACTGGTACGCTTAATCAAAGTTCAACTATTACTAACGTAGTCGAGTAAACAGTACTTTTGATGAAGATCGGTTATGCGCGAGTGAGCACTCGGGATCAGAAAGCCGACCTACAAGTCGATGCCCTGAAACAGGCCGGGTGCGAACGCATCTACCAAGACATCGCCAGCGGCGCGAAAAGCGCCCGGCCGGAGTTGGACAAACTGCTGGCCAACGTGCGGCCGGGTGATGCCGTGGTGATCTGGAAGCTGGATCGCCTTGGGCGTTCCCTCAAGCACCTGGTCGAGTTGGTCGGCGAGCTGGCAGAGCGCAAGGTCGGCTTACAGAGCCTGAATGACCCCATCGACACCACCCACGCCCAAGGCCGCCTGGTGTTCAACCTGTTCGCCTCGCTGGCGGAGTTCGAGCGCGAGCTGATCCGCGAGCGGACTCAGGCGGGTCTGTCGGCCGCACGGGCGCGTGGCCGGATCGGTGGCCGTCCCAAGGGCCTGCCAGCCAAGGCTGAGGCCACCGCCATGGCGGCCGAAACCCTCTACCGCGAAGGTCGCCTGAGCGTCAGCGCGATCGGCGAGAAGCTGCACATCTCCAAGAGCACGCTGTACAGCTACCTGCGCCAC
>NZ_JAMDHB010000051.1:0-612 GCF_028656895.1 Pseudomonas sp. TNT2022 ID1044 | reverse complement strand
GGGCGTGGTGATTTTCCTGCACGGCGTGAATGACCCCGGGGCGTCTTATGAGTCGGTGGAAACCGGGTTGTGCCAGGGGGTGAATGAACGGCTGGATCGGCCGGATCTGAAGGCGGGGCGGTATGGGGCGGCTTACAGTGCGGCTAAAGGAGTGCCGCTTGAAACGTTGAGCAATGATCAGAGAGCAGTACTCGATGATCCTGACACTTATCTTTATCGCCGAGATACTAACGCCCCAAAAATCCGTAGCCTGATGATCCCGTTCTACTGGGGCTATCGGGCCGCGCCGGACCACGTCAAGCGTGATGACGCCGGTGATCCGTTCCGGATGCGCAACCAGTTTCAGGATATCCACGGCAATCGCCTGGATCGCCACTTTGCCAAGGCTGGCGGGTTTTTCGTCAACGCCACCAACAACCTGCAGGAAATGTACGGCGGCGGGTTCAAGGCCAACGTGAAAACCGGCGCCGTGGAGCGCTTGAGCCCGAACAATTACCTGCTCTTCGCCAACGCACCGCTGCGGCATTACTTTGTGTTTGCCGCGCACCGGCTGGCGATGCTGGTCCGTGAGATTCGCCGGGTATCGCCTGATGAAACCATCACCATCATGGG
>NZ_JAMDHB010000050.1:0-3822 GCF_028656895.1 Pseudomonas sp. TNT2022 ID1044 | reverse complement strand
CCCGGAAAACTTCAGCCACGACCCGGCCGGCAACCTGCTGATCCACGACCGCCCCGGCCCCTGGCACCTCAAGGGCAACCGCCTGCTGCGCCACGCCGACCGGCATTACGACTACGACGCCTACGGCAACCTGATCCGCGAACGCCGCGGCCAGGCCGTCACGACCTACACCTACGACAGCCAGCACCGCCTGACCGGCTTCACCGCACCCGACGGCCGCGAAACGGCCTACCGCTACGACGCCTTCGGCCGACGCATCGCCAAGACCGTCGACGGCCAGACCACACAGTTTTTCTGGCAAGGCGACCACCTCATCGCCGAAAGCAGCCAAACCCACTACCGCAGCTACCTCTACGAACCCGGCAGCTTCCGCCCCCTTGCCCTGCTCGACGGCAAAGGCCCAAAACACGCCTGCCCGTTCTACTACCACCTCGACCACCTCGGCACCCCGCAGGAACTGACCGACTACAGCGGTGAAATCGTCTGGTCGGCGCGATACACCGGCTACGGCAAAGTCAACCAAATCACCCATGGCGGCGGCGAACAACTGGAACAGCCGCTGCGTTTCCAGGGCCAGTACTTCGACGCCGAAAGCGGGCTGCACTACAACCGCCACCGCTATTACCACCCGGATACGGGGCGCTACCTGACACCGGATCCGGTGAAACTGGCGGGTGGGTTGAACGCGTATCGGTACACGCCGAATCCGACGGGGTGGGTGGATCCGTTGGGGTTGAGCGGGAATTGTCCGGGGGCGAATAAGCCGGGTTGCTCTGCGCCGGATGATGTTGTTGGGGTTAAGGTTGACGACGGTGAGCCGACGCTTCCGAAGCTGTCGTCGAAGCAGCGTAGGGATAGAATTGATAAGTTGGCTGAGGCGAATGCCCGGCGACGGGTTGTAGAGTATGAAAAAAAGTATGATATGCATACGATTAAAAAGCACAGTTCGGAGATATCTGAACAAGCGCTTAAGCAACGTGCTATCAACGGCGCGGATCCTCATACCGGTAAAGTACCTAAGCCGGCTAAAGGAAATTTGAGTTCGCAGTTTAGTAATTGGCGCATTCACTTGAGTGCATTGAATAAAGCGATGTCAAGGGAGCGACTTGGGTTAAGTCCGCATACGGGACGAGACCATAACAGAGACCCTATTGTAAGAATGGAGCTTCCGGGAGCAGGTCGTGGCTATCGGCCGAATAAAAAAGACAGTGAAAATCCTCATTTGAATGAAAGCTTGAACTGGTTTGAAGTGAAGTTTGATAAGGATGACCCGACGCGGCCCTACACTGCTTTCCCTTCGGAGAAAAAGTGATGTTACGAGATCCTTTTATAGATGAGGCATTTATACCTGATCTTATGTGGTTTATCGGTAGCTTCAATGTTTATGATCGTGAGGATTCGCGAGGCGTAGAACTTGAAGTTTACGATCCGAATAATCAGGCGGATAGAGCAGAACTGATACGAAAATATAGTTTAAGTCTGAACTGTTTGTCCTACAGACATAAATTTTTGCTAGTGGAAGCGCTAGCCAATAAATTGGCTGATAAAAGTTACGACTTTCAGAGGTTATTTGATATCAATGAAGACGAAGCGTCGAGTTGGCCTCGTGGCGAATGGTATGCGCTGGAGAGCCCCCGGGCATTTCTTCAAAATGTGTATGAGTTAGCGCAAGAGGTTTGGAAAGATGATCTGCTGCAAGCACGTGCCGAAGATCAATCCGCTTGGTAACTGAAAAATAGAAATGTACTGGATGTGGTTGGCCGGCGGTTGCGGGCTCGGCCTTTGTGAATGGACTAAGTGAAGGGCAATTCGAGATTTGAATTGTTTCTGCCGCCGCCATCGCGAGCTTGCTCGCGATGGCGTCCGATCGGTCAGCGCTGCCCCGCCAACCAGGTCTCTTCAGGCTCAGACACCGCCAAGCTATCAATCACATGCACGCTATACCCCGGCACATTCGCGTGGTGTTTGGCTTGGGATGCCATTTCCGCCAACTGGCTGGCGTCGATTTCCCCGCAGGCTTGTGGATGCAGGTGCACCACGCCTATGGATAGTGAAAGCAGCGGGAATTCCTGGCGCACGCCCTGGCGATTGGGGGCGATGAAGCCGCCGGCTTCGAGGTGTTCGGGGCGGTAGAAGCGGCGGCACTGGCTTTGAAGCACCTGCGCTTGCCGGACAACAGTCGCCTGCAGTAGCACCGCGAAAAAGACGGGGCGCTGACGGCCATTGACCTTAACGGCTCGCGGCTGCCTGATGCCGGATCCGGTGAAACTGGCGGGCGGGTTGAGCGCGTATCGGTACACGCCGAATCCGACGGGGTGGGTGGATCCGTTGGGGTTGAGCGGGAATTGTCCGGGGAGCAATAAAAAAGGGCGATTAGGTTGTTCTTTACCCGATGACGTAAGCAAAAGCTCCGTGAATGATGGAGCTCCAATTCTTCCTAAACCGTTGTCAAAAGAAGAGACTAAACGCCAAGTCTTGGCATGGGAAAAAGAATATGACATGCACAGTGTTGCCAAGCATGGCCCTGATATATCCGATACCGAACTGAAGCAGCGATCAGTAGATGGTTCACATCCAACGAGCAGTGGGCGAAGGGGAGAAGTTAATGCTAATTCGGAGTTTACTTGCTGGACTTTACAGCGTCAGGCGATCGGTTACGCTATTTCTAAAATGGATAAAGATGCACCTGAACCGACCGGGTACGACAATAGAGGTAATCCAGTCGTTAGAGTGAAAATAGCTGGAATAGGACGAGGTTATAAACCGAACAATAAAGATCGGAATAGTCCGAAGTATGTTGAGGCTGTGAATGAAGCCGAGGTAAGGTTTGACAAGAAATAATGTCAAGCAACCATTCACGGCATTCCCGAGAAAGGGAGGATAAAAATGAGGTCGCCGTTCATAAGTGTAGAGCTGTCATGGGAACCTCGAATTTCGTATTTGTTGGCTGGTTTAGATCTTGATAGTTGTGATGATGAAGTTCGAGAAAAAAATGAAGACTTATAATCCCAACTGCTCTCCTGATAGGTCTGAAATTGTTAAGTTGTTTGTGTTGCCAGCTTTGGAGTATTTGAGTTGCAGACATCGTTTTGCTATATTGGGATTGCTTGAGACTTCCTTGGTAGATAAAGGGTTTGATTTTTCAGTGCAATTTGAAACTGACTATGACGAATGCAGTTCCACAGTCTGGGATGAAACCGAAATAGAAGACCCTCGTGGTTTTTTTGAAGAGATATTTAAGTTGGCAGGCGAGCAATGGAAAGATGATCTCCAGAAGGCAAGCTTAGAGGACCAATCAACCTGGTAACGAGGGCTTAAGAAATTACGGCCACCATCGCAAGTTGGCTCGCTCCTAAAAAATTGGTGCGATTTCCAAAATGGTACATAACTTTGTAGGAGCAAGCTTGCTCGCGATGGCGTCCGATTGGTCAGCGCTGCCCCGTCAGCCTTACAACTTCTGGCTCAGGCGCAGCCAGGCTGTCGATCACATGCACGCTATACCCCGGCCAATGCTCGGCTAGTCGAGGATGTAAGACACGGCAAGGTTAAGGGCACAAAGGGGCACTACCCATTTAGGAGGTGAGCGGTGAAATACTGGAATGATTTCGAAGGTAGTAATTTTTTTAATATGGGGCGGCCGCGAAAACTGAGTGCAACACCTGACCTTTCCGGTACGGTGCTGCCCCTATGTCCTATTCCGAACTCAGCGTTGAAGAGCGCGCGATCATTCAGCTCAGTCAAGCTCAAGGCTTCACCCTGCGCGGCATTGCTCGCCTGATTGACAGGTCGCCCTCGACCATCAGTCGAGAGCAGCAGCGCAAT
>NZ_JAMDHB010000049.1:0-1860 GCF_028656895.1 Pseudomonas sp. TNT2022 ID1044 | reverse complement strand
GTGCCGACCTCACCACAATGGACGATGTTGCGGCCCATCTGCGCGAGTACCGGTTGCAGGGTGGCGAACAGCTCAGCCGTGGCACCGACCATAAAGGTCAGCGTCCCTGCCGCCGCACCGCCGGTGCCGCCGGAAACCGGCGCGTCGGCCATGGCCACGCCTTGCCTGGCAGCCGCGGCGGCCACGTCTCGTGCGGTCTGCGGATCGATGGTGCTGCAATCCACGGCCGGCACACCTTTGCCGATCCCGGCCAGCACCCCGTCTTCACCCAGCCACACGCTGCGTACATGCACAGCCGCCGGCAGCATGGTGATTACCAGCTCTGCCCCGTCAGCCGCTTCGCGGGCCGAGGCACTGATGCTGCCGCCCAGTTGCTCCAGTTCTGCCAGAACGGTTTTATTCAGGTCAACCAGGCGCAGCGCGTGGCCGGCCTTGATCAGGTTACGCGCCATCGGCGCGCCCATGTTGCCGAGACCGATAAAAGCGATTTTCATGTCCGGCTCCTCAACGCAAATTGATCGTGGTGTTCACACCGTCGTTGACGCTGTCGTCATCGAACCAGCGACTGGTGACAGTCTTGGTCTGAGTGTAGAACTGCACCACTTGCTTGCCATACGGGCCGAGGTCGCCGAGCTTGGAACCGCGCGAACCGGTAAAGCTGAAGAACGGCACCGGCACCGGAATCGGGATGTTGATACCGACCTGGCCGACGTCGATTTCAGTCTGGAATTTACGCGCCGCCGCGCCACTCTGGGTGAACAGTCCCGTGCCGTTGCCGAACGGGTTGGCGTTGACCAGCGCAATGGCCTCATCGAGGGTGTTCACTTCCAGCACCACCAGCACCGGGCCGAAGATTTCCTGGGTGTAGATCTGCATGTCGGTGGTCACGCCGGAGAACAGGGTCGGGCCGACAAAATTGCCCTTCTCGTAACCCGCCACCGTGATCTCACGACCGTCCAGCTCCAGCTTCGCGCCTTCCTTGATGCCGCTCTCGATCAGGTCGAGAATCCGCGCCTTGGCTTTTTTCGAAATCACCGGACCGACGTCGGTGCCCGGCTCGCTGCCGGCATTGACCTTGAGCTTCTGCGCCAGCGCCTTGAGGTCTGGCAGCCATTGTTTGGCGGCGCCCACCAGCACCACCACCGAGGTGGCCATGCAGCGTTGACCGGCAGCACCGAAACCGGCGCCCACCAGCGCATTCAGCGCTTGTTCGCGATTGGCGTCCGGCAGCACCACGGCGTGGTTCTTGGCCCCCATCATCGATTGCACACGCTTGCCGTGTTTACCGGCCAGGTCGTAAACGTGAGTACCGACCGCGGTCGATCCGACGAAGGAAACGGCCTTGATGTCTTTGTGGGTGCAGAGCGCATCCACCACGTCCTTGCCGCCATGCACCACGTTGAGCACGCCCGCCGGAACCCCGGCTTCGATCGCCAGCTCCACCAGCAGCATGGTCGACATTGGGTCCTGCCCGCCCCGGCGGAATCATCGCGGGGAAGTTGAACGGGGTGACCCCCGCACACACGCCGATGGGTTGACGCAGCGTGTAGGTATCGACGCCACCCGCCACGTTTTCAGCGAACTCGCCCATTTGCAGGCTGCCAATGGAGCAGGCGTGCTCGACCACTTCCAGGCCACGGAAAATATCGCCTTCCGCGTCGGCAATGGTTTTGCCCTGCTCGGCGCTCAGCACCACGGCGATGCGCTTGGAGTGCTCGCGAATCAATGCCTGGAGTTTGAGCATGATGCGCATCCGCGCACCGATCGGCGTCAGCTTCCAAGTCTGAAAGGCACGCTGGGCGGCGCCGATGGCAGCATCGACTTCTTCAGCGGTGGCAAACGGCACCTTGGCCAGGACTT
>NZ_JAMDHB010000048.1:0-1669 GCF_028656895.1 Pseudomonas sp. TNT2022 ID1044 | reverse complement strand
CGGCATTTTTCAAGGTAGTTGTCGCGTCAACCGTCTAACTATGCCGCCATTTTCTCGTTCTGTTGCTCTCGATCCGGGTTCAACAACACGGTGCCGATCGGTTCCCAGTTACGCGTCCGGCCTGACCACCGCTCCGGTTTGTTTTCCTTGGCTCGTTCGTACAACTCATGTCGCCGGGCCAAGACCTGATGGTCCAGCCCTCGATGCCGCTCAGCCGGTGTGACGAACCGGATGCGGCTATGTCGGTGCTCGTTGTTGTACCACCGCATAAAATTCCTCACCCAAGCCCGAGCAGCATCCAGACTGGCAAAACCATCCAGCGGCCATTGCGGGCAGTATTTCAGCGTTCTAAACAGCGACTCCGAGTAGGGATTGTCGTTGCTCACACGCGGTCGGCCCCGCGAAGGCGTGATGCCCAGGTCGTACATCTTGCTCAGCAGCGTCACCGATTTCATCGGCGCTCCGTTGTCCGAGTGCAGCACCAGCGGTTCGTGTAAACACTGCTCACCGATCACGCTGCGTTGCAGCAGCGCGGCGGCTTTTTCACCGCTTTCCGCGTCGTAGACCTCCCAGCCCACGGCCTTGCGGCTGTAAATATCCTCGATCAGATAGAGGTAGTAATACTTTCCGCGTATCGGCGAGGGCAGATACGTGATGTCCCACGACCACACCTGATTGGGCGCTTTGGCCGCATGCGTTGTCGGTGCTGCGTGCCTTCTGGGCCGCTGGCTGCGGCCTCGATGTTGTTGTTGGCCTGCCGCACGTAGAACGCGATAAAACGTCGCCTCCGACGCCACATAACGCCCTTGATCGGCCAGCCGCGGCACGATCTGGCTCGGCGGCAAGTGGGCGTACTCCGGGCTGTTACACAGCGTCACAATGGTCTGACGCTCGACTTCGCTCAGTGCATTTCGCGGTGTTGGCCGTGTGACAATCGTTCGGGCATCGGCCTGGATAACCTCTGTTTCAGTCCAACGTTGCAAAGTCCGCAGCGATAGACCGATTTCCTGGCACGCCCTGATTTTTCTGGCTCCTGCCGCCACCGCGCTACCCAGCCAGGCAACGATTAACTGGCGCTCTGGCAAAGATGTTAGTTGTCCTCGTTGTCGTTCGTCCCCCAGTAGTCGTTGAGCTTTTTTCGCAGCACCAACAACGCGGCTGTTTCAGCGAGCGCCTTGTCTTTGCGGCGCAGTTCGCGCTCAAGTTCCTGGATGCGTTTCTTGTCCTTGCGAGATTGCTCGCGATCTTCTTTTTGCTGAGCCTTTGTCGATTTCTGGCCGGTGATAAAAGCTTGTCGCCAAGCCGTGATTTGTTCGGGGTAAAGACCTTTGCGGCGGCAATACTCGCCGAGGTCGATCTCGGACAAACCGGCGGCTTCAAGCACGACAGCAAACTTGGTTTCGGCTGACCAGTTCTCGGTCAACGGCTTGTTTTCGGACACTGCATTTCCTTCAGAACTGAGCTGCTTGCGCCAGTTGGACAAAGACATTTCGCTGACCCCTTCGCGCCGGGAAACCTCGGCCATCGACAGGTTCAGCGGGGGAAGCAGCATTTTAAGTAATGCGGCTCTGCGTTCAGGTGAATAGTACGGCACGACCAGTCTCTTTCCGCCCCCGATATGCTTTTTTAGGAAAAATCGGAGAGGCGACAACTATCCTGACACCGGGGG
>NZ_JAMDHB010000047.1:0-2882 GCF_028656895.1 Pseudomonas sp. TNT2022 ID1044 | reverse complement strand
GAGTTCCAGGCGAGCATCCTGGCTGATCAGCGACAACTCGAAACTGAATAATGTCGACAAACCTTCGCAGCCGGAAAAACGCTCAAGCAGTAACGCTTGCGGCCCCTCAATCGGTGACGTGAACCTGATCAGGCGTCGGTTCTGTGGCGAGAATATTTTTGTTAGTTCCATTAACAAACTTCCTGCGGCATAAACGGCCAGAGCTCGATCAATGAGCAAGGCTTTGGTGGTTCTCAAACACAGGAATTAAGACGTCCAGGAAATAGTTTGTATGTAGGACGCGTCCTTTTTTACGGAAACTCCCCCCACGACAATGGGGGACACAAACTGGAGGACAACATGACGATCTTCACCCTGCCCTGCAAACGCCTGAACCTGGCCGTCCTCAGCCCGAGCCAGGCGGCGTTGGAACGCGACTTTTACCTGCGAAACCAGGCACACCTCGCACCGTGGTCGCCGGTCCGCGAAGACGATTACTACAGCACGGTAAAAATCCGCTCACGGCTCGCGCAGCAAGCCATGGCGTTTGATGAAGGGTATGCGGTGCACTTCGCCGTGCTTGATCGCGACAGCGGCCAGATGATCGGCGCGTGCAATTTCAGCGGCATCATTCGCGGGGCGTTCCAGTCCTGTTACCTGGGTTATCACATCGACCATGCCCATCAAGGCCAAGGCCTGATGCACGAAGCTGTGGACGCGGGCATTCGCTACATGTTCGAGACGCTGAACCTGCACCGCATCATGGCCAACTACATCCCCGGCAACGACCGCAGTGCGCGGTTGCTGGAGCGTCTGGGATTCGAACGTGAAGGCTATGCCAAGGCGTATCTGAATATTGATGGACGATGGCAGGATCACGTGCTGACGGCGCGGCTCAGCACGGTGTGGGAAGACCCGGACCGGCAATGGTCGCGCAGCCTGGATTAACTCATGTCTGTTCCGGGTCGCCCCTGCAGCAGGACAGCGTCTGCTCGCGATGACCTCGGCTCAGTCGATAAAGATCTCGCCTGATCAACCGGCATCCCCAGCCGCGCCCGCCCCAAAAAACCAGCGCCAGGGACCTTGTTGAACATGCACCTTCACAATCCCTCGACAAAATCCTTTCAGCTCTCGCGATCACTGCCGATACAGACCGTCTACACCGCATGCTGGCCACCAAAAACAACAATCTTCCAGCCAACCGACGATCGAGAAACACTACGTTCCTGGAGGAATTTTGATGAATAGCTGGTTCGGCAATATCAGCGTGAACCTGAAACTGGGCCTGGGTTTTGGCCTGGTACTGGCCTTGACCTGCGTCCTCGCCCTGACCGGCTGGACCAGCCTGGGCAGCCTGATTGACCGCAGTAACTGGATGAGTGACATCACCCGGCTCAATGCGGGCCTGACCAAGCTGCGAGTGGTGCGCCTGCAATACATGCTGGCCAACGGTGACGAAACCACCGCACAAAACGTGCAAACCACCCTCGAAGCGTTTTCCGCTCAACAGCAAGCGTTGCTGGTGAAATTCAAGAGCCCGGAAAATCTCAAACTGCTCAGGGAGCAAGGCTCTGTCATTGATGCCTACAAGACATCGCTGAACAAAATGCGCGGCGCTTATCGCGCTGGCAACAGCGCCCGCGACGTCATGACCGCCACTGCCGAAACGGCCAATACGCTGATCAACGACATCAACACCCGCGTACAGCAAATGCCGTCGAGCGACCAACGCTTCGAACAGTTCCAGGCCATCACCGCCGCCAAGGAAGCGTTCCTCCTGGCCCGCTACGAAGTGCGTGGCTACACCGCCGCCGCCAACGCCGAGACCGAGCAAAAAGCTGCCACCCAACTTGATACCGCGATCGCCAGCGTGAAGTCCCTCAATGGGCACTTCGCTGATGGGCAGCCGGACGCCTTGCGTCAATTGGAATCCGCATTGAGCAGCTACCGCGGCGCCTTGCAAGCCTACAAAACCGCGAACAGCGATGTGGTGCAGGCACGCAAGGAAATGACGGACCAAGGTGCAGCCATCGTCAGCCTGAGCGAGCAGCTGTACCAGATCCAGCTCGACCGTCGCGACGCCGAAAGCGCCAATGCCCGCACCCTGCAACTGGTCAGCACGCTGCTGGCATTGTTGGTGGGCATCATTGCTGCCGTACTCATTACCCGGCAGATCACCGGCCCATTGCGCGACACCCTGGCGGTGGTCGATCGCATCGCCAGCGGCGACCTGTCCCAGGACGTCAAGGTCACCCGCCGCGATGAACTCGGCGTATTGCAACAGGGCATCGCGCGCATGGGCGTGACCCTGCGCGATTTGATCAGCGGCATCCGCGACGGCGTCACTCAGATTGCCAGCGCTGCCGAAGAACTGTCGGCCGTCACCGAGCAAACCAGCGCCGGCGTCAACAGCCAGAAAATCGAGACCGATCAGGTCGCCACCGCGATGCACGAGATGACCGCCACCGTGCAGGAAGTCGCGCGCAATGCCGAGCAAGCCTCGCAAGCCGCCGCGGCGGCGGACGGTGAAGCCCGTGAAGGTGACAAGGTTGTAGGCGAAGCGATCGCGCAGATCGAACGCCTGGCCAACGAGGTGGTGCGCTCCACCGAAGCCATGGGCGTGCTGCAACAGGAAAGCGACAAGATCGGCAGCGTCATGGACGTGATCAAGGCCGTCGCCGAACAGACCAACCTGCTGGCACTCAACGCAGCGATTGAAGCCGCGCGCGCCGGTGAAGCCGGACGTGGTTTCGCCGTGGTAGCCGACGAAGTCCGTGGCCTGGCCCAGCGCACACAAAAGTCCACCGAAGAAATCGAAGGCCTGGTGGCCGGCTTGCAAAATGGTACCCAGCAAGTGGCCGCGGTGATGAACAACAGCCGCACCCTGACCGACAGCAGCGTCG
>NZ_JAMDHB010000046.1:0-1927 GCF_028656895.1 Pseudomonas sp. TNT2022 ID1044 | reverse complement strand
TTATTGGTGCGCCAGGCATGGCGCGTTGCGCGAAGCGCAACCAGCTTGGCTGTGGTGGCCACGCTGATGACTTGGAGGTGAAAGTCCTCTACACACCCGGCAAGGGGAAGTGTTAGCCAGAGGCAAGGGTGTCGCGGGCGACTGCGAATCTGAAGGAAGCCCGAGGCAAAATGCTGGCCTGACGAACAGGAAGCGGATAGAGGCGGCGCAGCGGGGTAAGAAGGCCAATATCTTCAAAGCCCAATACTTGCACGGAACGCTGTGACGTAGATCCGACAGGCATAAGCAGGAAGGTCGCGCGAATTACCCTGGGAGATCTGTAGGTTTGCCACTGTGCTACCGAGCGTCGAGAGGCGACGGGATGAACCTGCAGAAGTCAGCCGAGGCCGTAGTAAGTGGCGAATAACCCCGCCACCAAGGGCCGAACAGGTTATGCCGCCAGTAGGCATCAGAGTCTCGTCGAATGCTGAAACGCAGAATATTCTCCAAGAGGAAACTGTTACCCCAGGTCCCGGACGGTATCCGAGGATGACGGCTGACAGGGCGCAAGCATCGACGGCGTCTGTGACGTGGACGAACGCGGAGCCGGACACGCTGATGGCGCGGGTGCTTGCACCCGCCAACCTTAAGCGTGCGTATCAACGCGTAGTCAGCAACAAGGGCGCACCGGGTGCCGATGGCATGACGGTCGACCAATTGGCAGGCTACGTGAAACAGTATTGGCCGATCCTCAAGACTCGGTTGCTGGCCGGCGAGTATCACCCGCAAGGTGTACGCGCCGTCGACATCCCCAAACCCAAAGGCGGCACAAGACAGCTGGGTATCCCCAGTGTCGTGGATCGCCTGATCCAGCAGGCGCTGCTGCAACAGCTCACGCCAATCTTCGACCCTCTGTTTTCGGACCACAGCTACGGCTTTCGTCCGGGCAGAAGCGCTCATCAAGCTATCGAAACCGCCCGCGCCCATGTGGCGGCGGGACACCGCTGGTGCGTGGAACTCGATCTGGAGAAGTTCTTTGATCGGGTCAACCACGATGTATTGATGGCCTACATCGAGCGTCAAATCGAAGATAAACGTGTGCTTATGCTGATCCGTCGTTATCTCGAAGCGGGAATGATGTCGGGCGGGATCACCAGCCGACGGCAGGAAGGCACGCCGCAAGGCGGCCCGCTCTCACCGTTGTTGTCGAACATCCTGCTCAATGAACTCGACCGCGAGCTGGAACGGCGGGGCCATCGCTTTGTACGCTATGCCGACGACGCCAATATTTATGTGCGCAGTCGTCGTGCTGGCGAGCGAGTGCTGGTCAGGGTTGAGCGCTTCCTGAATCAACGCCTGAAACTGACGTTGAATCAGGAAAAGAGCCGAGTAGCACGGCCGTGGGCGTGTGATTACTTGGGTTACGGGATGAGCCTGCATAAACAGCCGAGGCTGAAAGTAGCTACGATGAGCCTGAATCGCTTGCGCGATCGGCTCAGAGAACTGCTGCGCGGAGCGCGGGGCCACAAGATGGCAAGCGTCATTGAGCGGATTAACCCGGTGCTACGTGGTTGGGCGGGTTACTTCAAGCTCAGCCAGAGCAACCGCCCCCTTGAGGAGTTGGATGGCTGGATGCGCCGTAAACTTCGCTGTGTCACTTGGCGTCAATGGAAGCAGCGCCCAACGAGGGCGCGCAGCCTGATACGTCTGGGGGTCAGCGAAGCACGGGCCTGCAAATCAGCGTTCAACGGGCGCGGGCCATGGTGGAACTCGGGAGCGTCACATATGAATCACGCGCTGCCGAAGAAGCTGTGGGACAGCCTGGGGCTGGTCTCAATACTGGATACGATAAAACGGCTTAACCGCATAACCTGAACCGCCGTATACGGATCCGTACGTACGGTGGTGTGAGAGGACGGCGGATGTAAATCCGCCTCCTACTCGATCC
>NZ_JAMDHB010000045.1:0-3078 GCF_028656895.1 Pseudomonas sp. TNT2022 ID1044 | reverse complement strand
ACAGCAAACCACCGTCAGCCCGTTGATGCAGACCGCTGAGCCAGCCTTCGATACGCAGGGCATGCAACTCCAGGCTCACCGCCAGTGCACTGGTCAGTGGCGTAGGCCACAAGGTGAGCAATTGTTGATAGCGCTGCAGCAAATCCGGTAATGGTTCGATCAGTTCCCGCTGAAGGCACTCACCGAATCCTGCCATCGGCAGCAGACCGCCGTTTTGCAGGCGCCTGGCTTGCACTTCCAACGCCTGATCGCTGTTATCCAGGTCCGCCAGTCCCGCTTCAAGCAAGCTGTCACTGAGGCTGTATCGCTGCAATGCGTCCAGGACAAATGGCTCCTCATCCGCCAAAGGCACTTCGGCAGACTCAAAGAACACCTTCAGTCGCTGACTGAAGAAGTGACGCACAGGGTTACGCAGGAAATCCTGCAGTTGGCCGAGACTCAGCGGTTCATCCTGCACGTGGGCATCAAGCCTCTCGATATCAGCCGCTTGCTCAGCGAATTGATGCAGCACCTGCCACTCACTGGCGTAACTGAACAGGTCATCGCCTTCATGAAAATAGCGAGCGCTGAAAGGCTGGAGAGGGTGTTCCTGCGTTATCGCTTCAAGCAAGTCTTCGTCGCTCCGGGACAATCGCCAACCGCTCGCGAGGTGATCACGTAGTTGGCCGATCAATACCGAAGCGGGGCGCTCACTGTTATCGCGAATGCTGCGGCCAACCCAACTGATGTAAAGCTGATCACGGGCAGACAACAGTGCCTCCAGCAGCAAGTAGCGGTCATCTTCGCGTCGCGAGCGATCGCCGGGGCGGTAATCACTGCCCATCAGGTCGAAGTCCAGCGGTGGCTGCGCACGTGGGTAATCACCGTCATTCATGCCCAGCAAGCAGACCAGTTTGAACGGGATCGCTCGCATGGGCATCAAGGTGCAGAAGTTGACGGCACCGGCCAAAAAGCGCTGAGACAAACGCCCTTGATCGAGTCCCGCAAGCCAGGCTTCACGCACAACCGTCAGCGGTAATTCGTCTTGCAGGCCTACCGCCTCACAATTCTCGAGCCAGGCCTCACGCAACGCTTCAAGCTGAGTCAGCAAGTAGTCGTCGTGCTCGTTACTGGCCTGAAAAAACAACGACACCAGCGCCTGTAATCGTAGGCTCCATTGCTCGGGTGATGCCGGTTGTGTCAGTTCCCGGTGTGCAATTTCCAGCGCATCGAGCAGCGCAACCAACGGACCTATGAGCGCAGCATCCAGGCCACCGATTTCGTCATAAGGCTCGATACCTTCGCAGGCGTTGGCGCTGCCGACGGCATACCCGAGCAACATTCGTCGTAGACCGAAACGCCAACTGTTCTGCTCCAGGGATTGCGGCAATCCGAGACCGGCCCGTTGCTCAGCATTCATGCCCCAACGAATACCCGCACCTTCGATCCAGCGATGCAGAGTGGGCAGGTCGCGCTCCTCGACACCAAAACGGGCGCGCAATGCAGGAACGTCAAGCAGATCAAGGATCTCGCTAACCGGGAAACGGCTGTCAGGCAGTTTGAGCAAATGTTCGACAGCGATCAGCAGCGGATCACGCCCACGCTGACCCTGATCAGCAAGCGTGAACGGAATGAATCGCGGGTCTTGCCGGTCAAGCTGACCGAACACTGCTCGAATATGCGGCGCATAGCTGTCGATATCCGGGACCATGACAATTACATCGCGTGGACGCAATTGTGGGTTGGCGCTGAAACGCGCGAGCAATTGATCGTGAAGTATCTCTACTTCTCGCTGTGCGCTATGAGCTATGTGAAAACGGATGGATTCATCTGCATGAAGATCTACAGCAGCCCAGCGTTCGCGGGTCTCGTTCAAGGGACGTAATTCGAGGATGTCATCCTGCAATTGATTGAGCATGTTCAGTGGCTGACTGTCGCTGAACAGATCGATGCGACCGTCGCGAAATGCCGAACGATAACTGTTGGGGTCGTCGTAGCTGTCCAGCAGGTTGATGTAGTCACGCCCTTGCTTGCCCCAGGCAGCCAATAACGGATGGGCATGTTGATGAAGCGTTTCGGAATCGAGAACAACCGGCATTCCATTCTTGCGAGCCTGCCGCTTGTATTGATGCCGCAGCAGGTCTTTATCAGCGACGATATCTGCCCAATGGTGACGACAAGGGTTATGTACGCACAGCAGAACCTGGCTGAATCGCGCCAGTCCCGCCAAGGCCTCCAGGGCTTGTGCAGGAAGCGAAGAGATCCCGAACACGATTACCCGTGAAGGCAACCCGGTGGGTGCTACATCGAGGCTGTTGATGCATTCGACAAAGCGCTGATGGACGCCGGCACGGCTTTGCGCCATGCCCTCTTCACCCACATCCAGCAACAGTGCACGCCACAATTCGGCTTGCCAGCAATTGGCCGCAGTCAGCGGCTTGGCTTCACCCCTTGCGTTACGTAACTGGTGCCGGCCTTCTGCCCAGTCTTCGAGCCAGTCGGCGCGGTACACCTGATACTGGTCGAACAGATCTGCCAGTCGTTCGGCCAGCTGATAGCGTTTGCGCAGGTCGGTGTCATTGGTCAGGAAGCGCTGGAGTGGTTCGAAGTGTGGCTCATTGATCAACTGTGGAAGCAGACGCATCAGACGCCAGGTCAGTGGGGCTTTATCAAGCAGAGACTTGGCCGGAATTTCGTCGCGACCCAAGACCATGCGATACAGCTGCCACATGAAACTACCCGGCAATTGCACGTCGATGGCGGCGGCGATTCCACAGCCACCCATGTCGTCATCTTCAGCGTCTTCAGCCAAAGCCAGCTTCAGCCATTGCGCAATACCGTTGCTCTGCACCAGGGCGATTTCATTTTCCAGGGGAGCCAGCGGGTAGCGCCGCATCCAGCTCACCACCAGGCTGCGTAGTTCGTCCAGGCGGTTACCGTGAACCACCATAAAACCAGCACTGAGGTACGTCGCGTCCGGCATAAAGGCTTCCTTGGAAAATACAAACGCTAGGGCCGAACCTTAGCATTGTCGAGAGATGCTGACAGCGGGGACCTGTCCGACATTGCTGTACGAACTTTCCTGCGGGCAAAACAAAA
>NZ_JAMDHB010000044.1:0-835 GCF_028656895.1 Pseudomonas sp. TNT2022 ID1044 | reverse complement strand
AGTAGGCGGTGGACATGGTACCGGGGGCTAAGGGGTCTTGGGCGCCTTTGGCTCGCTCCGACTCTTCGTACACATCTAGAAACTCGCGGGATTGCTTCCAGTAAAACGCCCAAAGCTTGCCCAGATCGGTGTCTTTGTTCTGGTTGTCCTCACGTTCATGAGTGGCATAACGGCGGATGTACCGATCCACCCGATCCGAACGGGTGACCAGCAGCCCGGCCATGCTTTCGTACACCGTGGGGACAACCTGCACGCTTTGCAACCCAGGCGTACCGGGCTTGCGATAGACATCTCGTGTCACATCACCGTCCCGGCTCGCGATCAACGCTTGGGGCACTTGAGGGTTGTCATCAAAAAACTGGAACAGTCGCTCAATCATGCCTTGCGCATGGGTCGTACTTTCATCGTCCTGCCAGAGAAACTGGGTAACTCCCAGGGTCGCCTTGTTTCGCCCTGAACTGATCAAACCGGCTGCTC
Source organism: Pseudomonas sp. TNT2022 ID1044 (assembly GCF_028656895.1). Classification (NCBI taxonomy): domain Bacteria; kingdom Pseudomonadati; phylum Pseudomonadota; class Gammaproteobacteria; order Pseudomonadales; family Pseudomonadaceae; genus Pseudomonas; species Pseudomonas sp. TNT2022 ID1044. The sequence goes on along the minus strand of NZ_JAMDHB010000044.1, from coordinate 358 downwards.
GGTAGCCCTTCTCGTATGGGTCTGGAGGGCCTAGTGCAAATGTCGGAATCGGCCAATACGCTACCGCCTCGCCTGCCGAATGTTTGAAGGCGACACGGATTTTGATATCCCTACTGATTATTCTGAAGTCCAGCGAGTCCGTGTAATCCTTAGCATCTCGTGAGTATATCGAAGCAAAGTTATCGTTTTTTTTCTTGATGAATTGCCATATCTCAGATTGATGGTCCTGATGAATCCCAAGCCCAACGCCCCGTATTTCCAGCGCGTAAGTCCGCGCTTGCGTTGCTTGCCGCTCGGCGATTTGCGCCACGACGTTGGCTTTGTAAGCAGCGAGCCTCGCTTTTTCACTGGCCACGGC
>NZ_JAMDHB010000043.1:0-869 GCF_028656895.1 Pseudomonas sp. TNT2022 ID1044 | reverse complement strand
GGGTTGTGTTTTCTGCGTCCTGCCACAAAAACAACGTGACTCCGAGCGTGGCGGCGTTGCGACCGTTATGAATGTTACTCGCGGCCCCGGTATCTGACGGCTGCTTGGGCGGTGCGATGGAAAACACCGGGATTGGCCAGTACGCCACTGACTCGCCTGCCGAATGTTTGAAGGCAACGCGGACTTTGATATCTCTACTGATCAATCTGAAGTCCAGCGAGTCCGTGTAATCCTTAGCATCTCGTGAGTATATCGAAGCAAAGTTATCGTTTTTTTTCTTGATGAATTGCCATATCTCGGATTGATGGTCCTGATGAATCCCAAGCCCAACGCCTCGTATTTCCAACGAGTAAGTGCGTAGCTGTGTAGCTTTCTGCTCGGCGATTTGCGCCATGACATTGGCTTTGTAAGCAGCGATCCCCGCCTTTTCACTGGCCACGGCTTTACCCCACCAGTGAACGGTAAAGATCAGCAATATCGGGCCCACAATAGCGGCGATACCCCAGCGCAGTACCGGGTTCATGTCACGAAGTTCCATGTTGAGTTCCTGTGCCTTGATTTGGACAAGCCAGACGAAGCCGATCCAAAAAATCAGCAATATTCCAGCGATCCAGAAGTAGGGCTTGAGCCTTGGCAGCGTTCGTGATCGGTGATGAGAGCCGCTCACAAGGCACCTCCTTTTTTAGAAACACCGGAAAGCAGAGCCGGCGGCGTCAGCGATACCAAATCGGGGGACGGAAATACGCCGAACTGGTAATACATATAACTGGACTTCACTAGCGCCTTCGTCTCAGCACTGAGTCGCGACCAGCCAGGCAAGTGCCTGACTCGCTCGAATTGTTTTTCATCCATCTTCCAATCCGCAATCG
>NZ_JAMDHB010000042.1:0-1728 GCF_028656895.1 Pseudomonas sp. TNT2022 ID1044 | reverse complement strand
GGCAGCTACATCAGGATCGGCGGCGGGGTCGAAATCGGTACGCAGGGCAAGGCCATTGTGCATGCCAGCGAGCATGACTGGGTGGGGCCGAAAACTGACAGTGCGGCCATTCCTGTTTTCGGTCGGGACGGCGCGGACCAACGGCATCGACTGCACTACGAAGATGATCCAGCCGCAATTGTTGAAGGCCAACCCTACAAAATCGCCCTGGAAGACGGCAGCCTGGTGCAAGGCATGACAGGTGCCAACGGTTTAACCGAGTTGCTCCAGCGAACAGAGATGCAGCTCGCCAATCTCGAGGTTTTTCGCAATTCATCCCACCAAGCAGCGAGCCCGGGTTCAAACAGCACAGGGGCAGACGCATCAAGACCTTTTGATCTGTTTTTTTTGCTTAAAGACGAAAAAACAGGTGTCACGCTGAACGGTATCACGTACCGGATAAAGCTGGAGTCGGGAGATGTCGTTGTCGGCGTTTCTGATGAGCAAGGCCGGACTCAAATTGTGCGATCAGACACCCCACAAATAGCCACCATCGAGGTTCCTTACCATGACGATCGCGCAACATCTTTTGACCCCCTCATCAGATCAGACACCTGTGACTGTTGAGATCCCCACGAAGCAATTAAGCGGCGCCTTGTGGGTATCAAAATTTCCCACCAGCACAAGACTTGATGAGATGAACTCAGCCTTTGCCATATCGGTTGCTTCCTTTCTCAGTGCTCTCAACGCGGCAGGTGCCAGCGTCGCCATTTCGGCCACCCTGCGTCCTGCCAATCGTGCTTTTTTGATGCATTGGGCCTGGAAAATCGTCAATGCCGATGCGGACCCGTTAACTATTCCTGAGCGTGAGGGAGTGGACATCCAGTGGGGCCACTTAAACGAAAAAGGCGATTACTGCAGGGAAAAATCCGTTGCCGCTGCCACGGCCATGGTCAATGGATATGGCATGGGAAACTTGAGAGTTGCCCCCGCACTGACGTCCCGACATATCGAGGGTAAAGCGATTGATATGACGATCAGTTGGACGGGCACTCTTTCGATAAAGGATGCCATGGGTAGAACCGTGGATATTTCGACAGATCCGAAAACAGGGATGAATGAGGACCTGCACGCAGTGGGTGCGACCTACAGGGTCATCAAGTTCAAAGGCGGCGACAAAGACAAACCTCATTGGTCAACCGACGGACGCTGAAGCCATGCCACAACATTCGGTAATGCTCTTCTGGTTGATACTCACCCTAGGCCAGGTATCGGCCGTACATGCGCAAACGCCTCCTGATGTCCAGGCATTCGCAGAGCATCGCGACGTGTGCGATGTGCTCCGCGGAGAGATTCCTGACGTCGACAAAAAGGAACGTGTCGAGCAAGTGATCAACGACATTAACCAGCATTGCGAAGGCACGGATGCCGCCTTGCAACATCTGAAATCCAAGTACGCCGATGACACGCAGGTCATGAGCCTGCTGGATCAATACGAACCGACTATTGAAACCTCTCAGTAAAAGGACACTGCTCCTCTGTGGATCAGCAAGAGGAACATGATTTCAAAAGGATATGGAACGCATGAGCTATACGGACAACACAGTGATCGCCACCAGCATGAGTCGTTTGCTGCCGAATAGATCCACGGATCGCAACATTGCGGTGCCGCGAGACCTGCCAGGCGTGGTGATTTTCCTGCACGGCGTGAATGACCCCGGGGCGTCCTATGAGTCGGTGGAAACCGGG
>NZ_JAMDHB010000041.1:0-2452 GCF_028656895.1 Pseudomonas sp. TNT2022 ID1044 | reverse complement strand
CCACCGCATGTGGGCATGCGGCAGGGTATTTTCGGTGCGGATCAAAACAGCTCATCGTCCTCGGCACCATCATTGTCTTTGCGCTTTCGTTCACGTGATTTGATCTTGGTCTGGGCGACCAAGCTGCTGTGTTGCAGGCGGTAGGACTCGTTGCCCGTTTCGACGATGTGGCAGTGGTGTGTCAGCCGATCCAGCAACGCCGTTGTCATCTTGGCGTCACCAAACACGCTCGACCATTCCGAGAAGCTGAGGTTGGTGGTGATCACCACGCTGGTGTGCTCGTACAGCTTGGACAGCAAATGAAATAACAGGGCACCACCGCTCTGGCTGAAGGGCAAATACCCCAGTTCATCGAGTATCACCAGGTCTGTTCGTAGCAGCCCTTGAGCGATGCGGCCCGTCTTGCCGTCGTACTTTTCGCGCTCCAGCAGATTGACCAGATCCACCGTGGAGTAGAAGCGCACGCGTTTGTGATGCGTCGTGATCCCGGAAACGGCCAAGGCGGTGGCGAGGTGTGTTTTGCCTGTTCCAGGCCCGCCGATGAACACGACATTCTGCGCGGTATCGGTGAACTCCAGGTTGGACAGATCCCTGATCAGGCGGGCATCTGCGCTGGAAGCGCTGAAGTCGAAGCCGGCCAAATCACGATGCATGGGCAGTTTGGCCATGTTCATCTGATGATTCACTGAGCGCACTGCTCGATCTGCATGTTCTTGTTGAAGCAGATGTTCGAGCAGCCATTTCGAGGATGCCGTCGAAGCTTCTCCTTGCGAGGCTAGTTCCTCCCAGGCGCTGGCCATGCCATGCAGACGCAGTTCTTTGAGTTCCGCCATAAGATCACGCATTGCGAGTCTCCTCATCGGTGGTACGGAGCCGGTCGTAGCGTGCCGTATTGGCGACAGGCGCTATCTTGAGTTGAAGGCTGGTTTCGGCGGACGGAGGGGCTGCTGTCGATGTCAGTCGAGCCAGGACATTCAGGATGTGGTCAGCACTCAAGCTGCCGGATTCAAGTACCAACTCCACAGCCACCAATACGGCGTCGAGCCCGGCGATGGGAACAGCCGCCAGTACTTGAGTCATGACGCGATCACCATTGGTGTGCCGCCTCAGACCGCGTTTTAGCAGTTGCAACGGCTTCGGCAGATCGGCAAACGGAGCGCCATTGCGCAGCGCACCGGGCTTGCGTTCGATGAGCGGGATGTAATGCTGCCAGTCAAAACTGACCTGATCTCGATCAAACAGGCGCTCGTGACTGGCAATCATCGTTTCATCGGCGATGACCACCACCCGTGTGGGATACAAACGGCTGCTGACCCACTGACCGACCCGCTCACACGGCACCGAGTAGCGATTTCGCGCCACGCTGATCAGGCAGGTGCTGGAGACCCGTACGGTGCGCTCGACGTAGCCATCAAAGGCAGTCGGCATCGGCATCAATTCGGCGCGTTCCAGCTCCAGGACGTCCGCCACTGTCAGCCCGTTGTACTGCGGGTGCACCAGTTCGTCCCAGAGCGCACGGCAGCGTTGGCCGAGCCAGGCATTCAATTCCTCGAAGGTATGGAACATGCAGTTTTGAGCATCGAGCCAGATGCGCCGTCGGCTGTCTTGAACGTTCTTTTCAACGATGCCTTTTTCCCAGCCGGAGGCCACGTTGCAGAAGTCCGGATCGAATAGGTAGTGGGCACACATGACGGCAAACCGGGCATTGACTGTGCGGCCTTTGCCTTTGTTGACCTTGTCGACAGCCGTTTTCATATTGTCGTAGATGCCGCGACGCGGCACCCCACCTAACGCGCCAAACGAGCGGGTATGGGCGTCGAACAACATCTCGTGGCCTTGGCTGGGATACGCAACCAACCAAAATGCGCGACTGGCGCACAGCTTCATATGGGAGACCTGGATGCGTCGGAACAGGCCGCCGATCAGCAGACCTTCTTCGCTCCAGTCGAATTGAAAGGCCTCCCCGAGTGCAAAGGTCAGCGGCACAAAGGCCCGTAAAGACTTGCCTTGCTCGCCGCGCCACGCACGGATGAAGGCGGTGAGCTGGCTGTAGCCGCCGTCGTAGCCCTCGGCCTTGATCTGTTCGAAGAGTGCTTTGGCACTCCTGCGGTTGTGCTTTGCCCGAAACGAATCGGCCTTGAGCGCCAGCTCCAGCGTCTCGTGAAATGGACTGAGTTTGTTGAAGGTTGCGCACCGTTGGTACGCCGGCTGGGTGGCTTCGGGTGCTCTGACCCATTTTCGAATGGTGTTTCTCGACAGTCCGGTACGCTTGGCTATCTGATGCAGCGAGAGCTTGTCGCGGAAGTACATCCGCCGGATTTTTCCCAACATTTCCATGCTGATCACCCTGTGTTCTCCTGCTCGAAAAGTGAGCAGAAGCAGTTGAACACCTGGGTCAGTTTTCAGTCGGCAGAACAGCCTTTACTGGGTCAGTTTTCGGTCAGCGGCAACA
>NZ_JAMDHB010000040.1:0-5100 GCF_028656895.1 Pseudomonas sp. TNT2022 ID1044 | reverse complement strand
TTCGTTTTGTCGAACCATTGCATCGCCCTTTGTGATTGGCGTATAAACACACAAACACCTATTAGCGGAGAACGCTATGAATACCATTCGCTGGAATGTCGCCGTCTCGGCCGACACCGACCAGTCGCTTCGGATGTTTCTGGCCAGCCAGGGCGGCGGCCGTAAGGGCGACCTGTCGCGCTTCATCGAAGAAGCGGTACGGGCACACATCCTGGAGCTGAGCGCTGAGCAGGCCAAGGCCGCTAACGCCCATCTGAGTGAGGCAGAATTGACCAACGCGGTTGACGAAGCGCTCGACTGGGCACGTAAGCGCTGATGCGGGTCGTGTTGGATACCAACATCCTGTTCAGCGCCCTGATCTCGCCACATGGCGCGCCCGATGCGATCTACCGTGCCTGGCGGGCGGCGCGTTTCGAGGTGGTGACCTCGCGGATGCAACTCGATGAAATTCGTCGAGCCAGCCGCTATCCCAAGCTTCAGGCCATCCTACAGCCCGCCAAGGTGGGCGCCATGATCAATAACCTGCAACGGGCTGTGGTACTGGAGCGCCTGACCATCGAGGTCGAAGCCGATGATCCGGATGACTCGTTTTTGCTGGCCATGGCCTTGGCGGGCGATGCGGACTACCTGGTAACCGGTGATCGCCGCGCCGGCCTGCTGCAACGCGGGCACATCGAACGCACGCGGATCGTCACGCCCGCCGTGTTCTGCGTCGAGGTGCTGTGATCAATGCCGGTCGGTTTTCTGACTCAAGAGCAACGCGACGGTTTTGGCCGCTATGTTGATTCGCCCAGCCGTGAAGAGCTGGAACGTTACTTCCACCTGAGCGATGAAGACCGTGAAGCCATCCAGGTGCTGCGGGGTAACCATAACCGTCTGGGTTATGCCGTTCTGCTGACCACCGTCCGCTTCGTTGGCGTTCTGCCGGACAAGCCCGCCGCCGTGCCGGTGGAAGTCCTGCAGGTGCTTTGCCGACAACTGGCGATTCCAGACCCCGACTGCCTCCAGCGCTATAGCGATCATCGCCGCTGGATACATGCCACCGATATTCAGAACCGCTTTGGCTATCGTCATTTCACCGATCCGGGCATCGGCTTTCGCTTGAGCCGCTGGCTGTATGCCCTCTGCTGGACGGGCACCGACCGGCCGGGAGTGCTGTTTGAGCGAGCCACCTCGTGGCTGTTCACACAGAAAGTCCTCCTGCCTGGTGTGTCTCAACTAGAGCGCTTTATCGCCCAGTTGCGCAGTCGGGTCGAAGAACGCCTCTGGTTTACGCTGGGCCGCAGCGTGACTGAGGAACAGCGATTGCAACTGCAAGACTTGCTGACGGTGGCCGAAGGCAACCGCAGCTCCCGGCTGGATCAATTGCGCTCCGGCCCGGTCATGGTCAGTGGCCCCGCGTTGATTCGGGCACTGCGCCGGCTCGATGACGTGCGCGGCATCGGCATCACCTTGCCGGCGGCGGCGCACATCCCTCCCAGCCGTATCGCCGCCCTGGCCCGCTTCGCCAACACGGCCAAGGTCACCGCGATTAATCGGCTGCCGGCGTCGCGGCGGATGGCGACACTGGTGGCCTTCGCACTCTGCCTGGAGGCGACTGCGCACGACGACGCACTGGAAGTCCTGGAGGCCTTGCTGCGCGACCTGTTCAGCAACGCGGAGAAGGCCGACAAGAAAGCCCGCATGCGCAGCCTGAAAGACCTGGATCGGTCGGCCGCGACGCTCGCCGCCGCGTGCAAGGTCGTGCTGGACAGCTCGATCAGCGATGACAACGTGCGCGCCCGGCTGTTCAACGACCTGCCGAGGACCACCCTGGAAAAGGCCCTGGAAGAGGTCAACGCGCTGATCCGCCCGGTAGATGACGTCTATTTTCTTGCATTGGAAGCGCGCTACCGCAGCGTGCGCCGCTTCCTGCCCGACCTGCTCAAGCACATCCGCTTCGGCTTCAGCCCGGCCGGCAAGGGCGTGGCGGCTAGTCTGGAGTGGCTGCAACTGAACCTGCCGCGCCGGAAGCCAGAGGATGACGCGCCGCAGGAGATCGTGGCCAAGGCTTGGCAGAAGCACATCACCCGCGAAGATGGCTCCCTCGACATGGGTGCCTATGTGTTCTGCACGCTCGATGCGCTGCGCACGGCCCTGCGCCGCCGCGATGTCTTCGTCTCGCCCAGTTGGCGCTATGCCGACCCGCGTCTTGGCCTGCTCGACGGTGCCGAATGGCTGGCGGCGCGACCGATCATCTGCCGGTCACTGGGCCTGACCATCGACGCCAAAACCACCCTGGACGCCTTGTCCGTCGAGCTGGATGCAACCTGGCTGGCAGTAGCCGCGCGCCTGCCCGACAACCCGGCGATTCAACTGAGCGAGAACACCGAGGGCAAGACCGAACTGTCGCTCGGGGCGCTGGACAAGCTGGACGAGCCCTGCTCGTTGCTGCAACTGCGGGCGGCCGTGTCTGACCTGATGCCGCGTGTCGATCTGCCGGAAATCCTCTTGGAAATCGCCGCCCGCACTGGCTTTTCCGAGGCCTTCACCCATGTCTCCGAACGCAATGCACGCGCCGACAACCTGGTCACCAGCCTCTGCGCGGTGCTGTTGGGCGGGGCCTGCAACACCGGCCTGGAGCCCTTGATCCGCACCGACAACCCGGCGCTGCGCCGTGACCGGCTGTCCTGGGTCAGCCAGAATTATATCCGCGACGACACCCTGTCAGCGGCTAACGCCATCCTGGTCGGAGCGCAAAGCCAACTGGAACTGGCCCAAGTCTGGGGTGGCGGCGAGGTCGCCTCCGCCGATGGCATGCGCTTCGTCGTACCGGTGCGCACCGTGCATGCCGGCCCCAATCCGAAGTATTTCGGCACCGGCCGGGGTGTCACCTGGTACAACCTGATTTCCGACCAATTCTCCGGCCTCAACGCCATCACCGTGCCCGGCACGCTGCGCGACAGCCTGGTGTTGCTGGCGGTCGTGCTGGAACAGCAGACCGAGTTGCAGCCGACGCAAATCATGACCGACACCGGGGCCTACAGCGATGTGGTGTTCGGGCTCTTCCGCCTACTTGGCTACCACTTCAGTCCGCGGCTGGCCGATGTCGGCGGTACCCGCTTCTGGCGCACGCGCCCGGACGCGGACTACGGCAAGCTCAACGGGCTGGCCCGCCAGTCGGTCAAACTCGACCTGATCGCCGAGCACTGGGACGACCTGCTGCGCCTGGCCGGCTCGCTCAAACTCGGCCGGGTGCCGGCGACTGGCATCATGCGCACGCTGCAAACGGGAGATAGACCCACCCGGCTGGCCCAGGCGCTGGCCGAATTCGGGCGGATCGAAAAGACTCTGCACACGTTGACCTATATCGACGACGAGTCCAAGCGCCGCGCCACCCTGACCCAGTTGAACCGAGGCGAAGGCCGGCACAGCCTGGCCCGCGCCGTGTTCCACGGCAAACGCGGCGAGCTCCGCCAGCGCTACCGCGAAGGCCAGGAAGACCAGCTCGGTGCTCTGGGCCTGGTGGTGAACATCATCGTGCTGTGGAACACCCTCTACATGACGGCGGCCGTGGAACGGCTCAAGCAGCACGGCTATCCAGTGCTGGAAGAGGATTTGGCCCGGCTATCGCCGCTGATCTACGAGCACATCAACATGCTCGGGCGGTATTCCTTTGCGGTACCGGAAGAAGTTGCGCGCGGCGAGCTGCGGCCACTGCGTAATCCAGACGACGACCTGTGATCCCCCTAAACGCTATGAGCAACACCCAAGCTGCTGCTGGATCGGCGGGCACTTCACCGAGCCGAACGAACAGAAAACGCAGCAATCCCCTGGGTTGGGGCGCAGCAGCGCCTTGCAGTTGCTGCACTCGTAATAGAACTGGCAGGCGTCCGTGGGCATGGTTTCCGGCTTGGCGAAGCCGCAGCGCGGGCAAGTCAGCACGGACTCAAGGACAATGGCGCTCATCGTGACCTCACTTCTGCACTGTGGAGGGGTATCCCGCGTTCGCGGTCGCCTCAGTCAGTGCCTCGGGCTGGGCCTTATCGGGATCGTAGGTGACGGTCGCCGTCTTCTGGTCGAAATTGACCTGGACGTCACTCACGCCGGACACCTTCTCCAGCGACTTCTTGACCGTGATCGGACAGAGTCCGCACGTCATGTTCTGCACGTCGAGCGTGACGGTTTTCGGGGGAGCCGCCAGCGCCACGAAGGGCAAGGCGAAAAGCACGGCGATCAGCAGTTTGCGCATGGTTAATCTCCTTCAGTAGAACAGCGGGGCGAGCCACGGCACGGCCAATAGGCCGAGCAGCAGCACGCTGACGATCCAGAACACGAGTCGCTGTCGCACGAGCGTGCGCGGATCGGCGCAGGGTGTACCTGGCGTACAAACCTGTGGCACCAGGTAGAGCTTGCGGAATGCCAATCCCAGGAACAGTAGAGTCAACCCGATGAAGAGGGGGCGTAGTGGCTCCATCATGGTCAGAGCGCCCACCCACGTACCGCCGACACCGAGTGCCAACAGCACCAGTGGCCCGACACAGCACACCGACGCACCGATGGCGGTCAGCGAACTCGCGACCAGCGAGCCTTTCCCGGTGAGTTGCATCCCCATTCCCATCTCCTGAGCCTGATTGCCTAGGTGCTATTCTAAACTCCGTACCAAAGTACGGAATCAAGGAGAAAGTGATGGCCACAGAGCTGACCATTGGCAAGCTGGCAGACGCCGCCGGGGTGAACGTCGAGACGATCCGCTACTACCAGCGACGCGGGCTGCTGGATGAACCAGCCAAACCCTTGGGTGGCCATCGGCGCTATCCGGTGGACATGGTGAAGCGACTGCGTTTCATCAAGCGGGCTCAGGCGCTGGGTTTCACGCTCTCGGAAGTCGGTGGACTGCTGACGCTGGATGAGTCGTGCGCCTGTGCCGAAACGCGAGCACGGGCTGCACGCAAGCTCGCGTTGATCGAGCAGAAGATGGCCGACTTGGTCGTCATGCAGCAACTGTTAGGCGAACTGGTGCAGCAATGTGATGCGGGAGACGGCGGAACGATCTGCCCGATCATCGAGGCACTGATCAGAGAGTAATGCCTGGCGGGTGAGCTGGAGATCGGAAAGCCC
>NZ_JAMDHB010000039.1:0-23264 GCF_028656895.1 Pseudomonas sp. TNT2022 ID1044 | reverse complement strand
CCATTGCTCCCCAAACCCCAATCTCAACGATGCCCCTCGCAATGAGGTTTTCCACTGCCTTGCGGATCGTCGTACGGCTGACATCAAATCGCTCCATCAACCCCTCTTCAGCGGGCAAGCGATCTCCAACCGCCAAGACCCCTTCAGAGATCTCAGCAGCCAGGGTGGCTGCGACTTTTGCATACAGCGGTACACCATCAGAATTCATATTTTCCCTGCATCCCGTTAAGACATCGTGACGTCGTGATGTCTTTCCATTTTACTGCAATCAGTGGACTCCACCACGACGGATCATCGGATTCCCAACCGTTGGTCTACCGACAATTTGCCCGCCCCCCGCGCGATGACGAGGAGCAGCAGACCAGCCCAGGACAGATGGGTCGGCCAGGCATCGGGGTATACGAAGATCTCAATGACAAGGGTCATCCCCAAGAGCGCCAACGCTGAGACCCGGGTAAACAGTCCAAGGACCAGAAGCATTGGAAACAAGTGCTCGCTGTACGCGGCCAGATGTGCGGCCAGCTCAGGAGATATTAAGGGCAATGCGTACTCAGTCCGGAACAACTCATAGGTACTCGGCGTCACCGTTAGCAAACCATCGACCTTGGTACGTCCGGACATAAAGAAAATGGCAGCGATGGAAATGCGGGCCACAAAGGCCAGTAGTGAATCGCTTATGAGCAAACTCAGTCGCTTTGCCGCGCGCTCCCACTGAGCACGCATGGAATGGCCGGCTACGAGCAAGGTGGATCGAATGCTGTTCACGGGCGCTCCATCGCAACGCGAGTAATTGGCTTGTGTAGCGGTCTACGTGAGTCCAGGTCGGCAAATGCTTCAGCGCTGACCAAGCGAATGATCATCTGCTCCAGGTTCAACGTCGGTTCGACTTCTGAAGCTCGATCGGCCGCCCGCGCGAGCGATGATCCTGCGGCGCAAGCATCGAGAAAAACGCACTCAGCGGCACTTGCCGCCTGCCAATGCACACGCCCAGCCTTACGCGTCAGTAACGCACCTTCGCCCTGCCACTGGATCTCTTCAGGCATCTCCAGCTCTTCACGATTCAAGCGCCAGATAGTGAAAGCCGGGCAATCAGAGAACCATATCCAGCGGGAAGCAGCTCGAGGCGTCAGCCAAAATTTGCCCAGATTCGTCGCGGACATTTGAGCCAGCGTATTCATCTCCAGGCAAACTTCATCCGCGGCACAGTGCACTTGTGTCCAGAGCAAATCCAGACGCGCCACGTCACCCAAATAGGGCATATCACGGGCATGCTCAAAACCGTCGAGAAAGCTTGGAAAGTACGTGCCGTAGTTGAGCAATCGCGCATCCGTTGGAGGCGACACTCGAGCGTGGATTGCTGCCGCATCACGCAACCAGTCGCTACCCACCAAACGCTCTATGGTCGGGAAATTGGCGATCAATCCGTCAGTTGTGCCTTTGAACACAGTATTTCGATACACCGAAAAGCCGGGCTGTCTCACTAGCGATTTCGTGTGGGTTGATTCAATGCCATACAGCGCATCGATGAACGCATCCTGAAAGCGCCTGAGTGACGTCTTCATATTGCCTCCGCAAACTGAGGCTTATGTCCAAGACTCAGGAGTGCTTGCGCCCTTTCCCGCTCATCGAGCAGCACATCGAATTCGGGAATGTTGTCGTCACGCTCGATCAACGTTGGGCGGCTACCGACCCGTGCGATCAATCTCTGATACAGAGACCAGACATCCTCAGCAATGGGGGCGTCGTGAGTGTCTATGAGTAACGTTGAATTCCCAGGGTCCTCGCTGTGCCCCGCCAGATGAATTTCCATAATGGCGTTGGCGGGAAAAGCATCCAGATAAGCCGAAGCATCAAAACCCAGGTTTTTCGCACTGATGTGCACATTGTTTACATCCAACAACAAACCGCACCCGGTCCTGACCGTCAGCTCAGCCAGGAAGTCGAGTTCGCTGTAATCATGACCATCTAGGTGCAAGTAGTGCGTTGGGTTTTCAATCGCAATGCGGCGTCCAAGGGTCTCCTGGGTGCATTGGATATTGCTGGTAATGCGCCGCAACGCTTCGCTCGTACGAGGAAACGGGAGCAGGTCTGGATGATACTGGCCGCGCCACGTTGACCAAGCCAGATGTTCAGAAATCAATGCGGGTTGAACGCGATCAGCGAGTGCCTTCAAACGCTTCAAATGCGTTTCATCTGGAGGGCAGTCTGCCGCGAGAGAAAGTGACACACCGTGCAATGACAGAGGGTGTCGACTGCCAATCGCTTCCAGCCAAGCTAAGCGTGGCCCTCCACCAACCATGTAGTTTTCCGGATGCACTTCAAACCAAAGCCCCTGAGCCGCGCACTCGAGCGCCTGCTGATAGTGGTCTGGTTTCAGGCCGAGCCCGGTCCCCATCTGGAACTGATTCTTCATGATTGGTGGAGCCCCGAAGCAGGAAAGTTACATTTCTTCCAACGAGCCGGTCCCTTTTGGGGTCTTGATGCTGGTGCAAGTGCCAGCGGGTACGTTTTTCCATGCGTTAGCCTGGTAGTCGACTTTGGCAGTACCGGCACAAGTGGTACCTGCACCCGCTTTGCAATCGTTGTGACCGGCCTTGGCGACGCCGTAGCACTTCTCCATTTTGCCGGTAGCTGCGGGTGTCTCGGCGGCATTGACGCCGGCGGTGAAGGAGGTGAACGCAATGGCGAGAGCGGCAAGTTTCAGATGGTTCATGGTTGGTTCTCCGGGGTAATAATTCCGATCACTTCATGGCAGGTACGCCCTGAACTCGCGATCCGTTGAGTAGTTCGCTGACTTTTCGACCCTGGTTACAGCCGCCGGAAAAAATTTCAAAAACCCAAAACCACACCTGACTGTTGCCTTGCCTCCTTGAACGCAAGCATCATCCGCTGCCCAAAATTAACGCTGACGTCATGTACGTACGGAATATTTTTACTCCTCGTGCAACCAGAGCAGAAGATGGAACGAACTACAAATAACGACGCGTTGCGAAGCCGTGAAACCCATCTTCAGACCCTATTCCTTGCAGGTTTGGACGGGGACGAACGGGCTTACCGTGTATTCCTGTCGGAGTTGAGTAGTCACGTGCGCGGTTTTTTGCGAGCACGGCTTCAACGACAGCCGGGAGAGGTGGAAGATCTGCTGCAAGAGGTGTTGCTGGCCGTGCACAACAGTCGCCATACGTACCGAATGGACCAACCGCTGACAGCATGGGTTTTTGCTATTACTCGCTACAAACTCATGGATTTTTTTCGGGGTCGGTCACGCCACGAGGTGTTTAATGATTCCCTCGACGACGCAACGGACCTTTTTGCCGAGCCTGTACTCGAGCCCGCACAGGCCAGTCGTGACCTGAATAAATTACTGGAGCAGTTGCCTGACCGTCAGCGTCTGCCCATCCAGCACGTAAAGCTCGAAGGATTGTCTGTTACTGAAACCGCCCAAGTGACAGGGCTATCGGAGTCGGCCGTAAAGATAGGCGTACATCGCGGGCTCAAAGCGCTGGCGCGCAGAATCATAGGTGCACGATGAAAACTGATGACCTCATCAACATGCTCGCTTCGGGAGTGACCCCGATCGACCGCCATGCCCCCACAAAACGTGTCGGGGTGGCGATGCTCATTGGCTCGCTGAGCGCCACCATACTGGTGATGATTATTTTGGGCGCGCGCCCAGACTTGGGCATTGCCGCGACAACCCCCATATTTTGGGCAAAAGTCGCATTCCCGCTGACCTTGATGGTCGGAGCTCTTAGCCTGGTCATGCGACTGGCCAGACCTGGAAGAACACTTGGCCCTGGAACTCTGCTGATCGTTGCAGGCGTCACTATTCTGTGGGCTGGCTCGCTTTATGTCCTCCTCACGGCGACACCGGATATGCGCGCAACCCTTGTCCTCGGCAAAACATGGCGGGTGTGCGCAATGAACATCACCCTACTGTCGATCCCAGGTTTGCTCGCAGCCTTCTGGGCCATGCGTGGATTGGCCCCCACGCGCCTGACACTAACAGGCGCGTGTGCCGGGCTACTTGCCGGCGCAACAGCCACCCTCGCCTACTGTTTGCATTGCCCCGAAATGGACGTGCCGTTTTGGGGGACTTGGTACTGGCTGGGCATGGTGATCCCGACCGTAATAGGTGCACTGCTAGGCCGACGCTGGCTTCGCTGGTAATCCACTGGAGCCACACAGAGCATGAAAGGAAAACGTAAGGCAAAAACGTCCAAGTGGCTCATGAAGGCTCAATTTGAGCTCGAGGCTCAGCGCCTGCTCGCTGGCCGCACCGACGCGGCCAGCCGTTTCCTCAACGCTGCCCTGCAAGCGGGCCAGGAGCACGAGCCTACCGGAAGACTGGCGGGCTGATCACATCGCTAATGCCTCAATGCACGCTCAGCTACGCACGAAGAAGAATTTGTCTGTTGCTACACGATTGAATGCAGAATCGAAGAGGTGGCTATGTTTGCAGAGGTCATGGGCGAGGAAGCGTATTGTGCTTACCGCATTCACTTGGAAATATTTCTCCAGATCCCCACAGACGCTTCAGATCAAAACATTCATCAGTTGATTGAGGCAGGGTTCTCCGCAAGCAGTGTGATGGCGCTATATGCTCTTGGAACAATCCCCCCTTCTCAACACAACCAGATCATTCCGCTCAAAACCCTCAAATCAAGACTGCTGCACGGTCAGCGGCTGACGACGTCCGAAAGTGACCGACTGTTTCGCCTCATCCACATCACTGCGATGGCGGAGGTTATCTTCGGAAACCATACCAAGGCCAAGCATTGGCTCTCAAAGCCAAAGGAAAGCTTATTGGGCAATAGCCCAAACGAGATGCTCTCGACCCTTGAGGGCACCCGCCTAGTCGAGGAGCGATTGATTCAAATGGCTGAGGGCTATGCGCTTTGATCTGAAGCACCTAACCGGCGGCTCTAGATCAAGCTTTATAGGGAATTATAAAGCGATTATATAAACCGGTTTTCAGAGCCCTTATCGACTCAATTTGCTGGTTCGCAAAAAAGGAATGTTGCCCGAACGGCCACCTTGGTGAACTTCAGGGAGCCGTACCAATGGCAAGCCTTTGCGTCACTCACCTCGCAGAGCACTGAGTAGACCTTTGAATGCTCCATTCAACCGAGTAAAGGCGGCGTCGAAATGAATTCCATTTTCTGTGTACTTTGCGACTTCGACCTGCTGATCGACAGTATTTTGATCAATGGAAGGCTGAGTCGGTGTGCTATAAAGCAACTCCCCCCCGTAAACATCACTGGCTGATCCTTCTGCGGCAATGTGTTTTGCGTTTGTTGTTTTCAAAGAAAATGGGGTACCAGAAGACTTTGTCTGGCTTGCCAGCACAGCAGAAAAATCTAAATCTCGGGCCTTAAAGTTCGGCGTATCAGCGTTTGCGATGTTGTTACTCAGGACCTCAGATCTTTGCATACGATACGTTAACGCCCTTTCGGCAGGGCCAAACGCTTTCTCAAAGCTGATACTCATACACAGTCACCCTCAATGGCGCTACTGCTCCGACAGGCATGCAGCGGCAATCTGTTTGCCCACGAGGTGATGCCCAACAGCGCCTCGCTTCGGGTTGTAAAATGGTCGTTTGGATGACATTAGGTGAGCGGACTCTTGGCAAATCTGCTGGCAAGCCGAGCAATTAACTCGGTATCCGGGGACGGGCTCAGCTGTGCAGCCGAACCTTTTTTTCCGGTGGGAAACAGGATCAGCGCTGCCCTGCTTTCAGCAGGATGTAACTCGTAACCTGATCCACATACCGGGCAAAACACCTGATCACCTGGGATACTCGTTCTTCGTACGACCACAGTAGGCCCGCAGGTCAGGCAATGCCTTAAAGGGATGCCATCGTCGGTATGGCCCATTACATGATCGAAGAGCCCTTGGCGCCCAAGCTTCACGAATGATGAGGCAAGATGAGAATCAAATTGTGAGCCCGCGCCGCTTTCGATGATGCCGAGCGCCTTTGCCAAAGGCATGCCCTCCCGGTACGGTCGGTTACTGGTCATGGCATCGAAGGCGTCGCAGATTCCGGTGATTGCCGCAATGGTGGGTATCTGCTCAGACGTGAGCCCCCGAGGGTACCCACGACCGTTTGGCATTTCGTGATGGCTCCAAACTGCGTCCATTACCAGCGCCGCGAACGGATGCCCTTCCAGCATTCGCTTGCCGATTTCGGGATGGGTCTTGATGACGCTGTATTCGTCATCACTTAACGGCCCAGCCTTGCGTAACACAGCGTCTGGAATCCCAACCTTACCCAGGTCATGAACGAATCCACCGAGAGCGATGCGCACTACCTCGTTAGGAGCAAAGCCCATCTCTTTTGCTAGCAAGGCGCAGTACTGCGACACCCGCCAGAGGTGACCGCCAGTGTAGGGATCACGCGCTTCGACCAACCATGACATGGTCAGCAGACTGGCCAGTAGAGGCGTCTGAACAGATAGGTCGGTAAGAGTGATTGCCGGGTTGAGCCAGTGATTCAACCGTTGCATCAACTTCATTAAAACTCCCTGAACCAAAGGCCAAAATAGAAGGCGTGGCCAGATCGCGGCGATATCGGGGAGGTAATTCGTTTCAGGCGGAGCTTTCGTTACACCGACGGAAAGTTTTTCTGGCGGGCACCGGACCATTCAAATCGGCGACTACACACGGCCGGACGCTTGTTACATCACTGAGACAAAAAAGCCCGCATCAGCGGGCTTGTAAACTTCCTTCAAATACTAAGTAACGATTGCGGTGCGATTCGCGATTTCGGTTGAAACAGCGTTGTACAGATCGATTTCTGCCTGCTGCGTCTTGATAGACACCACCAGACTGTAGCGAACAGCGTCGTTGTACCGCTTCTTCTTCACAAGTGTTTTCCACCAGCCTGGGGCCGGGTACACACCGAGAATGCCAAGGCCAGCCAAAGCAGACGCAGGCCCCTGCCAAATGTCCGAGTGCAAGGACCCTCTGTGGCGATTGCGGGCACCAACGAGCCATCGAGCGTCGGCGGGGCCGCCTACGTAAGGAATTTCCTCTTCCTCGTCTCGCGCGCGCTTGTTGATGCGCTGACGGAAAGCTGTGACATCTTCACTTTCGCGACTGACTTCGAACCGCAACCCGTGGGATTCGTAACGATAGCGACCAGTGATCCCACGCTCTGCCACACCTGGATTCGGCTCAATAAAGTAAGAAAGCGTTACACGCATTTCCACCTCGGCATCACCCAAATCAATGAGCGCCTGCTTGGGCCACGGAAATTGATGTAGCTGCATGTCGCGTGCAGTGGCCGGTTTCGACCCTTGGCGCGTAAATGGCTTGATTACATCTTCAACCATTAGGGTCAGAGAGTTCGATGCACTCCAAATCGCTCGGCCAAGATCAGGTACACCGAAACCGACTGTTCGCAACAGCCCTTCATAGTCCGCCTTGGAATTTCCAGCCAAGAAGTCCGCTTTCATTCGCGGAGTCCACTCCGCCGAATGCACGATCAGCGCTCGGACGGTTTCCGGCCATAGCTCTGGATAAGCCGATGAGATCTGCGCTGCCATTCGAGAGGCCAAGGCAGAAGCTGCACTTGTCGCCCAAGTGGTTGAAAAAAGGCGGCGTTCTGGCTCGTGAGAGGTTGTCAGGAGTGATAACGACGAATGCCCAAACGCACCATACACGTCCCTCACGAGATTCCCCCCCTCGAACACCACATCAGGCTTTAGGGGCCATGGCGTGCGAGACCATGTACGAGAGGTTGTACTGTAGGGGCTCAAGCTGCCATGCGCAGCCAGGATCTGTGAAGTCGCACTTGGCGGGTCGATCCTATCCTTCAGTGTGTATGCCCCGACACAGATTGCGTTCCAGGACTGGCCGGGATCATGAATACCGTCAGTTAGGTTGCTATTCGGGTAATTCAGGTATTCAGTATCCTTAGCGTTGCCGGCCGAAATCACCATCAGCCGAGGGTTGGTTCGCCCGCCTAGATGGTCCGAAGTCAGCATGTCGACGGCTGCAGACCACGCTGACGGGCGCCCGCGATCTCGATCGTCAATGCTGGTGATTGCCATGCTAAAGATACGCTGCTTCCCTGGGCTATTGATCTCTGGATACGCAACGGCACGCATGGTGAGAGAGCCGTATGGTTCACTCGAAACCCCGCGCGCAGCTTGCAGTAGCTTTACCGACTCAACCCGGTGAAGAACATTAACAGGCCCCCCAGAAGTAAGTGGCTCGACCAGATCACCATAGAGGGCAATACCAGCCAATCCAGTGCCATGGCCTATTCCGTCACTTACAGTCCATGTTGGATCTACCGCGTGAAGGTCTGCGTGATCTATAAACGCCGACAGAAGTGGGTGACCTCGGTTCACACCAGTATCGAGCAGGCACACACTTACATTGCTGTCATCGCCCCTGGTAGTTCTACCAGCGAGTTCAGCAACCCAGTCTTGCTGTTCAGGCGGTGGGAGAGCATCAAAGAATTCTGCCGTTTCTTTCGCTCGACGAATTTCCGCGACTTCATTGAGAAGTGACATTGAACTCACAATGTCAGTCTTGCTTCCCCAGAGGTTCACCACCGTTCGCTCGGGGAAAGTCAATACGTGATTCGACGTCTGAAAGCCCAACACGGCGGCGACTGTTTTGAAGCGCTGCGTAACGGCTGCCTGATCATCTCGAACTGGAAGCCAGAACTCCCACCAGATCGAATCGTCATCACTAACAGGGAGCATCGCTGGGTCGTCTGTCCACAACGCTTCGAAGGTTGCGACTCTGATTTCTGCAATGGGATTGAGCAGAGGGGTATTGCGCGGTTTGCCTTTTGTGGTTTCGACGTGCAGGTATTGGTCGATGAGCTTTTCGAACGCTACAAGCTTGCCGTCGGGGACAAACACGGTCGCAAAATGGGTCTGCGTCGCACCGTCGTAACGTACGTTCAAGAGCTCAATCTTCTGCGGCCCCCGAGCCAGGCCCTCAAAAGCAAGCTCGAAACCGGGCTGGCTAATAAACTCTAACTGCAGGCCAAATCCCTTTTCTTGCCCTGCGCTGCGCTGTAGCGCCACAGCTTCTGCCATTTGCCCTTTAACCCGTACGAGCTGGGAGCGAAGGGTGCGGCCATGTTCTCCACGATCCCGATATGGGAATCTAGGGTCACGTTTTGCCGAGGCCGTAGACTGGAACCGTTCAGATTTCCCTGTCTCTTTAAAATAAAAATGTCGCCGCTGTCCTGCGTTGGGTTCCGTCATGAATAAGCTCTACCGGCTCATAATCGTGGTCGTTGGTGGAAGGCCTTTCGCTCAGCAAGATGCCTCTCCACATCCTTCGTTTCTACTGCGACACGATCCCCAATGATCGCATCCTTGATAGCGTCGTCTGCTGCCTTCGTCAGTTCAGCATAACTCAGGCCATCAGCGGCCTTGGCCAGTTGCTCCCAAGCAATAATCGATTTCGAAAAATTCGAGAGTCGACTCTTCAGAGCAATCTGTATTTGCTCGCTGTTGGGCAGGCCATATTCGATAACATCATCGAAGCGACGGAACAAGGCATAGTCGAGAATTTCAGGATGGTTGGTCGCGGCGATGATCAAGCTGTTCGACTGATCCTGTTCGATCATTTGCAGGAAACTGTTCAAGATACGTCGAACTTCTCCCACATCATTGGCAAGCCCGCGCTGTGAACCAATTGCATCGAACTCGTCGAAGAAATAGATACCACGAGTGTCTCGAATAGCATCGAAGACCTGTCGAAGCTTGGCGGCAGTCTCACCCATGAATTTGGTAATCAGGCTGTCCAGCCGCACCACATATAGGGGGATATTCAGCTCGCTGGCCAAAGCCGACGCGGTCATGGTCTTGCCAGTACCAGGAGGGCCTACCAATAGCAGTTTACGTCGTGGTGACAGACCATGCGCCCTGATCTTCTCGAAGTTACGCTGCTCACTGATGATGCGCGCCAAGCGCTGCTGAGTACCTTCATCGAGCACCATTTCTGAAAGACGAGTTCCTGAGCGACCAACGCTCAGCAGATTACTCAGCTCACCGCGAGGCAGGCCGATGGGCACGGGTTGTCCCGACGGCATTTGGTTTCGTTTGGACTGAGCCGAGTCGATCAGAGTGCGAAGATCCTGGGCAAGCTTGCCATGACCCTGCTTGGCTTCATGGGCGGCCAGCTGCATCGCGACAGCAAGGAAATGGCTATCATCGCCTTTGATGTGAGAACGCACGAGTGCCTTTAAATGCTCGCCGCTTGCCATGGCTTTCCACCCTTCCGATATCAATAAAGTACACGTCTGATCAGCGCCTTCGTTGGCGGTGAACCCATCGATCCTCAGCTTCCGTTCATCGCAGATTCACACCAGCTTGCCCGACAGCGGCAGCCATCCAACACGGCAATCCTCCACGAACTGCCAGAATCTCGTTCCACTCCGCAACGCTCAGTTTTCGACGGGCATCGAGTATCACTCGTTCAACTTTTTCCCGTCCAAACCACGCAATAGCCCTGATTACGTTGCCAGCCTTGGAGTTGCCCAGTGCCAACATCCAGGCCGGTGCATGTTGCAGTTGAACTTGCTTCATACCAATGCTCAGTGTTTTGCTGGGGCCAGAGGTGAGAAACACGTCTCTATCGACACTCTGGTTGTCCAATCCAAGTACATGAGCCGCTTTAGCGCCCCCGGAGACAATAGCTGCTTTACCTTTCGACGCCATCGACTCGAGAACTACATCTCGAACGCTGCTTTCATCGCTCACAGCGAAGGTACGTGAGATGTACACGCCTCTCGATACGCGCCATAAGTCTCCGGCCTTTGTAAGCCTGGAAAACGCCTGATCCACCGCTGCACGGGTCCCCAAGTGCAGAAACTCTCTGGGCAAAAACACTGCCCCCACGGGTAGGCGACGAACCTGCTCAAGAATTATGGATGGAAGAGACATTACGACGCGCTCTAAAAATCTATATGTCAGATATTTATATCTATATCTGACATGATATGCAAACCCGTTCATCGTCGAGCTTCGTGCTATCACTGCCAGTGCAGGGATCGATCTCGTTTCGGGCTCCGAAGCAACCCGACGACCGCCTGCGGTCGAATCCATAACGGCGTTATTATCTATCGCCTCCCGCACTTGTCCTCGGCGCGGAGGCCTCGGAAACCAGCACTGGCATGGTTGGTCTACCATTACCCGGCTATCTGGTTTTACCTACAACCTGCCACTCAGTCATTTGAACAGGATAACTTCCATGTCCTATGCCTATGAAGGTCTGGCCACCGTTTGCGTGTTAGCCCTGTACTTGAATACGCCGCCGAACCAGCTGACCACGCTGGAACTGAACATCCGAGTACTCAACGCCGGCCCGAAGCGCTTTCGCCTTGAGTTTGACCGTTACCTACACGGCCCCAAGGAAGCAAATGCGCTGCGCGTGGTATTGCCGGGCGGTCTACTGCTGCAAGGCCCGATCGTCGACGGCAGCAATGAGCCGGCCGGCGGCTGGCTGCTGATCGATGTCGAACAATATGAACTACCGCTCGAACCACCTTCCAACCTTAACGGCTGGAAGTGGGAGTGAACATGAATGACAGTGCTGGGTCTGCCGCCGGCGATCAAGGTCCAGACGCTCAAGCTCTTGACCTGTACCAGCCAAGGCAGAACGTGCAAGGTGTATTAAGCGATTGAAAGGTGACTACCCTCGGTTCTGCAGGCGAGCAGCGGCCCTTTTACTACTTCTTTGCCACGGCTTGCTCCGCTAGCCGCTGCTGGATCTGCGTGTAGAGCTGAGCTTCCTCATTGTCCCGATCCGTGACGGTGACCACTAGAGCATAGGGCTCATTCTCTGGAGGTTTTCGTTCAGGTCACTGGCCACGCCATTGCGCACCGACTTCCAGGCGCAAACCCGTGCTTGTACTCCTCGCTCAATATCGCCTCCAGCCTTTGATCCAGGTCGGGGCTGGCTTTAATCCGGAATCCTATGCGCGAGTAGAAGGGTGCATTCCATGGCACGTTTGCGAACGTGGTGAGCGTTACGGAGCGCAACCTGTTTGAGCGGGCATAGTCCTTTGCGGCCTCAATCAGTCGCAGCCCCAAGCCTTGTCCTTGCATGGACCGCAGGACCGATAACTCATAGATGTGCAGATCACCGCCGTGGCGGTCAGCACTGAGAAATCCTTGTGGTCGATTTTTGGCATCAACAGCAATCCAGCATGCCGATCGCGCAATGAGTTCGCGGTGTCGCTCAACGGACATAGGGGGCGACTCAGCCAACCAACTCAACTCATCGATCAAGCGGAATGCTTGCGCAGCGGACCTTTCAATAGCGGGCAGAAGCTGTGCATCCTCCGGCACAGCAAAACGAATAATCTCGGGCATCTGGCCTCGTTGGCGATGTAAATCAGTGGACGGCGACCTCGAAAAACCATACTTGCATAGCTGCAAAACTCACGTGCGAGAGCCTTCCTCGAACATGAACATTCTTGCGACAAGGGTGATGGTGTTGCCTACGCATGATGCCCAGCAGACTGGCATCACTCCCTGTTCAGCACATCGATGATCGGGCAAGCGGCCCCGCCGTCGCCTTCATCACATTTGTGCACCAGTCCGCCTAGTACCTGTCGCATGGCGGCAAGGTCGGCCATCTTTTGCTCAATCATCACCAACTTGCGCACGGCCAGCGCCCGAGTCTCGCTACAAGTACAGACCGCATCAAGTGATAACAGTGCGCCAACCTCATTCAGCGTGAACCCCAGCGCCTGCGCCCTCTTGATGAAGCGCAGACGTTTGACCTGCCCCGGTAGATAACGCCGATAACCGCCGAGCGGTTTCGGCGGTTCATCAAGCAAGCCGCGTCGCTGGTAATAACGAATGGTTTCGATGTTCACTCCGGCAGCTGCCGCCAACTTGCCGATACTCAACCCAGCGGTCATCACACTCCCCTTGACTCTGTACTTAGGTACGGAATGTAAAGTGACTTTAAGTTAGATCGGTTCAATGGAGAAGACGGTGGTTCAGAAAATTGGCAAAGGTTCGCTAATCGCAGGAGCATTGGCTGCTATCGGTGCGTCGGTGTGTTGTGTCGGGCCACTGGTGCTGTTGGCGCTTGGTGTCAGCGGTACTTGGGTCGGCAACCTGACGGCGATGGAAGCATACCGGCCGTTTTTCATCGGCCTGACGCTACTGTTTCTCGGGCTAGCCTTTCGCAAGCTCTACCTGGCGCCACAGGTCTGCACGGCGGACACGAACTGCACCAATCCGCACACGATTACACATCAGCGGATCGTGTTCTGGATCGTCACTGGACTACTACTCTGCCTGCTGGCCGTTCCGTGGCTGGCTCCGCTGTTCTATTGAGGAAGCCTCACCATGCGCCAACTGCTAATCGCTGCACTCGCCTCGCAGTCCCTCTTCGCGCTGGCGGCTCCAGCGGAAACCGTCAGGCTCGACATTCAGAACATGACCTGTCCGGTCTGTCCGATCACGGTCAAGAGATCACTGGAACAGTTGCCCGGTGTGAGTACCGTCAAGGTCGATTTCGCCGAGAAGATGGCCATCATCACCTATGATCCCGATACAGCCGATCCTGAAGCGTTGACCAAGGCGACGACGAATGCGGGTTATCCCTCCACCGTGCACAAATGAGGCAGCCATGAGCGCCGTCACTCTCGAATCCGTGTTGACCTGCCCACATTGCGGTTTCGCCAAGCAGGAAACTATGCCCACGAACGCCTGCCAGTACTTCTACGAGTGTGGCAATTGCAAAATTCTGCTACGCCCGAAGCCGGGTGACTGCTGTGTGTTCTGTTCGTTTGGCAACGTGAAGTGCCCGCCGATCCAGATGCAAAGCGGATGCTGTGGCACGGCTTAGCGGTGGTATTCGACCAGTACGTAGCGTTGCACAGTCGAAACTGGGTGCACCTATGGGCGGCCAGCCGCTTAAGAAAAAATGGGGAAAAATGCCCGGAATTAAGATTTTCCTGGCGCACTTAAGAAAAAATTGAGGCAACAGCTCGAAGTTAAAGATTTGCGAGATGAACTTAGCTGGATACGTTCAGCGGGGCTGCGGGAGCCGTCAATGCCACTTTCAGCGCTCCCTTTGGCCAGACCAGCAGGTAAAGCCGCCATAAGCGTCTCCTTAAAAGCGGCTACGAAAGAGGTTCGTCAGTGCGACTTGGACTGCACTTTTCCATCAGTCATCGTCACTGTCATGTAGACGTACAATTCGGTGCCCCAAGTGTAGATTTGTACATTGCCGCCGGTGGCAGCTTCCTTACCAGGAATCTTTACGATGTCTAAGACTTCCTCGTAAGTCATACCAGGCTTGATCGCAGCATACTGCTGATCACTGATGTTCGGACGCTGCGCTTTGATCGTTTCAAGATCCGGGAAACCGCCTTGGTAATTGACGCTGTTACCGTTCCCAGAGATGGCAGGGCTGTTGTTGCCACTGGTGCTTTGCGACACTGCTTTTTCCGGGAGCACCAGTGCCCCGACCGAGGCTAAGGCCCCCAAAATTCCCGTATACAGACCGATCTTTTTCATATTCACCACGAAACGCCCTGATTGTTAAACGCAAACCTATCCGTTCACTCGGCAGATTGCTGATCCATGCCCATCGGACAAAGATGGGCGAGGCCAGGAAGCTATCAAAGTGCCACTACACCATTCAACACCCAAACCACAGCGTTGGTGAAAGCTTATTCACCAGGTGCTGAGTGACAGTGGGGTATCCGGATCAAATAACGAATCGATTTACCAGGCCGTTCAGGCCGATAGCTAATCGTGACAGGTCCTGACTGGCAGCTGATGTCTGAGTGGCACCCGCGGCGGTTTGGTTGGAAAGGTCACGGATGATCACCAGATTTTCGTCGACTTCCCTTGCGACTAAAGCCTGTTGCTCAGTGGAGCTGGCAATGACCAGATTGCGCTCGTTGATCTGCGAGATCGACGCGATGATTTTCTCCAGGGCAAGGCCGGCACCCTTGGCTCTGCGCAGGGTTTGGCTCGCATGCTCGGCACTGCTTTGCAATGCGTTAACCGTGGTTCCGGTACCTGCCTGGATATTGTTGATCATCAACTCGATTTCTTCGGTGGACTTCTGAGTGCGTTGCGCCAGTGAGCGTACTTCATCGGCTACAACAGCAAAACCACGTCCAGCTTCACCAGCGCGGGCCGCCTCGATGGCGGCGTTGAGTGCCAGCAGGTTGGTTTGGTCGGCGATGCCACGGATTACCTCCAGAACTTTGCTGATGTCTTGCGCCTGACTCGATAGGCCTTCAGCTTGTTTGGAAGCGTCGAGGACTTCAGTGACGAGATCCTGAATCGAAGCAATGGTTTCGCTAACCTGAACATGCCCGTGCTTACTGTCCTTATTCGATGCTTCGGAGGCTTCGGCACTGGACACCGCATTGGCGGCGACTTCATCTACCGCGGTGCTCATCTCGGTAACGGCAGTGGCGGCCAACTCGATCTGATCATTCTGCTGCTGTAATCCTCGGGTGCTTTCTTCCATCACCGAGCTCATTTCTTCCGCCGCGGACGCTAACTGTTGAGCCGAGTCGGTAATGCCGCGGATGGTTGTGCGTAAATGGCCTTGCATGTCGGCGAGAGCGTTGAGTAACTGCCCGGCCTCATCCTTGTTGCCACTGGCGATTTTTCCGCTCAGATCGCCGGAGGCAATTCGACGGGCCACTTGCAGGGCCTGATTGATCGGTTTGGTGATGCTACGGGTGAGTGACCAGGCCAGGATCAAGGTCGCAATCAGTGCGATCGCGATGATGCTGCCAACAATCCATTGGGCACGCTGGTACATGCGTTTGGAGGTGCTTGAAGCATCTGCGACCCCCTTCTCGCTCATACTAATCAAACCTTGCATGTGCTCGTTCAGTGCCGCGCCCCTAGGGCCCATTTCATTGCTGAGCAGGGCTGATGCAAGCTCCGGTTGTCCCGCATCAATGCAGGCAATCACGTCGTCGACAATTTTCAGGTACATGACCGCTGCTGAAATCAATCCATCAAGCATCACCCGCTCACTTTCCCCGGCGACCATGCTTTTGTGATCGTTGAGGAGCTTCAGTAGCGACTGGCGTTCGGTGGCGAGGATTGTCTTACTGCTTTCCCGGCTGGCAGGTTCACTATTGGCGATCAGTCGCATGGATTCCAACCGGATGGTGGCGACCTTCTCGGCGCTGTCATGGATGTGTTCGATGCTCGGCATCCAGAACTCTTCGATGGCAGAAGTGGTCTCCCGTAAGGTCGCCATCTGACCCAAGCCGAACACTCCGACCACGACCAAAAGACCAGCCAGCACAGCGAAACATAGGCTCGCGCGCAAACCTATGCGCATATTCCCTATCGGCATCTAAGTTACTCCTTGGGGGCTATTGAAATGGTCCTCTGGGCCAAGGATCTTGTTATTGGGTTGCTGAGCGCCGGCTTTATATCAAAGCGCCATCACGCACGTAAGATCAGCAAATAAGCTCTGCCTTGCCGAATATGAGGTTGACCAACACCTGAAATCGCAACGTATGACGATCACCAAACTCCATCTCGGATCCAATAATTTCAATGGCTGCAGTTGAGTTTGCCGCTGGCTGAAAGCAGCACTGTTCCGATGGTTATTTTGATCAATCGGCCAACACTCAAAACGTGGAAATTATCTGTAACCAGATAATTCCGTGTGCTGGATGGCAAAACTGGCGAAGGCCGGTTTCGCAAAAACGACTTCAGCGGCCATGATTTCCAAGGGCAATCGCCCTGTCCAAAGCTTCGATTTCTTTCCTTTAGCTTTTCTCCAATGAGCCAGTGAACAGGCATTTGCTCGCCCTGCTAATGCCTGACTTGCCAAGGCTGGCGGGATGAAAATTATTTTATATCGATCGATACAAAACCTATGTTATGTTCGCCGGCAAATCCAAAGAGCACGCTTAAGCAATGGCCCGCCCTCGTACGTTCGATGAAGCAAAAATCCTGACCGCCGCAGTGGACGCCTTCTGGGTGCGGGGTTATGAGGGCACGTCAACCCGTGACCTCGTCCAGTGCACGGGCCTGAATCAGCCAAGCCTTTACAACGCCTTTGGTGATAAACGCAGTCTCTATCGCCGCTCGCTAGAGCACTACCTGGAGTGCAGCGTACGGGATCGAATTCGACGCCTTGAGGCGCTGCCAGATGCGGGAATGGCCGTCACAAAGTTCTTTGCAGAAGTTGTTGGTCGGACCCTAAACGACCCCCTGCATCGCGGCTGTTTGCTAGTGAATTCCGCCTTGGAAGTGAAAGCTGAGGACACAGATTTGCGTCAGGCGGTGACCGATGAAATTGAGACCATCCGCGGTTTCTTTCGCGATCGCCTGCATGCGTTTCATCAACAAAACGAGGGTGCCGCGAAAGTCGATGCAACACAGGGAGCAAATCATCTGCTGAGCGTTCTGCTGGGCATCCGAGTTTTGGCGCGGTTAAACCCAGACCCCGCATGTGTAACAGATGCAGTCGGTATCGCACTCAATACCCTGGGGCTTCCGCCCTTGGTTTTGTCCGACATTCACTGAAGGCCAACAAGGAGCCAGCATGATCAAGTTCTACTACCACCCATCGCCCAACCCGCTGAAGATCGCGCTCTTTTTGGAAGAGACCAACCTTCCGTACGAGCTCATCCCGGTCGACACTCGTAAGGGTGAGCAACACGATCCTGAGTTTCTCAAGATCAACCCTAACGCCAAGACCCCTGCCATGGTTGATGGTGATAGCGTCGTCTTCGACAGCAACGCGATGCTGCTTTATCTGGCCGAAAAGACCGGTAAGTTCCTACCTGCCGATGACCTCAAATCGCGCGGTGAAATGTATACCTGGCTTATGTTCGTAGCGACTGGCATCGGCCCATATTCTGGCCAAGCGGTGCATTTCAAACACTTCGCACCCGAACCCAAAGATTACGCCGTGACTCGCTACACCTTCGAGGCTTGGCGTCACTGGTCGATCATCAATGACCGCCTCGCCACCCAGCACTACATGCTTGGCAATGAGTACACGCTGGTGGACATGGCGGTGTGGGGATGGGCACGTGCGGTGCCGTTCATTCTGGGCGAGGACGCCTGGGAAAAACTGCCGAACGTCAAACGTCTTCTCGATGAGATCAATACACGACCAGCTGCTCAGCGTGCTGAAGTGTTGAAGACTCGACACAGCTTCAAGACTGAAGTGGACGCCGAAGCTCGCAAGGCACTGTTCCCTCAGATAGCTGGGTAAAGGCGCGCGCTGATGATCGATCTGTATTATTGGACGACGCCCAACGGCCACAAGATCACCATGTTCCTTGAGGAGGCTGGGCTGCCTTATCGTGTGGTGCCGGTGAACATCGGGAAGGGTGAACAGTTCGCTGATTCGTTCTTAAAAATCGCCCCCAATAACCGCATTCCGGCTGTGGTCGATCACTCACCTGAGGATGGTGGACAGCCTCTGTCGGTCTTCGAGTCGGGTGCCATTTTGTTGTACTTGGCAGACAAAATTCGTCAGTTCATTCCTGATGATCTGCGAGGTCGCAACGAGACGCTGCAGTGGTTGTTCTGGCAGATGGGGGGGCTCGGGCCAATGGCTGGGCAGAACCATCACTTCGTCCAATATGCTCCAGATCCGATTCCTTATGCACGAGAACGCTACATCAAGGAAACCTCTCGGCTCTACGGCGTGTTGAACAAGCACTTATCTGATGGTCGAGAGTACGTAGTTGGCCAGTACAGCATTGCCGATATGGCTATCTACCCATGGATAGTGCCTCACCACCGACAGCAGCAAGATCTTGCCGACTTTCCTCATTTGGCTAAATGGTTTGGGCGGGTCAGTAAGCGACCTGCGACAACACGAGCCTATGAGTTAGCGAAGCAGATCAACACCGCGCCGGTGGTCGACGATGAGACGCGCAAACTGCTCTTCAACCAGGATGCGAGCATCATTCGATAGTTAGCATGGAGCAGGCTCTCGCGTGGAGCCTGCTGTTTTCCTTGCCCAGACACGCATGACTGCACGCCGGGTGCCGGCGTGTCTGACTCATGAAGTGCACAGGTCACCAGATGTATGGAAATTAGGTAATTTCCATACATCTGGTGATGGGTGCCTTGGAGGGATGGACAACTCAAGCGTCAATCACACCTCAGTGCCCAAGCTAATGAGGTCGTTTTCGTAACCCACGCCGCCTCTGTTTATGGCAGTTTTTTCGGTGCTTTCACCACGATAGGGTGAGAGATTTTCATTGGATAGAAAGGACGTAACAAACGGAAATGAACACTGGAGAACTCAATAGACTGGAAGCTCTCGTCCAGCTCATTGCCGAGCTTGACCGCATTCATCCCAATGGCTCATTCGACCCCAGTTCTTTGCGGGACGAACGTGGGATGCCTGATTTTGTAACAACGAAAAATGGATACCACCGTGAGTTCGGGAGCGCGGCGAGATTGGCCGTACTGGCGTTGGTGAACGCATGGTCGAATGAGGTGCCATCCCTTTCCATAAGAGTGGAGCTTAGGGCGTTGGCAACGTTGCTTCGCCAAAAGGTTGCTGACCTGCACGCCGAAGGTCTGTTCGGCGAGGATAGTGCGGCGAACCTGAATTTGCTCAACCAGGAGGTGCAGCAAGTATTGGCGAATACCGATACAGACTTCACCCATTCCTTCCCCGCCTGGACCTTGGGATTTGAGTTCGAAGAACCACTTTCGGTTGGACCCGTGACCTTCATGTCTCGGGACCAGTGGCTCGATACCGTCGACTTCAGTGAAAACGCAAAAAATTCATTTTTTGGCGGATCTTCGGAAAACGAAAAATGGAAGCAGTCGCTTCGAGATGCATTGGCGAAACCGAAGGGCGTGATCCTGGAAGGTGAGGAGCCGTTACCACCACTCGCCTCATTTTTATACGGTCCACTGAGCTCTTGCCGATCGTTGCTCCGAGTCTCGATGTCCGGGTATGAGCGATCTCTTTCCATCAAAGCCGCGCGACACATCAGCAAGACGGCACTTGATGGATTGTCCTTGATCATGGGAGGCGGTTCTGTATTCCATCAACAGACGCTTATCGATGAGCGGATGCCACCCGTTGAGCGTCACACGCTGATCGAATCCCAGGGCTACCTGTGGATGCCTGGTTTCGGCCTCAACCAACAAATACTGACGTTGAGTGGTCGAGATGCAAAAGCTCTTCTACATGATGAAAAAAGACGCCCAATGCGAGAAGCGCTTGCCCATATTCTGGAAGGTCTCTCCCCTACTCCGTCCAGACCACATCCACATCCCCAACTCGCCATGCGCTGGGCAATTGCATTGGATTGGCTCGCAGAAGGTGAACGCGAAATCAATGAAGCAATCGCCCTGACGAAGATTGGAACCAGCCTGGATGTGCTGACCGAAGGTGGAAAGTTCGGCGGCATTCTGGACATGTTGACCCATCTCACGGGATGGAAAGAAGACACCGAGTTTCGAGTCGGGGCGAACCATCGCGACCTGCGTAGCCTCGTGAAGGAGCTCTACGATCATGGCCGCTCCAAGATCTTGCACGGCAACGTCGTGGACCGCTTACGCTCCTACGCCGAGATTCGCAAAGTAGGGGCGATGCTCGCAAGGATCGCATTGATCGAGTGCGCCCTGCGTCTGAAGCATTACACCGACGCAGATACGTCGAAGGCGTTTCGCAATATGCCTGAGCCAGCGCAGGATCCTGAGGGCATAAAGTAAGCTCAAGTGTTGCTTGTTCACAGATCTGCTTTCCGTGTTCAAGCCCACACCTGAGCTCCAAGCAACTTCATCTTCCTCAAACCCCACATGACGCAATACGAATTCACATGGACGAGCAATCAACCCAAGTAATTGCCAATGCCCTAGGGCGCTTCGCCAATGCCATGAGGCTGTATGGCGAGGCTTTCCTGAGGTATCAAAGCCTAGTCGCGATCGACAAAGAGGAAGCCATACATAACCTAGATCGCGCTTTTGAGGCTGTATTGGAAGGGTTTCACGGTCTGTACGACGTTTCGAAGCCAGTGCTGAGCTATCACGCGTTTCCTGAGACCAGCCTCCTGATCTCATTGCGCAATGCATTGCATCATCGCGGCCACCCCCTGTTCCACAGCCTCCTGCAGACGATTTGGCTGGATGGTGAACCGGAACAATTGTTCGGTGCTGAATACCTGATCGCCAGGCACCGCACTATTGGCGGTAGCCCTCCATTGATGATGCATCTGGTCAAGCTAAGCGACATCTACGATTGGCTTGATCCTCGCGCAAATTCGCCATACCTGAACCAGATGGGCAAAAAAAATGCTCTCGCACAATTCGAGGCCCTTGAGGCAGGTTTGGCATTCGCCAAAATTTGGACCAAGGCTCGTGGTGAGCGCTACCCGGATAAGCAAGTTTATCTGGACGTGATGCCGGTCTTTAACTCAGCCGTATCGCGGGTGTTCATTGCCTTAGTTGATGCCGGCGTGCCCTTCAAAAACCACGATGAAAACGCCTACAAACGGATGTTCATCGAAGAGATGAGGATCGACCTCGAGCACTTTGATTTTCTAGCCCTTCGGATTAATGACGCGCAACTGGCCTTGGGCCCAAAGCTCACCATCCAATTGGCTGCAAGACCAAAAGGAAATACCTACGAGGCAGCACAGGCGGAGGAATGAAGCCACCTGTTATCCAGTAGGTCCACAGATAAGCAACCGCGGATGAAGCGTGCGCGTTTTCTTTGATGCTTCGCCACTGAAATCCTCGGGCAAATTGGCCCATTTTTTTGCGAGATAGGATGATGAAAATCACCATCGTCGGTGCAGGTGCCATTGGAGGTTTTCTGGCCTGCAAACTGTTCGCGGCCGGCCACGACGTAAGCGTTATCGCTCGTAGCGAAACGCTGAAGGCCATCCGCGATCAGGGTTTACGACTGCACTCGGGTAACGATCTATTAATCGCCCCTCTTCATGCAACTGCTGAAGCCGAAGAGCTTGGTATTCAGGACCTGGTGATTTTTGCCGTCAAAGCACCCGCTTTGCCGGCTGCCGTCGAAGGGGCGAAGGCATTGATCGGGCCAAATACCAGAATAGTCCCAGCAGTGAACGGTCTTCCCTGGTGGTACTTCCTGAGATCAACCTCAATGTTATCGGGTACTCGATTGAGTGCCGTCGATCCTGATGGCGTGATTGAAAAGAACATTCCGACTGAGGCCGTAATCGGGTGTGTGGTCTTTCCTTCTTGCGCGGTCGTGAGCCCTGGAGTGGTCCGTCATATGTCCGGAAGCAAGATTGTTTTCGGCGAACCAGGTGGCGGACTTAGCGAGCGAGTTTCAGATGTCGCGGGCGTTTTTCTTGATGCAGGTTTTGATGCTCATGCGCACGACAACATCCGCGAAGAAATATGGCTGAAGCTGCTTGGTAATGCATGCTTCAACCCTGTCAGCCTGTTGGTCGATGGTTCAACCGATGAGTTGATTGATGACCAGTTCCTGCATGCTTTGTTCATCGACATGATGGAGGAGATCCTTGAGTTAGGGACTCGGCTGGGCATCTCACCTGAGATCGATCCACAGCAACGGATCGCCATCACGCGCAAGCTTGGCAAAGTGACAACGTCGATGCTGCAGGACGTCGAAGCACACCGCCCCGTTGAAATCGAGGCCATTCTGGGGGCACTGGTCGCAGTGGCTGACCAAACGGGGGCGACTATGCCTCGAACACGTACGGTCTATGCCTTGGCTCGTATGAAAGCCAAGTCCTTGGGCTTACTGCCGAATGACTTGCCCACCCAAATGCATTCGACCTGACCGATCACTTACATCGGATTAGACAATCACACCGTGTCGCCATGACCGGCAGAGAACACCCCCAAACAGACGTCCTGACGCTAATCCCTTCGTGTTTAAGAAAGCTCAGGACTTTGAACCACCCGTATAATGGCGCAATGATGCCGCAGCTTCGAATAGAAGGCAGTTGTTACTACCGCGTACCTCTAGGATGAGACGATGCAAACCGAAGACCGAATCAAGAACCTGTTTGAAGTATTGAAAAGGATCGACACCTACTTGGTGTCCACCAACCAGAAGGTGGCCATCATCATCTCGTACTGCGCGGCGGTGCTGGGATGGCTGTCGTTAAACGTTGGGAAAATCACTGGCCTTGTTACTCATGGCTGGATCAGTTGGTGTGTCGTACTCCTCTTGTTCGTGATCATCATTTCGTCCTGCATCTCGCTTTTTATGGCGGCCAAGATTCTGTTTCCGGTCACAAACAGCACGATGGAACGGCAAGTGGATGAACGAGCCCCATGAAAGAC
>NZ_JAMDHB010000038.1:0-4761 GCF_028656895.1 Pseudomonas sp. TNT2022 ID1044 | reverse complement strand
TTTTCGGTCAGCGGCAACAGTGCGATTTGCCAGCGCCTGGAAATCCCACATCACGTCCTTGAAATTGATTGTCGGCAACTAGGCTCCGGAGATATGGCTGGGACGCAGGCAGATGATCTGGCACCTGCATCTGACTGGTGGCCCTACAGGAACCAGATGTTGGTCACGTTGGCGGCCATGAAAGCCATTTCTCTTGGAGTGACTCATCTTTGGCTCGGCACAGTGAAGTCAGACGGATTCCATCGAGATGGCTCGCCTGAGTTCATGGAAGTGATGAGTCGATTGATGTGGATACAGGAGGGCGGGATGGTTGTGGAGGCTCCGGCAATCGAGATGAGTGCTGCTGAGCTTGTTCGCACCTCTGGCATCCCGGCAGGGTGTTTGGCCTGGGCCCACAGCTGCCACAAGGCGGATGTACCTTGCGGTAATTGCCGAGGTTGTAACAAGTACTTCGAAGTATTCGACGAGGTTGGCTATGACCTGGATCGACCTGGGTAACCCCTCGCCCAAACTTTCGCCAACTCAGTACTTCCTGCTGAAGTGGCAGACGGGCGAAGTTCGGCGGCTTGAGGCGGGCGCGCCCGCCTCAAGCGTGACCTTCAATCAGGTTCTGGATAGCCGAAAAACTGATCGTCAGTTCGACCCTATTAGCGACAAGCAGCTAGGAGCCCTCCTGTGGCAGGCATGCCGATGCCGCGAAATATGGCCGTCCGATCTGGGTTTTGATCTGGAGCATAGGGCGGCTCCTTCCGCGGGGGCGATCCACCCCATCCATGTGCTGATCAACATGCCGGGTGATAGCCGTTGGTGGCTTTATCAGCCCCAAGGTCATTACTTGGTTGAATTGATCGGTGCACAAGAGCGACTGGCGGGATTGCTCGACCATAGCGACATGGTTCTCGAAGGGCCGCAGGCGGTAGGGATGCTGTTTGTTGCTGAACCAGGGAAGACGCTGTCCAAATACAACGAGGGAAGTAGCCTGATCTGGAGAGATGCAGGCGCACTCTTGGCGGTCATTGCATTGACGGCGCATGCCCAGGGACTGGCGTTCTGTCCGCTGGGCATTACGGGAGAGCCGTGGGCGAGCTCTTTAGCTGATGAGGGACAGCTGGCTGGTGTGGGCTTTGGTCTTCTTGGGTTTGCTGCGAGGTCGTGATTCAGCGGAGCTGTTCCCCATTCCCATGATGCTGTGAACGGTCGCTGAGGACGACATCATTTCCAGCCAGATCAGGGCGTCCAGTTCGGACGCTCTGACACCCAACCCCTTACTGAAGCGAATGAATTGCTCTTCCAGCTGCAGATAATGCCGCTCAACAGTCAGGTTGCTTTCAAAGAATTTGCCCAGCAAACCAGCACGAAGTATGTGGATGTCGAGGATTGCCACGTCATCCGCGTCGAGCCAATTCCTTGCAACCCAGGAGGCTGTCTTGTACCCAATGCCGGGAACATCCAGCAACCAGTCTCGCAAAGCTCTGCCAGAACTCAGTGGAGGATGTTCTGTAGAGAGTTTCTGCAGAGCTGCCGCCAGATAGCGCGCCTTCTGTTTGGCGAAGCGGTAGCGGACAAATCGCCCACCCACATCCATGGGTTCTCTCAGCCACTCTAGCAGTACCTCCTCCGATGGAGGTTGCTCACCGAAGGCCCCAAGTTTTTTGACGTGGTGGAAGGCGGCTAGGCCGATGCTTGAAGGAATACCGTGTCCGCCTAAGAGACAGGCACCGACTTCTTCTTTCAGCGTTGCACCCAGCTTGTAATCAATGCGTTCGCCATGCAATCGACGGGCGAACACTTGATAGGCCCAGTAGGCAGGGGTTGGAAAGGCTTCTAAAGCCCCCCACGGTACGCCCGGAATAACTTCTTCATCAGGCTTGGGCAGCTCGACGTTGAACACCAGATGATCGATGAAAATAGCGCCTAACTGCATCAGGCGGCCTCCTCGGCAGTGCCGTAGTTTTCCTGCATCCACTGCAGCAGCTCGTGTCGTTCTAGCTCATTCATGCTGTCGATTCGCGAACGAAGACGAGCTTGGCGACGTTGAATGGTTTGCCGGTCTCTGAACGTCTCGCCCAGGTAGCGGGAGTCGTGTAGTCGACTGGTTGGCTCGTAGTTCATCCAAACCACTTCCTCACGCACGTCGGCATGAGTTTTGGCTGGGAAACTTACTTTTCGCCATCCCGCGAGCAGTCGGTTGTAGAGCTCAGAGTCATAGCCCGAAATCATCACATTGCAAGGTAACGTCACCAGGCAGTTCAACAAGTGGGCGTGATCATCTTCGGTGTAGTCGCACCGGTAGACTTTTGCTCGCCGGCGGGTTTCGGGCATGTACGGAGGGTCAACATAGACAAGCTCGTCGCCGGTAAAAGCGAAGGTCTTTAGAAATGCCGTTGCATCGACGTGATGAAGCTCACACGTCCCTGCTTGTTCGGTACGCCAGCGCTCAATAACGGTGGCATCCAAATCTAGGCCAATGCTTCTCTGCGCCGCTTTTTTGTGGCGCATGACAGCCCCGCCGCCGAGGTGGGACTCAATGTAGGTCTGATGCGGTGGCATCAGATTGATCAAGCGCTGGTAGCACTTGCCTTTTCCGCCTGGATATCTCATGTGCAAAGCATCGTCAGATCTGACGATGATGTCAATAGAAGACCGCTGAACGGCAAGCCCCGCTTGCGGCCTCTACTGCGAAGCAGACGCGCTGGATCGATGTCGAGGGAGTATGGAGAGCTACGTAACAACCAGGAGCGGGTAGGGCGAAGTCTAAAAAACTTATGGAAGAAATAAGTAAACCTGTCTGTCACAAGATGAATAGTGCCTATCGTTACTTTGTGTACTCAGCTGAAATCGCCAAGAACAGAGTTTTTCGGAGTTTCCTAACTTTAGAGTCTAGGTCGTCTATATCTTTAGTGGATAATCCATACTTGTAATCCCAGAGTGAATTTAGAGCAAAATTCATTAATATCCTGAACTCTTCCAGTGTCTCAGAAACTGCAATGCTCCCAATAGACAGTACGTACGACTCAGCATCAACAAAGCTATCAAATGCGGATCTGAACTTTTCGCGCTGTTGATCAATAGCTTCTTCTGAAAAATTTGAAGTGCTGAGGCCGTCACTTGAAACTGTGTAATTTCTTACATTGGCTCTATAGTGTGCATAATTTTTATGGAATGAATTGAGTATTTCTATAACCTTATCCAGCTGCAGTTGTTTTTTAGTGATATGAAGTTTTTTGGTCTCTGCCGAAGTATTGGTCAGCGCGACGAGATAGCCAAACATTCCAGCGATCAACGCTCCCATACCAATTTTCACGGCATCCGAGGCAATATTTATCCACTCCACGCTCCCTCCATTGCGCTTATCACGCCAGCTATTTTTGACACTTAGTCCATGCTTGGAGTACTGGCATGTCTTCCTATATGACCATCAGGCCCTCGCGCGCAAACACACATCCGAGACAGGCCTGCATCGGAGTAACATACGAGGGTTGTTTGCGCTTCAATGCGGTTTTCTTTTAAGTAACTTTCTTTAATCGGCCTGATCCACTGTTCGCGCCCATCCACATCGGTTGTTTCCAGAAGCACCTCATCTTCTTGTAGATCAAAGTGTTTGTGCAGTAGTGCCACGCCAAATCTGTCTATGCAGTTGTGCTTTTTCAATATTTCAAATATTTCATTTAGACATGGCAGGTCCTCATCGTCTATGGGTCTAACATTGTCGATATGGTTAATTTCACCCCACAGTAAAGAAATCATTTTATTTATCTCCACTATGAACGTTTAACTAGCGAAATGTTACAGATTTAATAGGGGTCTTAGTCTGCGAATCTTCATGGGAGACGGGACTAATCAGAGCCCTCGCTCTTGGATAACATTAGACGCTCGCGCGCAAAATTCCACCCATTCCGATAAGGCGGCGTATAGAGCCTTAGCGGCATCTGAGGTTGGCGCGTACTTATCTCTGTCGCAAGCCCATCTGGTGAACCGCTTCAGGGTATGCAGGCATCGTAGTCAGTGTCTGAGGGTCGGTTGAGGTCAATTTTGACTTCAAGAATCTAGACGTGGAGGGGAGGCCTCATGCCCGGCAAGACTTTAATTTCCATTGGCATGAGGCGCATGTTATTCGTGAACAGGCAAGATCCAAGTTTAAGCTTGTTTACTGATATTTTGCGGAGCCGATGAACTTAGAGAAATGCTCGCACCATATTTGGACCGTTGTAAACTCGTTGACGTTGACGCTTGCAGGAATGGTTTTCTTGAAATTCCCGAAGTTTTTCAATTCGCCAATCAGAATTGCTTCTTTCTTTATGTCCAAAAACGATTCTTTGTCGGTGGCTTGTTTCTTTGTCAGGTAAATTTTGTAGTCTGGACCAGGTGCTACATCACCTTTAAATACAATTTCGTTATCCGTAACAAAAAGTTGTCCATTCGCCCAGTGAAGGGCGTCGCTGCCTTTCTGATCTTTCTTGAACTCTCCGCTATACTTTGCCACCTTTTGCACTTCTTCAATTTCGGCGATG
The DNA here is from genome assembly GCF_028656895.1 of Pseudomonas sp. TNT2022 ID1044. NCBI lineage: Bacteria > Pseudomonadati > Pseudomonadota > Gammaproteobacteria > Pseudomonadales > Pseudomonadaceae > Pseudomonas > Pseudomonas sp. TNT2022 ID1044. Next base: position 250 of record NZ_JAMDHB010000038.1, on the reverse strand, counting down.
GTGGCGTTTTCTTGTGCTGTCAAAATCGGAAGTATATAGATCCCTAGCCCAACTCCCGCGCCAAACAGAGCCAGGTGGGACGCGAGCAGAATTATTTTTAATTGCTTTTTCATGGGTTGCCTCATACAGTGAGTTATTTGGTGTGTCCATCACAATCCATTAGTTCGAACAGGGTGCGGTATGTGCTGATAGCGATATTGTTAGTGGGGTGCTAGCTTAGCTACCATGACGGCATTTTTCAAGGTAGTTG
>NZ_JAMDHB010000037.1:0-63655 GCF_028656895.1 Pseudomonas sp. TNT2022 ID1044 | reverse complement strand
ATCGGGTGTGGCCGCAACATCGAGGCTGGCTGGATCAACCAACGCTATCCACACGTTTCTGCAAATACTTCGCCCGCTCCGACAAACGCCGCTGCCAGTCCGGCGCCAAACCATGGGTCGCTGCCAACGCCAGCAAATCATCAATCACCGGCCGATGCGACAACTGCACCTGCCAGAACTGATCAATGGAAAACCGCGCCGAGTGCCGCTCAAGCAACTCAATCCGGTCCCCTGCCTCGAAGCACCCCGGCTGAATGACCCGGTAGTACCACCCAGTGATGCGCTCCTTGGCGACAAACATCGACATCCGCTCAGCATCAAACCGGTGATTGATCTTCCAACAAGGGCTGCGCGGTTGCGACACCTGCAACACCGCGCTGCCCACCTGAAATACATCACCGATGTGAACGCTGACTTCACAGAGCCCGACCGCCGAAATGTTTTCCCCGAGGCTGCCCGCCTTCAGCTCAGAGGCACTGCCGGGAAAGGCTTGCGCCAGCCGCTTATAGTTTTGCGCGGCGTATTGATGAATGGCTTTTTCCGGGCCGCCATGCACGCGGGTATCACCCTGCTGATCGCCGACAATGCCGTGCATCTCAACCCGCACCGGGCCTGCATGCCGTTGCTTGAACATGCCGGTTTGCTGGCCTTCGGGCTGCAAGATGCCCAAGCCTCCTGCATACACATGGTCAATGTTTGAAGTCAGTTTCATGGCCGAATCGCGCTCGTTTCCTATCGTTTCGAGCACTTTACTAATCCGCGGAAAAGCTCGTAAAGTGATCATTAAATATATCCAAAATCACTTTTTATGATGGATGGTGACGATCATGGAAATGCGCCAACTGAAGATTTTCTGCGCCGTCGCTGAACTGGGCAGCTTCACTGCCGCAGCCTTACAGGTCAACACAGTGCAATCCAACGTCACCATGCGCGTGAAGGAGCTGGAAGCGGAGCTCAATCGCGAGCTGTTCATCCGCAAGAAGTCCGGGGTGGTGCTGACTTCGGCAGGCGAAACCTTCCTTGGTTACGCGCGGCGCATTCTGCAATTGACCGAAGAAAGCCGCAGCGCGTTGATGGACACCGGCAGCCCCACGGGTTTGCTGCGTTTGGGATCGATGGAGACCACCGCCGCCATCCGCTTGCCACAGGTGTTGACCAAGTACCGCGAGCAGTTTCCCGACGTGCAGTTGTCGCTGCTGACGGGCACCACGGTGGAGCTGATCAAGGCGATTGAAGCGCATCGGCTCGATGGTGCGTTTGTCGGCGGATTCCACCAGAACTCGGCGCTGGCCCAGGAAGAGGTGTTCGCCGAAGAGCTGGTGCTGGTCAGCAGCAACCACTTTGAAACGCTGCCTGCACTCATCGAAAAAATGCCCCAACAAACGGTGCTGGTGTTTCGCACCGGGTGTTTTTATCGCTCGACGCTGGAAAACTGGTTTTATCAGGTGGGCCTGGTGCCGAACCAGATCATGGAACTGGGCACGCTCGACGGCATCCTGTCATGCGTCGCTGCGGGCATGGGCGTGACGCTGCTGCCCAAGGCCATTGCGGAAAATTGCAGTGTGCGCCATGCGATCCGCTGCCACACACTGCCGGCGGAATTTGCCAATGTTTCCACGGTGTTCATTCGCCGCAACGACACCATGATCACCTCCGCCATGAGCGCCTTCATCGGCCTGGCCCAACAGCAAATCGCCCGGCCGGCGGTGGCGTGAATCAAAACCGGCTCGCGATAGTGATCTTCTTGCAGCTTGATGCCGCGCTTATGCAGCAGATACGGCACCACCAGCCCATGGTTTTTATGGGTGTCATCTGCGGGTAAGCGTAAAACACGCTTGCGTCGAAGGCCTGGCGGGCCTTGCGAGTCCTGCGTCACAGCCTGAAACATTCTTTTGGTCAGGGCGTTCCGGCCCGTCAAATACGCCAACTATCCTGAAAAACATCGACCCCAAAAAACCTGCAACAGGAGACCCGGTCATGAACATCATGCTCAAAGGCTTTGGCGTATCACTGCTGTTGGTGGCCACGGCGGCATTCGCCCATCATGGCTGGAGCGAGTACGACTCAACCAAGCCTTTGCAACTGAGCGGAACCATAGAAGAATCCGGTTATTCCCACCCCCACGGCTTCGTGAACCTCAAGACCGCGGAAAAGACCTGGAACGTGGTGCTCGCTCCGCCCTCACGCATGGAAAACCGGGGGCTGACCAAGGACATGATGGCGGTGGGCACGCAGGCGACGGTGGTCGGCTACCAGAATCGCAGCAAACCCGATGAGTTACGCGCAGAACGCATCACGATCGACGACAAAACCATCGAGTTGCGCTGATGACATCCGAACCGGGCTGGATGGACTGGCTGAATGATTCGTCGCTTGGGTCAGCCATGCGTGGTGATTTGTGGCTGTATCCGCTGGTGGAGGTGGTGCACATCCTCGGTTTCGTGATCCTGGTCGGTTCGGTGGTGATGTTCGATCTGCGGGTGCTCGGTGTGTCACGCAATATTCAGGTGACAGCCCTCGCCCGTCATCTTTTACCCTGGTCATTGGCAGCCCTGCTTCTGATCGTGCCAGCCGGATTGATGATGTTTTCCGCCCATCCCCACGACTTCGCCTCCAATGACATTTTCATCCTCAAGCTGTGCCTGATCGCCACGGCGGGCCTCAACGCCGTGCTGTTCCATGTCGGCGTGTACCGGTCTGTCACGGCGTGGGACACCGGCACACCAGCGCCGGGCGTAGCCAGGCTGCAGGCGCTGTTTTCCATCGCGCTATGGATCAGCGCAATCCTCTGCGGCCGCTTGCTGGCCTACACCTGAACGAGCCGTTGCATTACAGACTTGTCATGGAGTTGTCAGCGTAGCCAGCACCCTCGCGCCATACAGTGAAGTCGTCAGTCACCCACACCGGATGACACACCTCCCACTGATGATGACAAGGGTCGATACCATGAATCCATTGAGCAAACTCTGCCTGATCGCCGCCAGCCTGTTCGTGCTGGGCACCGGTTCCGCCATGGCGGCCACCACCGCCGCACCGGTCAAGGCCAACAACGTCGTGCTGGTGCACGGTTCCTGGGCTGATGGCTCCAGTTGGTCGGATGTGATTTCCCGTTTGCAGGCTGCCGGTCTTCACGTTACCGCCGTGCAAAACCCGCTGACCTCGGTGGCCGATGATGTGGCCGCGACCCGGCGCGTACTTGATCAGCAAGACGGCCCGACCGTGCTGGTCGGCCACTCCTACGCCGGCACCGTGGTCAGCGAGGCCGGGGTCGATCCGAAGGTCAGTTCCCTGGTGTACGTGGCAGCGCGGGCGCCCGATGCCGGGGAAGATTTCGTAGCACTGTCGGCCAAATACCCGACCATGCCCGTGCGCGCCGGCACTGAAGAACACGACGGTTACATCAGCCTCAAGCAAGACGCCTTCCTCAAATACTTCGCCAGCGATGTGCCTCATGACAAGGCCATGCAGCTGTTCGCCGTGCAGCAACCGATCGCCAAGACCCTGTTCACCGACCGCACCACCGCCGCGGCCTGGCACACAAAACCGTCGTGGTATGCCGTCTCCAGCCAGGACCAGACGATCAACCCGGACCTTGAGCGCTTCCTCGCCAAGCGCATGGGTGCCACCACCATCGAGCTGCCGTCGAGCCACTTGTCGCTGGTGTCCCACGCCAAGGAAATCGCCGACTTGATCCTCGCTGCCGCCGGTCGCCAACCGTAAACCACCGTCATTTATTACAACTTTGTCATCGAGCTGTTGGTGGGCTGTCCGGATCGGCTGTTTAACCTGAACTCACTGTCAGGCCATGCCACCGGCAGCCCACTCAAACCCTGAAAAGAGAGCACCCTCATGAACATGTATATCCTCGGTTTCGCCGCCCTTCTCGCTACCGGTTCTGCGTTTGCCGACACCCAGAGCACCGCCCCCGTGATCCACGACAAGGACGCGGCCTTCGTCCACCTCGACGTCGCCAAAGTGCTCGGCGAAACAGACATTTCGCAGCAGTGCGGCGTCCTCCCCGCCCAACTGAACTACCTCGACCATCAGGGTCGCCAGCATCAGCTGGATTACCTGGTCCAGGGCAGCGGTTGCACCAATGATCATTGATCGACGCCCCTGCGTACCGGCGGATGAACGGGCTACACTGGCGGCACCGGCATGCCGCTGTAGCCCGCCTGCACGGCGCTGAATTTTGCTGACCCCACACCTGGCAGAACCCCATGAACATTCTCGTCGTCGAAGATGAACCCAAGGCCGGTAATTACCTGCTCAACGGCTTGCAGGAACTCGGTTACACCGTGAGCCTGGCCCGCGACGGCGTCGATGGCCTGCACCTGGCCCTGGAACACGATTTCGATGTAATCGTGCTGGACGTGATGATGCCGAAAATGGACGGCTGGGAAGTCCTGCGCCGCCTGCGCAAGGAGGCCGACACCCCGGTGCTGTTTCTCACCGCTCGCGATGACATCGCCGATCGCATCAAGGGCCTGGAACTGGGCGCCGACGATTACCTGATCAAACCGTTTTCCTTCGCCGAACTGGTCGCTCGCCTGCGCACCCTGACCCGTCGAGGCCCCACCCGTGAAGAAGAACAGTTGCACATCGAAGACTTGCAGATCGACGTGCTCAAGCGCCGCGTCACCCGCGCTGGCACGCGCATTACACTGACCAACAAGGAATTCGCCCTGCTGCACCTGTTCGCCACGCATCAAGGTGAAGTGCTGTCGCGGTCGATGATCGCCTCGCGGGTCTGGGACATGAATTTCGACAGTGACACCAACGTAGTGGACGTCGCCGTACGCCGGTTGCGGCTGAAAATCGACGATCCGTTCCAGCTCAAGCTGATCCACAGCGTGCGCGGTATCGGCTACCGCTTCGATACGCAGCCATGAACAGCCTGTCCCGTCTGCGCCACTCCCTGACGCTGCGCCTGGCGCTGGTGTTTGCGTTTCTGGCGTTTGTCTCGCTGACGTCCCTGGGGGTGGCGTTGTACCGCGACCTGGAGCGCGAATTGATCCGCCGGGATGACGCGGCCCTGATCACCCGCATCGACCAACTGCGCACGTTCCTCAACGACAGCAACACCCTGGAGCTGATCCGCACCAAACCCGCGCTGTTTCAGAACATGCTGGGCAACCGCGAGGCCCTGCTGAGTATCGGCGCCCCCGGGCAAGCGCCGTTGCTGGTGGTCAATCCGGGCAATCTGCACATGCCCGCGTTGACCCCCATGGCCATTGACCATCCGCTGAGCCTGAGCGACGTGCAGCATTTGCCCAACGTCAACGGCGTGCCTTTTTCGGCAGTGGCGGCGACCATCGATTCCGGTGATCAGGGCACTCTGCAAGTGTTGACCGGGCGCCTGATGACTGAACGCACGGCGGTGCTCGCCCGTTACCGGTTCAACGTCTACCTGTTCGCCAGCGTGGCGGCGATTCTGCTGGCACTTTCCGGCTACGTGCTGGTGCAGCGCGGATTGCTGCCGGTGCGACGCGTGGCCCGGCATGCCCAGGGCATCGGCGTGGGCAACCTCGGCGAACGCCTCGACAGCCACGGCGCGCCACTGGAGTTGCTGCCGATGATCGAGGCCTTCAATGCCATGCTTGACCGCCTCGGCAAAGGCTTCGTGCAACTGGGCCAGGTGTCCACTGACATGGCCCATGAACTGCGCACACCGATCAATAACCTGCTCGGTGAAACTCAGGTCGCCTTGCAGCAAAGCCGCAGCATCGAAGCCTATCAACAGTTGCTTGCCTCCAATGTCGAGGAACTCGAACGCCTGGCGCGCATGCTCGACAACATGCTGTTCCTGGCCCGCACCGACCCGGCCAGCGCCATGCGCCAACGCCAGGAACTGGACGCCTTGGATGAAATGGAACGCATGGCCGACTATTTCGAAGGGCTCGCGGCGGATGTCGGGATCGCCATCAACGCCCACGGTAGCGGCGTGATCTGGGCTGAGCCGATGCTGCTGCGCCGCGCCCTGGCCAACCTGTGCGCCAATGCCATCAAGTACGGCGCGCCGGACTCCGAGTTGTCGATCAGCGCCACGCCAACTGCCGACGGCATCCGCCTGCAAGTGCGCAATCACGGCCAGACGATCCCCACCGAACACCTTCCCCGGCTGTTCGAACGTTTTTACCGGGTCGACGAATCCCGCGAACGTTCGGCGCAATCCAATGGCTTGGGGCTGTCGATCGTGGCGACGATCATGCAACTGCACAATGGTCGGTACAGCGTCACGAGTGCTGAGGGCGTGACGTGTTTTGAGTTGATTTTTCCGGCGCGGCGCGCAGGCGAATGAACAAAATCGCCTCGACAACGTAAGTCATGACCTAACCTCATAGGCTCAGTGACACACAAACAGTCGAGCACGCTGATGCGCAATGCTTTGAGCCTGGTTATCTTCATCGTTTTTCTGTTCGGGCAGAACGTCGGGATGCTGTCGGCGGCAGAACCGCTCACGCCCTCTTCCGCCACGTCAACGCCCGCGCCGGCCAGCGTTTCCGAAGGCAATCTAGACGCGCTGATGGCCCAGCTCGGCAATCTCAAACAGCAGGTGTCCCAGGCCAACAACTACAGTCAGCTGGAAGCCCCGCAGGATCTGGTTCAGGCCCTTATCCGCGAAGTTGATCGGCTTACGGCGCTGTTAGTGCCCGAACAGGCTCAGTTGCAGGCACAGCTGGCGGTGCTGGGACCAACGCCCCTGGCTGATGCCGGGCTCGAGAAATCCGAAATTGCCAGCCAGAGGACAACCCTCACCGAGCAAAAAAACCGCGTCGACTCCCGCTTGAAAACCTTGGCGACCCTCAAGGCAAGCGCTGCCGAACTGCTGACCCAGATTGCCGCCATCCGCCGCAGTCTGCTGGAAACCGAAGTGACGCAGCAGACCCGCAGCGTGCTCAACCCCTGGTTTTGGGCACCGTTATTCAATCCACCGCAGGAAGATCGGCAAAAATTCAACGCATTCATCCAGCAGATCGGCGCCACACTGGCTGCCACGTGGCAACCGGGCGAACGCCTGTTGACCAGCCTGCTGCTCGTCGTGGCCCTGGCGTTCTGGTTTTTCGGTCGCAGGGTGGCTGAACGAGGGCTGACCTGGCTGTGTGTTCATCGAATGCCGGAAGGTCGCCTGCGCCGCAGCGCCCTGGCGCTGGCCTCGGTGGTGGCCACGGTCCTGTCTGCCTGGATTGCCCTGCAGTTGCTGTTTTTTACGGTCACCCGAGAGCTGCCCCTGACGCCGCAACTGGCGGGGTTTTCCCAGGATTTTGAAAAGATCGTCTACACCTGCGTGCTGATTACCGGCCTGAGCCGTGCGCTGCTGTCCACCGAACACCCTTCATGGCGGCTGCCGGCTTTTGCCGATCCGCTCGCGGTGGTGATCAAGCCTTATCCCTTGCGGTTAGCCGTTGCCCTGCTGGTGCTGGTATCGCTGGCGCAGATGACCAATGCCACCGGCATGAGCTCACAGCTGGTGATTTCAGTCAGGGGCCTGGTGGCACTGGTCATTTCAACGTTGATCGCGACCTTGCTGGTGCATGTCAGCAAAACGCGGCGGGCCATGGTCATGGCCGGCACTGCCCCCGAAGCAGGCCGTACCCTGGCCGGTGTGATCTATGCCTTCGCCAGTATTGCGATCGTGGTTTCGTTTCTCGCCTTGATCATCGGCTACGTGTCGCTGTCGCGCTTCATCACTTACGAACTGGTCTGGTTTTTCATCATCTTTGCTGGCTTCTACTTGCTGATCCAAATGCTCAAGGACGGCTGCGAGTTCCTGTTTTCCCCCCGATACTCTACCGGTAAAGCCATCAAGGAGTTGCTGGGCATTGGCGATACGCGCCTGGAACAGATTTCGATCATCCTCTCCGGCGCCGGTCGCGCTGCCCTGTTGCTGATTGCGCTGATCACCCTGCTGGTGGGCGGAGTCGGTTCGACCCTGGGACAACTGGCCACCAACATTCTGGCGATCCTCGGCGGTGACGGCCTGCGCAAACTGAACATCGTCCCCGCCAACCTTTTGCAAGCGCTGCTCGCGCTGATCATCGGCGTCTACCTGATCCGTTCCCTGCGCCGCTGGCTGGACGACGAGTTCCTGCCGAAAACCGAAATGGACCCCGGCATGTGTGCCTCGCTCAGCACCCTGTTCTCCAACATCGGCTACGCCTTGGTGCTGTTGCTGATGTTGTCTTCGCTGGGCGTGAAATGGACTAACCTGGCCTGGATCGTCAGCGCCCTGTCGGTGGGCATTGGCTTCGGCTTGCAGGAGATCGTCAAGAACTTCGTCTCGGGCATCATCCTGTTGACCGAGCGCCCAGTGAAGGTCGGCGACTTGATCAGCATCAGCGGGGTCGAAGGCGACATCCGCCGCATCAACGTACGGGCGACCGAAATACAGCTGGCCGACCGTTCGATCGTGATCGTGCCCAACTCGCAGTTGATCTCACAGAACCTGCGCAACGTCACCCTGGGCGGCAGCGCTCAAGGGGTAACGTCACTCGAACTGATGTTCCCGCTGGACATCGACCCGGAACAGGTGCGCACGCTGCTGTACGACACTTATGTCGAGCACGAGTCGATTCTGGACAAACCGGCGCCGGTGGTGCGCTTCAGCCAGCTCAAGCCTGAAGGCATCACCCTGACCGTCACCGGTTATGTCAGCAGCCCACGCATGGTGCTCTCGATCAAGAGCGAACTGCTGTTCGAGATTCTCAAACGGCTGAGCGCCGCCGGGATTAATCTGGCAAAACCACCTGCTGCGTAATGACCGTCCCGCCGCTGGTAGTGATTTGCATCAATGTGCAATGCACACTGACTTGAGCTCGGTGTAAGCCTCGATCACCGCACGCCCGAACTCGCGGCCCATGCCCGACTGCTTGACCCCACCGAACGGCATCGCCGGGTCGAGCAGCACGTGGGCGTTGACCCATACCGTGCCGGCTTCGATGCGTGGCACCAGGTTCATGGCTTTGCCCAGGTCGTTGGTCCAGAGGCTGGCGGCCAGACCGTAGCGGTTGTCGTTGGCAAGCGCGATAACGGCGTCTTCATCGTCGAACGGCATCACGCCCAGCACCGGGCCGAACACCTCTTCGCGAGCCACGGCCATGCTGTGGTTGATGTCGGCCAGAATGGTCGGCTGCACAAAGAACCCGTCACCTTCCAGCAACTCGCCACCGGTGACCACGCGAGCCCCTTCCTTGCGGGCCAGCTCGATGTGCTTGAGTACGCTCTGCTGTTGTTTGCGCGACACCAGCGGGTTGATTGCCGCGTCGCAGTTCATGCCGTCGCCAATGGGCATCGACGAAACAGCAGCCGCAAGGGCCTCAACAAACTGGTCGTGAATCGAGCGATGCACATAGAAACGTGAAGCCGCCGCACACACCTGGCCATTGTTCAGCAGGCCACCAAGAATTGCGCCCTGCACGGCTTTTTCGATGTCGGCATCGGCGAGCACGATCATCGGGTTTTTCCCGCCCAGCTCCAGGGAGAAACGCGTCATGTTTTCCATGCACGCCACGCCAACGCTCTTGCCCACGGCGGTGGACCCGGTGAACGACACTTTGCTCACCAGCGGATGCGAAGTCAGCACGCCACCCACCGAAGCACCACCGCCGGTGACGACGTTGAACACCCCCGCCGGAATACCCGCTTCGAGCGCCAGTTCGGCCAGGCGCATGGCGGTCAACGGGGTTTCCATCGCCGGTTTGATGATGACGGTGCAACCGGTGGCCAGCGCCGGCATCAGTTTCCAGGCAGCAATCAGCAACGGGAAGTTCCACGGCACGATGCCGACCACAACGCCCACCGGCTCACGCTTGGTGAACGCGGTGAACCTGGCACCCGGTGGCAGTGGAATCGACACGTCGAAGGTCTGGCCTTCGATCTTGGTCGCCCAGCCAGACATGTAGCGCATGAATTCCACGGTCGCGTTCAAATCCAGCGCGCGGGCCATGTTGATCGACTTGCCCTGGCTCAGGGTTTCCAACTGCGCCAGCTCTTCAGCGTGCTCCTCCACCAGACGGGTGAAGTTCAGCAGGATGCGTTCACGGTCGGCCGGACGCAGGCTCGACCAGACGCCGGACTTGAAAGCCTTGTGCGACGACTGCACGGCACGCTCAACGACTTCCAGTGGCGCATCGAGGGTTTCGCACAAGGTCTGCCCGGTGGCCGGGTTGACCACGGCGATGCTGTCGCCTTCGGCGAACACCCATTGCCCGTCGATGAAGCAGCCATGACGGCGATCGAGGAAGGCAGCCACCTGCGGCAGGATTTCAACGTTGCTCATAAATCACCTTTTTTATTCAGATGCAGGAGCCGGCTTGCTAGCGAATGCGCCTTCACGGGCACTGCAATACTCAAGGCCGCCTTCGCTGGCAGGCCAGCTCCCACAGGGATTGGCTGGTCAGAAAATTAACCGGCCGCTTAATGTTGTTCTTTGAGGAAGCACACAACCGCTTGGCGATCATCCGCCGAGGCCATGCCCATGTAAGGCATGTAGGTGCCAGGCACGTAGGCCTGGGGTTGGGTGATCAGTTGTTCGATGCTCTCGGCTTGCCAGTCGATGTTCTTGTTACGCATGGCCTGGGAATAGTTGAAGCCTTCCAGTGAGCCGGACTTGCGCCCGACCACACCCGCCAGGTTCGGCCCCATCATGCCGGCCGCGCCTTTGGCCACGGCATGGCAAACCCCGCATTCATTGGCAAACACTTCGGCGCCCCGGCTCTGCACCGGTGCGCAATCGGCAGCCAGCGCAGCCTGGGCCAGGGTCAATGACAGCAAACCGATAACGGGCAAACGCAGGGTGGTGAACATAAAAAACGCCCTTGAAAATCCACGCGCTCGCCAGCCAGCGAACGCCAACACTGAAAGTGCCGGGGCAACGGTGCACCGGCAGGTTGAGAGGGATTGTGGGCGGTCGCTGGCCGACAGGTTTTGCCCTGCGTGCCAGTTGTGTTGGCGCTACTGCCAAACCGATCGATCTGGCATGTACAACCAACTAATTGGCAAACAGGCAAAAGGCTAGAAAAAAGTTGCGACTTAGTATCCGGGCAGACCGCAAACCTGCGCTCAAGAACAAGAACGGATGTCATGCCATGCTCAAGTCCCCCTTGCTTCGCCTTTCGACTCTCGCGCTGATGATCAGCGCCGGCCAGGCCGGAGCCTATGAACTCTACGCCGATGACGACAGTCACCTGAACGCCACCCTGGAAGCGGTATTCGGCGTTTTCCACAGTCAGGAAAATTACGCCCTGTCGGGTCGTCTCGATGAAGGTTCTTCGTCGTGGCGCGAGGGCTATATCAAATACGGTTTGAGCTTCGACCAGGGCCTGGGCGGTGTGGGTACCGCGTACGGCGCGGCGAACATGCTCAGCTCCGGTACCTGGGGCGACGGCGATGCGGCCGGTTTCAGCGACGGTTCGGAACGCACCACCAGGTTCGAAGACGCCTACCTCGGCTGGCGCTCGGCTGACCTGTTCCCGGTACTGGGTGCCGATGGCATCGACCTGTCGTTCGGTCGCCAGAACATCATGGTCGGCGATGGTTTCCTGATCAACGGCGACGCCCTGAACCTCGGCAAAGGCCTGGCCGATGGCGAGTTCAATCGCGGTGGCGCCTACTGGCTGGCCGCGCGCAAGGCCTTCGACGAAACCGCCGTGTTGCGCATCGGCGGCAAGGAAGGCTGGCGCGGCGACCTGATGTGGTTGAAGTCCAACAACCGCGCCCAGGCCATGACCGAAATGTACGTCGGCACCCTGGAGCACGTGTCTGAAGCCGGCACCGTCGGCTTGACCTACGTCGACACCAAAGACATCGACGAACAGTACGCCTCCCCTGCGCAACTCGAACGCGACGGCATGAAGACCTACAGCCTGCGTGCGACCGGCAATGCCGGGGTCAAAGATCTATTCCTCTCCGGCGAATACGCCAAGCAAGACAAACCTCACACCGCCACCGAGGACGCCTGGTATCTGGAGGCAGGCTGGACCTTTTCCGAAGCCCCGTGGACACCCTATGCCGGCTACCGCTACAGCCGCTTTTCGGAAGGCTACGACACGCTGTTCTACGGTTTCAGTCGTGGCTTCGGTACCTGGTTCCAGGGTGAAGTGGCGGGTAACTACGCCGGCCCGTTCAACACCAACTCGCGCATCCAGCAGCTCAAATTCACCGTCTCGCCACTGGCAAACCTGACCGTGGGCGCGATGTACTTCAACTTCGACACCATCGACCGCGACCTGGGCAACACCGATGGCCACGAAATCGACCTGTATGCCGAATGGCACCTCAACGACCACATCACGGTGATGCCGCTGGTTGGCCTGTTCCAGCCGGACAAGAGCGCCGATCAGGGCGGCACGCAGTTGGGCAACAACGATAAGAACCTCTACAGCCAGCTGATATTCGCCAGCACTTTCTAAGTCATGACGGGGCAGTGGCGCACCCACTGCCCCCGTGGAAAAAGGCTTTTCCAATGCGCAGAACATTCCTCACGATCCAGAGCAAGATCGCCCTGCTCGCCGGCCTCTGCCTGTTGTTGGTGGTCGGTTTGCTGATGGCTTTGTCGCTCTACCAGACGCACAAAAGCAGCCGGCAAGTGGCCGAGGCCAGCGGCGAAATGCTCGCCGATGCCGCCAGGGAACACATGCAGGCGCTGGGCAAAGTCCAGGCCATGCAGGTGCAACGCACCTTCATGCAAACCCACGAGTTCGGCCAGGGGTTGTCGCGGTATTTGCTCTACCTCAGGCAACTCCAGCACCAGGGCCGACTGAGCGCCCCACAACTGCGCCAGGAGCTGAATACCCAGCTTCATCAGGCCCTGATCGACAAGCCCGACCTGCTCGGGCTTTACGTCATTTTTGAACCCGATGCGCTGGACGGCGCCGACACCGGTTTCGCCAATCAGGCCGCATTGGGCAGCAACGAAAACGGGCGATTCTCGTTGTACTGGGTGCAGAGCAAACCCGGCGAACTCCAGGCCGTGATCGGCGACGAAGGCTTGCTGGCCAACACCGAACCCGGGCCGAGCGGCGCGCCGTATAACGCCTTCTACACCTGCGCCCGTGACACCCGTCAGGCTTGCGTGCTGGAACCGTACTTCGACGAAGCCTCCGGCAGCCGCAAACTGGTGACCAGCGTCGCCTTCCCGCTGCTGGAAAACGGCAAGGTCATCGCCGTGGTCGGCCTCGACATCAACCTTGCCGCCCTGCAAAAGAACAGCGAAGCCAGCGCGCTTGAACTGTTCGACGGCCACGGTCAGATCAGCATCGTCAGCCCCCGTGGCGTGATCTCCGCCGACAGTCAGAATGTCAGCCGACTCGGCCAACCGATGGACAACGCCGAGGTGATGGAGGCTTTGCGCCTGGGCCAGCCAAAGGTGTTTGTCGACTCGCAACAGATCAAGGTGCTCGAACCGCTGCCACCGATTGCCGACGCCGCACCGTGGGGCGTGTTGGTGGGCGTGCCGCAAGAGGTGTTGCTGGCGCCCGTAACCACCCTGCAAAAGGAACTCGACGCCCAAGGCGTGCAAAGCACTGCGCTGGAACTGTTGCTCGGCGGCGGCTCGGCGTTGCTCGGCCTGTTGTTGATCGGCTACACCGCCCGGCGCATTACCCGGCCGTTGCAGGTGCTGACGCGGGTCATGGAGGACATTTCCCTCGGCGAAGGCGACCTGACCCGTCGCCTGCACGTGCAATCGCGGGATGAGATTGGCCAACTGGCAACGGCGTTCAACCGTTTCGTCGAACGTATTCACCAGTCGATGCGCGAGGTGTCGTCAGCGGCCCTTGGCGTCAACGAAGGCGCCCGCCGCGTGCTGGACGCGTCCAACTCGTCACTGAGCAATTTCGACGATCAATCCAGCCGCACCAACAGCGTGGCCGCCGCGATCAATCAATTGGGCGCCGCTGCCCAGGAGATCGCCAACAACGCATCCGACGCTTCACATCAGGCGTCCAGCGCCCGGCAACAAGCCGAAGACGGTCGCCAGGTGGTGCAACGCACGATCGAAGTGATGAACGAACTGTCGGGCAAAATCAGCGCTTCGTGCGCCAACATCGAAGTGCTCAACGACAAGACCGTGAACATCGGGCAGATCCTCGAAGTGATCAAGGGCATTTCCCAGCAAACCAACCTGTTGGCACTGAACGCCGCGATCGAAGCGGCCCGCGCCGGTGAAGCGGGACGCGGTTTTGCCGTGGTGGCGGACGAAGTGCGCAGCCTCGCCGGCCGCACCCAGGCCTCGGCACTGGAGATCCAGCAGATGATCGAAGAGCTGCAAGTCGGCGCCCGGAACTCAGTCACCACCATGACCGAAAGCCAGCAACACAGCGAAGAAAGCGTCACCATCGCCAACCTCGCCGGCACCCGCCTGGGCAGCGTGACCCAACGGATCGGCGAGATCGACAACGTCAACCAGTCCGTCGCAGCCGCCACCGAAGAACAAACGGCCGTGGTCGAGGCGCTGAACGTCGACATCACCCGGATCAACACCCTGAACCAGCAAGGCGTGGAGAACCTGCAGTCGACGTTGCGCGCGTGTACCGAGCTGGAACAACAGGCGGCGCGGCTGAATCAGTTGGTGGGGAGCTTTCGGATCTGAGAGTGATGTTGTCGGATCGACCGCCATCGCTAGCAGGCTAGCTCCCACATTGGATTTGTGCCGCCCCACAAACACCGTGATCACCCCAAAACCCTGTGGGAGCTAGCCTGCTAGCGATGAGGCCATCACATACAACATCGATGCTGGCTGACACGCCGCCATCGCCAGCAGGCTCCCACATGGCCCGCGTGGAATCTGGCACCCACAACCAACCACATGGCATGCACGCAAACATGCCGTTCAACACCCCCGGCGTAGTATCGAGACAACCCCCATCCAGTGGGCGGTAAAGCAACGCTGAACCCCTCCATTTCTCACTAAAACAATAAATCGGCCTTCGGGTCGCGGGAGACTTCTGTGCTTAAGAAAAGTGCGTTGGGCTGGCCGAAGATCGCCGGCCTCGGAATTGCGTTGGTGGTGGCCGGGCAGTTTTCAGGCTGGAACTTCGGGCTGGCGGCCGGTGGCTGGTTGAACATGCTGATCGCCACATTGCTGATGGCCCTGCTCTGCGGTGGGTTGGCGTTGTGTGTGGCGGAACTGTCCACGGCGTTGCCGAGCGCTGGCGGTGTGTTCGTTTATGCGCAAAGTGCCTTCGGACCATTTGTGGGTTACCTGATCGGCGTGGCTTGTGCGCTGGCACTGACCATCGGCACCGGTGCGGCGGCGACGTTCATTTGCGCCTACACCGAATCGATTTTCGGCTTCGGTGGCTGGCCGGTGAAGATCGCCCTGTTCGTGGTGATCATCGGCATTCACCTGCGCGGCGTCGGTGAGGCCATGGGGCTGACGTTCATTGCCGGCGTAATCGCTGTCGTCGCCCTGCTGACCTTCGGTGTGGCCATGGCGCCGCATGTCGAACTGACCAACCTGCTGACATTGCCAGCCAATGTCACAACGCCGGTCAGTCTCGGCGGCATCTTCGCCTGCGTGCCGTTCGCCATCTGGCTGTTCATCACCGTCGAGCAAACCGGCTCAGCGGCGGAAGAAGCGGCAAACCCCGGTCGCACCATGCCACGCGGCATTCTCGCGGCCATCGGCACGTTGCTGGTGACTGCTTTAGTGGTACTGGTGTGCGCACCGGGCGCCGGCGGTGTCGAGCTGGTGGGCTCGGCGGGCGATCCGCTGTACGCGGCGATGTCCAGCAACAGCGCGTTCGGTGAAGGCTCGTGGCTGGCCAAAGTTATTGGCTGCGGCGGCGTGTTCGGTCTGATCGCGACTTTCTTCTCCCTGGTTTACGCAGCATCGCGGCAACTGTTCGCCATGGCCCGCGACGGTCTGTTCCCGCAATGGCTGGGCAAGACCGGCAAACGCGGCACGCCGTACCCGGCACTGTTGCTGATCGGCGTGATCGGCCTGCCGCTGTCGGCGGTCGACCCAGCCACGGTGATGCTCGCGGTCGTGCTGCTGCTCAACGTTTGCTACCTGTTCATTTTCGGCGCTTACCTGCGCATCAAAAATAGCCAGCCTGACCTGCCACGCCCGTTCACCCTGACCGGCGGAAAACGGGTCGCGTGGCTCGGCCTGGCCTTGACCCTGGTGGTGATCGCCGCCTGCTTCCAGCTCGACATGCTGATGCTGATCGCCCTGGCCGTGACCTTCACCCTGTGCATTTTCAATTACCTGCTGCGCACTCGCCGCAGCGTTATCGAGGTTCCAGACCATGCCTGAAGACACTCTCCTGCAACGCCGCCATCGCGTGCTTGGCAGCGCCTCGCCACTGTTCTACGACAAACCTCTGCACCTGGTACGCGGCGATGGCGTCTGGTTGTTTGATGTCGACGGTCGCCGCTACCTCGACGTCTACAACAACGTGCCCTGCGTCGGTCACTGCAACCCTCACGTGACCGAGGCCATGCACCGCCAGGCCACCACGCTGAACATCCACACCCGGTATCTGGATGAACAAGTGGTGCGCTACGCCGAGCGCCTGACCGCGACCTTCGCCGAGCCGCTGGACACCGCGATGTTCACCTGCACCGGCAGCGAGGCCAATGAGCTGGCGTTACGCCTGGCGCGCTTCGCCAGCGGCGGCACCGGCATCATCGTCAGCGACTACAACTACCACGGTAACTCGGCGTCGCTGGCCGAAGTCACCACCGCCCTACCCTCGCCGGAACCCTTCGCAGCCCATGCCCGTGCGGTGCCGATTCCATGCCTGTACCACGCGCCGACCGGCACCACTGAACTGCAACTGGCCGAGGAATACGCGGCGAACATCGCGGCGGCGATTGCCTCGATGCAGGCCCAGGGCATTCGCCCCGCCGCGCTGCTGATCGACACCCTGTTCGCCAACGAAGGGTTGCCACGGGTGCCCGTCAGTTTCGTCAACAAGGCTGCGGCGCTAATCCGTGCGGCGGGCGGTTTGTTCATCGCTGATGAAGTGCAATCCGGTTTCGGTCGCACCGGCGATCACTTATGGGGTCACCAGGCTCACGGTGTGGTGCCGGACATCGTCACCCTAGGCAAACCGATGGGTAACGGCTATCCCCTGGCCGGGTTGATCACCCACAAGGCCTTGGTCGAGTCGTTCGGGCGCCACGCGATGTACTTCAACACCTTCGGCGGTTCGCCCGTGGCGGCGGCAGTCGGCATGGCGGTGCTTGACGTGATCGAGCAACAGCAACTGCTGAACAACGCGCAGAGCGTCGGCGCTTACGTGCAGCAACGCCTGCAAGCGTTGGCGGCCAAGCACTCGATCATCGGCGATGTGCGCGGCAAGGGTTTGTTCTTCGCCATGGAACTGGTGCGCGACCACGCCAGCAAGGAACCGGCCGGGCTGGAGGCGCGCAAGGTGGTCAACGACATGCGCGAGAACGGTGTGCTGATCAGCAAGATCGGCGCCGGCGACAACATTCTCAAGCTGCGCCCGCCGCTGGTTTTCGGCCGCGATCACGCTGACTTGTTCGTCGACACCCTGGACCACGCCCTGAGCGCCATTTGAGGCCATGCCATGACTGAATTTCATACCCTGCCCCATGACCAGCAAGTCAGCCGCCTGCACGAACTGGCGCGCCATGCCCTGCAACAATGGGACGGCGAATTCGCCGAGATCGAACTGGTGAAGTTCCGCGAGAACGCGGTGTTTTCAGCTCGCCGTCACGATGGTCAGCGCGTCGCCCTGCGCATCCATCGCAACGGCTATCACTGCGAAGCCGCGCTGCGTTCCGAGTTGCAATGGATGGAGGCGCTGGCCAGTGCGGGTATCACCGTGCCGCAAATCATCCGTGCGCAGAATGAGCGTCACCTGATCGAAGTCACCCACCAGGCCATCGGCGAGGTGCGGCACATCGATATGCTCGCCTGGCTGCCCGGTGCCACCGCCGGCACTTCCGAGGCCGGGGTGCAGGCCGATACCGAAATCGATTTTCTGTTCAATGAAGCCGGCGCGATTGCTGCGCGCATTCACCTGCATTCGGCGGACTGGCAGCAGCCGGACGAATTTGTCCGGCATGCCTGGGATGAAGAAGGCTTGATCGGTGCCAACCCGTTCTGGGGGCGCTTCTGGGAGCTTGCGCAACTGAGCGATGAGCAGCGGGATTTGCTCCAGCAGGCCCGGCGTACGGCGCGCAAGGACTTGCGTCAGTACGGCCGACACCTGGGCAACTTCGGCATGATTCACGCCGACCTTGTGCCGGAAAACCTGCTGATCGAAGGCCCGCAGCTGCGCGTGATCGACTTCGATGACGCCGGGTTTGGCTGGCACATGTTCGAGCTGGCCACGGCGCTGTATTTCTGCCTGGATGACCCGCGTTATGAGCAGATCAAGGCTGCGCTGCTTGACGGCTACCACGCGGTCAAACCGCTGACCGAGGCCGATCGTAAGACTTTGGCCCTGTTCCTGATGCTGCGCGGCACCACCTACCTGGGCTGGATTCACACCCGTCAGGGCACGCCGACGGCGATTGAAATGGCGCCGATGCTGATTGAACGGGCTTGCAGGTTAGCGCGGGACTACATGCAGCAATAACGGTGTTTCTGTGGCGAGGGTGCTTGCTCCCTCGCCACAACCGTCAAGCCGCGCTGGCGTGTTCCAGGCGATGGAACAACCGGTTGAAGTACACCAGGCTGTCACGCGGTTCGCGCACGCCAACCTTCGTCAGCTCCACGAACATCACCGAATGCGAGCCCACTTCCTTGCACTCGCTGATCCGTCCTTGCAGCTGCACCAGGGCGTCGCGCAGCACCGGCACATCGGCCGCGCCGTCGTCCCACAGGTCCCAGGCAAAGCGTTCTTCCATCGGCACTTTGGTCATGCCGGCGAAGTGGCGGGCCAACTCTTCCTGTTCGCCACACAGCACGTTGACGCACAGATGGCCGTTGGTGCGGAACACGTCGTGGGTGGCGCTGTTGCGGTTGACGCACACCAGCACGGTCGGTGGCGAGTCGGTCACCGAGCACACGGCGCTGGCAGTAATGCCGCAACGACCGCCAGGGCCGTTGGTGGTGATGATGTTCACCGCAGCAGGCAGCTGCGCCATGGCGTTGCGAAAGTCGATTTGCTGCTGGCTCAAGTCGGCCATGTCGATGCCCCTTCCTTCAGGAGGACCGCCATCGTGCGGCCCGTAGGTGATGGAACAAGACTAAGACGCTGGCCGCGGCGCAACCATTCTGACGATCCCCATGATGAGGTTGGGTTTCCGCTAGTCGACTAGGTGGTTTCTTTATCGCAAGGGCCGGCGACAGTGGGTATCCTGCGCAGAGGCTCCAGAAAGATGAGCCGATGCGTGCCGCGCGTTCGCGTGCGAAAACAATAATTAGAAGACTTTCGTGGCAGCCCTGATGGAAACCCGCAAACCGATTGTTTACATCGTTGACGACGACAAGGATCTGCGCACTTCGCTGGCGTGGTTGCTGGAGTCCGTCAGTGTGCAGGCGCAGTGCTTCGCCGGCGCCGAAGAATTCCTCAGCCAATACGACCCCCAGCAGCCCGCCTGCCTGGTGCTGGACGTGCGCATGCCGGAGACCAGCGGTTTCCAGTTGCAGGAGATCCTCAATCAGCGCGGCAGCACCCTGCCAACCATCTTCGTTTCGGCCCATGGCGACATTCCGATGTCGGTCACGGCGATGAAGAATGGTGCGCTGGATTTCGTCGAGAAGCCCTACAACCCGCAACAGATGATCGACCGCATCCAGGCCGCGCTGAAGACCGCGGTGCATGCCCAGGCCGATCAGCAGCAGCGTCAGAACCTGCAAGGCAAACTGGCGCTGCTGACCACCCGCGAGCGTGAAGTGCTGATGCTGGTGATCGATGGCAAGGCCAGCAAGGTCATCGCCCGTGAGCTGAACATCAGCGTGAAGACCGTTGACGTGCATCGCACCAAGATCAAGGAAAAGATGGGCGTGACCAGCATCGCCATGCTGGTGCGCGAAGTGCTGCATTTACCGGTGGAAGAGCCGGTGCGGCATTGAGGGATTTTTGGCGGCCATGAGGCCGCCATCGCTAGCAGCTAGCTCCCACAGTGGATCTCCAGCGAACACAAAATCTGTGCACGGCAAAAATCCCTGTGGGAGCTGGCCTGCTAGCGATGAGGACGGCAAGTTCAACATCAATGCCGGCGGATCAGATCTGGCTATACCGCTTGCGATAAGCCCCCGGCGACACGCCAAAGCGTGATTTGAACGCCGACGAGAAGTAGCTGGAATCCGAGAACCCCCACGCATAACACAAGGCCGAGAGCTTTTGCTCGACATCGGCGCGGCGCAGGTTTTCCGCGCAGAAGTCCAGGCGGCGGTGCTTGATGTATTGCGCCACCACCAGGCCGCGCTTGGAGAACATCCGGTACAGGCCTCGCACCGAAACGCCGACCTCACGGGCAATCAGCTCGGGACACAGTTCTTCGTCACTGATGTGCTGATCGATGAAGGCGATGACCTTGCGAAATTGCCGTTCATGGGAATCGCCGCCGCTGTCCTGGGCGCTGATGCCCGGCAGCAACAGGCTGGCCAATGCATCGAGCACGGCTTCGCTTTCCTGCATGTCCAGGCCTTCCTGCTGACGGGTTTCCAACACTAGCTTGTTGGCCATCGATGCGAGGGGGCTGCTGGCGGCGATCCGAGTGGCGCAATTGACCCCATTGAAATGCGACCCACGCTCGACCACCTGCCGCGGAAGAATCAGCGACAGCTGTCGGCAATCGTCGTTGTAAATCATGTCGCTCGGGCGGCTGGCGTCGATCAGGGCGATGTCGCCACAGCCCAGTTGCGCGCGGTTGTCGCCCTGCTCCAGTCGCGAGCTGCCGCGCATCTGGAACACCGCGTAATAATGGCCGTCGCTGCTGGTGCTGACATCCTTGCTGGTGCGATACAGATGCACGTGCGCCATGTCGACCACACTGAGGTTGATCGCACCGCTGCGAAATTCCGCCAGTTCGCCGTAGAAGTCGGTATCCAGTGCCCGGGCATCGAAACGCCCACAGGCCTGATTTACCTGGCTCAACCAACTTTCGAACGCCTCGTTGCGCACCGCCGATGCTGTAGTCATGTCCGCAAAGCCTCACGTTTCTGTTGTTATTTTTCGACCGCTTCATCGAGCGGTTCGGTAACACGGTTGTATCTGAAAACCATCGCCTCCCTCGATGGCCGCCGGGCGCCATTCAACAGGCTCCGGCGTCAGCTTTCCAGTGAAGAAAGCGCTTAGATGTCCAATACCAGACGAGCGGAAAGAGCCCGGGAAACGCAGGCGCAAATCTGCTTGTTGGAGGCCTTTTCCTTGTTGGAAAGGCAGTTGTCGCGGTGTTCCGGCACACCGTCCAGTACCTCGACGATGCACGTCCCGCAGATGCCTTCGCGGCACTCGGTATCGATGTCGCAACCATGGGCCTGCAACACATCGACCAGGCTAGCGTTGGCCGGCACTTGCAGCACCACGCCTGAGCTGGCCAGTTCGACTTCGAAGGTGCCGGCCGGGGCGCTGTTGGCGGCCGGGTCTGCGGCAAAGTGCTCGAGGTGGATCGAATCGTCAGGGCGACTGCGGGACGCCACTTCCACCACTTTGTTCATGAACGGCGCCGGACCGCAGGTGTAGACGTGGGCCGCCGGATTGGCGCGCTCCAGGCACGCACTCAATGCGCCGTCCAGGTCGCCCGGCTCGATGCCATAGTGGAATTCCACATGATCGGCAAACTGGTTGGCCAACAGCTCGGTAAACGCCGCGTATTGTGCCGAACGCGCGAAATAATGCAGGCGATACGGCTGGCCGCTTTCCGCCAGCCTGTAGGCCATGCTCAGCAGCGGCGTCACACCGATACCGGCGGCGAACAGCACATGTTCGCGGGCACTTTCATCGAGACGGAACAGGTTGCGCGGCGCCCCCATTTCCAGCTCCATGCCCTCTTCCACTTGCTCGTGCAACGCCAGCGAGCCACCGCGAGACTGCGCTTCTTTCTTCACCGCCACCAGATAGGCGCGGCGGTCCTGGGGCGGGCTGCACAGCGAATACTGGCGGGTTACGCCGGTCGGCCCGGTCAGGTCGACGTGGGCGCCCGGCTCATAGGTGTCGAGCGGCTGGCCGTCACTGCGCACGAGGCGAAAGGAGCGGATATCCAGCGCTTCGTCGACGATCCTTTCGATCTTCACCTTCATCATTGCATCACCTGAATACTGTTGTTTCGGTTAAGTCATGGGTCTGGCACAGCTTTTGTGGCGAGGGAGCCTGCTCCCGCTCGATTGCGCAGCAATCGCAAAATATTCGGTGTTGCTGAAAACGTTGGGGCCGCTTCGCAGCCCAGCGCGAGCAAGCTCGCTCGCCACAATTTTCAGCGCATGAACAAGCCGCCGTTGACGTCCAGGCACGCGCCGGTTACGGAGGTGGCGTTGTCGGCGATCAACAGCAGCACGCTGTCGGCGATGAACGCCGGGTCGCCGAGGGTGCCGGCCGGGATCATTTTCAGGATCTGTTCCAGACGCTCCGGGGCCACCGTTTCGCGCACCACCGGCAAGTCCAGCGGACCGGGCGAAATGCTGTTCACGGTCACGCCTTGCGGCGCCAGTTCACGGGCGAAGACCTTGGTCAGGGTCGCCACGCCACCCTTGGCGGCCGCGTAATGTGCGCCGGTGGCGGTGCCGCCGTTCTGCCCCGCGAGGGACGCGATGTTGACGATCCGCCCGAAGCCACGCTCGGCGAAGTGCGCGCCAAACACCTGGCAAGCCACGAAGGTGCCGCGCAGATTGATCGCCATCGACTCGTCGAACTCTTCCGGCGTGATGTCCATCAGCGCTGCAACCTTCGACACCCCGGCGTTGTTCACCAGAATGTCGGTGCCGCCCCAGCGTTCGGCAAGCAGATCACGCGCCTGCTGGAACGCCGCTTTGCTGCGCACGTCGAGCTCGATGGCCATGGCGCTGGCGCCGCTGCTGTCGAGTTCCAACGCCAGACGTTGCACGCCTTCGAGACGCACGTCCGCCAGGCCGACGCGATAACCCGCCGCATGCAGACGACGGGCGATGCACTCGCCCAGTCCGCGCGAGGCACCCGTTACGAGGGCTACTCGACTCATGATGGTGTCCTCACAAAAGGAAGCCGAGCGCGCTCAGGCTGTCGGTGGAGTTGATCAGGCGCACCACTTTGCGCTCCAGCGACGGCACGCCATCGGTGAAACGAATGCGGTGATTGAGGTCGGCCACGAACGGCGTGTGCACGCCGCGTTTGTAGGCGTACAGCAACTGCGCGGAGTTGACTTCGACGATGTCCCCGGCCGCTTCCACCAGACGAAAACGCGAAACCGTGCGGATGGTTTTCGCCGCGTCCACCGCCGACGGCGAGTAGCCGGCGGTCAGGCGTTCGATGCGCAGGGCACGCATGCGCGCATCGTCGTAGGCGTAGTTGAGGGTCGCTTCGAAATCTTCGGTGTCCGGGTCGATCGGCACAATGTACTTGCCGCTTTCGCTCCACAACGTCGCCCATTCGGCGTAGTGCTTGTGGTCGAGCAGTTCGGCTTCGCGCCAGATGAATTCGATGGCCTGGGCCAACGGGCCGGAAAAACCGTTCAGGGTGTCGTGATTGCTCATTGGCTCATCATCCTTTTCCACATGTCGTAGGCACCGCGCATGCCGCCTTCATCGGTGGCGTGGCTGACTTTGTCGCCGTTTTCGGCAGTGATTTCGCGGTTCAGGCCGCGGTTGACCAGGATCGGCGCATCGACACCAGCGTACGATCCGCGCTGTACGCGGTCCCAGGCTTCGGCGTCGTCAGGGCTGCCGAAACCGAACGGGCCCTGGAAATGTTCGTGAATGCGCATGCGTTCGCGGTTGGCGATTTCCGGGCCGCCGTCCATGCCCAGGGCCACGTGGCGGATCTCGGTTTCGGTGACCGACACCGGGCGCAGTACGCGGAAGAACGACATCGACATCGCCACGTTGGGGAACAGGTTCAGGTTGAAACCGGCGCCGTGCAGCGAGCGCACGATGCGACGGACCTGATCGGCCGGCAGGGTTTTCGACAGTTCTTCGGTGACGTGGGCGAAACGCTCTTGCAGCTGTTCGGTGCCGTCGTCGTGATCGAGATCGACGTGCTCCGGCACCATGACCATCACACTGTGGCCGTTGCCCAGCGAGTGAGTCACGGCTTGTTCGTCGGTCATGAACGAGAGCATTTCCGAGGTTTCTTCATCCACCGATGACATGAACGACTTGTGCACGATCGGGAAGTGATAACCGTCGGTGGTGTTTTCCAGCTGGATCTTCCAGTTGCCCTTGAAGCTGAACTTGTGTTCGCCCTGGGTCTTGATCGGGTAACCGGCGCCCTGTTTCATGAACAGGTCCATCCAGTGTTTGGCGCCGCCGAGGAAGTCTTCCAGCGGTTCGATCTCGTCGTTGTAGCTGGCGAAGACCATGCCGGCGTAGCTCTCGACACGCAGGCTGGTCAGCGGCAGTTCGGACTTTTCCAGAATGCCTTCGTAGCCATCCGGATATGGCAGCGCCCGCAACTTGCCATCCAGGCCATAGGACCAGCTGTGGTACGGGCAGGTGAAACCGGTGGCGTTGCCCTTGTGCTTCTCGCATACGGTGGCGCCCCGGTGGCGGCAACGGTTTTCCAGTACGTTGATGGTGTTCTTCTTGTCGCGCACGACAATGACCGGGCGACGGCCGATGATGGCGGTCTTGAAGTCGCCGCTGTTGCGCACTTCGCTTTCGTGGGCAACCCACACCCAGGTGCGGTAGAAAATCTTCTCGAGCTCGGCTTCGAACAGCGCCGGATCGTTGTACAGCGAGACGTCGACGCGGTCGTGCTGGACCAGCTCTTCAGGGCTTTTCGACGTCGCGATCAGCTGATATTCATGAGTGCTCATGCGGTTCTCCTCATGGCTTCTTTTTATGATTTGTTTTTAGCGCCGGCGCGTTCACCGGCGATGCTTTGTTGCAGCTGCGCACCGAAGGCGCAGACCTGTTCGTCCTGACCCTTGCGGCCAACGATCTGCAGGCCGACCTTCAGCCCGCCGCAATCGAGTTCCACCGGTACCGTCAGGGCCGGGTGGCCGCTGAGGTTGAACGGCCGCACCAGCGGGGTCATGCCGGCCACGGCTTTGCTGCCGGCGCGGGCTTCGCTGAGGGTTGGCGGCAGGGTCGGCAGCGTCGGCAACAGCAACACGGCAAAGTCTTCCAGCGCCGCATCCACTTGCTGGGTGAACGCGGTGCGCACGGCTTCGGCCTGGGCCAGGTCTTCGCGGGTGGTGCGGCTGGCCGCCAGCAGGCGTGTTTCCACATCAGCGCCGATCAGGCCCTTGCCGGTCAGATGACCGAAGGCCGCCCAGTTTTCAAAATTGATCACGGTCAGGCCGGCAGCGAATGCCGCTTCGAACTCGCTCAGGTGCAGGTGGCTGCGACGCCAGCCGGCACGGTCGGCGGCGGCACCCAGGCTGGCTTTCAAGTGCGGGTCGCAAGCCACGTCGAGGAAACCGACCCTGGCGCCTTCGCCTGGCAAGCCTTGAGCGATAAAGCCCGGGCAGATCACCTGCATCGCCGCGATCAGGTCAGCCATGGATCTGGCGAACGGCCCGACGCAATCGAGGCTCGATTCCAGCGGATGCGCGCCGACACGGCTGACCCGACCGTAAGTCGGCTTGAGCCCCGCCACACCACAGCACGCCGCCGGTACCCGCACCGAACCACCGGTGTCGGTGCCGATGGCGATGTCCGCCAGGCCGGCGGCGACGGCAGATGCCGATCCGCTGGACGAGCCGCCCGGCACGCGATCCGGTGCTTGCGGGTTGATCGGTGTGCCAGTCCAGTCGTTGATCCCGGTGACGCCAAAGGCCAGTTCATGCAGGTTGGTCTTGCCAACGATCTGCCAGCCGGCGTCGAGGATCGCGTCGACCACTTCGGCGTTTTTGCTGGCGGCCGGTGCCTCGGCAAACGCACGGCTGCCCGAACGGGTCGGATGGCCGGCGATGTCGATGGAATCCTTGATGGCCACGCGTTTACCGCTGCCACCGAGCAGAAATTCGCTGATGAAAGTACTCATGCATCCGCCTCTGTGATGGAAAGCCCCGTATTGAACAGCCGTTGCGTGCGGAAATGCGCGATCAGCCAGACGCCGTCGACACAACGAAAATCGATGTTCAGACGGGTGCCGAACAACTCGTTGCGACCATCGGCATAGGTGGAAATCTGCTGCATGATCCACTGCCCCTGCGCCCCGCTGCCGTCGACCACGATCGACTCGCTGGTGAGGTAATGCAGGTTCAGCTTGAAATGATCGGACGGCGGCAGATAACCGCCGACAAATGCCGCCACCGCCTCACGCCCACGGTGTTGGCCGAAGGTCTTTGCGGTCTGGGTGCCGAGGCCTTCCCAGATCGCATCTTCGGTGAACAATTGCGCCAACTGACCCAGATGAATCGCCGCCCGCGGCACATCGCACAGGTCCATGTAGCGCGCCATCAAGCGGCGCACGGCACTTTCCCCTTCGAGCGTCGCCAGACGCTGCAGCAAGGCTTCGTTCATGGCTTACACCTTGGCCGCATCAGGGATGGTCAGCGGGCGACCGATACGCGCTTCGATCTTGGCGTAACGCCACAGGCTGTATTGGCCAACCGGCGTGGTGCGGAACAGGTTGCAGGCGTCGATCACCGACTGGTGGCAGTCGACGTCGGCCATGATGTACACGGTCCAGGGCGAAGTGGTCGAAGGGCCGACCATCAAGCGGTCGTCGTCCATGGCGCCGAGTACGGTGATGCCGGGCATCGCGCCGAGGTCGCCCATCATCTGGCTGAAGCCTTTCCACACGCTCAGGCCTTCGCCGGTGGGCAGGTCGAAAAAGTTCTGGGTGATGCCGATGCAGAAGACGACGCGCAGTGGTTCCTGGGTAGCTTGGGACATGCTGTTGATCCTTGAAAAAGTAATGAAAATTCAGATGTAGCCCGGGAACGGTGGCACGCCGAGGAACACCGAGCCGGCGCCGTCATACAGGCCTTCGCTGAGGAACGCGTGCTGGGTCACCACCATCGAGTCGCGCAGGTAACGCTGCAGCGGATGGCGCAGGTAAATGGCAGTGGTCCCCGCCAGGCTGTAGGCGCTTTGCACCACTTCGGCACCGGCCTGGGACACGTGAATGGCGGACAGGCGCAACAGGCTGGTTTGCTCCGGGGTGACCGGGTTGCCTTTGATGATCGAGTTCCACACCTGTTCGGTGGCGTTGTAGAAGAACCCACGGGCCGCAGCGAGCTTGGCTTCGGCCTTGGCGATTTCGATGCGCACGTAAGCGCGATCGGACAGTTTCGGTGCGCCGGTGATGCCTGAACCGCCAGCCATGCGGCTGATTTCATCGAGTGCGGCGCGAGCCAGACCGAGGTTGACCACCGCCAGCACTTGCGCGGCGTAGGCAATCGACGGGTAGCGGAACAGCGGTTCGTCGATGGTCGAGGCACCACCGCGGATGAACGTCCAGCGCTCGTCGACGCGCTTGTCGCTCACGCGCAGGTCATGGCTGCCGGTGCCTTTGAGGCCGACCACGTCCCAGTTTTCGACGATCTCTACGTGCTCCGGACGGAACACGGCGGTGCGTGGTTTGCCGCCTGCGGCGCCGATGCCGACACCGAGCAGGTCCGCGCCCTTGCAGCCGCTGGCGAATTTCCACGTGCCGTTGACCTGATAGCCGCCTTCTACAGCTTCCGCCGGTTGCAGCGGGAACAAGCCGCCGGCGAACACCAGGTCCGGGCTCTCGGCGTAGAGTTCAGCCAGGGTTTCCCGTGGCAAAGCGGCGAGGTAAACGCCGGCGCTGCCGAAACTGGCCACCCAGCCCGCCGAGCCGTCGGCTTCGGAGATGCGTTCGATCATTTGCAGGAACAGATGTGGCGCCAGGGCGTCACCACCGAAGCATTTCGGCGTGGCGGCACGGTAGATGCCCACGTGTTTGAAGCGTTCGATCATGTCCCTTGGCACGTGGGAGCCGGCGTCGAATTCTTCGCGGCGCTGGCGCACTTCGTCCAGGACCTGCGCAAAGGCCTGGCTGTCGACGACATTCTCGTCAACGCCGATCGATGCGTCTTGTTGCGCAACCGCTGAACGCAGCATGGGCATTCTCCGTTTTGATTATTGTTAGCGGGCAGCTCCTACCGGGGTGTGGATGCCCTTGCATTGCGGTCCAGTGTAAAAACCGCGTCCCGGCGCCACTATTGGTGCGTGCAGCCCCCGGACTAAAGAAAACCCCTAGGCCGACACCCCATACCTCTGAGCGCGTACCCATGCGCGAGCAGGTATAAAAAGCCATACTTCCGGCTCCACCGGTCGGAACCCTCTGCCGCCAAGGGCTGTGCGATGTATTTGCCAAAACCAAACGACTTCTATGCGCTGATCGAAGCCATGCCGCTGTGCATCATTCTTCACGATGCGCACACCAAGGAAATCCTCTGGGCCAACGCCGCTGCCCTGGCGGCGCTGGGCTTTACCCTGGAGGAACTGACGCCACTCAAAGCCCCGGACATGACCCGCGACGCACCGAAATATCGGCGTTCAGTGGGTTTGCGTTGGCTGGAGGGTGCCGCGCGCACCGGACAGCGCGCCATCGAGTGGTGCTATCGCTCCAAGCAAGGGGTGGAGATTCTTTCCGAGGCCGTGGCGACGCTGGTGCACCTGGAGGGCCGCGATGTATTGATGGTGCAGTTCCGCGACATCTCTAAAGAAGACAAGGTCAAACGCGACCTCAAACGCTTCGAAAGTCGGCTCAAGGCGTTCATGCAGGATTTGGCCGAAGGTGTCGCGGTGCTGGGGCCGGAGGGCGATATCCGTTTTATCAGCGACTCCGGCGCGCACTTGCTCGCCAGCGAAGTGCGCCAGCTGATGGGCAAGAACTTTCTTGCCTGGTGCGACGACGCTTCACGCCAGCGCCTGCTGCAACAGCTCGCCAACGAAACGCCGGAACATGCGCCGTTCAGCGTTCATTACAAAGTGCAACGACGCGACGGCGAGTGGCGCTGGCATGATGCAACTTGCCGCTACATCGAGATTGAGGACGACCTGGTCGGCCATCTGCTGCTGTTTCGCGATGTCACCGAACAGGTGCAGGCCGAAGAGGCGCGACGGGTCAGCGAACAGAAGCTCGAATACCTGGCGCGCTACAACGCCATGGGTGAAATGGCCGTGGCCATCGCCCACGAGTTGAGTCAACCGCTGGCGGCAACCCGTAATTTCATCGAAGGCACGGTGATTCGCCTGGGCAACGTGGCCGATGCCGACCCCGGCGTCACCTGGGGTTTGCAAAGCGCCGTGCGGCAAATCGAGCACGCCTCGGTCATCATCAAGAGCGTGCGCGATTACGTGGTCAAGCTTGAGCAGTCCGAAGAACTGGTGGACCTCAATGAGCTGCTGCGCGAAACCCGCTACTTCATCAGCTTGCGCGCCGATCCGAGTCTGGTGCGTGTCGAAATCGTGACCTCC
The DNA here is from genome assembly GCF_028656895.1 of Pseudomonas sp. TNT2022 ID1044. Classification (NCBI taxonomy): domain Bacteria; kingdom Pseudomonadati; phylum Pseudomonadota; class Gammaproteobacteria; order Pseudomonadales; family Pseudomonadaceae; genus Pseudomonas; species Pseudomonas sp. TNT2022 ID1044. Next base: position 34,194 of record NZ_JAMDHB010000037.1, on the reverse strand, counting down.
CCCGAACCGCTGCGGGTGAGTTGCGAGAAGGTGCTGATTGGCCAGGTGATCCTCAATCTGGCATTCAACGCGATTGAAGAAATGGCTGACCTGCCGATCGAGCGACGCTTGTTGCGCATCCATGCCAGCACCGACAACGGCGTGGCGCTGGTGCGTATCGAAGACAGCGGGCGCGGCATCCAGGCCCAGGCGCAGGAGAAGCTGTTCGACGGTTTTTTCTCATCCAAGGTCAGCGGCAACGGCATCGGCCTCGCGCTGTGCAAGAACATCATCGGCCGTCATCGAGGCGATATCTGGGCGCAGAACCAGGAGCCTTGTGGCGCTGTTTTCAGCTTCTCCCTTCCTCTCGCTTCCGCCCTCTAAAAGCAAAAGATCGCAGCCTGCGGCAGCTCCTACAGGGTTCGTGTTTCTCCTGGAGCTGCCGTGGGCTGCGATCTTTTGATCTTTGGCCATCACTGGCACAGAGACACAAACACTTGGCAGGCAGGGCAATTCCCCCGATTGCCGGGCGAGGCACTATTCAATCGTCAGAATCTGCCCACTCACCCGCGATCCGCGTTACCAACAATTCAGGAAGTTCCCCTTATGCGAACAAACAGGATCTCCGTACAGTCAGCGCTAGGCCTGAGCCTGCTTGTACTCGGTTTGAACAGTGCCCGTGCGGACCTGCCGGCCGACACCGGCATCGGCCAGACCACCCTGGCCTTCCCCGCTGAACCGCACCGCGCGTTCGTCGTCGATGTCGAGTTCGAAAGCTTCGTCGCCGGCCGTATCACCGTGGTCAACCCGGATCAGAAACGCGTGCTGGGCATGGTGCCGACCGGTTTCGCCGCACCATCGGCCCTGAGCCATGACGGCAAGCTGATCTACGCCGCGGACATCTGGTATTCCCGTGGCACCCGCGGCACCCGCACCGACGTGCTGACTGCATGGGACACCTCGACCCTGTCGCCGGCCTGGGAAGTGTTGATTCCGAACAAGCGCGCCGAGTCGCTGACCCAGCGCTATGGCCTGAAGACCAGCGGCGATGACCGATTCGTCTACGTCTACAACTTCACCCCGTCGACCTCGGTGACGGTGGTCGATACCCAGGCCAAAGCCGTCGCCAGCGAAATCGCGATCCCTGGCTGCGTGCTCAACTACCCGGTCGGCAAACGCCGTTTCGCCTCGCTGTGCGGCGACGGCAGCCTGCAAGTGGTGACCCTCAACGATCAGGGCCAGGAAACCGCGCGCAACCGCACGCCGTTCTTCGACCCGAACGCCGAGAAACTGGTGGAGCGCGCGGTCAACGTCGGCGACACCTACTACTTCACGACCACCACCGGCACCGTGCGCGCCGTGGATTTCTCCGGTGACACACCAAAAATCCTGCCGAGCTGGTCGCTGACCACCGACGAGGAAAAGAAAGCCGGCTGGGCACCCGGTGGCTGGCAGCTGATGGCCGTCGCGCCGAAGCTGAACCGCCTGTACGTGTTGATGCACGACGCTCACGAACCGATGAAATGGGAAGACCCGAGCACCTTCATCTGGGCCTACGACCTCAAGACCATGAAGAAAATCGCCACCCTGGAAGCCCCGGCTCCGGTGTGGAGCATGCAGGCAACCGGCGACGACAAACCGCTGTTGCTGGGCACCGATGTTGAAGGTGGCCTGCAGATCTTCGACCTCAAGACCAACAAGCACACCGGCAGCATGGCCAAGGTCGCCAAAACCGCGACTCAGGTCATGAGCTACTAAACGAGGTTCGGCCATGCAATCAGATCCGATCTTCATCATTGCCAGCGCACTCGCCATTTCGGCGCTGCTGGCCAGTGCCGCCACCCACAAGGTACGGGCGCCGGCACGCTTCGCCAAACAGCTGACGGACTACCAACTGCTGCCCGCGGCGCTGGTGCGTCCGAGCGCGCGGTTGATTCCGCTGCTGGAACTGGCCATTGCTTTCGCGTTGCTGGTTCCGGTCAGCCGTGGCTGGGCGGCGCTCAGTGCAGCCAGCCTGCTGGCGCTGTACGCCGCCGCTATCGGCATCAACCTGTGGCGCGGTCGTCGTGACATCGACTGCGGCTGTGCCGGTCCCGACCAGGCGCAACCGCTGCGCCCGGTCCTGCTGCTGCGCAACAGCGTGCTGGTGGCGGTAGCGCTGCTGGCCAGCGTGGCGCCGGTGGTGCGTGACATGACGGTGTTCGATGGTTTTGTGACCGTGGCCGCCGCCGCTGTTGCGCTGCTCATCTACGCCGCGGCCGCAGGCCTGATGGCGAACTCCCCTCTTCTGCTCAAATTGATTGGTAGGTAATCAAAATGGAAGGCTTGATCGTTTCCAACGTATTGCTCTGGGTACTGCTGGTGGCCGTGGCGTTTGTCGTCATGGGCCTGGTTCGTCAGATCGGCGTGCTGCACGGCCGCCTGGCCCCGGCCGGCGCGCTGATGGTCGACAAAGGCGTGGCCGTCAACGAAGCCGCCCCGCAGATCACTGCCGCTGACCGTAAGGGTCGTCCGGTGAACTTCGGCTATGCCGGTGAAAAATCGCAACTGCTGTTCTTCCTCTCACCCACCTGCCCGATCTGCAAATCCTTGCTGCCGGCGATCAAATCCATCGCTAAAGAACAGGCCGGCACGCTCGACGTGGTGTTCGTCAGCGATGGCGACATGGACGCCCAGCAAGCGCTGATCCGTGAGCACAAACTGGAAGACGCCACCTATGTGGTCGGCCCGGAAGTGGGCATGACCTACCAGATCGGCAAACTGCCGTACGCCGCGCTGATCGACAAGTCCGGCACCCTGCGCGCCAAAGGCCTGGTCAACTCCCGCGAGCATCTGGACAGCCTGTTCGAAGTCGAGCACTTGAAACACGCCACGCTGCAGCAGTACCTCAATGCTCAGCCTCACGATCATGACCACAGCCACGGCCATAGCCACTGATAAGGCAGGGAGACGTTTATGAAACTGCTGGATCTGTTGTTCGAGCGCTCGACGCGCCGTGTTGCCGACACTACTTCGCGCCGCAAACTGCTGTCGCGCATGGGCTCGCTGATGGTGGCCGGTGCCGCCTTGCCCCTGCTGCTGCCACTGGATCGCACCAGCAAAGCGCTGGCCGCCACTGACCCGAAGGCCGGTGATCCCGGCGATCCGAACAGCTGCGACTACTGGCGCTACTGCTCCATCGACGGCTTTCTGTGCAGCTGCTGCGGTGGGTCGGTGACGTCCTGCCCACCGGGCACCGAAGCCTCGCAAGTCACCTGGATCGGCACCTGCCGCAACCCGGCCGATGGCAAGGACTACATCATTTCGTACAACGACTGCTGCGGTAAGCAAAGCTGCGCCCAGTGCGCCTGTACCCGCAACGACAGTGAAGAGCCGGCCTACCGCCCGTTCAACAACAACGACGTGAACTGGTGCCTGGCCGCCAAGTCGCACATCTACCATTGCACCGTTTCGATCATCCGTGGCGTGGCGGTCTGACACGCGCTTTACCGCCGGTTGCCTGGGCAATCGGCGGTTTTTTTCTTTATGCGTCTGCTGTTTTTTATTTTGGTAAGACCTGCCACCCGCTAAAGGTACTTGTCATGCGTATGTTGCTTTCCCTGGGCCTCGCCTGCCTTCTCATCACCCCGCAGGTCAACGCGCGGGCCATTCCCAATCCCATCCAGCGCCACGCACCGGGCAACGAAGAGGCGCAAAAGCCCATCGCCGAAGCCAACTACAGCGTCGGCGTGAACTATCAATTGCAATGCGCCGGTTGCCATCTGGGCGACGGCAGCGGTTCCGCGGCCAACGACACACCACGGATGAAAGGCTTTGTCGGCAACTTCCTGAAAGTCCCCGGTGGCCGCGAATTTCTGGTGCGCGTGCCGGGCATGTCGCAGTCGGCGCTGAACAACGCGCAACTGGCGGATCTGCTCAACTGGCTGATGCGCGAAGATGGCATGGCCGGCAAGAGCGTTCCGGCGAATTACCAGCCCTACAGCGCTGATGAAGTCGCGACTTTGCGGGCCAAGACCATGCTCAACCTGCCTGGCACCCGCGGCGAGCTGATCAAGGCCATGCGCGTACAAGGCATCGCGATTGATGACGGGATGAACTACTGAGTCGACCTGAACGCGATCAGCCTGATTTGCCGGTACGCATCGATCAATTGCTCAAGGCTGAATGCCAGACAAAAACTGAAACCGTCAGCCTGAGCAGACGGTTTCGGTTTTTTCTCCAACTGCGATCCAACAGGTTTATGCGGCAGTCAACGGTACACTCGACGGTGCTTCGCGGCGGTCGGCCTGATCAAGCGCCTGGCTTGGAAAACGATCCACCGCTGGCGTCCACGCCGGCACACTCGGCATCTCCTTGCGCAGGCTGTGAATCAAGGTGTAAGACATCACCAGCAGCAACATGGCTATGGGCAATCCGGCGGCGATGCTTGCCATCTGAATGGCCTTGAGTCCGCCGGCGAGCAGCAGGCCCGCCGCAATCGCCCCTTCCAGAATGCACCACAGCAACCGGATCCAGTTGGGCGGATTGGTGCTGCCCAGGGCACACAAGGTGCACAACACCTGGGTGCCGGCATCTGCCGTGGTGACAAAGTGCACACCCAGCAATACGCACACCAGAATCGAGAGGATGGCGCCAACCGTAGGGCCATCAAGCGACTGAACCAGCGTGAACATCGCCGCCGTGGTTTCTTTCTTGGTGGCAAGCAGCACCGTGCCGCCTTCGAACTTCGGTTGTTCCTGACCCACTACCTGGCTGGCAACCGATGCCTGATAAGCCTGGCGATCCTGCTGTTCGTTTTTCAGGGCAGCGCCACCGAACACCGACATCCACAAAATGGTCACCAAGGTCGGTACGACCAATGCCCCGATTACCAGTTCACGGATGGTCCGGCCTTTGGAAATCCGCGCAATGAACAGGCCGACAAAAGGCCCCCAGGTCATCCACCATGGCCAGTAGAACGCCGTCCACCAGTTTTGCCATTCGGTGTCTTTCTGGGTGTCCATCCAGAAGCTGAGGCCTACGATGTTTTGTACATAGTCACCGGTGGATTCAAACATCAAGTTGAGGATGTAACGCGTTGGACCGATGGCCAGCACCGCCAACATCAAAATAAATGACAGATACATATTAAGGGTGGAGATCCGCTTCATACCTTTGGACAACCCGGCAAGTAGCGAAATACAGGCAATAATACTGACAACCAGAATGATGGATAACTGCAATCCGATACTGACCGGAATGCCGAACACTTGATGCAGCCCGGTATTAATCTGCGCAACACCCAGGCCGAGAGACTGTGAAACACCAAAGGCAGTAATCACCACACCCATGATATCGACCACATGGCCGATCCAGCCGTAGATGCGGTCGCCAATCAGCGGATACAGCAGCGAACGCAGGGCCAGCGGCAGGCCCTTACGGTACGCGAAATACGCCAGGCTCAGGCCGATCATGGAAAAAATCGCCCACGGGTGCAGGCCCCAGTGGAACAGCGTGATGCGCATCGCGATGGTCGCCGACTCGTCCGTCAAACCCTTTGAAAACGGGTTGTCGGCGTAGTGCAGCATGGGCTCGGCAACGGACCAGAAGATCAAGCCGATGCCCATTCCCGCACTGAACAGCATGGCGATCCATGAAGCGAAACTGAACTCGGGCCGATCGTGCTCGGTGCCCAGTTTGAGATTGCCGAAACGGCTGACGGAGATATACAGCAGCAGACCGAGTACGCCACTGATCAGGGCGATGTAATACCACTTAAAGTTATGCAGGATAAATACCGAAGCCATTTCAAAGGCCTTGGCTGCCTGCTCATCTTTAAATGCACAAAACAGAACAAATGAGATCACCGCTACTATCGAAGCGACTGTCACATTCGGGTTCAAGCCTTTTAACATGCCTGATTGCGCACGCATTGTTTTCCCCTTTTGTTTTTGTTTAAGGGTTTTAGAGAGTATTCCGCAAGATACTTATCCCTTGATATCGAATGACATCAGAGGGCTGTATATCTTCGGATTAATTCCGGTCTAACTCGGTTTTGGCAGCATCGCCAAGTTGATTGAAACCTGACCATCGTTCAAACCATTTTTAATCACCGACTCATGAGAAAAACGCATCAATAAATCCGGCTCGCCCTCCTCTATTTATCGCCTGTCGATGCACTCACCCACGGGGTCACCCACCGACACCAGGTTAGAGCTGGCAATCCCGTTTGGCGTCACCGGGTGCTGCAGCGGCGCATCCTTTTGCAGGTGCTTGCCTGTGACCTTCGCCTGGCCCACGCACAGCGCGAGCAACGCGGCACTGCCGGCATAGAAAAAGTAGAAGCTTGAGGTGCCGAAGAACTCCATCAGCACCCCCGCAATCAGCGGACCGATGCAGGCACCGACACCAAAAGTGATCAACAACATGCCCGACAACGAAACGCGCAAGTGCGGCTCCATGTTGTCGTTGGCCAACGCGACGCCCAACGGATACAGGCAAAACTGCAAGAAGCCGATCGCCGAACCGAACCACAGCAGGGTCACGAATGCAGGCGTTTGATTGAAGGCCAGCGGCAGGCTGATGAGTACCAGCAAGACCGCCACCGCGCGGATCAGACTGGCACGCGGCAGCCGATCCGAGAGCCAGCCCAACGGCAACTGCGCCAACAAGCCTGCCCCGATGGTCAGCGCCATGAACTGGCCGACCTGTGCTGTTTCCAATCCCTGCTTGCTGGCATAGATCGCGGCCAGCCCGTAGAAGCTGCCGTTGATCATGCCTGACACCAGAATCGTCACCAGGGACTGCGGAATGCGCCGCAGGAACAACCGCAGGTCGATCGAAGCCGCGGGCACCGCCGTCGGATGGGCGCTGCGAGTGAGCGCCACCGGCACCGAACACAGCGCAAACACCATCGCTACCCCCAGCAGCGCACGGATTCCCAACCCCTCGTCGAGACTCAAGGCCAACTGACCGAGCATCATCCCGACGTAGCTGGCGACCATGTACAGCGCCAGCACGCTACCGCGCTGCTCGGTCCGGGCCTGATCGTTGAGCCAGCTTTCCAGCACCATCAACTGGCACATCATCGCCAGCCCGACCAGCCCCCGCAGCACCAGCCAGAAAGGCAGCGACGTGCTGAATTCATGCGCCAACACCGCTGCCGCAATCAGTCCGGCACAGGCTGCATAGGTTCGAATATGCCCGACCTGTGCGATCAGGCTGCGCCCGACCCAGCCACCCAGCACCATCCCCAACGCATTGGCGGCCATCAACGCCCCTCCTGCCGTTTCACTCGACCCCATCGCATTGAGGCGCAGTGCCAGATAGGTCATCAGCAAGGTCGATCCCAGCTGCATCAACAGGCTGGCCAGATAAAGCGCACCGAAGGTTTTTGTCAGTCTTATCACCGTGCGATCCCCGATCATTGCGCTTCAAGCCAAGCCGTGAAGTTGCTTCCAGTTGCCGGGGTGAACGACGTACCCGAACAACGCATGCCCGCCATACACCAGTTCGGTGCCTTCGGGGATCCACAGCAATTGCCCGGGGGTGACTTCAAAAAGCTCGTCACCGACGCGCAATTCGAAGCAACCTTCGATCACGAAAATCACTTCGTCGTACAGCACCGTCCAGGCCACCTGCGCGCCTTCCCATCGGGCGAAACCCACGCCGATGTTCGGCGAGACTTCGTTGCTGAGTGCCCGCGCCACGTACGCGGCGCCGGGGGGACCGCCACGGAAGGTGAAGTCCAGGTCCTGATGGTCGATGCGCAGCACCGGGCTTTTGCCTTTGGCCGGAGGGTTCATAGCTCACTCCGGCTGTTCCAGGCCGCCAGATGAATACGCGAGCGAACCCCCAGTCCGAGGAACGGCTCCGGCGGATTGAGCGACGGCATGCCGGTCACGGCGCGAATATCGTTGAGCTGCGCCGAATCGGCACCGACGGCAAGATCGGCGAGCATCGTCCCGGAAATGGTGCCCCAGGCTGCACCGACGCCGTTGTCGCACGCTGACGCATGAACGCCCGGCTCCAGCTCGCCAAAGAAATTGGTGAAGTTGCGCGAGATCGCATAAACGCCGCCCCACGTATGGCTGAAAGGCACGTCGGCCAACTGCGGAAAGCGCGCGAGGAAAGCCTTGCGGTGCGAATCACGCACTTTCGAACGCATGCCATCGCTGGTGCTGCGACCGTACTTGGGCACGTGTTTGTAGGTGTTGCGAATGATCAGCCGGCGATCCTGAGTCATGCGCACAGTCGTGCCGGCGTGGTCCGCCGGGGTCAGGCCCCAGTCCAGTTGGCCGCCATAGGTGGTCAGCTCTGCATCGGTCAACGGCCGGGTCCAGCTGGCGAAGGTCATGACCGGCAGCAGGCGATTGCGCAGATAACCAAACTCCTGGGTGAAGATGCTGGTGCCCAAGAGCAGTTGCGGCGTGCGGATCAATCCCGCCGTGCCATGCAGAATCCAGCCGCCTCGACCGTCACGCTCCAGACGCTGGATGGGGGATTCTTCCAGCAATTCGACGTTGCCCGGCAATGTACGAGCCAGGCCAGTGACCAGCGCCGCCGGTTGCATCAGGTAGCAGCCGGGGGTGTAGATGGCGCCGCTGTAATGGTCGGTGCCCAGGACCTTGGCCAGCTCCGAGGAGTCGGCCCGGCGAAACGGCTCACCGAGGTCGCTCATCAGCCGCTCGAAGTGATCCAGGTAAGCCAGGCCACGCGCCCCGACCGCGCCTTGGTATTTGCCGGCATGGGACCACTGGCAATCGATGCCGTGACGTTGTACCAGCCCTTGCAACTGCGAGATCGCGGCGCGGTTGAGCGACAACAAACGCTGTTTGTGCGCAGGATCCGGATGCTCCAGGGCAAATTTGTGCGGCAGGTCGATCACAAAACCGGAGTTGCGCCCCGAGGCGCCATGGGCGACCCGTTGCGCATCCACCAGCAGAATACGAGCCTGCGGATGATGCTCGGCCAGGCGACGGGCAGCGGCGAGGCCGGCGAAACCCGCGCCAATCACCGCGTAGTCTGCACGCTGCTCACCGGACAGGCGTTGGCAGGACGGTTGCTCGGGCAGCGCGGCGTACCAGCCGCAGCTCGAGTCGTCGAATGGCAGATTGATCGTGTTTTTCATGATTCGAGCCTCAGGCTACCGCCTGCTGGGAATGCTGACAGGACTGCAGCAATGCGCTGCGTTGCGTTTGCGCTTGACGACCGAGCAGGACAAAGCCATTGAGCTTGCCCGCCGCGTCGTAGAATCCGGCACTCAAGCCGTCCTCGGTCAGCGTGCAGCGCCATTCACCTTCGCCGGCGTTAGCGGGTGCCAACAGACACAGCGGCGCCGCCGGCGTCTTCACCGTTACCGGCATTAACGGATAGTCGACAGCCGTGGGTTGGCCAAGCAATGTCTTGCTCAACGCAGCAATGCCTTGATTGATCGGCGCCAGATACGGCAGCAGTTGCCCATCGACCTCGATGCAATCGCCCAATGCGTAGATGCCCGGTACCGAGGTTTGCAACTGAGCGTTCACCTGAATGCCCCGTCCAACCACCACACCGGCACTCTCTGCCAGGCTCACATCGGGACGCAGACCGACGGCAGACAGCACCAGATCAGCCTCGATGGTCTGACCATTGGCGAGTTTCAAACGATAACCCTGCGCGGCGGAATCGATGGCCTCCAAGGTGTTTTGTAGATGCCATGTCACTCCCAAATCACTCAGAGCGTTTTGCAGCACCTGCCCCGCCTCCGCCGGCAACAGGCGCTCCATCGGCCAACGACCCAGGCCGATGACATCGACGCTGAAACCGTTATGGGCCAAGTCGTTGGCAAACTCGCAACCAATCAGGCCATCCCCAAGGATCGCGACGCGTCTTACGCCTGTCAGACGCTCACGGAACCCCTGGTAATCCTGCAGGTTATTGACGCTGATCAGCGCCGAACTATCGCCCTCGATCGGCAAGCGAATCGGCTGCGCACCGCTGGCAAGCACCAACTGGCCGTATTCCATTTCACCGAAGCTGGTACGCAGGCGCCGTGCCGCACTGTCGATACCCAGCACCTTGCAGTGCGGATACACGCGGATGTTCAAGCGCTGCTCGATTGCCAGCGGTGATTCGCCGGACAATGCCTCGGCGCTCTTGCCCTGGGACAGTCCGATCGACAGCGCGGGTTTCGAATACAGGTGACCGGACTCTTGCGTCAGCACACGGATCTCGACTTTGGGATCTGCCTTGCGCAAGGCCTGAGCCAGCCCATAACCGGCATAACCACTGCCGATGATGACGATTGGCTGGCGTGGCGACGCAGCAACCGCAGGTGCCGCCACCGCGAGCGGCGGCGTACTGACCGGCACGCTGACGGCCGTCACCGCCTGCGTGTATTCACTGATATCGAGCATCTCGAAATCTGCCTTGCCGACGTGGCATTCGGGGCAGACCCAATCCTCGGGAACATCCTCCCAGCGCGTGCCGGCGAGAATGCCATCCTCGGGCCAGCCCAGAGCCTCGTCGTAAATCAGACCGCAAACGATGCATAGCCAAGTTTTGAACATGGTGTTCACTCCCCAGCAATCCGGATCGCTACGTTCTTGGTGCGCACGTAGCTGTACAAGGCTTCCTGGCCCTTTTCCCGACCGAAGCCCGACAACCCGACACCGCCAAACGGCGTTTCGATGCCGCCGGCATACCATTCGTTGACGAACACCTGGCCAGATTTAAGGCGGCGCGTGCAGCGCATGGCGCGACTGATGTCCTGAGTAAACACCCCGGCCACCAGGCCAAACTCGGTGCCGTTGGCAATCGCAATGGCTTGCTCTTCGGTGTCGAATGGCATGATCGCCAGCACCGGCCCGAACACTTCTTCCTGGGCGATGCACATGTCGGCGGTGACGTCGCGGAATACTGTCGGGCGCATGAAGTGCCCCGCACGGTCAGCGAAAGCCTCGCCACCGGTAATCGCCACGGCGCCCTCTTCGATCGCCCGTCGGCACAAGGCTTCAATACCCGTCAGTTGCCCGGCGCTGACGACAGGGGTGAGGTCGGCATTGTCCTGACCCAGCCCGACACTCAGCCCTTCAGCCATGGCGACCACGGCCGCGACCACGTCTTCATAAATCTCGCGCTGCACCAGCAGGCGCGACATCGCCGAACAGACCTGGCCGGCATTGAAGAAAATCCCCGACTGGACGCTGGCGAGCAGTTGCTCCCGATCCGCATCGGCGAAGGCAATTGCAGCAGATTTACCACCCAGTTCCATCACGCTCGGGATCGCATGCTGCGCGGCATCACGCAGAATCGACTGGCCCGTCGGCACGGAACCGGTGAACACGATCTGGTCGACGGCACGATGGCTGACCAGATACGAACCGACTTCACGACCTCGCCCACAAATCAGGTTGACCGCGCCGTCAGGCAAGCCAGCCTTGGCAATGGCGCAGATCAGCACGCACATGCCCAACGGCGAAAGCTCGGGGGACTTGATCACCACCGCGTTACCCGCCGCCAGAGCCGGCGCCAGCGAACGGGCGCAGATCGACACCGGGAAGTTCCACGGCACGATTTGCGCCGAAACGCCCATCGGGTCGTACAGGGTGAAGTCCATGTAGCCGTTGCCCAGCGGAATCGAAGTGCCCTCGATCTTGTCCGCCATGCCGGCGTAATACTCGAAGTAGCGCGCCGCCTCGACGAACTCGTCCCTGGCGTCGCTCAGGCGCTTGCCGTTTTCCTGGCACAGCACCCAGGCGCCCTCATCCGCCACGGCGCGAATCTCCTCGGCAATGCGCAACAACCAGGTGACGCGCTGCGCCGGACGGGCGCGAGTCAACACGCCGCTGTCGGCACAACGACGAGCTGCCAGCAACGCACGCTCGGCATCGGCCACGGTGGCCTGGGCGATGGTCGCGACCGGTTCGGCGGTGCCGGGGTTGTTCACCGTCAGGCGCTGGACGCTGTCGCTCCATTGCCCGTCGATGTAGTTGAGCCAGTGAGAGGCTATCGGATACATGGGAGCTCTCCTCAGGCAGAAGGCGTGGTGGCGAGCAACTGACGTGCAGCCCACTGGTGGAAAAAATGCGTCGGGATGTCCATTTCCGGCGAGAACGCTCCGCCCTTGTAGCCGGGGGAATGACGGCCTTTCTGCATGCCTTCCACCGAGCTGATGTCTTCGGCGAACACCACTTTCCAGGATTCCAGAATCGCATCGCGGCAAGCGCTGTACTCTTCGCTGCTCGCGGCTTCGTCGCCTACGTAGAACAGGCGCAGGTGCTCGATGGTGCGTCCCGGTGCAACCGGCTCCAGCTGCATGGCGAAGGCATGGTCAGCCTGGATGCCGAGCAACACGTTGGGGAAGAACGCGACGTACTCGGCATTTTTCAGACGGTCCAGCGGCCAGCCCGGAAAAGTCGGCAAGTGCGTGCCGGCAACGTCCGACAGGTTGTAGGCATAGCTGCCCTGACCGGCGAAGTGCTCGTCAAAAATGATGTTGTAGTGATCTTCCAGGCGCGAGTACGAGTTCAGGCTCGGGTGCACCCACGGCAAGTGGTAGGCCTCGCAGTAGTTTTCGACGGCCAGTTTCCAGTTGCAGTTGATGTCCAGCGTCGTGGCGTCATGACCGGGACGACGGCGCAGCAGGCTCATGCCGTCTTCACCGAGGAACTGGGTCCAGCGCTGAGTCAATGGCGCCAGCATGTCTTCGAGCGGCTGCGCATCGCCGGACAGGTTGATGAACACCATGTCCATCCAGATCGCGCTGCGAATAGCTTTCAAGCCATGTTTTTCACAGGCGAAACGCTCGTCTTTGTGCTGGTCGATGCCGCCAACGTGAGGCGTGCCGCGCAACCCGCCGTTGAGGTCGTAAGTCCAGGAGTGGTAAGGACAGCGAATCACGCCCTGCACTTCACCGGCCTCTTCCACCAGCTTCATGCCGCGGTGGCTGCATACGTTGTGGAATACTTGCACCAGGCCTTCGCGGTTGCGCATCAACAGCAACGGCAGGCCCATGAAATCGATGGGCTTGACCGAACCGGCCTTGCCCAGGTCGCTGGCGAAACCGACGCAGGCCCAGGTTTTGCCCAGGACCTGATCGCGCTCAAGTTCGAAGTAACGTTGCTCAGTGTAGAACTCGTTGCTCAGGCCGGTGGCTTCATGGATCGGATTGAGGACGGTTTCGAGATGATGCACAGGAATTTGCTGGATGCTGCTCATTATTGTTTTCCCCTGCTGGGCACGGTTTGGATGATCGGCGGGCGCATGGGCCCGGGGTCCGCTGGCAGCCAGTTTGGGAAAACAGAGGGGGTGTCGACAAACGATATTTCCGGCGCGATTCATGACTTATTGTCATAAATATTCAGGGCCGATTGGGGTTCTATTGCACGCTTTTGACGAGCATTGGGTCGAGGCAAAAAAAATCGCCCGGCATCAAAATGCCGGGCGATTGGGAGTGGACATACAAGCTGGGTTCCGGCGTTACCGGGTGTCCTCTGCGGGTGGAAGCTGGTTCAACAACCAACTACGGAAACGTTTCACGCTTTGCCGCATCCCCCCGCGTGCCAAGGGTTCCAGCAAGCAAAACTGCGCATCGGTTTTCAGTACGGTATCGAGCGGACGGATAAGCGCGCCGCTCTGCAGATGATCATCGACAAGGTTGGACCAGGCCAGTGCAATGCCCTGCCCGCTGATGGCCGACTGAATCAGCATCGAGTAACTGTTGATGTTGATCCGGCGTTTGGGCTCGACGTTTTTCAAGCCCTGGCTGCGGAACCAGTCCGGCCAGCCAATCCAGTCGCGTTGCGGGTCATCGAGAAAAAGCCAGGTACAGGCGGCCAGGTCCTCTGGCTTGTTCAAGGCAGGATATTTGGCAAGGTAGGCAGGACTGCAAACCGGATAAACCTCTTCGGAAAACAATGGCGTGACCTGCATGTCCCGTGGCGGTGTCTTGCAGTAATACAACGCCAGGTCGCAATCGAGACGGGAGAAATCCTTGACTTGGTCATGGGCGATGATCCGCAGGTCGATCTCTTCATTCTCCCTTTGAAACTCGGACACTTTTGGCAAAAGCCACAACGAAGCCATGGCGGTACTGGTGGCGACTGTCACCTGTTCGGCGCCCTGCCAATGGCGAATCTCACCGGTGGCCTGTGCCACTTGCAGCAAGGAAGCACGCACCGTTTCATAGTATTGAATGGCAGCCGGGCTCAGGTGAATCGTACGAGTGGTGCGCTCGAACAAGACCTTGCCCAGATAATCTTCAAGCAGCCGAACCTGTCGGCTGATCGCACCTTGCGTCACGTTCAACTCGTGCGCAGCCAAGGTGAAACTCAAATGACGTGCCGCCGCTTCAAACGCGACCAGACTATTAAGTGGCGGTAATGGATGGATTTTCATACAAGGCAGATCACGTCGTTATTGTGGTTTTATCGCGGCATATTAGCCCCTGTTGCAAGAGGTGGACAGCGCGGTTCCGGACCGACACTGATTACTGTGGGAGCCAGCCTGCTAGCGATGAGGCCAGCACATTCAACATCCTTGTTGCCTGACGCGCCGCCATCGCGAGCAGACTCGCTCCTGCACTGGATTTTCTAAGCGCCGGTTGCCGTTTTCATTTTGTTTGTCAGCGGTGCAGCGGCTATCGATGACGAGGCAACCACCTCTTTGACCTGCGCGGCCTCAGGCTTTTCCTCAACAACCTCACCATTGAGCGCCTTGTGCATTTTCACCGTATCCAGCGCTCCCACCCATTTTGCAATCGCCATGGTGCCGACGCCGTTGCCGATGGTGTTGGTGATCGCCCGCGCTTCCGACATGAAGCGGTCGACGCCCAGCAACAAGACCATGCCAGCCACCGGAATAGTCCCCAGCGACGACAGAGTGGCCGCCAAAATGATGAAGCCGGAACCAGTGACGCCCGCCGAGCCCTTGGAGGTGAACATCAGCACCGCCAGCACGATCAATTGATCGGTCAGGGTCAGCGGCGTGTTGGTCGCCTGGGCAATGAAAATCGCGGCGATGGTGTAGTAGATCGCCTGCCCGTCCGGGTTGAAGGTCAGGCCGGAAGGAATGATCATTCCCGCCACGGGTTTCGATACGCCAGCCTTTTCCATTTTCGAAATCATCTGCGGCAGCACCGATTCCGACGAACTGGTACCCAGCACCGTGAACAGTTCTTCCTTGATGAACTTGAGAAACTTCCACAGGCTGAAACCGCTGTAGCGGCAGATGGGGCCGAGCACGAAAATCACGAACATCGCGCAGGTCAGATACACGCAGGCCATCAGCTTGCCGAGAGAGAACAGCGAGCCGAAACCGTACTTGCCGATGGTGAACGCAATGGCGCCGAAAGCCCCGATTGGTGCCAGGCGCATGACCATGTTGACGATGCGGAACATGCCCTGCATCAGGCTGTCCAGCGTGTCGACGAAGGGTTTGCCGCGCGGTCCGACATGGGCCAGGGCGATACCGAGCAGGATCGAAAACAGCAGGATCTGCAGGACGTTGCCCTTGGCGAAGGCGTCGACGATGGTGTCGGGGATGATGTTCATGACGAAGTCCATGAACGAGGCATGTTTCACTGCTGTGGTGTAGGTTGCCAGGCTGGAGGTGTCCAGCGTCGCGACATCGATGTTCATCCCTGCGCCGGGTTTGAACACATCCACCACCACCAGGCCGACCACCAGTGCCAGCGTCGATACGACTTCGAAGTACAGCAACGCGCGAAAGCCGACGCGCCCCAGTTCCTTCATGTTGTCCATGCGCGCAATACCCGTGACCACCGTCAGGAAAATCACCGGAGCGAGGAGCATTTTGATCAGTTTGATGAAGGCGTCGCCCAATGGCTTGAGTGCTGCGCCGGTTTCGGGAACGAACACCCCGACGATGGCGCCGAGGATCACCGCAATTAGCACTTGTACGTAGAGTTTGCCAAATATTCTTTTCATGACAGGGCCCTGATTTTTTATTGTTGTCAGGAAATGCCCAGGGGTCAGGTCAACGGACCTGCCCCTCGGCGTTGTGCCGCAGTACTTTGAATCGCCGGGGTAAATCAGCGGTTGATCAGTGCGATGACAGCATCGGTGATCTGGCGGGTGGTGGCGTTGCCGCCGAGGTCAGGGGTGTGCAAACCGCTTTCGGTCACCGCTTCGATGGCCGACATCAAGTGCTTGGCCGCCGCGGCTTCGCCCAGATGTTCGAGCATCATCGCGGCGGTCCAGAATGTCGCGATCGGGTTGGCCACGCCTTTGCCGGTGATGTCGAAGGCGGAACCGTGGATCGGTTCGAACATCGACGGGAATTGACGCGACGGGTTGAGGTTGGCGGTTGGCGCGATACCCAGGCTGCCGGACAACGCAGCGGCCAGGTCGGACAGGATATCGGCATGCAGGTTGGTGGCGACGATCACGTCCAGCGTCGCGGGTTTGAGCACCATGCGCGTGGTCACGGCGTCGACCAGTTCCTTGTCGATTTTCACATCGGGAAAATCCTTGGCCACTTCGTAGAATATCTCGTCCCAAAGCACCATGCCGTGACGCTGGGCGTTGGACTTGGTGACCATGGTCAGGTGCTTGCGCGGACGGCTTTGCGCCAGTTCGAAAGCGAAGCGGTGAATGCGTTCGACCCCGGCCCGGGTGAACACCGACACTTCAGTGGCGACTTCTTCCGGCAGGCCCCGGTGCACGCGACCGCCGTTGCCCGAGTATTCGCCTTCCGAGTTTTCGCGCACCACCACCCAGTCGATCTGGTCACCGTTGTGCAGCGGGCTTTTCACCCCCGGCAACACGCGGGCCGGACGAACGTTGGCGTACTGGTCGAAGCCCTGGCAAATCGGCAGTCGCAGGCCCCACAGAGAGATGTGATCCGGTACGTTGAGCGCACCGACTGCGCCGAAGAAGATCGCGTCGAAGGTTTTCAGCTCTTCCAGCCCACCTTCGGGAATGTAGTAACCGTTTTTCAGGTAGTTGTCGGAGTTCCAGTCGAAGTGTTTGAAATCCAGTTCAAAGCCGGACTTTTTCGATAGGGCCTGCAGTACTTCTACGCCTGCGGCGATCACTTCCACACCGATGCCGTCACCTGGCACTGCAGCAATTTTGTATGCGCTCATTGTTGACTCCACTCTCGTCGATTTCATGTTGTTCCCGCTGTTCAGGCGGGGTGTGAGCGGAGTATATGTAGTGAACAAATAGGTGTGAGTTCCTAAAAATCACTACATAAATAACTTTGAGTTACGAATGAGCCAGACTCTGGATTTATCGTTTTTCTACCTGTTGGCCAACAAAGGCAGCCTCGCCGCCACCGCCCGGGAGCTTGGCATTACGCCGCCGGCAGTGAGCAAACGCCTGACGGCGCTGGAGGCTCGTTTGGGTATCCGCCTGGTCAACCGCACCACGCGCTCGATGAGCCTGACGTCCGAAGGCGAGCTGTATTTTTCCCAGGCTGCGCGCATCCTCACCCAGATCAACGAACTTGAGCAATTGGTCAGCAGCAGCCGCGCCACGCCCAAGGGATTGATTCGGGTCAATGCTTCGCTGGGCTTCGGGCGCCGTCATATCGGCCCTGCCCTTGCCGCTTTCTACGCTCAATACCCGGAAGTGGAAATTCAACTGGAAATCAGCGACCACCCGCTGGACCTGGCCACCCACGGCTTTGACCTGGGCATTCGTTTCGGCACCCTGCCGGATGCCGCCTTTCATGCCCGCAAAATCGCTTCCAACCGCCGCTTGCTGTGTGCATCGCCGCTGTACCTGGACAAACACGGCACGCCACAGAAACTGGCCGACCTGCAAAGTCACAACTGCATTTTCATCCGGCAGAACGAGTCGCCGTATGGTGTCTGGAGCTTCACCAACGGCGGGCACACGGACAACATCAAGGTACATGGCGCCCTGGGCTGCAATGACGGAGAGGTGGCGCTGAACTGGGCGCTGGACGGGCATGGCATCTTGCTGCGAGCCGAATGGGACATCGCACGCTATGTGCGCAGCGGCCGCTTGCGCCTGGTGCTGGAAGACCAGACGCCAACCCGCGCCGACGTGTATGCGGTGTACCCGCAACAACTGCATTTATCGGCACGGGTGCGCAGCCTGATCGATTTCCTGATCGAACGGTTCAAGCACATCGATAACGTTGAGGAAGGCTGAAGCTCAGCCTCAACGGCCCTAGACCAATTTCACCGTTACATTGATGTTATTGCGAGTTGCTTTGGAATACGGGCAGTACTGGTGCCCGGTTTCGACAATTTTTTGCGCGGTCTCGCGGTCCAGCCCCGGCAGGCTGACATTCAATCGCGCCTGCAGCAGGTAGCCGCCTTCATTGGTGCCCAGGTCGACTTCGGTATCGACAGCCACATCTTTGGGTAGCGCCACTTTCATTTCCTTGGCCGCGACCTGCATCGCACCGATGAAACAGGCAGACCAGCCCGCGGCGAACAACTGCTCCGGATTGGTACCCCCTCCGCCCGCGCCAGGGGATGACAGTTTGACATCGAGAATGCCGTCAGAGCTTTTTGATGCGCCGTCTCGCCCGCCCGTGGTGTGGGTTTTGGCGGTGTACAAGACTTTGTCGAGCTGGGTCATGATGATCTCCTGATTGAATTGAGGTTTATGCAATGTCAGGTGAATCAGAAAACGAGGTTCAGGCTTGATGCCAGTCATTGAATATAGACGGCGTGGGTCGATGAGGCGGTCGATCCGACGAGGGTCCTGGCTGGCCAAAGGGAATTGACGTAAAGGCGAAACCCCAAGTGGCCGTTACCGAAGAAATGGATACGGACCCAGACTAAAAAGCCATCACTTACGAGCCAACTTATACTTCACACAATCATCATAAAAACTGCGCCGGACCGCCGCCGGTTTCATCCTCGTCGGACTGTCATAAGTTTGCTCGGTAATACCCATGGCCATCATCCGCATCCAGGACTTGGAAAACTTGTACGACTGGATTTTCTGTCGCGCCGCATACAGCGAAACCCCGGACAACTTGAGTTCCTGTGCTCTAGCCGCCGTACCCGCGCCCCAACTGCACATGTAGGTATCACCGGCCTTCAGCTGCTTTCCCTCGGCAGGAACTGCAAGGCCCGCCATGCCGAACGAGATCAAAGCGACCCACATATTGCGCATCAAATACCCACCCTAACCGCCTGAAAATGAAGCGATTCTGGCGACAACCGAACAACCTGGGGGCCAGCAAAATGCCTTATCGTCAAAAAGCTGATCCACCCTCGCGAGCAGGCTCGCTCAGGGGGTCGCCTGTACCTGCCCGAACCCTCTGGGCAAATTCAAGCACAGCGCTCTATGATTGAACCCCATGAACTCCACTGCTCCGATCCGCCAACCCTGCCCGCCCGGCGCCTGCGATTGCGGGCGTGACCCGTTGCTCGAAACACCGGGGGCGGACGTGCGCATCCTGTTTCTGACGCGCACGGAAGAAAAGCGCCTGATCGATCGCCTGGAAAACCTCACAAGCCTCCAGGACCTGGAGCACCTGCAACGGCGAATGCTCGAGCAACTGGGTATCCGCGTCGACATCGTCCCCAGCTTGAACGAAGTGCGCACCATGCGCGGCATCGGCATTCACGTCGGCGAGCTGCCCGGGCTGTGCCGCAAGACTCGCGCAGCGATCCCGGCGGCGATCCGTCGCGCCATGGAAAAACGCCCGGAAATCGCCTACGACATCCTCAACGCCAATGACCTGTTGCGGGATGCGTGATACCCCATCCTGGAATTCTCCGTCGCCAAAATAATACGTACGTCTTGTACGAGGCCAGTAAAGGCCGGTGGCAGGGATGAGTTGCAACTGAAGCCCGGACATAGCAGCAAATCCGTACTGGCGATTTTGTAATTCGAACCTACGCTCATTGCGGGAGACAACTTAAAAAGCGTTGTCAGGAACTGACGCACAGGTGTTGACGCCATGCATTTCAAACCATTGGCTTTACCCACCTTTACAGTGCTCGCCGCAGGCAGACCAAATCCACATCGGGCAATCGCGTTTCCGGGGAAATCGACAGTGCCGGGATTCAAGCCGTGACCGGAACATGACTTGGCGTTTCTGATTGTTTTTTACGAAAAAAGAATTTTATCCAAGGAGCAAACCGCATTATGAACCTGACCCGTAAATTGCTCGTCGGCACTGCCCTGGCCAGTCTGTTGCTCGGTGGTTGTACGTCGAAAGTCACCGAGAAGGATCAGTACTCCGGCTACCTATCCAACTACAACAATCTGCAGCAAGTTGAAACACCCAGCGGCGGAACAGCCATGCGTTGGGAAAGCCCGTCGTGGAACCCGAATGCCTATGACACCGTGGCATTCACCCGTCTGGAAATGTACCCGGCGCCCAAGCCCAATGAGCGGGTCAACCAGCAGACGCTGAACGACATCCAGAACTACATGAGCAACAAGGCCAAGACCACGCTGGGGCATAAGTACCGGGTGGTTTCCAGCCCAGGCGCCGCGCCGGCCGGCGCCAAAACCCTGGTCATGCGGGCAGCGATCACCGGCGTCAGTGCCTCCCCTGAAGGCATGCACTGGTATGAAGTGGTGCCCATCGCGGCGGTCGTCGGTGGTGTGTCCGCCGCTACGGGTATTCGGGATGAAGACACCGAACTGTATATCGAGGCCGAGTTTATCGACGCCAAAAGCAACCAGACCGTAGCCAAGGTCGTGCGTAAGGTCTTCGGCACCACGCTGGAAAATGACAAACAGAAAATCACTGCCCAGGACTTCAAGGCAGCGATCGACAAACTGGGTAATGACTTCCAGGCGTTCGTCAAGTAATACACTGCCTTGCAGGAGCTGACGCTAGCTGCGGCAGCTCCTGCAGGGGCATCAGGTCTTCTTCATCCCGACCCGTCGGCGCATCTCGGCCGTAATGGTCTGCCGGGTTTTCTTCATGTCCGCCCACGGCTCATCCCCCACCTCAGCCAAGCGTTCATGGGCGTTGTGAATATTCCACTGGTTCCCACCCTTTAAGTCCTCCACTTCTTCCCGAAAAATCGGCATCGATACCGGCATCCCTTCGCGGGTCCGCACGGCATAGGCGCAGATGGTCGTCGCCCCCAGGCCGTTGCGCAGGTAATCGATGAAGATACGCCCCACCCGATTCTTCGGCCCCGACACCGCCGAAAAACGTTCGGGCAGCAACTTGGCCATATGGCTGACGATCGCGTGGCTGAAGTCCTTGACCTCGTCCCAACCGAGCTTGCGGGTCAGCGGCACCACCAGGTGAATGCCCTTGCCGCCGCTGGTCTTGAGAAACGCCTTGAGTCCCAATTCATCGAGCACTGAGAGGGTGAGCCGGGTCGCCTCGACCATGCGTTTCCACGGCAGGGCCGGGTCCGGGTCGAGGTCGAGTACAAAGCGGTCGGGTTTGTCGAGGTTGTCCGACGTGGCGTTCCAGGTGTGCAGCTCCACGGTGCTCATCTGCACGGCACCAATCAACGCTTCGGCGTTGTTGATGACCATCATTGGCTGGCCCGTGAGCTTTTGATCCAGGGTCTTAATGCCGGGAATCGCCAGGCGCTCGGCGTTTTTCTGGAAAAACAGTTCGCCGTCAATACCGTCAGGCGCACGCACCAGCGCCACCGGGCGATCCTTGAGTTGCGGCAAAATCCACTCGGCGACGCTGGCGTAATACTGAGCCAGTTGCACTTTGGTCGTGCCGCTGCTGGCATCGATGACCCGATCGGGGTGGGTGATGCGCACCTTGCCCTCCTCCATGCCGATCTGGGACGGTGCCGGCTCGGCTTTCTTCGCACTGGCGGCGGATGACTTGTCGGCAGGTTTTTTCGCGCAGGCAGTTTTCACGGTCGTCGCTCGCTCTTCAGTGATGTCCCGGGCAGGTTTGTCGTCACGCAGACCATGGAACACCGCATGACGCACCGAACCGTCCTTGGTCATTTCAGCGAAGGCCACTTCGGCCAACCGTTCCGGCTTGAGCCAGTGCACGCCCTTGAGTTCGCCCCCCGTGGGCGGGTTGACCACCGACGGCTTTTTGCTCTGCAAGGGCTTGAGCTGTTGATGAATGCTGTCGAGCGTCGCTTCGGTGAACCCGGTGCCGACCTTGCCCGCATAGCGCAACTTGCCACTGTCGCGGTCGTGCAGCCCCAACAGCAAGGCACCGAACGCGCTGCGCGTGCCCTTGGGATCGGTGTAGCCGACGATGACGAACTCCTGGCGATGCTTGCACTTGAGCTTGATCCAGTCGCGGCTGCGCCGGGACACATAGGGCGACCCGAGGCGCTTGCCGATCAGCCCTTCCATGCGCATCTGGCAGGCGCTGTTGAGTAACGCCTGGGGGTCTTCGCCAAACGCGTCGGAGAAGCGCAACAGCGGGTCTTTGCTGGCGTTGAGTACGGTCGCCAGCGCCGCCCTTCGCTCCTCGACCGGCACCTCGCGCAGGTCCACGCCGTTGAGGTAGGGCATGTCGAACAGGTAATAAAGGATGTTGCCGCTGCGACCGGCTTCGAAGGCGTTCTGCAATGCCTGGAAATCCGGTACGCCCTGTTGGTCCGCCACGACCATTTCGCCATCGAGCCAAACCGATTCCAGGCCCAGGCCGGCCAACGCCCTGGCCTGCTCGGGCAACTTGTGTGTCCAGTCGTGACCGTTGCGAGTGAAGAGTTTGACCTCGTCGTGGTCGATGCGCGCCATGATCCGGTAACCGTCGAACTTGACCTCATAGCTCCACTGGCCCTCCGGGGCTTTTTCCACCAGGGTCGCCAGTTCCGGCTTGATCTGATCCGGCAGTTTGGCCTTGCGCGCGCCGGTGAGCGGCGCGGATTTTTCCTTCACCGGGGCAGCCGGTTTTCTGATGGGTTTGGGCTTGGCGGTTTTTTTCGCCTTGGGTGCCTTGGCCACGATGGTGCGCTCACTGATGACGCTGTCGGGCTCGGCGCTCACCACGTCGTAATCACTTTCGGGCCGCGCCGCGCCATCCTGATGCTTGATCAGGAACCACTGCTCCTGCTTGCCCGGCATGTGCGTACGCACCAGGTTCCACAGCCCTTCGAGCTTCTCGCCTTGCAGCTCGAACTTGAGACGACCCTTCTCGTAGGCCTTGGCCGGGTCGTCCTGAGGAATCCACACCCCACGGTCCCAGACAATGACATCGCCGGCGCCATAGTGACCTTCGGGGATGCGGCCCTCGAAGGTGGCGTAGTCCAGCGGATGGTCTTCGACGTGCACTGCCAGGCGCTTGACCTTGGGGTCGAGGGACGGGCCTTTTGGCACTGCCCAGCTCTTGAGCGCACCATCGAGCTCCAGGCGGAAGTCGTAATGCAGGCGCGAGGCGTCGTGTTTCTGAATGCAGAATTGCAGCGCATGATCCTTGGCGTTTTTCCTGCCGGTTCGCTTGACGGCAGCCGGCTCGGACGTCGCCGAAAAATCGCGCATGCGATTGTAGTCATCGAGGTTTTTGTTCATGGCTCACCTGCGTATCGCTGCAGGGCGCTGAATCAGCATGTCCCTTAACTCAGCAGAGCAAAGCGTTCGGGCAAAAATTCCATCGGCGTTGGAATTGCCCGGACAGACGGGCCTGTCGGCCGCATCGGGCTTGCGGCTCAGGAAATATACTCAGCGGGCACAGTTGGATTGCCGAAGACCGGATTCACCGGCAGGTTGACCGCGTCATCGATCATCGCTGGCAAGCCAACTCCCACAGAGACGGGTGGCGATAACAGATTCTGTGGACAACCCCGGTACCTGCGGGCTTGCCCGCGATGGCCTCCTGGCAGGCGCCGCTGGTCCTCACGGATACAAAATCAAGCAACCCCGCCCTTGGCCTGCTGTTCCAGACGCACCTGCAAATCCGGTTCAATCCGCAACGCTGCCGCCAGTTCATCGAGATAGCGGCGTTCGGCATCCTGTTGATCATCCACCAGCATCACACTGGCCAGGTACATTTCGGCGGCCATGCCAGGATCGGTTGCCGACTGGGCCACCTCATTGGGGTCCAGCGGTTTGGCGACTTCATCGTCGAGCCACTGCTGCAACTGCGGGTCGTCAGTGTGGCTGGCGATTTGTTTGTTGATCATCGCCTTCTCAGCATCGTCGAACCGGCCGTCAGCCTTGGCCGCAGCAATCAATGCACGCAAGATCGCATGGCTGTGTTCTTCGACTTCCGGCCCGGCCAGCATGTCCACCGTGCGCATGGCCTGTTGCGGCGCCTGTTGTTGCTGCGAAGCCTGACTGCGTTGCCAGGCTTGATAGGCCTGGAATGCCATCATCCCCAGCGACGCGAGCGCCGCGTAGTTGGCGCCACCACCGGATCGCGACTGCGGCGCGCCGCCCATCCGCGCCGAACCACCTCCGAGCAAGCCACCGAGCAAGCCACCCAGCCCGCCCATTCCACCAGCACCCGCCCCGGCACCGCTGGCGCCGCCACCGCCACCCAACAGGCCCCCAAGCAATCCGCCCAGATCGCCGAGGCCGCCTTGTGCCGAGGCCCCACCGCCGCCCTGTCGCGGCATCGAGCCCTGGCCGGCCCGCAGTAATTGTTCGAGCAAATCGCTGGTGTTCATGACGACATCCTCATCGAAGGGAGTGATCCGTCAGGCAACGATAGACCTCACCTGTAAATGCGCCACCACCGTTTGGCTGACGCCCGGCAATCAGCCCCGCGTATTTGCCAGGGTGTTTTTTCGGGGCTTGGCTAAGATTCATAAGCGGTGAACCTTATTCCCGGATACCCGGTCGATACCTGCAACCCGACCCGGTTTGCTGCCGCCCTCGATGAAGGCGTTGACTGGCTTGCTTCACTTTCTGGAGAACGCCCCCGTGATATCGACTCTACACATCGCCAGGCTCAAGGCCTGGGGTGCCCATGGATTCACCGCCACTGGCGTGGTCACCGCGTTCCTCGCCACACTCGCCCTGCTCGATAACCAGCCGACCAACTGCCTGCTCTGGCTGGGCGTGGCCCTGATCGTTGACGGCCTGGACGGTGCGCTGGCACGCAAGGTCAATGTGCAAGCGGTGCTGCCCGGTTTCGACGGCTCGATCCTCGATCTGGTGATTGACTACCTGACCTATGTGTTTATTCCGGCGTTGTTCATCTATCGCTACATCCCGCTGCCGGACAACACGCTGTTGCTGACCGTGTCGCTGATCCTGGTGTCGTCGTTGTTCTGTTTCTGCAACGTCAATATGAAAAGCAAGGACAACTACTTCCAGGGCTTTCCCGCCGCGTGGAACGTGGTCGCCTTATGCCTGTACATCATTGCTCCCTCACCGTGGATCACTTTCCTCACCGTGATTGGCCTGGCTTTGCTGACGCTGACCCGAATGAAATTCCTGCACCCGTTCCGCGTGCGCCGCTTCATGCCGATCAACATTGCCGTGACCGCGACCTGGTTGCTGTGCAGCTTGTCGCTGGTGATCAATCATCCGGTGATCAACCCGATGGTGATGGGGCTCTGGTTGCTGATGTCGGCGTATTTTCTGGGGATCTGCTTTTGGCGTACGGCGTTGGAGTGGTTCGACGGGTCGCGACACCAGTAAGTGCCATGCCCGTTTCCCTGTGGGAGCGAGCCTGCTCGCTCCCACAGGCGTTGTGCTGTGCGTTAACGCCGGGTGATCACCACCTCCAGGTATTCACTCGGCACCACCAGAGACTTGTCCCCCGCCCGGTTCGAACGGTTGATCAGATCCGCCAGGTCACTTTCCAGGGCCAAACCGCTTTCCGGTGGCAGTGCCGCAAACGCCTTGTGCACCGGCCCATACCACATTCGAAACGTATCGATGAAATGCCCGGCACTGCGATAGCGGAAATTGAACGTCTTGCGTGTCACCTGAACCAGAAAGTTACGCTCGTCAAAGTGCGTATGCAGCCAGGCCTCAGTGCCCCATTGCGACGGCGGTTGCGCGCCAGGGGGTGGTGGCAGGTGCCGGCCGAGGGTCTTGAACATCTGGCCGACGAAACCCTCCGGCGTCCAGTTGGCCAGGCCGATCCGGCCACCGGGCCGACAGACCCGCGCCAGCTCCGAAGCGGCTTTGGCCTGATCCGGGGTAAACATCACGCCGAAGGTCGAAAGCACGGCATCGAAACTGCCATCGTCGAATGGCAGCGCTTCGGCATCGGCCACCTGGAACGTCACGTTCAGACGTTCCGCCCGGGCGCGATCTTCGCCGCGTTCGAGCAGAGCGGCCACATAGTCAGTTGAGGTGACCTGGCAACCGCGACGCGCCGCCGCCAGTGTCGCGTTGCCGTTACCGGCCGCGACATCAAGCACTTGCTCATCGCACAGCAGGTCACAGGCTTCGGCCAGTTGCTCGCCGACGATCTGCAAGGTGGTGCCGATCACGGCGTAATCACCACTGGCCCAAGCGGCCATCTGGCGGTTTTTCAAGGCAGTAAGATCAATGGGTGTGCTCATGGAGACAATCTCTGTTTGGCGCACTGAACGGTGATCGACGGACGATTATTCCGCCGTGGTGGGATCGATGATGTTCACATGACAGGGCCGGCAGACCCTGTGCGTCAACTATCGCGCTGCCGGCCGCTGCTGTCCTGTCCGATCGTCGGGCGACCTTGTCCGATCGTCCGGCGGTTTCAACCAGACATTTCGTCGCGAATAGGGAGCGCCGCCAGCGGCGTGACGGCGTAGTCAGTAGAACCGCGCAATGGCCCACGGTGCGAGACCTGTGAGCCATTGATTTGCGGGATCACGCCGCCGGAGTGGTGGCCTTGGCGTCGGCCTTGGCCTCTTCCAGCAGTTGCTGGATCATCTTCTCCTGGGCGTCGTAGCGACCTTCACCGAAGTGGGTGAAACGCACCTGGCCCTTGGCATCGACCAGGTAATGCGCCGGCCAGTACTGGTTATCGAAGTTGCGCCAGATCGCGTAGTTGTTGTCGATCGCCACCGGGTAGGTGATGCCGTACTCCTTCACCTTGTCCTTGACGTTATCGATGATCCGTTCGAAGCCGTATTCCGGGGTGTGTACGCCAATCACCACCAGCCCGTCTTTCTCGTATTTCTTCGCCCAGTCCTTCACGTACGGCAGGGTGCGTTTGCAGTTGATGCAGTCGAACGTCCAGAAATCCACCAGCACCACTTTGCCTTTGAGCGATTCATTGGTCAGGGCCGGTGAGTTGAGCCATTGCACGGCGCCGTTCAGCGATGGCATGGCACCCTGGGCGTTGTCCATGGACTCGGCCTTGACCTTGCTGACGAAGTAATCGACCACTTTCGGCACGGTTTCCAGCACGCCTTTCTCAACGCTGCTGACACCTTGCGAAGAGGTATTGGCCAACAGCACGCTATCCGCGCCGGTGGAGATCACCGCCGCCCCGGCCAACACCGCGACACCGGCGCCACGACGCAGCCAGCCAGTGACCGGGATCGAGGGCTTCAGGCGATTGACCAGTCCGCGACCGGCGAAGATCAGAATGCCCAGCGACAACGCACTGCCCGCGCCATACGCCACCAACAACAGGCTGGTGCCGGCGTTCGCGCCTTGCAACATGGCGCTGGTCAGGATCACCCCGAGGATCGGTCCGGCGCACGGCGCCCAGAGCAGACCGGTGGCGACACCGATCATCAGCGAACCCAGCGGGCCGGAGACGTTGCGGCTGTTGGGGTCAAGACGATTGCCCAGCAGCACGAACGGACGAGTCAGCCAATCGCCGACCCGGGCGGAAATCAGCGACAGGGCAAACAGCACCATCACGATCAGGGCCACATGGCGGCCGGCGTTGCTGGCCTGAATGACCCATTCGCTGCTGACCACCGCCAGGCTGGCGACCAGGGCAAAGGTCACGGCCATGCCGCCGAGCGTGAGCAGGATTGATGAGCGGCTGCGGTCGGCACCGGCGAACAGGAACGGCACGACCGGCAGGATGCACGGGCTGAGGACGGTCAATATGCCGCCCAGAAAAGCGATAAGGAACATGGGATCACCTTGAATATGTGGGACAAACACTAAGCCCTGTGGTGTTGTTCATCAGGCCGTGTGGCCATCCAGCCACTTGCCCTGCGGCGTGTGGCTGGACCCGTTTTCGGCAACGACCTGCCCCTGCGGCGTGCGGCTGTAACCATCCTCGGCGAGGAAACCCTCACCGCCCTTCTGCGCCACCGGTGTCAACTGGAAGCAGGTGCTGCTGCCGCAGGCGCTTTGTTCTACAGCGGCATTGGCGTGCGCGGCGGCGCCGGCGACGGAGAAGGCAAAGGCGGTCAAGAATCGGCTGATGTTGTTCATGGTCTGGTTCCTCGTTTCAAAGGGGATGAGCAATGGCGAATCGCAGGACTCAGTTATCCGAGCTGCAGTTATCGGAAATCTTGCGGTAGTCCAGGACCTGGGTTTTGCTCTGGGAATCGAGGTAGGTCAGTTGGGCATCCACCACACCGCAGGAAGGCGAAGCGTCCTGTTTCAGCGACACCACTTTCTGGATGTCCAGGTGGGTCCCGTAGGTGTAGGGTTTAGCGCTGACATCGGATTCGGCACGGGCCGACAAGGTGCAGATGTTCAGGGCGGCAAACAGGCAAGCGGCGTAGACGGCTTTGGTGTTCATGGTGTTTTCCTCAAGGTCTGGATAGGGTCAATCGTTTTTGGGCAGAGGCGGTTGGGCTTGCCTCGATGGAACCTATTTAAAGCCTGCGAGGTATCCCGCATGTGTCGGAAACAGGCGCGGATAAATCGGAAAGTATCTGAGCCGGGCCGGGATACAGAGCGATACAAAACCCCGGAAAAATCGCTTTTTTACGTCTGTGTGTATCCACCAACAAGCCAGATACACTGCAATACAAACCGCTGCGGGCGAGCGGGAAAAGGCTGGGTAGACTGTCGACATCCCCCACATATAGAGGCAAGACCCATGGAACACGTCGACCACATTCTCATCGTTGACGACGACCGCGAGATCCGCGAACTGGTCGGCAACTACCTGAAGAAGAACGGTCTGCGCACCACCGTCGTCGCCGATGGCCGGCAGATGCGCACCTTCCTCGAATCCACGCCGGTGGACCTGATCGTTCTGGACATCATGATGCCGGGCGACGATGGCCTGATGCTCTGCCGCGAGCTGCGCTCGGGAAAACACAAGGCCACGCCGGTATTGATGCTCACCGCCCGTAACGATGAAACCGACCGCATCATCGGCCTTGAGATGGGCGCCGACGACTATCTGGTCAAGCCGTTCGCCGCCCGCGAATTGCTGGCGCGGATCAACGCCGTACTGCGCCGCACGCGGATGTTGCCACCCAACCTGGTGGTCACCGAAAGCAGTCGCCTGCTGGCCTTCGGGCGCTGGAAACTGGATACCTCGGCCCGTCACCTGCTCGACGGCGACGGCACCATGGTCGCTTTGAGCGGTGCCGAATACCGCTTGCTGCGGGTGTTCCTCGATCATCCACAGCGGGTGCTCAACCGCGACCAGCTGCTCAACCTGACCCAGGGTCGCGACGCCGATTTGTTCGATCGCTCCATCGACCTGTTGGTGAGCCGCCTGCGCCAGCGACTGCTGGACGATGCCCGTGAACCGGCCTACATCAAGACCGTACGCAGCGAGGGCTATGTGTTCTCCCTGCCGGTAGAAATCGTCGGTGCGCCAGCATGAACCTGTCGATGCGTTGGCCCCGCACCCTGGCTTCAAGGTTGTCGCTGATCTTCCTGGTCGGCCTGATCCTCGCCCAGGCGCTGTCCTTCGGTGCGCAGTATTACGAGCGCTACGAAAGCGCGAAAAACACCATGCTCGGCAACCTGGAAACCGACGTATCGACCTCCATCGCCATCCTTGACCGCTTGCCGGCCAACGAACGCATGGGCTGGCTGCAGCAGCTGCAACGCGCCAACTACGGTTATCTCCTGGGTGAAGGCGCCAACGGCGACCCAATGGACATGGACATGCCCGGCGCGCCGATCGCAATGGCCTCGATCAAGGACGCCATCGGTAAAGATTATCCGATGACCTTCACCGACATTCCGGGGCCGAGAAAACACTTTCAGGTGCACCTGAAACTGTCGGACGGCAGCCCGCTGACGATCGACGTGCGGCCTGCGATGGTGCCGCTGTCGCCCTGGCTGCCCATCGTCCTGCTCGGCCAACTGGCGCTGATGATCGCCTGCACCTGGCTGGCCGTACGCATCGCCATTCGCCCCCTCACCCGCCTCGCCGAAGCCGTGGACAACCTTGACCCCAACACCCACCCGGTGCTGCTGGACGAAAAAGGCCCGACCGAAGTGGCCCACGCCGCCAGGGCCTTCAACGCCATGCAGGCGCGCATCGCCGCTTACCTGAAAGAGCGCATGCAACTGCTGGCCGCGATTTCCCATGACCTGCAAACGCCGATCACACGGATGAAGCTGCGCGCCGAGTTCATGGATGACTGCGTGGAAAAAGACAAGCTGTGGAACGACCTCGGCGAGATGGAACACCTGGTGCGCGAAGGCGTGGCTTATGCCCGCAGCGTCCACGGCGCCACCGAAGAAAGTCGCCGTACCGACCTGGACTCGTTCCTCGACAGCCTGGTGTTCGACTATCAGGACGTGGGCAAGGAGGTTCAATTGAGTGGGAAAAGCGCCACCGTCATCGACACCCGTCCCCATGCCCTGCGCCGGGTATTGGTGAATCTGACGGACAACGCCCTGAAATTTGCTGGCGCCGCCGAGTTGCAGGTCGAAAAGAAAGCCGACGGCAGCGTCTCGGTAAAAGTCATGGACCGCGGCCCGGGCATTGCCGAAGCGGAGCTGGCCCAGGTCATGGAACCGTTCTACCGCGTGGAGAACTCGCGTAACCGCAGTACCGGCGGCACCGGGCTGGGGCTGGCGATTGCACAGCAACTGGCGTTGGCGATCGGGGGATCGTTAACGTTAAGTAATCGTGAAGGCGGTGGCTTGTGCGCCGAGCTCAAACTGCGCGGCTGATACCTGTAGGGGCACGCGGCCCCTACAGATTTGCCGCACACGTTAGATGACAAAGCGCGCCACCAGCGCATTCAAATCCACCGCCAGACGCGACAGTTCATGGGTGGCGGTGCTGGTCTGGTTGGCGCCGGCGGCGGACTGAGTGGCCAGATCGCGAATGTTCACCAGGTTGCGGTCGACTTCGCGAGACACCTGCGCCTGTTCCTCCGAGGCACTGGCGATCACCAGGTTGCGCTCGTTGATCAAATGGATCGACTCGGTGATCTGCTCCAGCGCTACACCGGCGGCGCGGGCCAGTTCCAGAGTGCTTTGGGTGCGTTGATTGCTTTGCTGCATTGACGCCACCGCTTCTCCGGTGCCGTTCTGAATGCCGGCGACCATCTTCTCGATTTCCTGGGTCGATTGCGCCGTGCGATGGGCCAACGCCCGAACCTCGTCCGCCACCACCGCAAACCCACGACCGGCTTCACCGGCACGGGCCGCTTCGATGGCCGCGTTCAGCGCCAACAGGTTGGTTTGCTCGGCGATCGCGCGGATCACGTCCAGCACTTTGCCGATGTCACGTCCCTGGGTCGCCAGGCCTTCAATCATCAACGAGGTGTTGTGCACGTCGTGGGTCATGGTCTGGATCGCATCGACGGTTTCCACCACCCGATCCCGGCCTTCGCGGGCGGCCTGGGTCGATTGGTTCGACGCTTCGGAGGTCGAGACCGCGTTACGCGCCACTTCTTCCACGGCGGCGGTCATTTCGTTAACGGCGGTGGCGGCCTGCTCGATTTCGTTGTTCTGTTGCTGCAGGCCACGGGACGCATCCTGAGTCACCGCGCTGAGTTCTTCGGCGGCAGTCCCCAATTGCGTGGCAGAGCCGGCGATCTGTTCGATGGTTTTACGCAGGCTGGCCTGCATCGTGGCCAGGGCGCCGAGCAACCGCGCCGGTTCGTCCTTGCCATCGACGTCGATGACTTTACTCAGATTGCCCTCGGCAATGGTCTGGGCCGCCAGTACGGCGCGATTCAGCGGCGTGACGATGCTGCGGGTCAACAACCAGGCCAACAGCACGGTCAGCAACGCGGCAATCACAGCGACCACGACGATGCCGGTGATGGCGCTGTCGTAGTTGGCACCCGCGATGGCCGAAGCGCCCTTGGCATCGGCCGTATTGAGGGCCACCAGTTTGTTCAGTTGCTCGCCCATCTGATCGGTGCCGCCCTTGATCCGTGTGTTGATCAGCGAGCGCATTTCATCGAGCTTGTTCTGCCGCGACAGCTCCAGCATCTGGGTCTGGGCTTGCATGTAATTGTCCAGCGTGGCGGTGAACGTCTTGTACAACTGCGCTTCTTCAGCCCCGGCCGGCAGCGCGGCGTAACTGGCTTGCGCACTGCGCAGCTTGTCGACCAGCACACCGATACGCGTCTGGGCTTCCTGCAACGCCGCCGGTTCACGGTTGACCAGCACCCGGAACGACAGGATACGCATGCGCAGGACGTTTTCGGTCATGTTGCCCAGGTAGCCGACGCTGGGCAGCTGCGTCAACTCCATGTCGATGGAGGCCTCGCGGATGACAGTCATGCGGTTCACGGCGAACACACCGAGCACGATGACCAGCAACGCAATGAAGGAAAAACCGAGGAACGCGCGAGGCGCGATATTCAGATTACGCAATGACATAGGACGATACTCGGGTGATGTGGCTGCGAGCGTCCATGCCGTTTTTCTGACAGGCAGGCATTGGAGCCCCCCTTCAGGCCGGCGCCATTGTTGTAATCAATTTGTCTGCGCCTGTTGGATGTATCGGCCAGGCTTGAGGTTTATTGCGCGGATTTAGCAAATAATTTTCAAAGGGTTAAGGCTGTTTCAAGGGCGAAACACTTGGCACGCACGTACTGAAAAATCGGTGGATCCCTGAGGCTTTCTTGCCCTGCACAACTTTACCGATCGACATAAAACCTGTGGAAGCTTCCGGATCTAAAGGATTAGGTTCATAAAGACTATCGCTCTGACCCTTCGCGCACCAGTTCATGAAAACCGCTAGTACTTGAAGGAAATCCCCTAGGACGTTGCCCGTAAATTTCGCCACTCTTGCTCAAAAAGAAACATCAATCCTTTCCGCAGTAACTTCTACATACCTCTCATTCAGATATGGGTACTCGTAGTGAAGTTCTTGATCCATAAAATCAATAAATGATCGGAAGACATCCCCGTCCAAATATCCAGAAATAACACAAGAAAATCCGCAGCCAATCATCTCAACTTTTCTATCGCACCCTTTTGCCGCCAAGACACAACTGCCTTCAGGCAAGACCATTTCGAACTCAACCAGGTACTGTTTACCTACCTCAACTTCAAACGGGCAGTAGCTTGCAAAGCATTTGACAAGCATGCCCTCAACGAGCAAGACCATTGCCTCTTCGACAACCTCATCAACTTCGACTACAAGAGCCTCATATTTTTTAGTCATCGGCGGGCCTCACCACCTTATCTTTCCCCAGGTTCTTATAAAGAAGAAACCTCTGTCGATAGGTACGCTTTCTAGGTAAGCAATATTGAAGAATTAAGAGGGCATTGGGATATACGGCTCTTCAGCTCCAGGATTAATTATGACCACAAGGATCGAATGAAGGATACCAACCAACATCAAGCAACAGCGATGAGGGGTACTTCACCTGCAACAGATTTTCTTTGAGATCACTAGCCTGAGTAAACATATCGTCAATTTTTATTACAGACAGATCATCATGAGAAGTATTCCAGCAATGAACACCAAACTAATCACCCACTCTCCTAAGCTCAGCCCATCAATCAACAGTCTTAATAAGCCACATCAGCTAATTGGTCGTAAAATTTCGCAACAAGCTATACACCAACGATTAGAACACCTTGGATCTCAGAAAACATCATCAGTAAAGTAAACCGATGGATCACCAAGCCTCAAATATGCGGCAGTAAACTCTATCGATGAGTCTTCCGCTTCTATCGATACCCGAAACCGAGAATCATGCCGCTCAATGTTCACTGTCATCAGGGAGGTTGCCGGAAGGTTTTTCACATTCAGTCCCCTCACATCATCGCACGTAAATCCAATTCGACAGGCGTTATACTCTATTGACTGCCATTTTAGAGGCGGCTTGTCTGGCAACTCCTTTATATTAAATGCCAAGGTTGCCGTCGACGCAACATTATCCACGACTATTGAAAACAATTTTATTTCACCGATTTTAATCGCCCCACTAAACACCAGGCGGTTGCAGGAGCTGAGTGCAACACGGTTATTGAATTGAAGCCGGAGCATCATGCCGCATAGCCAAGGCTTCCTGCATCACCTCTCCCATGACTTCGATCGGGCATTTGAAATCGAAGCGCTTACGGGGGCGCATATTCAGTTGCAGGGCGATGG
>NZ_JAMDHB010000036.1:0-1113 GCF_028656895.1 Pseudomonas sp. TNT2022 ID1044 | reverse complement strand
GGCGGTTGCAGGAGCTGAGTGCAACACGGTTATTGAATTGAAGCCGGAGCATCATGCCGCATAGCCAAGGCTTCCTGCATCACCTCTCCCATGACTTCGATCGGGCATTTGAAATCGAAGCGCTTACGGGGGCGCATATTCAGTTGCAGGGCGATGGCATTCAGTTGCTCCTGGCTGTGTACCGACAAGTCAGTCCCCTTGGGCAGGTACTGGCGGATCAGGCCGTTGATGTTTTCGTTACTGCCGCGCTGCCATGGGCTGTGCGGATCACAAAAATAAATAGCGACCCCGGTCTGCTGGGTGATTTCAGCATGCCGCGCCATCTCCCGGCCTCGGTCGTAGGTCATGCTCTTGCGCATCGCCAGCGGCATGCCGTTGAGCGCTGCACTGAAGCCCTCCATCGCCGAGGTCGCCGTTGCGTCGTTCATCTTCACCAGCATCAGGTAGCCACTGGTGCGCTCCACCAACGTGCCTACCGACGAGGCGTTGGCCTTACCCTTGATCAGGTCGCCCTCCCAATGCCCCGGCATCAGCCGGTCTTCGATCTCTGGCGGGCGCACGTGAATGCTGACCATCTCCGGAATCTGGCCGCGCCGATCCACGCCGCCAGAGCGCGGTCTGCGCGTCGCCTTGCTTTGGCGCAGGCAGATGATCAGCTCCTTGCGCAGCTCGCCGACCGGCAAGGCATAGATCGCGTTGTAGATCGTCTCTCGACAGACGTAGGCATCTCTGAGGCTGGGAATGTTCATGCCGCGCAGCTTGCCGGCAATCTGTTCAGGAGACAAACGCTCACGCAACATATGGGTCACCAACTCGAAGCGCTCACTGCCCGGCAGAAGCTTGCGCTTAGGGCGACAAACCTGGCGCCGAATGCTCATCTGTCGCTGGGCGCAGCGGGCCGAGTAAGCACCACTACTGCCTCGATTGCGCTTCAGCTCTCGACTGATGGTCGAGGGCGACCTGTCAATCAGGCGAGCAATGCCGCGCAGGGTGAAGCCTTGAGCTTGACTGAGCTGAATGATCGCGCGCTCTTCAACGCTGAGTTCGGAATAGGACATAGGGGCAGCACCGTACCGGAAAGGTCAGGTGTTGCACTCAGTTTTCGCGGCCGCC
>NZ_JAMDHB010000035.1:0-9779 GCF_028656895.1 Pseudomonas sp. TNT2022 ID1044 | reverse complement strand
CCCGCAGTTGCCGACGATCACCGTGGTCACGCCCTGGCTGAGCTTGGGCAGCATCTGCGGCTGGCGGATCACCACCGTGTCGTCGTGGGTGTGCACGTCGATGAAACCAGGCGCCAGTACCTTCCCCGCCGCGTCAATTTCTTCGCAGGCATGGGCGTCGTGCAGGTCGCCGATGCGCTCGATGCGGCCGTTCAGGATTGCCAGGTCAGCCGGGTCGCCCATCATGTCGCTGTCCCAACGGCAAGTGATCGTCGCCGCCGCGGTAGTCGTCGAGGGCGAGTTTGATCCGCCGCAGACGCTCTTGATTGTCTTGAGGATTGGCCAGTGCGAGTTCGGTGGCAAGCACGTCGATGGCCAGCAGCATGCCGTAGCGCGCCGCCGTGGGTTTGTAGATGAATGAGGTTTCGGCGCTTTGCAGCGGCAGGACGATGTCGGCCAATTGCGCCAACGGCGAGTCGCCGCGGGTGATCGCGAGGATGCGTGCGCCATAGTTGCGCGCCAGTTCCACCGTCTCCACCAGCTCCGGGGTGATCCCGGTCAGCGAGCAAACGACCACTACATGATCAGTGCTGAGACTGGCCGCGGTGACGCGCATCATCACCGCGTCGTGGCATACCGCGATCGGATAACCGAGGCGCACCAGGCGCACTTGCAGTTCATCGCTGCACAAGGTCGAGCAGCCGCCCATGCCGAACGCGTGAATCATTCGCGCCTTGCCCAACAGTTTCACGGCGTCGGCAAAACGCGACTCTTCAAAGGCCGACAAGTGCTGACGCAACGTCGACTCGATATCACCGACGATCTGCCCGTAGAACGCCGACTGATCCGGTGTCCCCGCCGGGTCGAGAAACCGGCTGCCGACGCCATTGGCCTGGGCCAGTTGCAAGCGCAGGTCACGCAAGTCCTTGCAGCCAACCCTACGTCGTCGAGCATCAGTCGAGCGATGCGACCTTCACCGGCACTGAAGGAATCCTGACGGGCGCGAATCTGGTAGAGGATGTCCATGGCGGGCGACTCCGGTTAAATCAGGTAAGAAAGGCCAACGGTCAGACCGAAAGCGACGAGCGAGATCAACGTCTCAAGTACCGTCCAGGTCTTGAAGGTCTGGGTGACCGTCATGTTGAAGTATTCCTTGATCAACCAGAAGCCGCCGTCGTTGACGTGGGAGAAAATCACCGAGCCGGCGCCGGTCGCCAGTACCAGCAATTCCGGATGCGGGTAACCCAGGCCAATAGCCACTGGCGCAACCACGCCCGAGGCTGTGGTCATGGCCACGGTGGCCGAGCCGGTGGCGATGCGCATCAGCGCCGCAAACAGCCAGCCCATCAACAGCGGGGACAAATGGAATTCGTGGGCCAGGCCGACGATCTGGTCGGTGACGCCGGCGTCCACCAGAATCCGGTTCAGGCCGCCACCGGCACCCACCAGCAGTGTAATGCTCGCTGTGGGTGCCAGGCATTCGTTGGTGAACTTGAGGATCGATTCACGGTTGAAGCCCTGGGCCAGGCCGAGGGTCCAGAAGCTCAGCAAGGTCGCCAGCAACAGCGCGATTACCGAGTTGCCAATGAACAGCAGGAACTGGTTGAAACCCGTACCCGGCGTGGAAATCAGGTTGGCCCAGCCGCCGATCAGCATCAGCACCACCGGCAAGAGAATGGTCGCCATGGTAATGCCGAAACCCGGCAGGCGGTCACGCGGTTCGCGTTCGAGGAACTGGCGCTCCAGCGGGTTTTCCGCGGGCAGTTGGATGCGCGGCACGATGAACCTGGCGTACAGCGGGCCGGCGATGATCGCCGTCGGAATACCGATCGCAATGGCGTAGAGCAGGGTCTGCCGCACCAACGCGTGCACCACCGACAGCCCGGCAACCATCGGCAAACCGACCATCAGGATCGACACGCCGACCCGCCGCGCCACGGTGAACGCAATCGGCACCAGCAACACAAAACCGACTTCGAAGAACAGCGGCAACCCTACCAGGAATGCGATACAGACCATCGCCCAGTGCGCGTTCTTCTCGCCGAAGCAGTCGATCAAGGTCCGCGCCACCTGCTCGGCGCCGCCGGACTCGGCCATCATCTTGCCGAGCATCGTGCCCAGCGCCACCACCAGCGCAATGTGCCCCAGGGTCTTGCCGACCCCGGCCTCATACGCCCCCACCACGCCCGACGGCGGCATGCCTGCCACCAGCGCCAGACCGATGGAAATCAGGGTGATGACAATGAACGGATTGAGCCGGTAACGGGCGATCAGAACGATCAAAGCAATGATGGCGATGGCGGCATACACCAGCAGCCAATAGCCGAAGGACAGGGTCATGCGGTACTCCTCGAGAGGGTCACGTCGAAATATTTGTGAAAGTCTTAAAACATTTCGAGAGGCGATTATCAAACGAGGTGAAATTAATTTTCGTACAGAGGTAAGAGATGTCGCTGACAGATATGTCTTGTCGCGAATAATGAAAGTCGGGCAGGCGGATTTTCATCCCCTGCCCGGTCGAGGTTCAGTCGTGGTAAACCCGGGCGCGTCGGAGCAATTTCTTGCAACGCTCGGACAAATGCAGCACCCGCAGGTGCTTGCCGGCTTTGCTGTAGCGCTCGCGCAGGGTATCGAGCGCGGCGATGGCGGAATAGTCGACGAAACTCAGATGGCGACAATCGAGCGTCACCTGAGCCGGGTCGTTGGCCGGATCGAATTGGTTGAGAAACGGCGTGGTCGAGGCGAAGAACAAGGTGCCGTGCACCCGGTAAAGCTTGCTCCCGTCGTTTTCCAGATGACTGTCGGCGTACAACTGCCGAGCCTGTTGCCAGGCGAAATTCAACGCCGCGATGATGATGCCGCACAGCACGGCGGTGGCCAGGTCGGTGAACACGGTAATCACTGTCACGGCGATGATCACCAGCGCATCGTTGAGCGGGACCTTGTTCATCACTCGCAGCGAGGCCCAGGCGAAGGTCTGTTGCGACACCACGAACATCACCCCGACCAGCGCCGCCAACGGAATGCGCTCGATCAGCGGTGACAGGAACAGGATGAACAAGAGGATCGACACACCGGCTACAACGCCGGAAAAGCGCCCGCGCCCACCGGAGCTGAGGTTGATCACGGTCTGGCCGATCATCGCGCAACCGCCCATGCCGCCGAACGCACCAGAGACCATGTTCGCCGCGCCCAGAGCCACGCATTCGCGATCCGGATAGCCACGACTTTCGGTAATTTCATCGGTCAGGTTCAGGGTCAACAGGGTTTCCAGCAGGCCCACCAGCGCCATCAGGATCGCGTACGGCGCGATGATGCGCAGGGTTTCCAGATTCCATGGAATATCCGGCAACGCCAGCGTCGGCAGGCCGCCGGCGATGTGCGCCATGTCACCGAGGGTGCGGGTTGGCAGACCCAGCAGATAAACCGCCAGGCCTACACCCAGAATCGCCACCAGCGCCGGCGGCACCGTGCGCGTGAGCCGCGGCAGCAAATAGACAACGGCCATGGTCAGGGCGACCAGACCGATCATCATGTACAGCGGCGTGCCACTGAGCCAGCGCTCGCCGCTCTTGAAATGCTCCAGTTGCGCCAGTGCGATGATGATCGCCAGGCCGTTGACGAAACCGAGCATCACCGGGTGCGGCACCATGCGTACCAGCTTCCCGAGTTTGAGCAAGCCGAACGCCATCATGATCAACCCGCCCAGCAATACCGTGGCCAGCAGGTACTGCACCCCGTGTTGCACCACCAGCGCAACGATCACCACGGCCATCGACCCGGCAGCACCGGACACCATGCCCGGGCGCCCGCCGAACAGCGCGGTCAGGGTGCAAATGATGAAAGCGCCATACAGCCCCATCAGCGGATTGAGGTGCGCCACCAGCGCGAAGGCGATGCATTCGGGCAGCAGGGCGAAAGACGTGGTGAGGCCAGCAAGGGCATCGGCGCGTAGGTGTTTTGGTTTCATGGAGGACCGCGTGCAGGGGAAGCAGGAAAAGAGTTAGGGGATGTTACGGAATCGAGCGCGGTCCGGCCAGTTTATGCAATTTCAGAAACGCCTTCGCGAGCAGGCTCGCTGCGAGCCTGCTCGCGAAGGCAGCAACTCGGTATAAAGCGAACTCACACCATCTCGTTGCGAATCCACTCCACCACCGAAGTCCGCTTCGGTGCCCAACCCAACACTTCCCGCGCACGCTTGCCGCGAACCCGACTGTTGGAGCCCAGGCCATAGTTGGCCATCTCGTAACCCCACTCGGCTTCGGCATCGTTGAGTGGCCAATCCTGTGGTTCACCCAGAGCCAGCGCTTGCGCCATGGCCGTGGTCATGTCGATGAACGACGCTTCACCGCTTTCAACAAAGTAGAACGTGCCCGGTACATTTTTGCTCAGCGCCAGCAGGTACAAGGCAACCACATCTTCGATGTGCACGTTGGACCAGATGTTCTGGCCCGTGCCTACGTGACGCACCACACCACTTTTACGCGCCTGCTTCAGCAGGCGCGGCAGCTGCAGGCTGTGGTGGTCGATGGCCACGCGTGCAGCCTTGTCGACGGTGGGTTGCGGCAGGTTGTCTTCGAAGTAGATGACCTCGCTGGACTTGCCGCCCGACGCATCGCCGACAATGCTCGAACCACTGGTGTGCAGGAACACTTTGTTGGAACCGCGCAAGGCATCGAGCAAGGCTTCGACTGCGCCACGATGGTCGCTGCTGGCAGCGTTGATGACGGCGTCGGCGGCTCGGGCCTGGTCAGCGAGAAGTGCGCTGTCGTCAAGCGTGCCGATGACTGGCGTGATGCCCAGCGCTTTCAGTTCATCCGCCTGTTCGGCGTTGCGCACCAGGCCCGTGACGCTATGACCTGCCTTGATCAGGCCGGTGGCGATGGAACCACCGATAAAACCCGCTGCACCGGTAACGAATACGTTCATGGAGAAACTCCCTGCGTGGATAAGTGATGCAACGAGTATCAAGCAGTGTTCCTTGACGAAAAATCCCCGCTGACCCAATTCACTCTTGCGCAGTAATCACGAATCAGTCGTTGAAATCGTCGGTGGCGTACAGCGCCAGCTTGCTCTGGATAAAGTCCAGAAAGCACTGGATCCGCAAGGCCAGTTGCGAGTTACGGTAGTACACGGCGTTGATCGGCTGGCGATAACCGCTGTTGAACTCCGCCAGCAGCACCTTCAAACGTCCGGCGCGAATGTCGTCGATGGTCATGTAATGCGACAGGCTGGCGATGCCCTGCCCTTCCAGCGCCAGGTGGCGGATGGTTTCGCCGCTGGAGGCGCTGAGCGACGCCTGGATCGGCCAGCGATCGCCGTGCACGTAACGTAGCGGCCATTGGTTGAGGCCCTCGTTCTGGGTGAAGCCCAGCAGCGTGTGTCCGGACAGATCAGCCACCGCCGTCGGCGTGCCGTATTTTTCCAGATAAGCCGGGCTGGCAACGATGTGCAACGGGCTGCAACCCAGTGAGCGGGCGTGCAGGGTCGAGTCGGCCAACGTGCCGATGCGGATGGCAATGTCGGTACTTTGCTCCAGCAAATCGATGATCAGGTCGTTGCTGTTGAGCTCAAGCTGGATGTCGGGGTAGAGCCGTCGAAACTCGTCGATGTGCGGCACGATGGCGTGCAGCATGAACGGCGAGGCAGCGTTGATGCGCAGGCGCCCGGACGGCGTCTG
Source organism: Pseudomonas sp. TNT2022 ID1044 (assembly GCF_028656895.1). Classification (NCBI taxonomy): domain Bacteria; kingdom Pseudomonadati; phylum Pseudomonadota; class Gammaproteobacteria; order Pseudomonadales; family Pseudomonadaceae; genus Pseudomonas; species Pseudomonas sp. TNT2022 ID1044. The sequence continues at coordinate 4,120 of NZ_JAMDHB010000035.1, read as the reverse complement.
CTGGCGTGAGGTCAAGCGCTCTTCGAGCTCGTCCATCTGATCGAGAATCAGCTTGGCGTGCTCGAAGAAATACTTGCCCTCTTCGGTCAGATCCATGCGCCGCGTGGTGCGATTGATCAACGTTGTATCGAGCTTGGCCTCCAGCCGCGACAACGTACGGCTTACCGCCGACGGCGTTTGCCCGACCTGCTCGGCCGCCGCGGAAATCGATCCGCACTCAATCACGCAGACGAAAATCTGCAACTCATCGGATCTGGCTTTCACGAGTGTTCCTTATCGATAGTCCTGCACACCGTTGTCGATGCTCCCTCGCCACAGGTCAGTACCGGCTTCAGATATCGATAGTAGCGGAGCCTCAGGCCTTCAGGCCAAACACCTCAGCCAAATGCTGCTCATAACGCGCCACATCACCTTCGATGTTCGGGCGTTTCATCACGTCCACACTGAGGAAGGTTGGCAAAGCGGTCATGCCCAGGAACTCGTTGGCCTTGTGGAACGGGAAGTACACCGCGTCCACGCCTTTGCCCTCGAAGAAGTCAGTCGGGTCGTCGAAGGCTTGCTGAGGGGCGTTCCAGGTCAGCGACAGCATGTACTGCTTGCCGTGAACCAAACCACCGCTGCCGTACTTTTGCGAAGCATCGGAACGGGTGCGGCCGTCGCTGGCGTACAGGCTGCCATGCCCTTCGGTAAAGACTTCGTCGATGTACTTCTTCACGGTCCACGGCGCGCCCATCCACCAGCCGGGCATCTGGTAAATGATCACGTCGGCCCAAAGGAATTTGGCCACTTCTTCCGCCACGTCGTAGCCCTCGTCGATGAACGTGGCTTTCACGTCCACGCCACCACGGTCCAGCACGCTCAACGCGGCTTCATGCAGGGTGGTGTTGTAACGACCATCGGAGTGGGCAAATTTTTTGCCGCCATTGAGTAACAGAACTTTTTTCATGAGGGGCTCTCGGGAAGGTCAGGAATTGGATGGCGGCAGAGTAACGATCTGCCTCGCGCGAAATAAGCACCCAATTGGCAAAATACATTTGACTCAAACGCACGAATCATCAGGTAATTGTTGCATTAGACTGGCGCGGTTTCTGACCCGAGGAGCTTTTTTTCATGAGTGATCTGCAAGGTTTCATCCTGCACGCCAAGACCCGCCCGGAAAAATCCGATGCCTTCGAAGCGTTTTTCAGCGGCTACGTAGAAGCCAGTCGTGCCGAGCCTGGCTGCATCGAGTACCACATGCTGCGCGACAAACAGGACCCGACACTGTTCATCTTCTACGAAATCTGGCAGTCCCAGGCCCACCTCGACGTGCACTCGAATCTGCCGCACATGAAGCAATTTCTCGAACAACGCGATGAGTACCTGGAGCGTGACTTCGAGATCCGCGCCATCGAGATGATCAGCCCGTCGTCCGCTAGCCGCTGATCAACAAATGGCCACCGAGCAAGCCGAGGCCAACGAAAAATACGCGTTTGAACACCGTGGCACTGATCCGCTGGCGCAGCCATTGCCCGAGCAACATGCCGAGCACCGCCGGGATCAGCGCCAGCATCGACGCACTCAACTCGCCCCCGCCCAGAGCCCCGCGCCACAGCAACCCGCCGGCCAGGGCGAGGGTCGAGACGGTGAACGACAGGCCCAACGCCTGCACCAGTTCATCCTTGCTCAACCCAAGTGCCTGCAAATAAGGCACAGCCGGAATCACGAACACGCCGGTGGCCGAGGTGATGACGCCGGTGATCACGCCGCAGAGCGGGCCGAGCCAGCGCTCGCTGCGACGCCCCACTCGCAGGGTCGGCAGAAACAAACCGCTCAAGGCATAGAGCATACCGGACATGCCGATCCACAACGTGCCCGCCCCGGTGCCAAGAAAAATCGCCAACAACAACGGCCACAACCGTTTGAGCAGCGCCGACAGATGCCCACCGAATGCCAATTGCCAGACGTTGGTCAGGGTCGCCGGGATGATCAACAGCGCCGCAGCTTGCGACGGAGCCATAGCCAGACCGAGCAGCCCCATGGCCACGGTGGGCAAGCCGAGGCCGATCAATCCCTTGATCATGCCGGCCAGCAGGAAGGTGGTGATGACCAGCAATGAGAGGGCCAGACCGAGGTTTTGGTAGAACGTGGCGAGTGTATTCATGGGGCTATGGTGAGCGCGGATTGGACGGTTGAAAATCTGCCATATACTGATTGAGCCTCTTGTCTATACAGAGGCTGGCGTATTTTTTGTGGCTAATGACGCCTTCCCAGACGACACTTAAAAATGGGCTGACGATGCACTTCGACTTGACCGACCTGCGCCTCTACCTGAACATCCTCGACAGCGGCAATATCACCGCCGGCGCCGCGCGCAGCCATCTGTCCCTGGCAGCCGCGAGCGCACGAATCCGCGCGATGGAAACCTCACTGGGCACAGACTTCCTGCAACGCGGCCGTCGCGGCGTCACGCCGACGCCTGCCGGCAAGGCCCTCGCCCAACACGCCCGCGTCCTGCTGCAACAGGCCGAACGCCTGCAACAGGACCTGGCCGAATACGCCAACGGCGTCAAAGGCCAGGTCCGATTGCTTTGCAACACCACGGCCATCACCGAGTACCTGCCGGAACTGCTCGCCGACTTCCTGCGCGAACACCCCAATCTCGATATCGACCTGCAGGAACTGCCCAGCGCCCGCATCACCCACGCGCTACGCCAGGGCGCGGCGGACCTCGGCATTGTCTCCGACGCGGTGGATACCACTGACTTGCAGACCCAAGCGTTTCGCGATGATCCATTGGTGCTGATCATGCCCCACGATCATCCCCTGGCCCACGGGACCACAGTAAGCTTCGCCGACACGCTGCATCACGACTACGTCGGCCTGAACGCCAACAGCGCGCTGGCGGTGTACCTCGAGGAACAGGCGTTGCACGCGGGTTCACGCATGCAAATCCGCATCCGCGCCGATGGTTTCGATGGCGTGATGCGCATGGTCGCCCGTGGCGCGGGCCTGGCAATCGTCCCGCTGGCGGCCGTCGAGCGCGGATCAGACGGGCTGCCCTTCATAAGCCTCGCCCTGCAGGAACCCTGGGGCCAGCGCAAACTGCTGCTCTGCGCCGCGAACTTCGCCGCGCTCCCCGGCTATGCCAAGTCACTGCTGCACGCGTTGACGCTCCCCTGACTCATTGAGAGCGATGCGTTTCTGGACAGCTCAGTGTCGAGCACAGACAACTGAATAACGGACGGGCGCTATAGGGTGCGACTTCAGTTCCAGTACCCACTGCCCGGAGTCATCATGACCGCACCGATTACCGTTCTTCGCGACACTCACCCGCTGCCCGTGCTCGACGCCTGCAAATGGGAAAAGCTCGAAGGCGACCCGCACACCGTCAACCTCAACGCCTACACCAGCGAAGACGGCAGCAAGATCATGGGCACCTGGATCTGCACGCCGGGCAAGTGGTACGTCGAGTACGTGAAGTGGGAGTACTGCCATTTCCAGGAAGGCTACTGCGTCATCACCCCCGAAGGCATGGCGCCCATCCATCTGCGCGCCGGTGACATTTTCGTCATCGAACCCGGGATGAAAGGCACTTGGGAAGTGGTGGAAACCGTGCGCAAATATTTCGTGTTTGCCTGATACAAAAAAACCGGGAGATCACCCGACGTGATTTCCCGGTAAATATCGATAGGTACTTGCTGGAGCTCGCTCCCACCGGTTTTCCGCGCGATTATTGCGGTTTGCGATAGCTATTGATGATCGCCGAGAAGTCATTCCCACCTTCCCCACGCAAACTCATCGCCTGATACAACTGCTGGGCCACCGCGCCCAGCACCACCGGTTGGTGCGCCTGTCGCGCCGCTTCCGTCGCCAGCCCCAAACCCCGAAACCGCCGGTATAGCCGCGTGACGCAGGCGCCGTTTCGACGATGCCCGGCCACGGGTTATACATCTCCGAACTCCAGCAACGGCCGGTGGAGCTGTTGATGATGCCTGCCAGCACCTTGGTGTCGATGCCCAGTGCATCGCCAAGCGCCATGGCCTCGCTGACGCCGACCATGGAAATCCCCAGCAGCAGGTTATTGCAGATTTTAGCGATTTGACCGGTGCCGACCTCACCACAATGGACGATGTTGCGG
>NZ_JAMDHB010000034.1:0-20114 GCF_028656895.1 Pseudomonas sp. TNT2022 ID1044 | reverse complement strand
TTCGACTGCGCCGGAAGTGGGACGAATTATAGACATCTGAGATTTGCCGTCAACAGCTATTTTCACAAAACTGTCATATAAGTCAAAAACCCCCCAAAAACAGAAAGGCCGCCCCCTTGGGTCGGCCTTCTTATGCCCTTCTACTTACAAGCTAGGGAAAGCGAATTGCGAGGCTTCGTGGCTCGCACGCTGGGGCCAGCGTTGAGTGATCGCTTTGCGGCGAGTGTAGAAACGCACGCCATCCGGGCCGTAGGCATGCAGATCGCCGAATAGCGAACGCTTCCAGCCGCCAAAGCTGTGGTAAGCCACCGGCACCGGCAAAGGTACGTTCACACCGACCATGCCCACTTCGATCTCGTCGCAGAACAACCGCGCCGCTTCACCGTCACGGGTGAAGATGCAGGTGCCGTTGCCGTATTCATGATCGTTGATCAACTGCATGGCTTCTTCCAGGCTGTTGACCCGGACAACGCACAGCACTGGCCCGAAGATCTCTTCTTTATAGATACGCATCTGCGGTGTGACATTGTCGAACAGGCAGCCACCCAGGAAGAAGCCTTCTTCATGACCGGCTACGGTCAGACCACGACCATCCACCACCAACTTGGCGCCAGCAGCTACGCCGTCCTCTACATAACCGCTGACCTTGTCACGGGCCTGACCGGTAACCAGAGGGCCCATGTCCAGACCACAGCTGGTGCCGGCTCCGATTTTCAATGCCTTGATTTGCGGAACCAGTTTGGCCACCAGTGCATCGGCCACCTGATCACCCACGCACACGGCCACCGAGATCGCCATGCAGCGTTCACCGCAAGAACCGTAAGCCGCGCCCATCAGTGCGCTGACGGCGTTGTCCAGATCCGCGTCCGGCATCAGCACCGCATGGTTCTTCGCGCCGCCCAAGGCCTGTACGCGTTTGCCGCGCTTGGTGCCTTCGGAATAGATGTACTCGGCAATCGGCGTCGACCCCACGAAACTCAGCGCTTTGACTTCCGGCGCTTCGATCAATGCATCCACCGCCGTCTTGTCACCGTGCACCACGCTCAGCACACCTTTCGGCAGGCCAGCTTCGAGCAGCAACTGGGCGATCAGCAGCGTCGAACTCGGGTCACGCTCGGAAGGCTTGAGGATGAAGCAGTTACCGCAGACGATCGCCAGCGGGTACATCCACAGCGGCACCATTGCCGGGAAGTTGAACGGCGTAATACCGGCCACGACGCCCAGCGGCTGGAAATCAGACCAGGCGTCGATGTTCGGACCGACGTTACGGCTGTACTCACCCTTGAGGATTTCCGGTGCAGCGCAAGCGAACTCGACGTTCTCGATGCCGCGCTTCAATTCACCGGCAGCATCTTCCAGGGTTTTGCCGTGCTCTTCGCTGATCAATTGCGAGATGCGTGCTTCGTTCTGCTCCAGCAGTTGCTTGAAGCGGAACATCACTTGGGCACGCTTGGCCGGCGGCGTGTTGCGCCAGGCCGGGAATGCAGCCTTGGCGGCGTCGATGGCGCTCTGGATGGTGTCGCGGGTCGCCAGTGGGAGCTTGTGGATTGCCTGACCGGTGGACGGGTTGAACACATCAACCGCGCGACCGTTCTCGGTCACCAGTTCGCCATTGATCAAATGCGGAATAACGCTCATGGAAGCTCCTGAAAAGTTGTCCACAGGCGCGCGTTTCCGAGCGCCCGTTGTTTATAGGTATATAGAAGGAGAAATCAGTCGATCTTGCTCAGCACTTCGCCGACCGCATCGAACAGGCGATCCAGGTCTTGCGGCTTGCTGTTGAAGGTTGGGCCGAACTGCAGGGTGTCGCCGCCGAAGCGTACGTAGAACCCGGCTTTCCACAGCGCCATGCCGGCTTCGAACGGACGCACGATAGCGTCGCCGTCACGCGGGGCGATCTGGATCGCACCGGCCAGGCCAAAGTTACGGATGTCGATGATGTTCTTGGTGCCCTTCAGGCCATGCAGCGCATTTTCGAAATGCGGTGCGACTTCAGCCACGCTCTGTACCAGATTTTCCTTTTGCAGCAGATCGAGCGCTGCCAGGCCCGCGGCGCAAGCCACCGGGTGCGCGGAATAGGTGTAGCCGTGCGGGAACTCGACGGCGTACTCAGGCGTCGCCTGGTTCATGAAGGTCTGGTAGATCTCGGAGCTGGCAATCACCGCGCCCATCGGGATTGCACCGTTGGTGACTTGCTTGGCGATGCACATCAGGTCCGGGGTCACGCCGAAGGTGGTGGCGCCAAACATGGTGCCGGTACGGCCGAAACCGGTGATCACTTCGTCGAACACCAGCAGGATGTTGTGCTGATCGCAGATTTCGCGCAGACGCTTGAGGTAACCCTGAGGTGGAACCAGCACACCGGCGGAACCCGCCATTGGCTCAACGAACACCGCGGCGATGTTCGAAGCGTCGTGCAGTTCGATCAGCTTCAGCAGTTCGTCAGCCAAGGCAATACCACCCTGCTCCGGCATGCCACGGGAGTAAGCGTTGCTTGCCAGCAGTGTGTGCGGCAAGTGATCGACATCCATCATCGCCTGACCGAACAGTTTACGGTTGCCGTTCACGCCACCGAGGCTGGTGCCGGCGATGTTCACCCCGTGATAGCCACGGGCACGTCCGATCATTTTGGTCTTGGTCGACTGGCCTTTCAGGCGCCAGTAAGCACGAACCATCTTCACGGCGGTGTCGGCGCACTCGGAGCCCGAGTCGGTGAAGAACACGTGGTTCAGGTTGCCCGGCGTCAGGTCGGTGATTTTTTCAGCCAGCTGGAACGACAGAGGATGGCCGTACTGGAAGCCTGGCGAGTAATCGAGGGTGCCCAGTTGCTTGGCCACCGCCTCTTGGATTTCCTTGCGGGTGTGCCCGGCGCCGCAGGTCCACAGACCGGACAGCGAGTCATAAATTTTGCGGCCCTTATCGTCGATCAACCAGCTGCCTTCGGCACCGACAATCAGGCGCGGGTCGCGCTGGAAGTTGCGGTTGGCGGTGTAAGGCATCCAGTGAGCATCGAGCTTGAGCTGGCTGGCCAGAGAAGTCGGTGCGTTTTCGGGCAAGTTCATGAGCGAAACCTCGCAAGGGCGATAAGCGGCGTAGGGATAAAAACCGTTCTTGCAGCTAAATTGCCACGGAGATAAAGTCGGTGAAATCCAACTTTTCTAACCTTTAGTCAGGCCATCACTAAACTATGTCCAGCCGCCGCCCCGATCCCCTGGCGCAAGTCAGCGACTTTGATATTCGCTTGTTGCGGATCTTTCGCAGCGTCGTCGAATGCGGTGGCTTCTCCGCAGCGGAAACCGTGCTCGGCATCGGCCGCTCAGCCATCAGCCAGCAGATGAGCGATCTGGAGCAGCGCCTGGGATTGCGCCTTTGCCAACGCGGGCGTGCCGGTTTCTCCCTGACGGAGGAAGGTCGCGAGGTGTATCAATCAGCGCTGCAGTTACTGAGCGCACTGGAAAGTTTCCGCACGGAGGTCAATGGCCTGCATCAGCACTTGCGCGGCGAGTTGACCATTGGCCTGACTGATAACCTGGTCACCCTGCCCCACATGCGCATCACCCATGCCCTGGCCCAATTAAAGGAACGCGGGCCTGACGTGCAAATCCAGATTCGCATGATCGCGCCCAACGAAGTGGAACAAGGCGTGCTCGACGGGCGTCTGCATGTCGGCGTGGTGCCCCAGGCCAGCGCGCTGTCTGGGCTGGAATATCAACCGCTGTATAGCGAGCGTTCGTTGTTGTATTGCGCGGTCGGTCACCCGCTGTTTTATGTCGACGACAAGCAACTGGACGACGAGCGCCTGAACACTCAGGACGCCATTGCCCCGACCTTCCGTCTGCCCGCAGAAATCCAGGCCCATTACCAGGCACTCAATTGCACCGCCAGCGCGTCGGACCGCGAAGGCATGGCGTTCCTGATTTTGACCGGGCGCTATATCGGTTATTTGCCGGACCACTACGCCAGTCTCTGGGTGCAACAGGGTCGCTTGCGCGCCTTGAAATCAAAAACGCGCTTCTACGACCTGAGCCTTGCCTCGGTTACCCGCAAAGGCCGTCGCCCACACCTGGTTCTGGAAAGCTTCCTCGAAAGCCTGGCTGCCACGCGCTGAAAACACCCCCTGCAGGAGCCGGCTTGCTGGCTCCTGCAGGGTTGTGGTGCTTTCGGATTTAGGCTATCAACGCACTGGATGCCCCCACCCACTTGTCCGGAAGTGCCTATGACCTTTGAAGTCCCTGCTCACGGCGGCAAACCCGCCAGCCGCATTCGTCAGAAGAATGAAGAGACCATCATCAAAGCCGCCGAAGACGAGTTCGCCCGTCACGGGTTCAAGGGCACCAGCATGAACACCATCGCCTTGAATGCAGGGTTGCCCAAAGCCAACCTGCATTACTACTTCACCAACAAACTCGGTTTGTACGTGGCGGTGCTGAGCAACATCATCGAATTGTGGGACAGCACCTTCAACACCCTGACCGCCGAAGATGATCCGGCCGAAGCCCTGACCCGCTACATCCGCGCCAAAATGGAATTTTCCCGACGCCAGCCGCAAGCCTCGCGCATCTTCGCCATGGAAGTCATCAGCGGCGGCGAATGCCTGACCGAGTATTTCAACCAGGACTATCGCACCTGGTTCCAAGGCCGTGCCGCCGTGTTTCAAGCGTGGATCGACGCTGGCAAAATGGACCCGGTCGACCCGGTGCATCTGATCTTCCTGCTGTGGGGCAGCACTCAACACTACGCTGACTTCGCCACGCAGATCTGCCGAGTCAGCGGTCGTACCAAGTTGACCAAACAGGACATGGAAGACGCCGGCAACAACCTGATCCGCATCATTCTCAAAGGCTGCGGCCTGACGCCATCTATCTAAGACGACTATGCCTTTTACCCTCAGCGACTTTTGCGAATACCGCGAAGAGATTCGCAAAAGCCGCTTCATCACCTATGCCGCGCCGATCAGCAGTCCTGCCGAAGCGCAGGCATTCATCGAACAGCACAGCGACCTGAATGCCACGCACAATTGCTGGGCGTGGAAGCTCGGCGACCAATACCGCAGCACCGACGACGGTGAGCCTGGGGGTACCGCTGGACGGCCGATCCTGGCGGCTATTGATGCGCAGTATTGCGATCAGGTCGTGGTGCTGGTGATTCGCTGGTATGGCGGCATTCAACTCGGTACCGGCGGACTGGCCCGGGCCTATGGCGGAGGTGCCAACAAATGTCTGCAAGCGGCGCCGAAGGTGGAACTGATCAGCCGCGTGCCGTTGCGGTGTGCCTGTGCGTTCAGTGAATTGGCGCTGGTCAAACTGCGAGTCGCGGAAAACGGCGGGCTGGTTGTGCAAGAAGATTTCACGGCCAATGGCGTGGAGTTGCAGTTGGCGGTGGGTGCCGGGCAGATCGAAACCTTGCAATCGCAGCTTGCGGACTTGAGCCGTGGGCGCATTTTGTTGCAGCGCTAGAAGATCAAAAGATCGCAGCCTGCGGCAGCGCCTGCAAGGGTGCGATCTTTTGGGGCACGACGTTTTTTCACTTATTCCACATTTGCCCACATCTACTGTGCACCCGGCTGTGGATAACCTGAGCACATACTGCTGTAACCCTTCTGTCATGCGGCTTTGCGGGCTTTGCTCATTTTTCACCCAATTCGCTATCTAAAATTCAAAATCGAAGTAAAAACAATCAGTTAGAGCCGTTTAGCACCTTTAGAAGAAAGCCGCGCAGTGCTTATGCCCGAGTTTTGAGCTTGCGCACAAATACTGTGGAGCAATCTGTGGATAACCCGTTCATGGCTGACGCGGCCCCATATCCGGCATGGCTTGCAGCGTGCTGCTCATTTTTTAACCAAAACCGAACGCGCAAAACCGGAGCCAGATCAACGGCTTTGCCCCCAAGTGGTGCCGTGTTTTGGATCATGCGCAGCCAAGTGCCGGATTCAACGCTCCAGTTGGTGCGGCGCGGAGGATTTCCTGACCTACTGGCCAGAAAATTGCTTTATCCACAGGCATAACTCCAATCGAACCGAGCCTGTGATGACCCACCCCGCGCCCATTGTCGATACAACACCTCGCCTGCAGTTGCACAGAATCAGCAAGCGCTACCCCGGTTGCCTGGCCAACGACGCCATCGATCTGAGCATTGCGCCCGGTGAAATCCACGCCTTGCTCGGTGAAAACGGCGCGGGCAAAAGTACGTTGATGAAGATTATCTACGGCGTTACTCATGCCGATTCGGGTGAGATGATCTGGCAAGGGCAGCGTGTGAGCATGCGCAACCCCGCCCAGGCTCGCGGCCTGGGAATCGGCATGGTGTTCCAGCATTTCTCGCTATTCGAAACACTTACCGTGGCGCAGAACATTGCCCTGGCGATGGGGGCGGCGGCGGGCACGCCGAAACAGCTGGAGCCGAAGATTCGTGAAGTGTCGCAGCGCTATGGCATGGCGCTGGAGCCCGAGCGACTTGTCCACAGCCTGTCGATCGGTGAGCGGCAACGGGTGGAGATCGTACGCTGCCTGATGCAGGACATCCGCCTGCTGATTCTTGACGAGCCGACGTCGGTGCTGACCCCGCAAGAGGCCGATGAACTGTTCGTCACCTTGCGCCGGCTCGCTGCCGAGGGCTGCAGCATTTTATTCATCAGCCACAAACTCGGTGAAGTCCGTGCGCTTTGCCATAGCGCCACCGTGCTCCGGTCTGGTCGAGTGGCCGGGCATTGCGTACCGGCCGAGTGTTCGGATCAGCAACTGGCGCAATTGATGGTCGGCGAAGCGGCGGCGTTGATCACTGATTACCCCAAAGTGACGGGCACCGACGTTTGGCTGAACGTGCAGGGCTTGTCCTGGCATAACCCGGATCCCTTCGGCTGTTCGCTCAAGGCCATCGACCTCCAAGTGCGCAGCGGTGAAATCGTCGGCATCGCCGGGGTCGCCGGCAATGGCCAGGACGAGTTGCTGGCCTTGCTCAGCGGTGAAGAACGGCTGCCTCGCGTCGACAGCGCGAGGATCAGCTTCGGCCTCGAACCGGTTGCACATTTGCGCCCCGACGCACGCCGCCAGCGCGGCCTGGCGTTCGTCCCTGCCGATCGGCTGGGGCATGGTGCCGTGCCGGAATTGAGTCTGGCGGACAACGCACTGCTCACCGCTTTCCAGCAAGGCCTGGTGAGCAACGGCCTGATCCAGCGCGGCAAAGTCCAGGCGCTGGCCAACACCATCATCGAACGCTTCGGGGTCAAGACACCGGACGCTCAGGCACCGGCCCGCAGCCTGTCCGGCGGCAACCTGCAGAAATTCATCCTCGGTCGGGAAATCCTCCAGCAACCCAAATTATTGGTGGCCGCGCACCCGACCTGGGGCGTGGACGTTGGGGCCGCCGCGACGATCCACCGGGCCCTGATTGCCTTGCGAGATGCGGGAGCGGCGATCCTGGTGATCTCTGAAGACCTCGACGAACTGTTCCAGATCAGCGACCGCCTCGGCGCCTTGTGCAGCGGACGCATGTCGCCACTCCAGGCTACCGTCGATACCCGCCTGACCGATGTCGGAGGCTGGATGGCCGGCCAGTTCGATATCCCTCAATCCCCTGTACCCGCCACGCATTAACGGAGTGTCACATGCTGCTTTCTCTTGAACCCCGTGGCCAGCAATCGCGCGTGATGTTGTGGTGCTCGCCACTGCTGGCGGCGGCCCTGACGCTGGGCTGTGGCTCGTTGCTGTTTCTTGCCTTGGGGCATGACCCCTTGCTGACCTTGCATACCCTGCTGATCGCGCCGGTCAGTGACCTGTATGGCGTCTGCGAACTGCTGGTCAAGGCACTGCCGATTCTGCTGTGCGCGCTGGGCCTGGCAGTCGCGTATCGGGCGCGCATCTGGAACATCGGCGCCGAAGGTCAACTGTTGCTTGGAGCGTTGGCCGGCAGTGCACTGGCGGTGAATATCATCGACATGCAAAGCCGCTGGGCACTGGCGCTGATCCTGCTCGCCGGCATTCTGGCCGGCGCGGCATGGGCCGGGCTGACCGCCTGGCTGCGAACGCACTTCAATGCCAATGAAATCCTGACCAGCATCATGCTCAACTACATTGCCCTGAACCTGTTGTTGTATTGCGTCCACGGGCCGCTGAAAGACCCCGAAGGGTTCAACTTTCCGCAATCGGCGATGTTCGGTGATGCCAGCCGGTTGCCGCTGCTGACGGAAGATGGCCGGTTGCACGCAGGGGTGTATTTCGCCCTGCTCGCGCTGGTGGCGGTGTGGGTGTTGTTGCAGAAGAGCTTTGTCGGCTTCCAGATCAAAGTGCTCGGGCTGGACAAGCGCGCGGCTGGTTTCGTGGGCTTTCGCGAGAAACGCCTGATCTGGCTGGCGCTGTTGATCAGCGGTGGCCTGGCGGGCCTGGCGGGGGTTTGCGAAGTCACCGGCCCCATTGGCCAACTGGTCCCGCAGGTCTCTCCGGGGTACGGCTATGCGGCGATCACCGTGGCCTTTCTCGGCCGGCTCAATCCCGTCGGCATCCTGCTTTCCAGCCTGTTGATGGCGCTGCTGTACATCGGTGGCGAGAGTGCACAAATGAGCCTGAATCTGCCGCAGGCAATCACCCAGCTGTTCCAGGGGATGATGCTGTTTTTCCTGCTGGCCAGCGATGTGCTGATTCTCTATCGACCGCGTTTGAACCTGCGCTGGACACGCCGCGCACCCGCCACCGCCGTACACGCAGGAGCGCTGTGATGGATATCGATTTGCTGAGCAATATTTTCTACGCCATGGTGCGCTGCGGTACGCCGTTGTTGCTGGTGGCACTGGGCGAACTGGTTTGCGAAAAAAGTGGCGTACTGAATCTGGGTCAGGAAGGCATGATGCTGTTCGGTGCGGTGATCGGGTTTATTGTCGCCTTCAACAGCGGCAACCTGTGGCTGGGTGTGGTACTGGCGATGCTCGCCGGGATGTTGTTGTCATCACTGTTTGCGCTGGTTGCGCTGGTGTTCAACGCCAATCAAGTGGCCACCGGCCTGGCCCTGACGATTTTCGGCGTGGGTCTTTCAACCTTTGTCGGTGCGGCGTGGGTGGGCAAACCGCTGACGGGATTCGAGCCGCTGGCGATTCCGTACTTGAGTGAAATTCCGCTGATCGGGCGGATGCTGTTTGCCCAGGATCTGCTGGTGTACCTGTCGTTCGCGCTGTTTGCGATGGTGGCCTGGGTGGTTCTGAAAAGCCGCATCGGCCTGATCATTCAAGCCGTCGGGGAAAGCCCGGATGCCGCGAGTGCCATGGGCTTGCCGGTGTTGCGCGTGCGCACGTTGGCGGTGTTGTTCGGGGGCGCCATGGCCGGGTTGGCCGGGGCTTATTTGTCCCTTGCCTACACGCCAATGTGGGCGGAGAACATGAGTGCAGGCCGCGGCTGGATTGCGCTGGCGCTGGTGGTGTTTGCCAGCTGGCGGGTGTGGCGCCTGTTGCTCGGCGCGTATCTGTTCGGTCTCGCCAGCATCCTGCACCTGGTGGCACAGGGGTTGGGGCTGGCGATTCCGTCGAGTCTGTTGGCGATGCTGCCGTATGTGGCAACGATTGTGGTGCTGGTGTTGCTGTCCCGGGATGCGCTGCGCACGCGGCTGTATGCGCCGGTGTCGTTGGGGCAGCCGTGGCAGGCCGGGCATTAGTCGCCACAAACAGACAACAACGGGCTCGACGCCAGACATCAAGCGTTGCAGCATAGGCCCCGTCAACGCTCTCCACTGAACCTCTTTTACCAAGGAAGCCACTCATGTCTACGGCAAAAACCGCACTCATCATCGGCGCCTCCCGCGGCTTGGGCCTCGGCCTGGTGAAGACCCTTCTGGCCGATGGCTGGCAAGTCACCGCCACCGTGCGCAACCCGCAGAATGCCGATGCGCTGAAAGTGCTGGGCAAGGTGCGGATCGAGAAACTCGACATGGACGATCAGCAAGCGGTCATCGCCTTGAGCCAGCAACTCAAGGGCGAGGTGTTCGACCTGCTGTTCGTCAACGCCGGGGTCAAAGGCCCTGAAGTGCAGACACCCAACGGTGGCGCGACCCTGGCCGAAGTCGGGCAACTGTTCTTCACCAACGCGGTGGCGCCGATTAACCTGGCCCAGCGATTTGTCGGGCAAATCCGCCCGGGCACAGGTGTACTGGCGTTCATGAGTTCGGTGCTGGGCAGCGTGACCATGCCGGATGCGCCGGAACTGGCGTTATACAAGGCGAGCAAGGCTGCACTGAACTCCATGACCAACAGCTTCGTCATGCAATTGGGCGAACAGGCTTTGACCGTGCTGTCGCTGCACCCGGGCTGGGTGAAAACCGACATGGGCGGTGAAGGCGCGGACATTGATGTCGAGACCAGCACGCGTGGCTTGGTGGATCAGGTGAATGCGTATGTCGGCAAGGGTGGACATCACTTCATCAACTACCGGGGCGAGACCATTCCCTGGTAAACACCGCCACCCTTTGCAGGAGCGAGCTTGCTCGCTCCTGCAAAGGTTTTGTGTTGTCCGGTCGGGACGGGCTTGCCCGCACGGGCGTTTTGTTCGAAACTTCGCACCTCGCCTCCCCGGCGACCCTGGATCAGCAGACAGGGCAACACTGAGCTGGCAACCCTGAACCCAACTTTCAGAGGAGCCGGCCAACATGCCTGCGACCCGCACCTGGTTAAAAAACCCCCTCGCCATTTTCACCTCCAACGAGCTCGATGCCCGTGGCGGCCTTGTGCTGCAAGACGGAGTAATCGTCGAAGTGCTCGGCCTCGGCCAACAACCGTCCGCGCCGTGCAATGAAGTGTTCGATGCCCGCGAGCACGTGATCCTCCCGGGCCTGATCAACACCCATCACCACTTCTATCAAACCTTGACCCGCGCCTGGGCGCCGGTGGTCAACCAGCCGTTGTTCCCGTGGCTGAAAACCCTGTATCCGGTGTGGGCTCGACTGACTCCGGAAAAGCTCGCCCTCGCCACCAAAGTCGCGCTGGCCGAGTTGCTGTTGTCCGGCTGCACCACCGCGGCCGATCACCATTACCTGTTCCCCGAAGGCCTGGAAAACGCGATTGACGTGCAAGTCGAAAGCGTTCGCGAATTGGGCATGCGAGCGATGCTGACGCGCGGCTCCATGAGCCTCGGCGAAAAGGACGGCGGGCTGCCGCCGCAGCAGACCGTACAGGAAGGCCAGGTGATCCTCGACGACAGTCAACGCCTGATCGCCGAGTACCACGAACGCGGCGACGGCGCACAAATCCAGATCGCCCTGGCGCCTTGCTCGCCGTTCTCGGTGACCCCGCAAATCATGTCCGCGAGCGCCGAACTGGCGAACAAACTGGACGTCCGCCTGCACACCCACCTGGCCGAAACCCTCGACGAAGAAGACTTCTGCCTGCAACGCTTCGGCCTGCGCACCGTGGATTATCTGGACAGCGTCGGCTGGCTCGGTCCGCGTACCTGGCTGGCCCACGGCATCCATTTCAACCCGGACGAAATCGCTCGCCTGGGCGCCGCCCGCACCGGTATTTGCCACTGCCCGAGCTCGAACATGCGCCTGGCTTCCGGCATTTGCCCGAGCATCGAGCTGACTGATGCCGGCGCCTTGCTCGGCTTGGGCGTGGACGGTTCGGCGTCCAACGATGCCTCGAACATGATGCTTGAAGCGCGCCAGGCGCTGTACATCCAGCGCTTGCGTTACGGTGCGGAAAAGATCACCCCGGAGCGTGTACTGGGTTGGGCAACCAAAGGCTCGGCCAGTCTGCTGGGCCGTACCGATATCGGCGAACTTGCGCCGGGCAAGCAAGCTGACCTGGCGCTGTTCAAGCTCGATGAACTGCGGTTCTCCGGCAGTCATGACCCGGTCTCGGCATTGCTGCTGTGCGGCGCTGACCGTGCGGATCGGGTGATGATTGGCGGCAAGTGGCGAGTGATCGACGGACAGGTCGAAGGGCTGGACCTGAAGGGGTTGATTGCCGATCACAGCCAGGCGGCTCGGCAGTTGATTGCCGGGACCTGACTCAATACCGATTAAACCTGTGGGAGCGCGCCTGCCCGCGATAGCGGACTGTCAGCCGACAGAAATGTTGAATGTGACGGCCTCATCGCGGGCAAGCCCGCTTCCACAAGGGATTTGTGGAGATTCAAAGTCCGAGCAGCGACAACATGATAAACGTCGCAAACAGCACAAAGTGAGTCATGCCTTCGATGGCGTTGGTTTCGCCATCGTTGAGGTTGATCGCGCTGACGATCAGCGTGAGGAAGATCATCACAGTCTGTACCGGAGTCATGGCCATCTGGAACGGCTGGCCAGTGTAAAGCGCCATGGCTTCCATCACCGGCACCGTCAGAATCACCGTCGACAGCGAGGCGCCCATGGCGATGTTGACCACCGACTGCATGCGGTTGGCCAGTGCCGCGCGCAATGCGGTCAGAATCTCCGGCGCCGCCGAAATCGCCGCCACCAGAATGGCCGTGACCACCGGCGGCGCTCCGGTTCCCTCCAGGCCCAGATCAAGGGTCTTGGACATCACTTCGGCCAACGCGCCAATCACCACCACACCAAATACCAGCAGGCCGATGGACAGCGTCAGATTGACCGGCGTCGGCTCCTCGTCCAGAGGCGTTTTCTTGCGGCGTTTGTCCGGGTAGCTGTAGCTGAAAAAATAGCTGTGCGGCCCGACCTGCATGCGCAGGAACAACGTGTAGAGCACCACCATCGCGCCGATGGTGAATGCTGAATAGAGTTTCCAGTTAGCCTCGGGAATGAACTCCGGCACCACCATGGAAACGCCCATGGCGGTGAGGATCATCACGCTGTAGCTGCGTGCCGAATCGTCGTTGTACGACTGTTCGCCATGCTTGAGCCCACCCATCAACGCCGCCAGGCCGAGGATGCCGTTGATGTCGAGCAACAACGTTTTCTAGACAGACGAATTTTAAATTTCGAATTAATGCATCAATAACAGCGAGTTGCGTTCGCCGCTGACACTGGGCGCTTGACACCATCACAAAATTTCAGCTTCCACAGATTTCAGAATTTTTGGATAAAAGAACAGTCACCCTCAGAGTACAGCGATTAAACGTTGAGCGAACCTGACTCAATGACTCCGCCTCGTTCCGAAGCCAACCGAGATAAGGCGCACTGAGGAGCCCGCTTCTGGAGGCTTGATGGATGACGTCTTTTCTCACAGTCACCGAACATTGAACCAAATTTAGGAGCCATGGCGTAGCACTCGCAGGAACCTCTAGCGTTCATTCGTCATTCAGCGAGGAAGTTTTCATAGTAAAAAAACATGTGTATTCGCTCTGACGCAGCAAAAAAAGTCAAATTTCGCATATGTCAATATTCGACATAAAAAGCTTGCAGCGCCTAACGAAGCGTGTCTTACCACTCAATTATAAAAGCGTCACACGGTGCTCCGGCGTCAGAATCGCAGCAGCCCCACTGCTGAGGGTCTCAAGCTGCCCCGATGATCGAACGGGGACACGACTAGAATCTGTTTTGTGATTTTTTCAACATTTACGCCAATAAAAATTCACACCCTTTTAAATAAAAAACAAGCACCGAAACACGCTCAGTAATTTAACTATCTTTATATCGCACAAAATAATAGTTATATATTGCCAATTAAAACATTAATGAAAAAAACAAATAAAAATACTCAGCAATCACAAAAAAGTCAGGAGCCGAGCGCAAGAAAAAGCTCTTGACATCTCATTTACGAGTACTATCTTAAAGCAAAACCTTCATGTAGACGCGCTCATGCTCACCTATCAAATCTCGACTGAAAGAATTACTTTCCAATGGGACGATGATGAAGCCATACGCGAAGTTCGAACTGGGTCTATCAAAATTCCTGAATGGGTAATGCCAGAAAAGATAATTCCGGTTGCTGAGGCTATAAAAACGCTTTGCCTAGGAGGCGCCGAATCTAGTTACCCAGGCTTTTTTGACGCAGGCAGGAACATTTTCAAGCATGTAGTTAAAAATCAGGTAGCGTTCCCACCAGCGACGGATGGATGGGACAACTTCCTACTTACACATTACGCATCGCATTTGGCCAGAACGGAGTTAGCGTTTAAGACCAGAACGGATCAATGGTGCGCCATTGCCGGCCTGTACCGGAAGTTGCGAAGCACTGGATTTATTCCTACTGACGTGTACGTGCCAGGCGAGGCACCTTCTTCATTTAAAGCCTCAGATCATCTCACGGAACCTCTTGGGCATAAACGAGAGAATGTGATCGTTCCAGAAAGTCTTCAATGCTTGCTACCTAAAAAATATCTTATAGAGGCCGGACTTGATCTTGTAGACGACGTGTACCTCTTAGACCTTAAAAGCACTCTCGAGCGGCGAGCTGGAGTGCTCCTAGAATGCAGTATTGATTATTGGGATCGGATGTTAAGGTGCCATAATCACGGGGCTAAGCTGTATGCAAATATAACCACTGACGAAATTGAAAGCGTGCTAGACAGCAATTGCTTTTACCGAAACGGCCTGCATATTGCACATCCAGACTCACCTTCAGGCCCGCAATGGTTTTTCTCAGTCGCCCGATATTATGCAGAGCACACTGACGAACTCAAAACAATAACTATTAAAAGCTTAGGCGAAACACCATTTTTTAGAAAGCTCATCCATAACAAAATACTGAAACCAAAAGTCAGACAAATGATTCGGAGGCTGGTGGGCGACGATGGTGTGAATACCCCCACTATCAATGAAAACTTAAACCGTTTACTGGGCTACCTTTCTCCTCGAGATTGCGCCGTAGCATGCGTGATTATCGCTACAGAAAACCCATGCTTCAACCCAAGCTCGCTTACAAATGTACGGCTATATAGTCAACATGGAACATATTACCTCCGGGGATTTAGTGATACAAAACGAATCACACTTAGCGTAAGTAAGCCTCGTGCCCAGGAGCGTAAGGTATCCATATTGCCACCGCTAAGTATACGCATCGTGACAGATGTCATTAGATGCACATCCATGCCCAGAGCACGCTTACTAGCTAAAAGAAAATCTGGCTGGAGAAAATTATTCCTAGTTTCGAGCCGAAAGCAGATTGGCTCGCGCCCAGGATTTTCATGCACGCTAAGTCAATACGAAGGACTTTCATTTTACGACATATATGAAAATGAACTTAAAGCCGTAGGTATCAGCGCCGACATGGTTAGTCTATTTCGCATTCGCTGCACCCAAGGAATTTTGGAGTTCTTACTCAAAGGAAGCATACAGGCGGTAGCTGACCTTCTCGGCAACTCACTTCAAGTAGTCCGGAAGAACTATATACCTGAATGGATGATAAAACGATGGGGAACACGTTTCCTCAGGGCAATTCATCAAAAATTTATTTTAACGGCGACTGAAGGGATGCCGTGGCAGCTTGCAGCTTCGGACTTTGAAACAAGAGAAGAACTAGAGGCATTTATTCGCAGAGTTTTATTAGGGCTTAATAAGGGAGATGCATTGAGTGAAGCAATGCGTAGTAAGCTGAACCATTACTCTCCTGACGCAAACTCGATAATTGAGATGTTTTTGGAAAGCGAACTTTTGTTTGACCGCAGTCCATCCAGCCTAGCCGCAATCTACGCTTATGCAGATGCAGCGGCTAACATGCCGGCTGACCAAGTGACGGCTATTGATTTAGCCACCCAACTTCCGATATGGATATTTCCAGCTATAAGATACTTACTCGTTAAGACGGTAGAGCTTGACTTTGATCTTGCGACCAATGCAGAGATCGCAGTTGCCGACAGGATAGCAGGAGAATCACTCAGTGAAATCAGGAAATCACATTTCCAGGCACTTAGGATTGCCCCAAACCTGAGACCCCTGATTAAACTCGACTTGAGATGTTAAGATGGACAATCCCTCTCTGGAAGAACGCCGCATCGCCGCGCTTATTAAACAAGCAGAGAATCGCAGCCGTTTGCATAAGAAAAATTATAACTACCAAGCTGACTGGCTAGTGAAAGGTGAACTTGGCAATTCAGAATGGTTGGTTACATTCCCAGGAAGTGCTGAATTAAGCAATGTCGACTTTCGTCAACCAATGCCAGATGGTACCTTACTGACGGACGACTGCAACGCCAAGCTATTATATACAGCTCAAAAATGGCTCTTTCATTGCCGCATGGGAAGTATCAACGGAAAGGCGGCATCACCAAAAAGATGGACTGTATACTTTCACTTTATCATGAATCTTTCTGCATGGATTATTCTTTATAAAGCAACTTATAATCCTACAGCATATGGATTCATGCAGCTTACCAACGACGCTTTTAAAGCCATCGCCGAAGGTCTGAGCAAAGGGGGATGGGGAGAAGCACTATTATATAAGGAGAGATTTCTTGCGCACCTTAGTGAAGTCCTTGGCTACCTCGACCTCCAAGCTGGTGCGGAATTTGACGCCGACCATCTTCCACAAGACTTCATAGAAAAAGCAATTTTATATTTCGAAACTCAAAACCTGTACGTCACATCAGGGAAAAATAGCAATTATGAGAAAGGAATACTGTCCCGAGAGTTCCTTACCAAGGTGCTAGGTAGAACACCAACTTCCTTTAACAACCGAAGCTTTCGCTTGTTCATCCGTCAATTCGAACCTCTTTTACAGGATGACAATCTGCTTCATGTAGCGATTCAGAGGCAGCGCCACACTACACAAAACACGCAAACCATCGACGAGGTATCCTGTGGAGGCATCACAGCACCGTATTTTGAAGATTTGCTTGTGATATTACAGCAGTTCTTTGACGAGCACGAAAGACTGCCCAACGAAATACCAAATGTTAAAGTTGACATAAATGAGCTTATCTTACAATACGCGTACAACTTTAAGAGCTCTGGCCACACGAAGCTGATCCATTTTGATATTGGCTTTCAATGTTTAAACCAAGCCGCGATGTGGGTTACGGTCTATGGCGAAGCAATTGTTTCTTCATTGGATTTTTACACACCTAAATTCATTGACATTGATCTCAGGTATCCTTCCAGCAGCCGATCCCGTAAGAAACAGGAACTGTTCGAGGAAACTAAGTATCTGTGGACGACAAAGGAGATGGATGGTCTCCCTTCACAGACTCTAGTTCAAGCACTTAACATCACCAGACTCCAAAGTAAAACCAAACATAATCTGCCTGCAGGAGAGGCTAGTTATATGATGGCTGTGGAAGCATTCTATGGCGCTTGCGCAATAATAATCGGGATGCTTAAACCTATCCGCAATGCAGAACTCAGCAAGCTTAAAAGAGACTGCCTGTCTCGCGATAAGGCCTTAGGTGGAGCGTTTATTAACCATGAAGCCGGAAAGACTGGTGACCTAGGTATCAATGCCGACATCGAACGACCTATTCCATATCTGGCCGCGCATGCGATCCAATTACTTCAGGTACTAGGAAAATCGCTTAGCCGATTCTATGGCGATGTATCCGAACATTCGGATGATTTGTTCTACCTGCCATCGCGAGGGTTTATGATGCCTCGCCTCCTTAAGAACAACAAATGGAAACTAAACTCTTGCACGAACATGTTCTGCGACCTAATCAGGATTCCATTGGATAAATTCGGAAGACGTTGGTATGTCAGAGTCCATGAGATGCGTAAATTTTTCCTGCTCATCGTTCACCGTCATGAGGGTGATTCTAGCAAAGAATTACTCCGGTACACGGCTGGCCAATCGAACTCCCAGCATATCAACGACTATACAGCTTACGACATATCTGATTCCGAGGCGATTCGGTATGAGTCTGAATTCATTGATGACAAGTTGATAGCTCTTGAACAGGGCCTGCTTCCAGAGGGCTCAAATCAGGGACTGGTAGCAGTTTATACAAAAGTCCTAAAACATTTTAAGGCAACTAGCATCTCAACCATCAAGCACTCTGAGTTCCTCAGCTATCTCGACGAAGTTATTGGCCAATCCGACTTCGACTTAATAATCTATAAAGTTTATCTAGAAGAATACGACTTCAAAATATCCACAATCGATTTTGCCATTAAGCTCGGAGAGAAAGCTGATGAAAACTACAACATCCGACAATTTAAGGCTTCGTCATAAATGGCTTGAGCAAGTCCTGGCACGTGGAATTTCGCTATCAAAATCGCAAATACTCGGAATTGCAACTATGCGTGACTTCTGCAGACTTGAAATACCGGGCTGGTTTTCGCCAGTTGCGCTGAATACATTAAAGCATGCAGCATCGCGCTGTGAATCTGCCCACGAATTCGAACATCTCTGGGCAGAAATAAAGGATCTGCGTGCTCGAGCGTTTTTGCTTTATACTCCTAAAGCGAACACAGCAACAAACACTCATCTTCCCTCCCTTAAAGATCAAGCACGAATAGCTCTTCTTGAAGCACATATAAGTACAACAGCTTATTTTGACATCTACAACTTTCTCGTATCGCTGAAAGAGCAAAATTCTGAAGACGCTCTCGGAATATTATCCAGTATAAATATAAAGATTGACACTTCCAAAGCCAAGTACCAATCATTCTTATTGCATGACGCCACCCTCCAAACCAACACATTACACATCATAAAGGGAGGAAAAGAGCGTGAATAAAAAGCTATACTCGTCATATCCTCAAGCTCGTCTACCTGACAAGGCACTCCCGATATATAAAACAGGGGGGTTCCAAGGTAAGTCGAGAGTAGTGACGAACCTTGTGTTGCTCCGCTGGCCGAATGGGCGCCCTTGCCACTTGGTAAACCTGTGGATGACTCATAAATGTTTAAGCACTGCCGCTCGAGACTCTCCAAAAACGCTTGCCGGCCTAATTACCCACCTAGTGAGGTATTGTTACAATAAGAACACTTCCTTCTTCGATTTCGATGAGGACGACTTTGTCGCGCTAAAGGAATTATTGGTTCAAGAGACCATACCAACGGCGACAGGGTTTCGATACAAACGAAATAATAATCGTACTGGCCAAATTCAACATACGGCCCTCGGCTTTCTCTACTGGGCAACAAGTAACCACCCCGAGTTCTGCACAAACCCAATAGTAGGCTTGGAAAATAGCGGTGCAAATATTACCATTTCACTGAAAACAAATTACAAATCAGGAGAGCAATACCTAGACCATCCTGAGATTGTCTCTGCCGTACCTTACAATGACGACAAAGCACCGATCCCTGAGTCTACAATTCAAATTCTTCAAGATGAAATTTTTCGAAAACATGACTGGGAAGAGCTACCAGCCGAATCGCGCTTAAAATTCATTAAAGACCCAGAGCTTTATAGCGCATCAAACTTATACCTATATGAGCGGCGAATGTTTTCTATAAGGATGATGAAGCTTATGGGAATGCGACCTGAGGAGCTATATGATCTTGACTTATTTCTCAATCAGAACGTGAAAGAAAGCAAAGAAATCGTGGCATTCACGAAAAAGCGAGGCACGCCTCCTCCTGTACGCCGATTCAAGATAGATGCATCGGCAGCTAGACAGTTTCAAAATTACCTAGACGCTCGCTATCGCTACATCGAGTTCTTAGAAAGCCGAAAAACTACGGTATTACAGCAAAATAATATTTTCCTCGGTTATAACGGGGGCACATTTAAAAAAGAATCCCTCACAAAAGAACTTGACCGACTATGTGAAGGTACAAAATTGTCGGGCATTCGTGTATGTTATTCAATGTTCCGCCATCGTTTCATTACTCGAGAAATCAACATCCGTTTAGAGGCAAGATTCGCCAAAACACCTGAGCTCAAGAACGGGTGGACAATAGGCCTACGTGATGAGATCTGCCGTGAAGTCATTGCGTTAACAGGTCACGCTGACCCTTCGTCGCTGTACCATTACTTTCACAGCGAATACAATGCCACAACATCGGACTCCTCCTATAGCAAAACGCTTCGAGCAGGCCAAGAATTGGAATCTGCTCGCGAAGAACTCGTGTCTCTTCATCACCAATCTAAATTGCGCAAACTAGATTTTAGCCAGGAAGTCGCCGCGTTGCAGTCCCAAATCAATGCCCTGCAGTGTCGGCGCTGATTGAAAACTGACCCACCCTGCCGATTGAAAATTGACCCAGGGCGGATTGCTGATTTGGCATCAGCAATTGTGGATAAGCTTAGCAGTCGTGTCCCGGTGGAAGAGGCATTAAAGCCCCACCGCATGTGGGCATGCGG
>NZ_JAMDHB010000033.1:0-33276 GCF_028656895.1 Pseudomonas sp. TNT2022 ID1044 | reverse complement strand
GCAATGGTTCGACAAAACGAACGTATATGTGACAGGTACGACATGCTGATAGGCTACATGCGGGTATCGAAGGCGGACGGCTCCCAGGCTACCGATTTGCAGCGCGACGCGCTGATTGCCGCCGGGGTCGATCCAGTACATCTTTACGAGGACCAGGCATCCGGCATGCGCGAGGATCGGCCCGGCTTGACGAGCTGCCTGAAGGCGTTGCGAACTGGCGACACACTGGTCGTGTGGAAACTGGATCGGCTCGGACGCGACCTGCGACATCTCATCAACACCGTGCACGACCTGACTGGGCGCGGCATCGGCTTGAAGGTATTAACCGGGCACGGCGCGGCCATCGACACCACGACCGCCGCCGGCAAGCTGGTCTTTGGCATCTTCGCCGCCCTGGCCGAGTTCGAGCGCGAGTTGATCGCGGAGCGCACGATTGCCGGCCTAGCCTCGGCCCGCGCGCGCGGGCGGAAAGGCGGCCGGCCGTTCAAGATGACCGCCGCCAAGCTGCGGCTGGCGATGGCGGCAATGGGTCAGCCAGAGACCAAGGTCGGCGACCTGTGCCAGGAACTTGGCGTCACGCGGCAGACCCTGTATCGGCATGTTTCACCCAAGGGTGAGCTACGTCCAGATGGCGAGAAGCTACTCAGCCGAATTTGATGCCGGCATGAGGCAACGTAGCGACAGCGTGGTTTGTCTCAATGGGAAGCGCTCATGATCGATCTTTGAAGGCCCGCAGCAGTCGTGTCACAGACAGGACGAACAAACCGGTCAGCGTGAGGGCTGCGATACCCCAGTACTCTCCGATGAACGCGCCGGCCGTCGTGCCGGCCAGCACAATGGCGAGAATCGGCAAATGGCAGGGACAGGTGAGCACGGCCAGCGCGCCCCACAGGTAGCCGGTGATCGGTTTGTGCGTCTCGGACGGCAAGCGCTCGGGGCTGTTCATGGCAGACTCTCCGCGTGCTGTGCCGGCTCGGTCGGCATGGTGGCCAACTGCACCTCCAGATCGGCCAACGCTTCGCGCCGACGCTCGACGAACTGGCGCAGAACGGCAAGCTGCGCGGCCGCTTCATCGCCGTCCGCAGCATCCAGCGCCCGGCACAGCCGCGCCAGCGCGTCCAGGCCGATGCCCGCCTCGAAGGCCGCCCGCACGAAGCACAGCCGTTGCAAGGCGGCATCATCGAACAGGCCATAGCCGCCCGGGGTGCACGCCACCGGACGCAGAAATCCGCGCAGCAGGTAGTCGCGCACGATATGCACGCTCACCCCGGCATCAAGGGCCAGCCGGGACACGGTGTAGGCGCTCATTGAAAACCTCCTTTTTTTATCCAGCGCAGCAGGAAAGCTGCTTCACGTCCTTGTTGAAGGTCTGCGCCGCAAGCTTCAACCCCTCGACCATTGTCAGGTAGGGGAACAACTGGTCGGCCAGTTCCTGCACCGTCATGCGGTTGCGGATGGCGAGCACCGCCGTCTGGATCAGTTCGCCCGCTTCCGGGGCCACCGCCTGCACGCCGATGAGCCGTCCGCTACCTTCCTCGATGACCAGCTTGATGAAGCCGCGTGTGTCGAAGTTGGCAAGCGCTCGCGGAACGTTGTCGAGTGTCAGCGTGCGACTGTCGGTCTCGATGCCATCGTGGTGCGCTTCCGCCTCGCTGTAGCCCACGGTGGCGACTTGCGGGTCGGTGAACACCACTGCCGGCATCGCGGTCAGATTGAGGGCTGCGTCGCCGCCGGTCATGTTGATCGCGGCACGGGTGCCGGCGGCCGCTGCCACGTAGACGAACTGCGGCTGGTCGGTGCAGTCGCCGGCCGCGTAGATGTTCGGGTTGCTCGTGCGCATGCCTTGGTCGATAACGATGGCCCCTTGCGCATTGACAGTGACCCCCGCCGCGTCCAGCGCGAGGCTGCGCGTATTCGGTGCCCGACCGGTGGCAACCAGCAACTTGTCAGCGCGCAATTCACCGTGTCCGGTGGTCAGCACGAATTCGCCGTTCACATGGGCGACCTGGCTGGCTTGCGTGTGCTCCAGCACCTCGATGCCCTCGGCGCGGAAAGCGGCTGTCACGGCCTCGCCGATGGCCGGGTCTTCCCGGAAGAACAAGGTGCTGCGTGCCAGGATCGTGACCTGGCTGCCGAGCCGGGCAAAGGCTTGCGCCAGTTCCAACGCCACCACCGACGAACCGATCACGGCCAGGCGTGCGGGAATGGTGTCGCTGACAAGCGCTTCGGTGGAAGTCCAGTAGGGTGACTCTTTCAGGCCCGGAATCGGCGGCACGGCCGGACTGGCACCGGTGGCGACCAGGCAGCGGTCGAACGTTACCTCGCGCTCGCCACCCTCGTTCAAACGGACGACCAGGCTCTGGTCGTCCTTGAAACGCGCTTCACCGTGCAAAACGGTGATGGCTGGATTGCCGTCCAGGATGCCTTCGTATTTGGCGTGCCGCAGTTCATCGACACGGGCCTGCTGCTGGGCCAGCAGTTTGCTGCGGTCAATCGCAGGCACAGTTGCCGCAATACCGCCGTCGAACGGACTTTCCCGGCGCAGATGGGCAATATGGGCAGCGCGGATCATGATCTTGGACGGCACACAGCCGATATTGACGCAGGTGCCGCCGATGGTGCCGCGTTCGATCAGCGTGACCGTCGCGCCTTGCTCGACGGCCTTCAGCGCCGCCGCCATCGCGGCCCCGCCGCTGCCAATGATGGCGATATGCAAACCGGCGCCCTCAAGTGCATCACGGATTTTTGGTTCATCTTTGAAATCACCAACCCGGATCGAGCCTTGATAACCCAATGCGGCGATGGCGGCCAGCAGTTGGTTGTGGCTCACGGCGGTGTCTGCCATGACTTGCGCGCGGCTTTCTGGATAGGACACCACAGCGGCATTCACGCCGGGAATCTTTTCCAAAGCATCTTTGACATGGGTGGCGCAGGATGTGCAGGTCATGCCATTCACGGTGATTTCGGTCATTTTTTTACTCCATTGAATTTCGGGGTGCAGCAGGCATCGGCTTGGCGTTTTCGTTGGATGGCGTAGATGGTCAAGCCGATGAAAATCGCCAGCGCAGGCAGCAGCACATAGTCCAGATAGCCGGTCAGCGCGGACAAGCCGACCACACCGAGCAAAATGACCAGAACAGGGGTGAAGCAACACAGCGCCACGAGGGTTGTGCCAATGATGCTGACCCGCAGCAGTGTCTTCGGGTCTTTCATGATCAGTTCTTGACTGATGATGGGTAGCCCGCATCCTCGGTAGCCTTGGTCAGTTTCTGCACGCTGGTCTTGGCATCATCGAAGGTGACCACCGCTTCGCGCGTCTCGAAGGTCACGTCAACTTTACTGACGCCATCGACCTTGGAAATCGCCTTCTTGACAGTGATCGGACAGGCCGAGCAGGTCATGCCCGGTACGGACAGCGTAACGGTCTGGGTGGCGGCCCACACGGGGGCAACAACGGCAGCGAGGGCAAGGGCGGAAAGCAGCTTTTTCATGGTGAACTCCTGTGATCAATAGAAAAATGGCACGACGTAGGGAAATCCGAGCGCGACCAAAACCAGCACGGCCACGCCCCAGAAAATGAGCTTGTAAGTAGCTCGCACTTGGGGAATCGCGCAAACCTCACCCGGTTTGCAGGCGGCTGACGGCCGGTAGATGCGCCGCCAGGCGAAGAACAACGCCACCAGCGCCACGCCGATAAAGATGGGGCGATAGGGTTCCAACACCGTCAAGTTGCCGATCCAAGCGCCGCTGAACCCCAAGGCGATCAGAACCAGCGGCCCGAGGCAGCAAGCCGAGGCGAGGATGGCGGCCAGCCCGCCAGTGAAGAGCGCGCCGCGCCCGTTTTGAGGTTCAGACATACGTTTGTCCTTTCGAATCTGAATTGGATAGCTTAAGCTTACTTCCGTAGTTATGTACGGAGTCAAGCGATATGGAAAACAATTTGGAGAACCTGACCATTGGCGTTTTCGCCAGGACGGCCGGGGTCAATGTGGAGACCATCCGGTTCTATCAGCGCAAGGGCTTGCTCCCGGAACCGGACAAGCCTTACGGCAGCATTCGCCGCTATGGCGAGACGGATGTAACGCGGGTGCGCTTCGTGAAATCAGCCCAGCGGTTGGGCTTCAGCCTGGATGAGATCGCCGAGCTGCTGCGGCTGGAGGATGGCACCCATTGCGAGGAAGCCAGCAGCCTGGCCGAGCACAAGCTCAAGGACGTGCGCGAGAGGATGGCTGACCTGGCGCGCATGGAGGCCGTGCTGTCTGATTTGGTGTGCGCCTGCCATGCGCGGAAGGGGAACGTTTCCTGCCCGCTGATTGCGTCACTGCAAGGGAAGAAAGAACCGCGCAGTGCGGACGCGGTGTAGCCCGAGGGAACTACGCCTTAGCGTGCTTTATTTTCCGTTTTCTGAGGCGACTCCAACGTCAGAAAAGACCGTGCGGTCGACTTTTGATATTTCGTGCTGTCGCCTTCTGAAAGTGACACCAAGGCCCCGCAACGCGGGGCTTTTTTTGTCTCAAAACGCTTTCTCAAAAAAACTTTCTCAAATACCCTCGGGAGAACGAAATTTGAGAAGAAGGCCATGACCCACAGAACCCAGACCGCTAATCAGGTGGTCACCTGATGTTGATTGGCTACGCTCGCGTCTCAACTGTCGATCAAGACTTACGCCTCCAGCTCGACGCACTACAAGCGGCTGGATGCGACAAGGTTTTCACCGATAAGGCCAGCGGGAAGAAACTAGACCGCGCCGGCCTGATAGATGCACTGGCTTTCGCCCGCGAGGGTGACACGCTCGTCGTGTGGAAGCTGGATCGCCTTGGTCGTTCAATGAAAGGGCTGGTTGACCTTGCTGCCGAACTTGATGCGCGGAAGGTCGATCTTCGTTCGCTCACTGACGGTATCGACACCAAAGGAACCGCTGGACGCTTTTTCTTCCACGTCCTTGCCGCTATGGCGGAAATGGAGCGGGAATTGATCCTGGAGCGAACCAGGGCCGGCCTGGAAGCCGCTAGGCGTAGCGGAAAGGTCGGTGGCCGGCGTCCGGTAATGACCCCAGCAAAAACCGAGGCAGCACAAACGTTGCTGAGCAACGGGATGGACGCCAAGGAGGTGGCCATGTCCATCGGGGTATCGTTGCCAACTCTCTATCGACACCTGCCGGCGCGGGATCGGGAATAGGCCTCCGGCCGACCTGGCGTGAACCTGGACGTGATGAACAACTCCCACGGGTCAGGTAATGCGCCCCTGAAACCGCGTGTGTAGAGGGGGTGACAATTTGTCAGGGGGGACGCACGGATCGAGGTGGCCACCGACAAACTGGCGCGCTCCTGGACGTGATGAACAACTCCCACGGATCAGGTGATGCGCCCCTGAAACCGCGTGTGTAGAGGGGTGACAATTTGTCAGGGGGGCGCACGGATCGAGGTGGCTACCGACAAACTGGCGCGCTCCTGGACGTGATGAACAACTCCCACGGATCGAGGCGCTGGCCTTCGCCTGCTGACGCGAAGACGAAAAAAAGCCCTCAAGGCGAGGGCTTTGTAATAGGACGATCAGCGAGCGCGGTGCCACAGAAGTAGACGTGAGGGGGTGAGCACCTGGGCGAGTCTTGCGACTCCAGCCTGCCGCTGACCAAAGGTACAGCGGCGGCGATTCTACCACAGCGCTTTACCCCTGCGCCCGGTAATGACGTACAACACGTCAAAACCCAGCTGGTCGAGACTGGCCAAGGCCACCGCATCCGGGCAGCTCTTCCCTGCTTCGTAGTAGCACCAGGTGCGCCGGGAACAGCCAATCCTGGCAGCAGTCTCGGTGCCAGTCAGGTTGAGTCGAGACGCTTCCAGGGCTAAGCGCCGGCCGACAGCCTCTTTCACAGGGTATGCGCCTTTTTCGCTTGCAGCTTGGCCCCTTCCTCCTGGCTCAGCTCTGCTTTGACCTTGCCAACACCTCGGCTATAGGACACCTCGTAGCACTTGCCCACTACCGGCTCCTTCTCGAACAGCTTGCGATCATGCTGGACGATTCCCTTGGGGCCGAACTGATAGACATGCTTCTGGTCAACGTGCAGCACCTGTCCACCGTAGGTTTGCGGGTGGACGTTCTTGGCTGGATTAGTGGCGTCGCTCAGTTGGTGGATGCCTTTAGGCAATCCTGCCTCTGGCTGTACCTTCATGGTGACCCAGCCCGGTTCTCCATCTTTCCCCGCACCAGGTACAACCTGGTCGATCTGACGGCTGCCATTCAGCACTACGATTTTCACGCTGCCTTCGGGCTTCATGAGAACGCCGGCATCGCCGTTATTGCGGTTTGCAATTTTCATTACCACTTCAACTTCTCCTTGTTAGCGCGACATTGCCCGTCGCGGTTGTTGCTTCTCTGCCTGCGTCTGAACTTGCTCGAGGCGTTTCTGCTCGATGCGCTCCTGGTGCTTCTCGATGGCTAAGCCAACCTCCGACCGCACCTGGCGATCCAGGGCCTCACGGCCGAGGCTGCTTTTGGTGGCCAGGTCGTTGAAGTCCGTGAAACGCTTCATCTGGTTGATAGCTTCTTGTTGCTCAGGGGTCAGCTTATTGGCGCGGGCCTTCTCCGGGTCGATGGGTTCCACTCCAGCCGGATAGGCTTGCTCGCCTGGTGCGAAGATCGGAAAGATGGCCTTGCCTTCTACCGACTTCGCCGCTTCCTGGGCCTTAGTTCGGCCTGGGTTCTTGCCGTCAATCAGCTCCTGGTGAAGATCGTTGTCCCCGGCAATCAGAATTGGCTTGTCGGGGAACTGCTCGCGCATCTGCGCGGCGACATGGGGAAGGTTGCCCGAGTCAAACGCCGCAACGGTTGCGTAGCCAAGGCTTTGGGACAGCGTATCGGCCGTGGCATAGCCTTCGCCGATCACGATGGCAGGAGCTGCTTGCAGAGCCTCCAGGCCAGCGCCGCCGACGACATGGAAGTTCTGGTGTTTCTCGGTGCCCTTGGCAAACATCTTCGTGCCGTTGGCGCGAATTGACTGCGCAGCCTTGAGGTTGCCATTGCTGTCCTGTGCGGTCAGCAGCAAGTCGCCGGCTGTGAAGACCAGATTATCCGGGTTGGCCTCGCGCAGCGCCTTCGACTCCCTAGCATTTTTCCCAATGAGGATGATCGAATCGGCAGGCAAGCCCGCTGTGTCCGCAGGTACAACCTTGAGGTCGCCGGGCCTGGCCTCCTTGTTCTGGAGATAGGTGTGATCCGCTGTTGCTTGTGGTGCGATCGCCAGCAGTTCGCCGATCGCCTTAACTGCGCGGGCTTGATTCACCAGCCGCTCTTGCTCTCGCTGGGCTTGCCGCTGCGCAGCTTCGGCATTGAAAGATGCTTTGTCGCCCTCGCTGAGCGCGTAGCCCTTGGCTTTCCAGTTTGATTGGAAGCCTGTGCGGTGGTTCTGAATCGTACCTGCAGGAACGCCTTTCTCGCCGGGTTCCAGCTCGAACCCCCGATAAGCTCCCGAGGTGTTGCCCTTGCTTCCCCCCTCGACCGGGACTCGGTGCCATTTGCCGTCCATGATGGGGTGCTCTCCATCAACCACTAGGCCGGCTTCCTTCATGACCTGGGCGAACTCTTCTCGCGGCTCCATCGCGGGGGCCTGGCGAACTTGGTTCTCTGGCAGCCACTTTTGTAGCTTCTCCAGGTCTGCGCCAGGCTGCGCGTACCAGCATTTAGTCTGCTTATCGAAACCGATGGCGGGACGGCCGCTCTGTAGCTTGCCAGCGACCTGTTTGGCCTCGTCGCGCTGCTCGTATGGAACAGCCAACCAGGTCTTTTCCTTGGCCACGCTGGTACTGCTCTGCTCGCTACGGGCCTCGCTCTTTTCGAGTTCGGCTATTCGCCGCTGCATTTCAGGATCATTTAGAGCAAGCGCCACCTCGGCATTTTTTCGCTCTTCTTTGGCCGCAGAAATGTCCTCGTCAGTGCTGTTCGGGTTTTGTCGCACCTGCGCTTCTCGCAGTCGTGCTTGCTCGACTGCTTGCTGCATATCATCAGCCTGAACCAGCCCCTGGCCCTGGAGCACTTCGCGCCGGTCGCTGACCGCATCAGTAGCATCGAATATCTGCTTCTCTACCTGGTCAACATCCTGGTACATGGCTTCGGCGGCTGGCTCATGGCGCTGCCAGAACGGGTTGTTGTTGCCCATTGGGTGCATCGAATCCAGAACACTCTGCACAGTGTCTAGCTGCCGCTCGTTCATCCGGCCAATGGCAGGGCGAAGGTCGCTACTCAGCTTGTCCAGCACCCATTGCTCGGCGGTCAGTTGCTGCTGTGTGATTTCCTGTTGGGGCAACTGCTGTCCCTGCTCCATTTTGGCCTCCTGCTGTTCCTGCCGATGCCGGGCTGTGGCGATTGCAGAGTTGAGGGCGTTCGTCTGCCACTCATCATCCGAAGTCATGCCAGTGCCTGGAACTCGCTGCCCCTCGATGCAGCTCACAGCTTTACCGTCGCCGCTGTGCAGCTCGCTATGTACTGGGATCAATTTTCCGTCTGTATCCTGGTACTCGACGCGAATATCCGCCTCGTACTCGCCAGCATTCGACCAGCGAAGCATTGCCTTGAGGCCGTTAGCTTCGGCAGTGCGCTCCAGGGTCTGCCACGACTCCAGGGCGCTGTATCCAGGATTGGCGTTCTTGTGGGCTTCCTGGATATGGGCCAATACCTCGGCCTGCTCTTGGCCTAGCTGCGCGGTGTCCACCTGGTGGTCTTGAACTTGCTGCTGTTCAAACGCCAGGACGAAAGCCTGGATTTTCTCGGCATCCGCGGCTGCCCGGAAGATCTCAAGTGGATCTTCTTGCAGCACCTTGATCCATGACCCGACATACGCAACGTGCTGACCAGGATCGTGGCCAATACCCAGCTCGTTGCCCAGGATCATGCTGGAAATCTCTGCCCGCAACTCTTCCTTGGCGTACCCCTCCGACCCGAATGGGTTGGACAAGTCACGGTCAAGCCGCGAAGGGTGGCCAGTCCAATGCCCCAGCTCATGCAGTGCGGTCGCGTAGTAGTTGTCGGCCGAGGGAAACTGGCCGCGCTCGGGCATGGTGATGCTGTCGGTTGATGGCCGGTAAAACGCCCTATCACCGCCTGCATGTGTGATGCGCGCCCCTGATTGTTGCCGCTGACCGAAAACTGACCCAGTAGAGGCTGTTCTGCCGACTGAAAACTGACCCAGGTGTTCAACTGCTTCTGCTCAATTTTTGAGCAGGAGAACACAGGGTGATCAGTATGGAAATGATGGGCAAAATTCGCCGGATGTATTTCCGCGACAAGCTGTCGCTGCATGAGATAGCCAAGCGCACCGGGTTGGCGCGCAACACGATTCGCAAGTGGGTCAGAGCACCTGAGGCCAAGCCGCCGGTCTACCAACGCCGCGCGATCTTCAACAAACTCAGCCCTTT
This sequence comes from Pseudomonas sp. TNT2022 ID1044, assembly GCF_028656895.1. Classification (NCBI taxonomy): domain Bacteria; kingdom Pseudomonadati; phylum Pseudomonadota; class Gammaproteobacteria; order Pseudomonadales; family Pseudomonadaceae; genus Pseudomonas; species Pseudomonas sp. TNT2022 ID1044. Next base: position 23,866 of record NZ_JAMDHB010000033.1, on the reverse strand, counting down.
TCACGCCACGCTGGAGCAGGCGCTAAAAGCCGATTCGCTGCGGCCCAAGCAACAGCGGCGCAGTGCCAAGGCGCTGTTGGCGCAAATCAAAGCCGAAGGTTATGACGGTGGCTACAGCCAGCTCACCGCGTTTATCCGTGCCTGGCGAGGGGGACAGGGCAAGGCGTCGCAGGCCTTTGTGCCGCTGACCTTTGCTCTTGGCGAGGCGTTTCAGTTTGACTGGAGCGAGGAAGGCTTGCTGGTCGGCGGCATTTACCGGCGTATGCAGGTGGCACATCTGAAGCTGTGTGCCAGCCGTGCGTTCTGGCTTGTGGCGTATCCGAGCCAGGGCCATGAGATGTTATTTGACGCCCATACACGCTCGTTCGGCTCCTTGGGCGGCGTGCCGCGCCGGGGCATCTACGACAACATGAAGACCGCCGTCGACAAGGTCAATAAGGGCAAAGGCCGGGCGGTGAATGCGCGCTTTGCGGTGATGTGCGCGCATTACCTGTTCGATCCGGACTTCTGCAACGTCGCCGCTGGTTGGGAAAAGGGCATCGTTGAAAAGAACGTGCAAGACAGCCGCAGGCGTATCTGGCTAGACGCCCAGGACTGCCAGTTTCACTCCTTCGAGGAACTCAATGCCTGGCTGGGCCAGCGCTGCCGCGCGCTTTGGAACGAGCTGACGCACCCTCAATACAGCGGGCTGAGTGTGGCCGAAGTGCTGGAGTTGGAGCGCGCTGAACTGATGCCTGTGCCAGCGCCATTCGACGGTTACGTCGAGCGGCCTGCGCGGGTCTCCAGCACCTGCCTGGTCAGCGTCGGGCGCAACCGCTACTCGGTGCCGTGTGAGTATGCGGGTAAGTGGGTCAGCAGCCGTTTGTATCCGACGCGAATCGAGGTGGTGGCTGACGACGCGCTGATCGCCAGCCATGTCCGCTTGCTGGATCGCGACCAGGTCAGCTATGACTGGCAGCACTACCTCCCGCTGATCGAACGCAAGCCCGGTGCGCTGCGCAACGGCGCGCCCTTTGCTGATCTGCCGGCGCCGCTGCGTCAGCTTAAGCACGGTCTGGGGCGTCATGCCGGCGGTGACCGGATCATGGCGCAAGTTCTGGCTGCCGTACCGGTCGCCGGGCTCGATGCGGTGCTGGTGGCTGTTGAGCTGGTACTGGAAAGCGGCAGCCTGAGCGCCGAACACATCCTCAATGTCGTGGCGCGCCTGGCCGCGACCGAACCACCACCCAGCGTCGAAACCCACTTGTCGCTCAAGGAAGCCCCCGTCGCTAACACGGCGCGCTACGACCGCCTGCGTGGCCAGACCGAGGAGATCGGTCATGCGTGATTTGATGGCGGAACTCAAGGAGCTGCGCCTGCACGGCATGGCCACGGCCTGGGCGGAGTTGACTGCGCAGGGTGAGTCGAACACAGCCTCGTCCAAGTGGCTGCTCGAACACCTGCTGGAACAAGAGCACACAGATCGCGCCATGCGCTCGGTGAGCCACCAGATGAACATGGCCAAGCTGCCGATGCACCGCGACCTGGCCGGCTTCGACTTCAGCGCCTCCAGCGCAGACGCTCGTTTGATCAGCGAACTGGCCAGTCTGGCCTTTACCGACACCGCGCAGAACGTGGTGCTGATCGGTGGGCCTGGCACCGGTAAAACCCACCTGGCCACTGCGCTGGCCGTGTCCGGCATCACCCGGCACGGCAAGCGCGTGCGCTTCTACTCCACGGTCGATCTGGTCAATCTGCTGGAGCGCGAAAAGCACGACGGCAAAGCCGGGCGGATCGCCCAAGCTCTGCTGCGCATGGATCTGGTCATCCTCGACGAACTGGGTTATCTGCCCTTCAGCCAGGCCGGCGGTGCGTTGCTGTTTCACCTGCTATCCAAGCTGTACGAACACACCAGCGTGGTGATCACCACCAACCTGAGCTTCGCCGAATGGTCGAGCGTGTTCGGCGACGCCAAGATGACCACCGCCCTGCTGGATCGGCTGACCCACCACTGCCACATCGTCGAAACCGGTAACGAGTCCTATCGCCTGCAACACAGTAGCTTGGCGGCCCAGGCCAAGATCAAATCACGGGAGCGAAAGCGTAAGGGCGGCCAGGAACCGGAGGACGATGAGCCGTTCTGATTTCATGGCGACGACGGCCTGCTACATGGCTGCGTGTGGCAGGTCTTAAACAACTGAACTGGGCTAGCGAAGGAGTGGGGGCAACAGCAGCTGCGCTGGTAGACTTATCCACAGTTGCTGGTAACAAAATCAGCAATCCGCCCTGGGTCAAATTTCAATCGGCAGGGTGGGTCAATTTTCCATCAGCGCCAACACACTAAGCAACCATCAGAAAATTTTGACTGTACGCCAAAAAATTCGCATCTACCAGCATCTAAACAGGCGTTGCAGGGCAATCGCATGAACGCCTGCCGATTTGAATGAGTCCTTTCCCAGCGGGCATCCTGAGCGCCTCTCTACTCAGGATGCCCTGCAATGTCGCATCACATACCAATCTCCGATGTTCTGGTCGCCATCAATGATCCCCGTCAGCAGGGCAAGATTCGTCACGACCTGGTCGAAACACTGGTCGTGGCTATCTGCGGCGTGCTTGCCGGCGCTGACACCTTCATCGAAATCGAACTCTGGGCTGAGCAGCGGCTGGACTGGTTCCGCCGTATTCTGAAACTACCCCACGGCATTCCCTCACACGACACCTTTGGACGGCTATTCAGCCTGATCGATCCAGAGGAGTTCGAGCAGGCCTTCCGCTGTTGGGTTGCGGCGATCCTACCGGCCCTTTCTCCGCAAGTGGTTGCCCTAGACGGCAAGACCAGTCGCCGCTCCGGCAAGAAAAACACGGCCCCGTTGCACCTGGTCAGCGCTTTTGCGGCTGATTCAGGGCTGATTCTCGGGCAGAGGGCGACCTCCCAGAAGTCCAACGAGAAGACCGCCATTCCTGAGCTGCTGGCCACACTGGCGCTTGAGGGCTGCACCGTGACGATCGATGCCATGGGTACCCAGCCGGACATTGCACAGGCCATTCTCGATCGCGGGGCGCACTATCTGCTGGCCATCAAGGGAAACCAGCCGAAGCTGGCCGAAGCGATCGATGACTTCGCTGACACCTTTTTGGACGGCGATCCTGCCCGGGTACCCCATGCGCACTTCGAGCATGTCGAGAAGGACCATGGCCGGCTGGAGGTTCGTCGCTGCCATGTTTTCGACCAACTCCAGTGCCTGCCACAGCCAGAACGCTGGCCAGGACTGCGCACTTTCGTGATGCTGGAGTCCGAGCGGACTGTGGGCAACCAGACCAGCCTGGAGCGCCGTTACTACATCAGCAGTCTTGCTCCGGATGCAGAGCGCATCGCACATGCCATCAGGGCGCACTGGGGCGTGGAGAACCGCGTCCACTGGTGCATGGATGTCATTTTTGGTGACGATCAGATGCGGATCCGAACCGGGCATGCTGCCCACAACATGGCCGTTCTCAAGCAACTTACATTGAATTTGATCCGGTTGGATCCGGTCAAGCGCAAGGGTGGCATCAAGGCACGAAGGCTGATTGCTGCAACCTCTGATGATTATCGGGCTGAACTATTAGGTCTCAGGTGAGCTTCATGCGATTGCCTTGACAGGCGTTGTTGATTATCATAAAACACTGACACTGTATTATATAATCGTGCTTTTGTGTTATTTTTTTAATATTTACTGATTACGTACTTGCTTAACCACTCAGTTGCGCTAGAACTAATAGACGCGAAATTTAAATCTCTAATTTTCCAACACTTAGTAAAACCTCGTTTGCCATCCCACTACCATTGTAGGAGCAAATCAGGAGACATAAAAAATTAGCGGTAGCGTGCCTGGCCCTCTAGATAAGTATTGGAGACTGTAATGAAGTTTGAAAAGTCACAGACAGCAATCGACCACCTGACTCCCGAGCAACACCGAATTACCCAGGAGGCGGGCACCGAAAGGCCCTTCACGGGCGAGTACAACGACAACAAGGAGCCTGGCATCTACGTCGACATAGTGTCGGGAGAGCCACTGTTCGCTTCGACGGACAAGTTCGATTCGGGTACTGGCTGGCCCAGCTTCACCAAGCCGATCGTTTCGGCAAACGTGAACGAGGTGCGGGACAGCGCACACGGCATGGTCCGGACGGAGGTCAGGTCAGTACACGCAGACAGTCATCTCGGCCATGTGTTCCCCGATGGTCCTTCCGACCGCGGCGGTCTGCGGTACTGCATCAACTCAGCGTCCCTTCGCTTCATCCCGCGCGACGAGATGGAGTCCGAGGGATACGGTGAATATCTCGATCAAGTAGAGGAGGCTTAACATGCATCAGCGCGCTGTTCTCGCAGGAGGATGTTTCTGGGGCATGCAGGATCTGATCCGCAAGCGGCCCGGCATCATCTCGACCCGTGTGGGTTACACGGGCGGCGATATTCCGAACGCCACGTATCGTAATCACGGCACGCATGCCGAGGGGATCGAGATTGTCTTCGACCCGACAGTGACGAGCTACCGGAACATCCTGGAATTCTTCTTCCAGATCCACGATCCGACGACGCTGAACCGCCAGGGCAATGATCGTGGGCTCTCCTACCGGTCGGGCATCTATTATGTCGACGAGGAGCAGAAGCGCGTCGCCGAGGATACGATCGCCGATGTGGATGCCTCGGGGCTGTGGGATGGCAAAGTGGTGACCGAGGTCCAGCCGGTCGGCGAGTTCTGGGAGGCCGAGCCCGATCACCAGGATTATCTGGAGAAGCGCCCGGGCGGCTACACCTGCCACTTCGTCCGTCCCGGCTGGGTGCTTCCGAAGCGCCAAAAGGTTGACGACGTACAGCCAGCGGCCGGGACCGCGGCGGAATAGGCTTCACTGCCGTTGCCACTGCGCCGATCCGGTCCGCAATCTTCGTGACCGCGTCGTTCAGCGACGCGGTCATCGAACCCTACTTCAGAGTGACGGCTCGTTCCAGTCAGTCGCCATCGCAACACCAGGATCGCAGATTTATGCCAGACCTCTCGTCCTTTCCGATCACGCAGCGCTGGCCGGCATCTCATCCCGATCGCCTGCAACTCTACGCAGCCCCTACGCCCAATGGCGTCAAGGTCTCGATCATGCTTGAGGAGACTGGCCTGGCGTACGAGCCCCACCTGATCGACATCTCGAACAACGAGTCGAAGGATCCGGCGTTCGTGTCGCTGAACCCGAACGGACGCATACCGGCGATCATCGATCCGGCTGGCCCTGACGGTAGACCCATCGCCTTATGGGAATCCGGTGCGATCCTCCTCTATCTGGCCGACAAGACGGGTCAGTTCATCTCCACCGAACCAGGCCAGCGTTACGAGACCCTAGCGTGGGTGTTCTTTCAGATGTCGGCCATCGGGCCGATGTTCGGTCAGCTCGGCTTCTTCCTGCGATTTGGCGGCAAGGACTATGAGGACAAGCGGCCGCAACAGCGCTTTATCGACGAATCCACGCGTCTGCTGGGGATTCTGGATCGCCGGCTGGAAGGCCGCGACTGGATCGTCGACGACTATTCGATCGCGGACATCGCGACGCTCGGCTGGGTGAATGCGCTGGTGGAATTCTACGCTGCGGGTGACATCCTTGGCCTCAGCAGCTTTTCGAACGTCCGCGCATGGCTTGGACGCGGGCTGGCTCGACCGGCCGTCCAGCGTGGCCTCCACATTCCCGCGAGGCCAGCATGAGCATCATCGCCGCCTATTATTACAACGAAGGCAAGCGAGTTCGCGAAATCGCGCTCGATGAGCACGTCAAGTTGGGCGAGAGTCGCTCGGGCTTCTGCTGGATCGCGCTTAGCGAACCCACCCCCGAGGAACTACTCGCGATCCAAAGGACATATAATCTTCATCCGTTGGCGATCGACAACGCGATGCACCCGCTGTGCCCGCCCAAGCTCGAGGTCTACAACGATGAGTTGTACGTCGTCGCGCAGACCGCCGAGCTGGTCGGCGACCGGATCAGCTACGGCAAGATGGCGATCTTCACCGGTCACAATCACCTTATCACCGTGCGGCACGGCAATGCCGGAGCGCTGGGCAAACTTCGGGAGCAACTCGAGGCATCGCCGACGCAGTTCGGCAAGGGTGTCGACTATGTGCTGCACGCGATCTTGCATCGCGTGGTCGACCAGTATCTGCCCATCTTCGAAATGATCGAGGACGACGTCCTGGCGATGGAGCGACGGTCGCTGCACGATTTCCTCGGGCCAGAAGAGGTGGCGCGAATCTTCGAACTAAGGTCCGAACTCACGCGGTTCCAGCGCACGCTCGGGGCTATGGCCGAGCTGGTGCGAAAGCTCGTTCGCGGCCACTTTCCCTGCATCAGCGCCGAAATGACACCATATTTCCACGACGTCGCGGACCATGTCCACCGCGTGCAGTCCATGGTCGACGGCCTCCTGCTTGTCCTGTCCACGGTCTTTGAGGCCAGCAGCCTTCTTGAAGCGCAAAGGACGGGGGTGATCACCCGCCAGCTGGCGGCTTGGGCGGCAATACTGGCAGTCCCGACGGCGATCGCTGGAATATACGGCATGAACTTTAAGCACATGCCGGAGCTGGACACGGCCTACGGATACTTTGTCGTGCTCGGAGTGATAGCGATATCGTGCGTTTTCCTATTTGTGCGCTTCAAGAAGGCTAAGTGGCTGTGAATACTGCCCATCGTTTTCTTCGCCGTCATCTGACGGTTACAGCGGGCCTTATACGGAAGCTTGTCCAATCCAACTCAAGATGAAGGTGCGTCCATGACATAGCAGCTGACCGACGCTCTACAAGCAGTTCAGTCCTTCATCGCCAAGGGCTAAGACCGCGAATAGCGCGTCAAGGACAGCAATCTCGTCGATCTCGAGCCAGGATCAACCATCGGTCCGTGCGGCATCTGCGTCGACGCGGCGTTTCGCCTCGGAAGCGGTGATGATGGCGATAACGCCTCCACCCTCTACGCGATCACCGATCCGGCGACCGAGCATAAGGGCCTGTTGATCGACGTGTTCGATGAAATCTGCTACCGCGACCCAGTTCAAGAGTCGGGACCTCAATGTAGAAGAAGTTGACTAACGAGCATTCGCGTCATCCGATCAAGCAAGCTGGAGACATTTATGAAAGCCATTGGTTACAAGGTTCCGGGACCCATCGCCGCGGATGCCGCGCTGGTCGACATCAATCTGCCTCGGCCTGTCGCTGCAGGATACGATATCCTGGTTGAGGTGAAGGCCGTCTCGGTCAACCCGGTCGACTACAAGGTCCGCAACAGCACGCCGCCGGCAGATGGCGATTGGAAGGTGCTGGGATGGGATGCCGCCGGGATTGTGCGCGAGGTCGGCCCCGACGTCACGCAGTTCGAGTTAGGCGACGAGGTCTATTATGCCGGATCGATCACACGGCCCGGTACCAATGCGGAGTTCCATCTCGTCGACGCCCGGATTGTCGGTCACAAACCTGCGTCGCTCTCCTGGGCGGAAGCGGCGGCGCTGCCGCTGACGACGTTGACGGCCTGGGAGGCGATGTTCGACCGCCTGGACGTGGCGAAGCCCGTACCCGGTGCGGCGGAGGCGATCCTCATCATCGGTGGCGCGGGCGGGGTTGGGTCGATCGCCGTCCAGATCGCGCGACAGCGCACGGACCTCACCGTCATCGCCACAGCCTCTCGACCGGAAACCCAAGAGTGGGTAAGAGGGCTTGGAGCTCACCACGTCATCGACCATTCTCGTCCGCTCGCGCCACAGATCGCCGAACTCGGCATCGGTGCTCCCGCTTTCGTCTTTTCGACCACACATACCGAGCAACATGTCGCCGACATCGCCGAACTGATCGCCCCACAAGGACGGTTCGGACTGATCGACGATCCCAAGGCATTCGATATCATGGTTTTCAAGCGCAAGGCGGTGTCGATCCACCACGAGCTGATGTTCACGCGGTCGATCTACGGCACGCCCGACATGAATGAGCAGGGCGAGATTCTGGATGCGATGGCAGCGCTGGTTGACGACGGCAAAATCCGCACGACGCTGACCCGGCGACTGTCGCCGATCAATGCCGCCAATCTGAAGACGGTGCATGCACTGATCGAAAGTGGCGCGGCTAAAGGCAAGATCGTCCTCGAAGGCTTCTAACGACCGCGATCGCCAAACATCTTGTCCAACCTCAAAAAGCCGAACGGGTTATGCCCCAGCGATGAGAATCCCATGACCAAATCTATTGCCACCGCCTCGATCAACCGCGAAACCGCAGTCGCCCTCATCGACGCGGCGCTCGCTGCGGCCCGTGCCATCGGCATCCCGGCTGCCGTCGCCGTCGTCGACGCCACCGGTAACCTGCGCGCGTTCGAGCGCACCGACGATGCGCCGTTCCTTACCGTCGATGTTGCCATCGACAAGGCCTGGAGTTCCGCCTCGTTTGGGTTCCCGACCCATGTCTGGAACGACTATGTGACCAACGATCCAAAAGTGGCGCCGCTAGCCTATCGCCCTCGGATGGTCGCTGTCGGCGGCGGTTATCCGATTCTGGAGGATGGGAAGTTGATCGGCGGCATAGGCATCTCCGGAGGCAACTATCAGCAGGATCAGGATGCGTGCGTCGAGGCACTCATGAAAATCGGGTTCCAGTTGCCAGCCTGACGACTGTGAGGCCATCACCGGTGGTAATGGCCAACAGATCCAACCTTTGAGAGGCCTAATGATGGAAGCGTTCGTCGTCTTTACGCGGGAAGAAACCAGCGACCCACATGCACTCGCAACCTATTCTGCAGGCGTCGGACCATCGTTCGATGGTCACGACGTTACCTTTCTCGCCGCTTATGGCGCGATCCAGCATTTGGAGGGGCCGCCCATCGAAGGGGCCGTAATCTTGCGTTTCCCGACGATGCAGGCCGCTCGCGACTGGTATGACAGTCCCGCCTACCAAACCATCGCTGCTCAACGCTTTGCCGGTTCCCGTTACCGCGCCTTTATCATTGAAGGGCGGCGGTGACATACCGACAGAAGCACTTCGGCGCTGACCACGAGGTATCGGCGTGTGAACTCGCATCTTGGGAATCTGTGGGGGGGACCAAGACAGCGGCGCTAGGGGCTCATATCGTCGATCGGATCAGAGAGTTGCTCGGCGAGAATGGGTTATCTATTGCCGAGCTGACGGAGCGGAGCCGCCCTCTCCCAACGGATTGATTCAATCGTTGACGCTCCTCCTATCCGGATCCGGGTTTTCGCACGCTGATCAACAGAGTTACAGCGCGCAACGCCTGTAGTGGGCATCAGGGGATGGGTGGCAATCAGGATGATTGCCCACCTTCCAACGATTAACCTTGCTCAAGTTGCTTCACTAGTCGCTCCGCGTCGAGATGGAAGTCCGAGAAAACAATGCTACCGCCAGCGTCGATAACCGTAAACCACGGAGTTCCTCGTGTGCGGTAGTCTTCCATGAAGGTTGGAAACGGCGAGCCGGTCGGTTGCTCGTCGTGACCGAAAACGATAGGAAGCTCATACTTGAGCTGGTTCACGCGCAACTTCTCGAAGGTATTCTCATGCGTTCCTTCGAAGACGGTCTGGATCACTGCGAACCCCACGTCTTTTGAGCTCAACGCTGCATGCAACTTTTGTAGCGTCGGAAACCCATGCAAATGGCAACCTTGGCACCAATGCTGGAAGGCAAACAAGATTTTCGGGCCGGGCCCGATATCTGACAGTTTGAACGGCGCGATACTTTCCCCATCTTTGCCAATCCATTTTTGCACCCGCAGCTCAGGCGCTTGTCGTTCGATCTCGTTCATCTGATCCTCCAACCCCGATACAGAAGCTTAGTGGATGATCGCGCGTCGCGACGGTGCGCGAACGTCCGACCTTATTTTCCCTATTTCCTGAAGCCAGAATAGATCAGATCGACATTTCGTCCTTAATATACTCAAGCTGCCGGCGAGCGCGAACTGGGCAACCATGCGCTGGTGAGCCTTGAGCTTTGCACGCTGCCCATCCGTTTGAGAGCGAACCTGCAACTTCCGCTCCGCATACCGCAGATCAGCGTACGCAGCCTTGGGGTTATCTACCCTATAGCCATTGGGTATTGGGAATCATGCTGGCCTGACGCTATGTTCGATACGCGATTTTTTACGATGATAGAGCATCTGTATCTGATTTTTAGTCGATTGGCTTATTCGGCGGATGTGCGGGCAAATGCTTTACGCAGAGTACTGAAATGAAGGCCGGCTTCGGTCTGCCGTATCGAGCAAGAGGGGTCACTATGGTCACCAGAGGTTTCACCGGTCGCGGTTCAGGCGACCAGTCCGATCGGATTCCGCCAGGTCAGCATCTGGTGGAGGATTTCCCTGTTCTGTCGGCCGGCCCTACGCCGAGGGTAGAGCCCTCCGACTGGAAATTCACAGTCAAAATTGGTCCGAAGCCCGTCAAAACGTGGAATTGGGGCGAATTCAACACTCTACCAAAGACCCAGGTGACAAAGGATATTCACTGCGTCACCTCTTGGTCCAAACTGGATACCGTTTGGGAGGGTGTACTCATTGAAGACATCCTTGCAGATGCAGAGCTTGATCGGCCTACCGATTTCGTCTTGGCGCACTGCTACGATAATTATTCGACAAACGTCCCTCTGACGGATCTGCTTTCCGGGAAAGCGATGGTCGCCCTCAGTTATGCGGGCAAGCCACTTTCCCGCGATCATGGGGGGCCGGCGCGTCTTCTAGTGCCGCACCTTTACTTCTGGAAATCCGCCAAATGGGTGAATGCGCTGCAATTCACGACGCGTGACGAGGCCGGCTTTTGGGAGCTGCACGGCTATCACATCTACGGCGATCCGTGGCGCGAACAACGATACACCCATGACTGAAAACGAAGCGCAAGTCCGTTCGTGGCAATCATGCGTGATCGACGACATCATCCAGCAAACACCGAGTATCAAGAGCTTCTTCCTTCGGTTGAGCAAGCCGTTCGCGCACACCGCAGGTCAGCACGTCGATATCCGGCTGACCGCGCCCGACGGCTACAGTGCAATGCGCAGCTACTCGATCGCGTCATCGGCAGTTTCGACCCCGATCGTCGAGATAGCTATCGAGCGCATGCCGGATGCCGAAGTTTCGCCGTTTTTTCACGACATCGCGGCGATTGGTGACGAAATCGAAGTTCGCGGTCCGCTCGGTGGCCATTTCCTTTGGCCTGAGCCTGCCATAGATCCGGTTCTGTTGATCGGGGGAGGCTCCGGCCTCGTGCCGTTGATGGCAATGATCCGGCAGCGCCGCGCATTGGCCCAAGCCGTTCCGACAGCGTTGCTCCTGTCCGCACGAACCGCCGAGGACGTTCTCTTCTCAGAAGAACTTCATTGCATCGAAATCAGCGATCCGGCGTTCGTCCTGGCGCTCGCGATTACGCGCGAGAAACCGGTTCGCGCATCGGACTTTGCGCGACGGATCGACGGCATGATGGTCCAAGAAATTCTAACCAGGCTTCAGGGAAAGCCGACGCAAGTGTTCGTCTGCGGGTCTAACGGATTCGTCAACATCGCAACCGATAGCGCGCTGCTGGCGGGCTTGGACGCCTCCATCATCAAGACGGAGCGCTACGGGGGCTAGCGGCGCGAGCTATCTCACGTCGCGCCGATCGTAGACGTGCGCCCTGGGAAGCTTTGGCGATCAACGTGAACCGTTTTGCCGAACACTGTCTTCGTACCCCCCGGCCTCTAGAACGCCTTCGCTCGCGATACCTGGCTCGACATCAAGCTCAATTTGAAAGTTCCTGCACTATCCGTCGTCCTGATATGCTCGACCAGCATGATGGGCGATTCGAGCGGGACCGCTTCCGTCCCAATCGAGGCTCGGTTACCTTAGAGCATCGGCTCGGCGCTACAGGAGGCGCGTGCGGCCTCTGCCTGGCGGTGAAAGCACTTTGGGCCATGTCGCCTGGATAGCGGCCAATCGTCAGCATCTGCTCCGATGTCGGCCAAGGTGCAGTCGCCATCTTTGAACGCCGCGAATTGGAGATCAACGCCATGACAGCGATCCGCGTGCAACTGCCGGAGATGCAATATGACAACTGATGTATTGCTGTACACCACGAATTGGTGCCCGTTCTGCCGCCGAGCGAAGGCGCTCCTCAAGGAAAAGGGCGTGCGATGGAAGGAGCTCGATATTGAGGCGGATCCGGCTCACCGGCAGGCCATGGCGGAAGCGTCGGGGCGAAGCTCCGTGCCGCAGATCTTCATCAATGGCACCCTTATCGGTGGCTCCGATGAGCTATTCGCGCTCGATGTCAGAGGCGAGCTCGACAAACTTCTCGGGCGCAACCCGCCTGCCACCTGAGGAGGTGCGGCTTGGGGCAGCCAGCCCGCGAGCCTTCGCCGGTTGATGAATACAAAAGGAGAGTCCGTTGGTCTCAGCCATCTGGAAAGACACTACTATCGCCACAAGCGACGAAACAGTCATCGTCGAGGGAAATCACTACTTCCCACCGTCAGGAGTCGACCTGAGCCTGCTTGAGATGAGCCCGCACACATCTGTCTGTCCGATCAAAGGCGCCGCGCGCTTCTTTCATGTTCGCGCGGGTGACGCGCTCAACGTGAACGCCGCTTGGACCTATCCCGCCCCCACTCCGGATGCCGAGGGTATCCGGGATTACATCGCTTTCTGGAAAGGCGTGGACGTTGCCTAGCAGACTGGACGGACGACTTCGCTGATAGCCATGCGGGCGCCGACATCTCAATTATCCTGCCCACCCCGGGCCTCGTCGGCTGCAGGAATCTGCCCGGCACCTTAGCGCGACCCGGCACTGGCGGTCTCGCACCCGCCGCGCCTCTGTTCTATCAATAAGGATGGATGACATGGAGCATTCCGAGTTCGATGCCGCTTTCGCGAAGCTTGCGGAGGGATACAGAGAAGGGACTTATGAAGGCCGGCGTTTCAGCTTGATCGTCCGGCGATCTGGGGACGGACGTCGCAACAGTCTGTTCGCCAGGGAGTTGGACGGGACTGACATTGTCAGCTTCAACCTCTTCCGCGTTACATCAGATAGGACATTGTTGAAGCCGTGCGAAATGTCCGCCGAAAAGGTCGTAGCGTTCGTGCTGGAGTTCCGACCGGACACCTGACGGGCAGAAGAAGATCCCGGCCAACCGGCGCGCCTGCGACGGCCGGCTATCTAAGGCTGCGCAAGCCTATAGCCGCAGCTCATTGCACTTCGTCTGGCGAGGAATTCAACATCGATACGTCGCCATCCGCGGGGATATCGGTACAGGCGCCCGTGTAAGCCAGATTGAGAAATCCTAAGCGATGACTAACACCAATGACGCCACCCTTCCGACACATTCTATTCTTGAGGAATGCACAGCGATGGCTGTCGTCAACGCTCTGAAGATTATTCTGAAGAACAGCTACGCGATCTACCTTAAGACAAAAAATGCCACTCGGGCGCATCCCGCCCCTACTTCAGGGACTTTCACTTGCTTCTCGCTCTGTCACTCACAGCATCGGCACGCCCATGACGCATGGTATCCAGGCCTCATAATTTTCCCATATAACCTTCTTGTCTTTTGCGCACCCAGAAAGACTCGAGGCTTTAACTGGACAGATGAGCCCTCGAGGGTAGTGTTCACCTGATTGGCTTTCTCATATCTGATGTTGATTCGCACAGTGTGCCAACCAGGTGATAGTTTCAAAAAACCTGCGCTTCAGAGCGAATTAGACGATCTTCGATAAGAGCGATCCGCCTCAAAATCCAAAACATCTAACATTGTCCTAGAGCCATATTTGTACCTAGTACTATGGCGCTCCCATTAACACATTTGATGATGCACAGAAAACTTAGCTCATGATAGCTTTCAGCTAACAGCTATTCGGAAGCCCGAAAGGATTCAACCGTTTAAGCGTGAACCGTCGATTATAAATACTTTCGTAAGTTAGCTTTAAAGGACGCTTTTAGTCCTTGTAAATACGCATTACGACTCCACAGCTACCAAATCCATACGGCGCCAGCAACCATTAAAACACCCGACACTACTAAAACAATAGTAGAGGCGCGATTGCTGCCTTTCAAAGTATGACCAACACCCACATCCATAACTAGGTGTCGAATTCCGGCTACGAGATGATAAATAAATGAAGAGTATACCAACCAGAAACTAACTTTGCCGAAAGGTGAAGAAAAAATCTCCTTGACTTCATTAAAACCCTTTTCTGACTCCAACGATTTGCTCAGCATATACAGTATCAGTCCCAGAAAAATAAAGAGCATAATTCCTGAAATCCGGTGCAGAATCGATGTAAGCGCCGTGAGAGGAAGCTGAATGGTTCGAATATCAAGATTAACCGGCCGCTTTTTATTCATTTTGACTCCAGTCAACAATTCTAGTGGGGGATTTCAGTTTTCGATCTCATTCATCATAGCAGCTGTAACTAAGGCTGGCGGCGACAATAATGGAGATATTCGGGGCTTACGTTGCATTTTGAGGTCGCAAGTGCATGTGCGTAAATTGAAGCAAATTGCAAGGTTATGCCCAATAGGTAGCTAGCTTATTAATTTAACAAAAGTGACGTGTGTCGTTCTGCAGGGCATGCTGTTCCCCAACCCTGGAAAACCTATCCTCTTTAACACGTCAAAGTCGATTGATAGGCTTGCTGCAACAGCTATCTGCCCGGTTGAAGTCGAAGATCGATGTATCTGTAGGGTTTGGAAATAAATGCGGGCGCCCACCGCACTCACGGCTCAGTTACCATTCTTTGTGCATCGCGGCCGCGCGGCTAGTTGGTAGCTGTTCTAAGCCTAGTCAGTGCCGCCCTTCGCCCCAAGCCCCATAGTCAGATTTGAGAAATGACAGTAGGCGATGCCGCAACGCGCTTCATCGACCTATGTAAAACGACTCCTTTATCGAAATAGTGCACTCATCGCTCTCCACGGCGATCCCTTCATCGCGAATTGCACCGCCCAAGACGATCTGCACTGAAATCAATACTTTCTGATGCCTCTTGATTAGAGATGCCAGCCATAATCATCTCATCGCCAACGCATACGGCGTTCGGCAGCCAACACACTCTCACTCACTACTGGAAGCTCAGACATGAAAACCATAGGCATTGAAAACTCGAAGTCCAGCGTACAGGCCCACTTAACGCTTGGAACCAAAACTATGGGGCTAGGTATCTATGGCGCGTACTTGGCTCTCGCTATTATTTACTTCTGGTTCGGCGGCATGAAATTTACCCACTACGAGGCCGAGGGCCTGGTTCCACTGGTGAGCAACAGCCCGCTTTTGGGATGGGTGTATAGCATTTTTTCGGTCGACATGTTCTCCAGCCTGCTCGGCATACTAGAGATTTCGATCGGCACTCTGATCGCAGGCCGCATGCTGTCGCCCAAACTATCCGTGGTAGGAGGCGCTCTGTCTGCAGGCCTGTTCTTCACAACCCTTAGCTTTATGTTTTCCACTCCGGGCGTCATTGAGCCTAGTTTAGGGTTTCCGGCGATTTCCGTTGCGCCAGGTCAGTTTCTGCTTAAAGACTTAGGGTTGCTTGCTGTTTCGATATTTGTGGCAGGCCATTCGCTGGTTGAACTGGAAAAACGTAAAATTAATGCATAATTTTTTCAATGGCTTAAGGCAGTAATGCCTTAGGCCTTTTTGCCATCATTTTCCCCCGCCAGATCTTTCAACCAGTCACGAGGGCTCAACCCCGTCTTGCGTCTAAATGCGCGAGACAGCGCCGAAGGACTTTCGTAGCCGACTTGAGCTGCAATCAGCGTAATCGAGCGCCCTTCTCGCATCAGCTTCTGAGCCAGGCTAACTCGCCAACTCAACAAATAATCAGCAGGCGTCTGTCCGATGACACTCTTGAAATGCACGGCATACGCAGCGCGTAACATATTTGACTCACTGGCCAGCTCTGCTATTGACCAGGCATGTTCCGGGGAGTTGTGCATCTGTAAAAGCGATCGGGCAAGCCGCATGTCGGCCAGTCCAGCCATCATTCCGGTGCGCAACTGGTGATGATCGAGCAGGTAACGGAGCAACAGAATGATTAGGAGCTCAAATAAGCGCTCAAGCGCGGCTTCCCTTCCACAATGCACATTTGCCGCCTCGGCAAACATCCACTCCAACGTGTCTGCCAGCATGGGCAGATCATCGAGTGCGAGCACCAAACAGTCCGGTAATGAAGCCGACAAAGGATTATCAATTCCGCCCTCAAACTCCATGGAAGCACACAACAACTTTGCGCCATCGGACTCACCCGCAAACAATTGATGCTTGGCGGGGCGTGGCATAAAAATCAAGCTAGGGCGAGTGAGCTGCAAATCCTTGCGATCGGGACCAAGCAACGTCACGCTGCCGGCCTGAAGCAGATGGATATAACCTCGCCGCTCGGCGCCATCGTAAGATGCAGAGCCGCATAGGTCGCCGTCATAGAACAGATTGGCCCGCACGCCGAACCGCGAGAGCAAATTAGACAAACGATCCATTGGCCGATCCTTGACGAGTCAGAACGCACAGACCATACCATCTGCGTTGTCGTTCAGTGCCTGTAGCGAACATGCCGGCGTAAATCAGCCAACGGATAAAGTGATCACTGAGCAGCTCAGCCTCCCTTTCCAGTTCGGCTGTTAAAAAAACAACACCGTTGTTTGAAAGCACCAGCAAATCAAGTGCTCACTCTTCTATTTTACGGGGTTGTACGCCGGAATCCCAGAAATTTCCGTCAGCCCAGCTCCAGTCCCGCCACGAGCGCATCCAGGTCGATGAACTTGCCGTCAGTCTGGAAGGTGTAATGCCCGTTCAGCAGGATGTGCCGCCAGGCCGCTGGCGACATCTGCGTGATCAACGCCAGCGCCTTGGCATTGCCAGCTGCCTCGTACTTCGTCAGCAGCAGGGACAGGATCGCCGAGTTGTAGAAGATGATCGCGTTGCCGATCAGCCTGGCGCACTGGTTGCTGATCTCGATTTCGATGTCGGTGCGGCCGGTCAATTCCTTCTTCCCACCGACTTGGGCGATGGTCGAGCGTAGCTGGTGATAGGACTCAATGCGGTTCTGCGAGCGGTGAACATTACGCTCCAGTTGCGGGTCGCGCAGGTAGCGCAGTGTGTAGATACTGCGGATGAGCTTGTCGAACTCGAAGATTGCGCGCCGCGTCGGGTTCGGCGCCGTATAGGTGCACAGCTTGCGGATCAGCGTGCCCTGCGTCATTTCCTTCAGGCCCAGTGTGGCGACGATTCGGTCGATGTTCGCCTTCTCACCGACGATGAGTTGCCGGTCGATCTGGCCAGCCGGCCGGATCAGGCATTTCTCGTACAATGCCAGATCATCGGCGCAATACAGCTCCTGCAACTGGTCGTCGAGGTCGGTGAAGCGCGGCTCGAAACGAAGTCCGAACCAGTGCAGGATGGCGAAGTTGGCCTTGTTGATGCTGTGCATGTCGCCGGTGATCGCGCTCGGCACGATGTCCGACGTGTTGCGGTACCAGATGTCGAACACGTGGTGAGCCTCGTACTCGTGTGCGCCTATCAGGTAGCCGTTCAACGGCACGTGATTGCACAGCAGCGTGTAGGCGACGACGCCCTTGCCGCGGCCGAAATATTTGCGCGAGTAGCGCGCCTTCACAGTTGGTCGCTCGACGCCGAATTTCTGCCCATCAACGGCACCGTACAACGAATCGAGGTCGAACGAGTAATGCGGGAAGATCGGCAGTGCGGCGATGGCGTTGCTGATGCAATCGTTGGCCACATGTAGCGTCGCCTGGCGCAGGTACTGCTGGTAGGTACTCTCCAGGACGTGGTACGGGATGTCGCTGGTACGTGCCATAACCTGGTTGCCGTGGTTCATGGCTTGGGCAATGATCACCGCCATCAGACTGTCGGCGTCGGCTACCTTCTTCGCATAGCGTGGCTGCAATGGTGTCAGCGCCGACAGGAACTGGCACTGGCCGTTGACGAAGCGAAACACGTCGGCGACATCGCAGTATGGCAGTTGCTCGTAGAGAGCTTGCTCGCGCGCCTTCTGGTTCTCCCCCTTGGGCTTGCGCCAGGTCAGTCTCTGCGTGTCCTTGTCGTATTCCAGGTGCGTCAGCTTGCCCTGTTTCAGCTCGCGATTGAACGCCACCCATTGCGCACGCAACTCGGCCGCCAGTGCATCGAGCTGGGCACTGACCGGCTGCCGCAGGAAGGGGATGTCCATCTGCGCGAGCACGGCGGCTTTCTCGTCCATCGAAACCAACTCGTCGGACAAATGCCGGTGCTGCAAGCTGTCGTCAATGTAGAGCTCGCCCGCCTGGAAGCGTTTCCTGACCTGACGGTAAAGCCAGAATTCGTAACGATCGGCATGCAGGCCTGTCGGCGTGCCTTCGGCATCGAACATCAGCAGGTACGGACGCAAGCGTTTCGGCAGCGTTGCCGCCGGACATTCGTCGAGTGGCCGTTGTGATAGGCGCTGCTGCTTGGCGAACACGCTCTTGGCCCAAGTCAGCGCCGCGAGCCATGGGTTATCGGGGGCCGTGCCGGCGAAGTCGAGCGCGACGTACAGCGGCCGTAGATGGCGTCGAATGCGTTCGGCCAGGCCGTCCACCGCCTGCCAGTGCAGCGCCAGTTTGTTCAGTGGCTTGACGCTCATGCGCTGCGCCGTGTTTTGCAGCAATTCCCTGGACATGATTTTGTAGGCGCGTTGGCGCACCTCGCCGAACGGCGTCGGATCGGCCACGCTGTCGTCCACGTACAGCGACAGCAGGCGGCCAACCTGCGGCGTTTCCTGATGGCGTCGCAGCTGTTCGGCGACAAAGGACTGTTTCGCACCCGTGCGGCTCTCGTCCTCAAGTTTTTTCATGTGGAAGGCCATCGCGTCGACCAGGTTGTCGGTGAGCTGCCGGTAACGTACCCAGGCATAGCACAGCAGGTAGAGCCGGGTCTGCTCCGCCTTCAGGTGGCGCAGGTCATGGACGGTATAGAAGTTCGCCAGGCTCGCGTAGTACAGCAGGTTCTGCTGCGAGATGCCGAGCTTGGGCAGCAGCGCCTTGGCGATCCCGTGCAAGGACTTCAGCGTGGCGCGCTTCTCGCGCTCCCCTGCCATCTGACGCCAGCCGAAATCTTTAGCGTCCTGCTTGAGCGCTGCCAGTTGAGACAGGGTGTCGTCACGCACCAGGAGCTGGCCCAGCGCAGCTTTGGCCGATTCGTCCAACACTTCTGCCAGCAAGCCGCCCAAGCGCCTGCGTTCGGTGGACAGGGCTTCACTGACCAGCTCTTGTAAGGTGGTGTGGCCGGGCCGGATGATTTTGTGCTCGCTGAGCCAAACGATCAGTTCGGCGGCCACGAATCCTGGCATTACGTCGCGCCGCACGATCTGTTCAGCCTGCTGTGCCAGTTGCGGCAGGAAGCTAGCCGCCCACGACCGGTAGCCGAACAGTTCGGCGATCTGACCCCTCTGGCTGTAGTGCTCATGCTTGGTGATCGCCTTGCGTTCGAACGCTTCGCCGTGGAAATAGCGACTCAGCACGAAGGCGCAATCGTCCTCGACCTCATGCCAATCGAAGCGGAAGAAAGCATGCTTGGCCTTGAAGTAGCCGATCTGCAAGACGCAATAGACTTGGGCCTGCAGGCTAGGCCGGCTGCTGGCGAACGCCAGTTCAGATTCGGTCAACGCCAGGTATTCCAGCCGCTGAGCATCGTCGAAGTCCGGTAGGCCGTACAAGGCTTCCTGCTCTGCGTCAGAAAAGACGGTGAGTAGCTTATTCTTGTTGCTCATCGACCGTCCTTCCCGCACCACGCCAACCTGCTCGCGTCAATGTTTCGATCAACGTAGTGCGCTTGACATTGAAGTTGCGGCACACCGCCGCCTTAGACATGCCGCCATCGAGCGCGGCGACGATGGCGTCCAGCTTCTCACCAGTGATCGCCTGCGGCCGGCCGCCGATCCGGCCGCGTTTGCGTGCGGCGGCCAAGCCCGCGACGACGCGCTCCTGAATCAAGGCGCGCTCGTACTGCGCGAGCGCACCGAACACCTGGAACAGGAATTCGCCCGAGGGCGTCGTAGTGTCCAGGTTCTCTGTCAGCGAGCGGAACGCCACCCGCTTGTCCTTGAGCGAAGTCACAATGGCGAGCAGGTGCGACAGCGAGCGACCGAGCCGGTCGAGTTTCCACACCACCAGCACATCGCCGGCTCGAACGAACTCAAGCGCCCGCGCCAAGCCGGCACGGTCATCCTTCGCGCCAGAGGCACGATCCTCAAACAGGTGACGCGGATCGACGCCGGCGGCGAGCAGCGCGTCGCGCTGCAAGTCCGTGCTCTGGCGGTCGGAGTCCGACGACACGCGCATGTAGCCAACCAACATAGGCGGATAACCATCAAAAACAGGTTTCCGCATAATAGTGAATAGCGATAGAGTTTTCCGTACATTTTTGAGGGGGTGTTGCACAGGTAGCACAGCGGCGGCTGACAGCCTGTCGCAAAACAAATGTTTTACGACACCTCCTTGAGGTTGCCGCGTTTACATCATTACCTGAACAGGTATAAAATTCCGTCATGACAAACAAAGAAAAACCGCTCGAATGGATCGCGAGCAGCCACAAGGATTTGATGGCGTTGCCGTCCGACGTGCGTCGCCGTTTCGGTTACGCGCTCTCGTTGGCGCAGATAGGCGATCAGGATGACGCAGCAAAGGTGCTCAAGGGGTTCGGTGGTGCCGGCGTGCTGGAGGTCGTCGAAGACGATGCCGGCGGCACCTATCGAGCGGTATACACGGTCAAGTTTGCGGAAGCGGTGTTCGTCCTGCACTGCTTCCAGAAGAAGAGCAAGAGCGGAATCGCCACGCCAAAGGCCGACATGGACATCATCCGCGCTCGGCTGAAGGTGGCCGAGGTATTGGCACAGGAGCTACGAAATGCAAAAACGAATCATTGAAGGCGTCGAGGTTCAGCGCAGCTCGGGCAACGTCTTTGCCGACCTTGGACTGCCTGACGCTGAAAAGCTCAAGATCAAGACCGGCCTGGTGGTCGAGATCAGGAGGGCCATGCGCGCCCTTGGGCTGACTCAACAAGCGGCGGCCAAACGCATGGGCATCCCGCAACCGAAGGTGTCGGGCATGATGCGCGGCGACTTCACCAATCTATCCGAACGCAAGCTGATGGATTGTCTGAATCGCCTCGGCTACGACATCGAAATCAAGGTACGGCCAGCAGCCGAGCCGATCGGGCATCTAACGCTCGCAACCGCTTAATCGGAGCTCTCCTGATGGCAGCCCGCATCACCGACGACGAATGGGACGAACTGACTCCCGAGAATTTCGATACCACGGCACTGCTGCGTGCAGTCGATGCCGTGGACGTGCTGCGCGGCGATTTGAATGACAGCGCAGACGGCGCACCTCCGCAACTGCGCACCGACCTGTTGAAGCTGCATCAACTGGCAATGGCCGCGTTCAACGAGGGATCACGCAGCCGAGTGGCTGAGCTATTTGATCTCGCCGTGGATCTTCAGGATCAGGTTGATCATCTGATGACCTCGCTGGAACAAGTGCAAGAAACCCTGTCCCGGTGACGGCGCTCTACCCAGAAAGCCTGTCCTGAATGTTCTTGGAGACAACCACATCATGAGCCGCAGCCGCCGCAAAACGCCCATCGTTGGGCACACGACCTGCCGTAGCGAGCGCGAGGACAAGAAACTCTGGCATCAGCGCTGGCGAACCCACGAGCGCACCGCGCTGGCCAGCGCGTCGCCGGAAGCTCTATGCGCCCATCTGCCTCTACTGGAAAACCAGGTCAGCAACGTCTGGTCGATGGGTAAGGATGGCCGCTCCTACTGGCCCATCAAGCGCCAGGCCGCCACGGCGGATCGCATTGCCAACCACAAGGGACGCAATCCGCAAGAGCGCGCCTCCCTGAAAAAGCGTCTGCTGCGCAAGTGGATGAGCAAATGAACCTGTCCACCATCGAGGCGCTGGCTATCGCTTGGGCGCGAATCGCTGAAGAAGCAGAACTCCCAGCCGGCTACGAGGGCACGGCGACGCCAGAGGCGCATCGGGCCTGCGAGGTGATCCAGGAGCGGATTCGAGAGCACGTCGTCGCCACCAATGACATGCGGCTGTTCGGCCTGCTGCACCTGCTTGGGCAGGCGTCGCTGCGCATGGAGCAAGCGCTGTGGCCGGAAGAATATGCGCGGATGACCCGCGAGGTCGAGGAAGCTCTCCGAGAGGCCGACGACCCCAACGCCAAGTCGTACACCCACGAAGAAGTCATGCAGGCGATGCAGGAACGCATCGACCGAGCGCGAGACAAAGCCATGTTGATCGGCTGACGGAAATTTCGGCGGTTCCGGCTGATCCAAGAATCTTGGCGTGACCTTACCTCCGCTCTACCGCTGGGTGCCAGCCTCGGCGCACGCCTAACCACCCAACTCAGAAAGGAAAATAAGTTGGTAAAACGCATTCCCGTATCCGAGCTTCGTCTCGGCATGTACATCCACAAGCTCGCCTGCTCTTGGGTTCGACACCCATTCTGGCGCGGCAGCTTCCTGCTGACCGAGCCTCAGGATCTCTCTGCCATTCGAGAATGTGGCGTCGGGGAGGTCTGGGTCGACTTGGCCAAAAGCCAAGTCGACCCAGAGAGCCCAGAGAGCCCAGAGAGCCCAGAGCCCAGAGCCCAGAGCCCAGAGCCCAGAGCCCAGAGCCCAGAGCCCAGAGCCCAGAGCCCAGAGCCCAGAGAATTGTCGGAGGAGCAATCTCTGCCGTCTAGTCCACTAAGCAAGAAAAGTGACGGCGCAACCTCAATGGAGAGCGAAATGTGTTATGCACGGAAACTCTGTCTTGCGGCCAAGTCCCAAGTCATGGACATGTTCCAGGAAGCCCGGCTTGGCAAGGCCGTCGACCCAAGCACGACGTTGCCGCTGGTCGGAGAAATCGCTGCCTCGGTGCTGCGCCAACCTCATGCCCTCATCAGCGTCGCACGCATCAAAACGCACGACGATTACACCTACCTGCACTCGGTTGCCGTCTGCGCCCTGATGCTATCGCTGGCCCGGCATCTCGATCTAGACGAGGAGCAAACGCGCCTGGCTGGCATCGGCGGACTGATGCACGACCTAGGCAAGGCCGCGATGCCGCTGGAAGTGCTTAACAAACCAGGCAAGCTCACCGATGCCGAGTTCGCCATCATGAAGCGCCACCCTGTGGAGGGCGCAAAGATGCTGCGCGCAGGCGGGGCCGAGCCCGGGGTGGTGGACATTGCCCTGCACCATCACGAGAAGATCGACGGAACCGGCTACCCGGATCGCTTGGCCGGTGACGCCATTTCACTCCTGGCCCGCATGGGCGCAATCTGCGACGTCTATGATGCCGTGACGTCGGAGCGAGCCTACAAAAAGCCGTGGGACCCGTCCGCGGCGATGCGGCAGATGGCCAAGTGGGAGGGCCATTTCGACAAACGCATCTTCCACGCCTTCGTCAAGGCCGTGGGCATCTACCCCGTCGGCTCCTTGGTTCGCCTGTCCTCTCAGCGTCTGGCCGTTGTCGTTGAGCCGGGAATGGAATCACTGCTGACTCCCAAGGTTCGCGTGTTCTTCTCGCTACGCTCGAGAGAGCCGATCCCGATGCAGACCATCGACCTGGCGGCCACGAGTTGCAAGGACAGTATCACTGGCCCCGAAGACCCGACGCTCTGGAACTTCAAGAACCTCGACGACTTGTGGATGGAATAGCCCCCACAAAACGACGGCCCCGTGAGGGAGCCGTTGAACATCGTCGAGCGATGCCCGTCCAGGGAGGGATGGCCGAGCTCGATTCTCCAGAAGGTAGCTGGTGACACGAGTGTTGAGCCCACCCAACTAGGGTGACGGAAATTTCTGGGGTTCCGGCTTACATCCCCTGTACAGCTACCTGCGCCAC
>NZ_JAMDHB010000032.1:0-127194 GCF_028656895.1 Pseudomonas sp. TNT2022 ID1044 | reverse complement strand
TCAGTTTTCGCGGCCGCCCAGCTATAAAAACCACATGGCATCTACTTCTACGGTCCAATAAGGTACATGTGGGTTTGTAAAAGGCTGTAAAGTTTTCTTTAACTAAAACACTAATAATGCTGTCGTTCTAGATGTGTCAGGTAATTTTGTAACTGATTTTAAGTGTGCATCAGGAACTCAGCAGTTTGATAGTTTCATAAAAAATGGTTTGTTTTTGTTGTAAGCAGTTATTAACAGAGTGAGAATCTCGCGATGCACTTGCAGAAGAAGCACTATTGGCCGGATGCCCCATAGTTGGCTGAAGCCACTGCACGGATCAAACCGCGTAATTGATCTTTGTGGGAGCGAGCCTGCTCGCGAAGGTCGTAAATGCTAACGCGTAAAACCAGATGCGCAGCGGCGTCCTTGGGCCTTTCGCGAGCAAGCTCGTTCCCACAGGTTTTACCGGTGCAGAGCCCGTGTTGAAAGGCGTTTAAGGATACTTCCTGCAAGCTACAAGACCTTGCGCCGTTGCCTACGGGTACGCCAGAATCCGCCGGCTTGTGCGCTCCGGGGGGCATCGGTAACTTGATTCGTGTCACTGCTCATCAGTGATCGGGTTTAGTAGCCCGGCTAAGGTAAAGCGGTCGCACGAGCGTCATCAGTCAGGTAATCACCTGCACTTGATGGCAGCTGTGCGCATGGCGTCCTCGGACGCGCCGGTTTTTGCTTTCCCTTGCCGGTCTACTAACTTGCGCACCGCTGCCACCCTTTCGTTTAGTAGCGAGATGGTTGCAGCCCTACTTCAGAAGGGATGCAATTATGTTCAAGGTAACGCCAAATCCGCCGGAAACCGATCCGGCATCCCCGTACGAACCCGATTCGAAAAAACTCAACGAGGCCGCCGAACGCGCCCTCAGCTTCCACTTCCCCTCAACCGCCGACATCAAAGCCACGCCGCGCACCGTCAGTACGCTGTTTACCGTCGACCCGCAGGCCTCCACCGAAACCCTTGCGGTTTATCTGGTCGAGACCCTGGCCTCGATCGACGTCATGGTCCATCAATTGGTCGATCACCTGGACGGCGGATCGCGCAATGCCCTGCTGGGGATTTCCAACAGCGTGATGCTGGCGGAGATCACCGCCAATCGGGTGCTGGATCAGATTGATCCGCCTGAGTAGCACGTCAGGTCTGACCAGTTTTTTCCTTCCCCAAAGCCACAAAAAACCTGCTTTCTCCCTTTCCAGTGCATGCACAGAATGCAGTTGCGCGTGCATTGGAATTTTAAGGAGTGAGTCATGACGTTCTCGATTATCGGACGCTGCCCTGAAACCGGGCAGCTCGGTATTGCCATCAGTTCTTCAAGCATTGCGGTTGGCGCTCGCTGCCCATGGGCGCGGGCGGGTGTCGGTGCGGTGTCTACGCAGAACATTACGCTGCCAGCGCTGGGGCCGCAGATCCTGGACCTGCTGGAACATCAGCATCTGGAACCTGACGCGGCACTGGACAAGGCGCTCACGTCCAATGGCTGGAGCCAATACCGACAGGTCACGGTGATCGATGTGTCAGGGCGGATTGCGCTGTTCAGCGGCAAAGAGTCTTTGGGCGTGCATAACGCGGTGAAAGGTGAGCAGTGCGTTGCGGCGGGTAATTTGCTCAGCGACGTGCGGGTCATCGAAGCGATGGTCGCGGCGTTCGAGGTCGAGCCGGGTCAGTTGGCGGACCGTTTGCTGGCGGCCATGCACGCGGCGATGGCGGCCGGTGGTGAGGCCGGTCCGGTGCATTCCGCAGCGCTGAAAGTGGTGGGTGATCACACGTGGCCGATCATCGACTTGCGGGTCGACTGGGCCGAGGAAGATCCCATCGGGCAGCTGGATGGTCTCTGGCAAGCCTATCGACCACAAATGCAGGACTACCTGACGCGCGCACTCAACCCGACGACGGCGCCGAGCTACGGAGTGCCGGGCGATGAGTGAGGCGTCCAGTCGCGACCTGCTGGAACGCCTGATTGGCTTCGCCACTGTCAGCCGCGATTCCAACCTGGAATTGATCCGTTTCATCGAGGCGTACCTGGCCAGGCATGGTGTGCAGAGTGAGCTGTTCTTCAACGAAGAAGGGACCAAGGCCAATCTGTTCGCGACCATCGGCCCGCTCAAATCCGGTGGCGTCGTGCTCTCGGGCCACACTGATGTGGTACCGGTTGACGGGCAGGCCTGGACGGTCGATCCGTTCCGGCTGACGGAAAAGGAAGGGCGCCTGTACGGGCGTGGCACGGCGGACATGAAAGGGTTCATTGCCTCGGTGCTCGCGGCGGTGCCGACCTTCGTGCAACGTCCGCTTTTGAGCCCGGTGCACCTGGCCTTTTCCTACGATGAAGAAATCGGCTGCCTGGGTGTCCGGCCGATGCTCGCCGAGCTGGAGAAGCGTCCGTTCAAGCCCAAACTGTGCCTGATCGGCGAGCCGACGGAGCTGAAACCTGTGCTGGGTCACAAGGGCAAGCTGGCGATGCGCTGCGAAGTGCGCGGTGCCGCGTGCCACTCGGCGTATGCGCCGTACGGGGTGAACGCGATTGAATATGCCGCGCAGTTGATTGGCCAGTTGGGCGTTATCGGTGCCGGGCTCGCGCATCCTGATCATCATGACGACCGTTTCGATCCGCCGTTTTCGACGGTGCAAACGGGGGTGATCAAAGGTGGCCGGGCGTTGAATATTGTTCCTGCTGAATGCGAGTTCGATTTCGAGGTCAGGGCACTGCCGGACTTTGATGCTCAAGTCGTTGCGGACCAGCTCCAAACCTACGCCGAGGAACATGTGCTGCCGAAGATGCGCGCGGTGCAGGCGGACACGGATATTCGATTGCGGCCACTGAGCGCTTACCCCGGTTTGGCGACACCGCCCGAGAGTGACGCGGCGCGGTTGCTGGCGCTGTTGAGCAATTCTTCAGCGTTTGGCACGGTCGCGTTTGGTACCGAGGGCGGGCTGTTTGATCAGGCCGGGATACCCACTGTGGTGTGTGGGCCGGGCAGCATGGATCAAGGGCATAAGCCTGATGAGTTCATTGCGCTGGCGCAGTTGAGTGGTTGCGATGCGATGTTGCTGCGGTTGGCTGACTACCTGAGTGGCGAGATTTAATTGTGGGAGCGAGCCTGCTCGCGATGGTCGTTAACGATGACGCGTGTTTACTGGCTTAACGCGGCGCTCTCAAGTCCATCGCGAGCAGGCTCGCTCCTACAGGGAGCTTGCGACTTTCTGGCTCAGTTGTTCGCGGCAGAAGTCCACGAACAACTGCGCAGGCTTGGTCAGTTGGCTGCGTTTGAGGTGGGCGGACGCCAGGCCGGACAGGGTGACTGGCTCTTTGATGTTCACCGAGATCACTTTCTTGCCATCGTAGGTGCATTCCGAGTGCGGGCGGGTGACCAGGATTGAGAACCCGAAGCCCTGACCAACCATGCCCCGCACCATCTCGATCGAAGGCGAGCTGAAGACGATGTTGGGCGTCAGATCCAGTTCGTGGAACAGGCTCACGAAGTAAGTCCGGCTCGGCTGCACATCGAGCAGAATCATCGGCTCGCTGCACAAATCCCGCAGCGATACCTCCTTCTGATCAGCGAAGCGATGCCCTTCAGGTAGCAGCACGTAAGGCTTTTGCGGTGGCATCAACGGCGTGGTCTGGATGGTGCCGTCCAGCCCGTGATCGTAGAGGAACGCCACATCGAAAGTGCCGGCGGTCAGGCCTTGCACCAGCTCCTGTTGTTCGCCATCGCGGATGCGGATGTCCACGCCTGGATAGAGCTTGCGAAAACCTGCGATCAATTGTGGCAGGTACAGCGGCGCGACGGTCTCGAAGCAGCCGATGTCGATTTGTCCGGACACCGTGTCGTTATCCGCCAGCGCATTCTGTTCAAACTCCCTGGCCATGCGCAGCAGTTCTTGCGCCTTGTGATAGAAGCGCGTGCCGGTGGGCGTCAGGGAAACGCCCTGGGCGTGGTGGCGGATGAACAGCTGGACGTTGAACGACTCTTCCAGACTCTTGATCGCCGTGGAAACCGAGGGCTGCGCGATGTACAGCTGTCGCGAGGCTTCGGCGACGCTGCCGGCTTCTACCGTTGTGACGAAATACTTGAGTTGCCGCAATGTATAGGAAGCCACACGCACCTCGTTCTGCTTTGTTTTGTGCTGAAAGGCCGGATGGCCGCCGCGCAGATTGTTGACTGAACCTTACCCTATGCGGGTTCCGGACTGGGTCAGCGCTTACCCAGTTTTTTCTTATACCCCGAGTACATTTTTAATAATTTTCCTCTGCGTACGGTTGCCGCACTATCTCTACAACCTCTGATAACAACCCCGACCACCCAGGCGGTCGTAAAGGGAGCGTAGCGTGTTCGACCTCGACTATTGGCAGCAACGAGCTGCCCGGCAAACCTTCTCTGACAAAGCCTTGATCGATGGCCGGCAGGTCGCTGCGTCTTCGGGCGTAACCTTCGATTCGATCAACCCGGCGACGAATCAGTTGCTTGCCCGTGTCGCCGCGTGTGGCGAAGTGGAAGTGGAACTGGCCGTGCGCAGTGCGCGTCGCGCTTTCAATGAAGGCCCGTGGGCGCGGATGGCGCCGGTCGAGCGCAAGCGGGTGATGCTGCGTCTGTCCGAGCTGGTGCTGGCGCACCGCGAAGAACTCGCGCTGCTGGATTCGCTGAACATGGGCAAACCGGTGATGGATGCCTACAACATCGACGTCCCTGGTGCCGCCCATGTGTTCGCCTGGTACGGCGAGTCGCTGGACAAGCTTTACGATCAGGTCGCGCCGACGGCGTCATCGGCGCTGGCGACCATCACCCGTGAAGCATTGGGTGTCGTTGCGGCCGTCGTGCCGTGGAACTTCCCGCTCGACATGGCCGCCTGGAAACTGGCACCGGCGCTGGCGGCCGGCAATAGCGTGGTGCTCAAGCCCGCCGAGCAATCGCCGTTCTCGGCGCTGCGTCTGGGCGAGTTGGCGCTGGAAGCCGGTTTGCCACCTGGCGTGCTGAACGTGCTGCCGGGGCTGGGCGAGTCCGCCGGCAAGGCGTTGGGCCTGCACCCGGATGTCGATTGCCTGGTGTTCACCGGCTCGACTCAGGTGGGCAAATACTTCATGCAGTACGCCGCGCAATCGAACCTCAAGCAGGTCTGGCTGGAGTGTGGCGGCAAGAGCCCGAGCCTGGTGTTCGACGATTGCCGGGATCTGGATCTGGCCGCAGAGAAAGCGGCGTTCGGCATCTTCTTCAATCAAGGCGAGGTGTGCTCGGCCAACTCGCGGCTGTATGTGCAGGACTCGGTCAAAGATGAGTTTATCGAGCGTCTGTTGGAGAAAGCCAAAGCCTGGATGCCCGGCGATCCACTGAATCCTGCAAGCCCGGCTGGGGCCATTGTCGATTCGACCCAGGCGTCACGGGTGATGAGTGCGATCGAACGCGCCCACGAAGACGGCGCCCGACTGCTCACCGGTGGCCGTCGCTTGAGCTTCAACGGCTCCGACAACTTTATCGAGCCGACCATTTTTGCCGACGTCGATCATGATTCGCACCTGTCGCGCGAAGAAGTGTTTGGGCCGGTGCTGGCAATTTCTACCTTCGACAGCGAAGAGCAAGCGGTGCGCCTGGCCAACGACAGCATTTACGGGCTGGCGGCGTCTGTGTGGAGCGACGACCTGAATCGCGCGCACCGGGTTGCACGGGCGCTGAAGGCGGGCACCGTTTCGGTGAACACCGTGGATGCGCTCGATGTCTGCGTGCCGTTCGGTGGTGGCAAGCAATCGGGTTTCGGCCGGGACCTGTCGTTGCACTCGTTTGATAAGTACACCCAGTTGAAAACCACTTGGTTTCAACTGCGGTAAGCGTCTGCTGAACAATTAACCGCATGCAGATTGTGTGCGGCTCGAAGAATAAAAAGATGTCACCACGCGGAGAGTCTTCCGTGAACTTGCGGCTGCGTGGCCGTGACTGCCTCAGTAACTAACCACAATTAAAAAGTGAGGGAGCTTTCATGTTCAGATATTCGTGTTCGAGCGTTGTAACAGCATTGTTGGTATTTACGGTTCCGGTTGTTGCGCACGCCGAAAGTCTCACCGTTATTTCGTTCGGCGGTGCGACCAAGACCGCGCAAGAGGGGGCTTATTTCAAACCCTTTGAACAAAGTGGCGCTGGCAAAGTTGTGGTGGGCGAGTACAGCGGTGAATTGTCCAAAGTCAAAGCCATGGTCGATGTCGGCCAGGTCAGCTGGGACGTGGTCGAAGTCGAAAGCCCTGAGCTGCTGCGCGGCTGTGAAGAAGGGTTGTTCGAGCGGCTGGACCCGGCGCTGATCGGCGATTCAAAAAACTATCTGGCTGGCGCGGTCAGCGAGTGCGGCGTGGCCAGTTATGTCTGGTCGATGGTGCTCGCCTACAACTCGAACAAGGTTGCGGCGGCGCCGACCTCCTGGGCGGATATGTGGAACCTGCAGCAATTCCCGGGCAAGCGTGGCCTGCGTAAAGGCGCCAAGTACACGCTGGAAGTGGCGCTGCTCGCCGATGGGGTCAAACAGGATGACCTGTACAAAGTGCTGGGCACCAAGGAAGGCGTGGACCGGGCGTTTCACAAGCTCGACCAGATCAAGCCCTCGATCCAGTGGTGGGAGGCCGGAGCCCAGCCACCGCAATGGCTCGCGGCCGGTGACGTGGTGATGTCGGCGGCCTACAACGGCCGGATTGCCGTGGCGCAAAAGGAGGGGTCGAAACTGGCCATTTCCTGGAACGGTCACCTCTACGATCCTGATCACTGGGCCATCGTTCGCGGCAGTCCGAACAAGGCGCTGGCCGAGCGCTTCATCGTGTTTGCCAGCCAGGCGAGCGGTCAGAAGTCGTTCTCCACGCAGATTCCCTACGGTCCGATCCGCAAGGATGTACTGGCGCAGCTACCGGCCGACACGCTCGCCCAGTTGCCCACCGCTCAAGCCAATCTTTCTGAAGGCCAGTTGGTCGATGCCACGTTCTGGGTCGATC
Source organism: Pseudomonas sp. TNT2022 ID1044 (assembly GCF_028656895.1). NCBI lineage: Bacteria > Pseudomonadati > Pseudomonadota > Gammaproteobacteria > Pseudomonadales > Pseudomonadaceae > Pseudomonas > Pseudomonas sp. TNT2022 ID1044. The sequence continues at coordinate 120,202 of NZ_JAMDHB010000032.1, read as the reverse complement.
ACGGCGAAGAGCTTGAAGAACGCTTCAACGCCTGGGCGGCCCGCTAAGCCGCTGCTGTCGTCAATCGCCACTCACGGATGAGTCGCGATGTTCATCCCTGCCTTCCACGCGGAGGCGATCAACAACAAGAAAACACGGGGAGTTTGTCATGAGTTCAAGTACAACCGCGTCCATCCAGGCGCCGTCCGGTGGGTTGCGCCGGGTCCTGGGGCTGGGCTCGCTGCTGGCCGTTGCGGTGGGCGTCGTGGTCTCGCAAGGCGTGATGGTGCTGATGCTGCAAGGCGCGGGCATTGCCGGGTTCGGTTTCATCATTCCGCTGGCCATCGCCTATGTGCTGGCAATCACCTACGCCTGGTCGTTTTCCGAGCTGGCCTTGATGATTCCGCGAGCGGGCAGCCTCAGCAGTTACACCGAAGTGGCGATCGGGCATTTCCCGGCGATTCTCGCGACGTTCTCGGGCTACATGGTGGTGGCGATGTTTGCGCTCTCCGCCGAACTGCTGTTGCTGGATCTGGTGATCAGCAAGGTCTATCCCGATGTCATTCCGCACATGGTGGTGGCCTACGGCGTGCTGGGGTTGTTCACCGTCTTGAACCTGTTCGGCATTGACGTGTTCGCCAGGCTGCAGAACGTGCTGGCGCTGGTGATGGTGGTGATTCTCGTCGCCATGGGCCTGGCGTCGCTGAGCAACGGTCAGGCGAGTTTGCAGTTGCCGCTGGATCAAGGCTGGAACCCGCTGGAGTTCGGCGCAATCACGTTGGCGGCGATGGCGGTGTGGGGTTTTGTCGGGGCTGAGTTCGTCTGCCCGCTGGTGGAAGAAACCCGCAATCCGGAGCGCAATATTCCACGCTCGATGACCATTGGCCTGACGGTGATTTTCGGTGTGATTGCGCTGTATTGCTTTGGCGCGCTGCTGTGCATCCCTCGTGAACAATTGGCCAGTGATGCCTTGCCGCATTACCTGCTGGCGACCACGGTTTTCGGTGAGGCCGGCAAGCTGTTCCTCGTCGTCGCAGCCATCACCGCAACGTGCAGCACGGTGAACTCATCCTTGGCAGCGTTGCCGCGCATGCTTTATGGCATGGCGCAAAACGGCCAGGCATTCCCGCAATTCAAGAAGCTGACGGCGCGCGGTCGTACACCGTGGGTGGCGGTGCTGTTCGTTGCCGCGATCACCGGCCTGCCGATCCTCATTCTGGGGCACGACGCGGCGGCGATCAGCTTGCTGCTTCTGGCTGCCGCGCTGGCATGGCTGCTGGCCTACATCATCGTGCATATCGACGTGATCGCCTTGCGCCGGCGCTATCCCCATCTGGCCCGTCCATTCCGCTCACCGTTTTACCCATGGCCACAGGTTGTCGGCATCGTCGGCATGCTGTTTGCGATCTACCACGTGTCGCCAACGCCAGAGATGACCGCCAGTATTTTTGCTTGCGCCGGTGTGGTGCTGGGCGTGATATCGGTGATTGCCGTGGTGTGGGTCAAATTCGTGATGCGCAAACCGCTGTTCACGCCAGAGCCCCTGATCCAAAACGAATCGCAGGACAACGGTGTGCCTGCCGTGGCACCGCTGACTACCGTGACCGGGAACTGAACCTTTATTCAATTCAGGAGAATAAGAGATGACAACTGACTACAAACCCCAGCGCGACACCAAGGACTATCAAGCGGCCGACGCCGCCCACCACATTCACGCATTCCTCGATCAGAAGGCGTTGAACGAAGAGGGGCCGCGCGTGATCGTCGGTGGCGACCGGCTGCATCTGTGGGACAACGACGGCAATCGTTACCTCGATGGCATGTCTGGTTTGTGGTGCACCAACCTCGGCTACGGGCGCAAGGATCTGGCCGCGGCGGCGACCCGCCAGCTGGAGCAGTTGCCGTACTACAACATGTTCTTCCACACCACTCACCCGGCGGTGGTCGAGCTGTCCGAGCTGCTGTTCAGCCTGCTGCCCAAGCACTACAGCCACGCGATCTACACCAACTCCGGCTCCGAGGCCAACGAGGTGCTGATCCGCACCGTGCGTCGTTACTGGCAGGTGCTCGGCAAGCCACAGAAGAAGATCATGATCGGGCGCTGGAACGGCTACCACGGCTCTACCCTGGCGGCCAGCGCGATGGGCGGGATGAAGTTCATGCACGAAATGGGCGGGGTGATTCCCGATGTCGCGCACATTGATGAACCGTACTGGTTCGGCCATGAAGGTGATCTGACGCCCGCCGAATTCGGCCTGCGCGCCGCTCAGCAACTGGAGACCAAGATTCTCGAACTGGGCGCGGAGAACGTCGCAGCGTTCATCGCCGAACCGTTCCAGGGCGCCGGCGGCATGATCTTCCCGCCAGAAAGCTACTGGCCGGAAATCCAGCGCATTTGCCGCAAGTACGACGTGCTGCTGTGTGCGGACGAGGTGATCGGTGGCTTCGGTCGGACCGGTGAATGGTTTGCCCACCAGCACTTTGATTTCGAGCCGGACACTCTGTCGATCGCCAAGGGCCTGACCTCGGGCTACATCCCCATGGGCGGCCTGATTCTGAGTCGGCGCATGGCTGAGGTGCTGGTGGAGCAGGGCGGTGTGTTTGCCCACGGCCTGACTTACTCCGGTCACCCGGTGGCGGCGGCCGTGGCGATTGCCAACCTCAAGGCGCTGCGTGATGAGGGGGTGGTGACCCAAGTGAAGCGCGACACTGGCCCGTACTTTCAGCAGTGCCTGCGCGAGGTGTTTGGCAATCATCCGCTGGTGGGCGAGATCCAGGGTGTTGGCCTGGTGGCTGCGTTGCAGTTTGCCGAGGACAAGGCAACCCGCAAGCGTTTCGCCAATGAAGGCGACATCACCTGGCGCTGCCGCACGATTGGTTTTGAAGAGGGCGTGATCATTCGCTCGACGCTTGGCCGCATGATCATGGCGCCGGCACTGATCGCGACCCGCGCTGAAATCGATGAACTGGTAGGCAAAACGAAGATTGCCGTCGATAGAACCGCTAAAGAAATTGGCGTGCTCTAAACCACTATCAGGCTCGCTCCTTTAAATGTGGGAGCGAGCCTGCTCGCGAAGGTCATTAATGATTACGCGTATTGCCTGAATAAACGCGGGGGCTTTCAAGTTCTTCGCGAGCAGGCTCGCTCCCACAATGATTACATTCATTCAGTGAATACCGGGTTTAGTTGTGAGTTAGTTTTTTAATGGGTAGCAACTACAAAAATCATATTTTCGCTATTTGCATTCGCTCAGCACAATAAAACGACCCCGCCAGTAAAGTTATCGATGCGGTATTCAAATATTAAAACAGCTGATTTGTCGCGACTTGCCGCGCCATAGTCGCCTCTCTGAAGGACACAAGCATGAATGATAAAAAGATAGAAATAGATACGCTTGTTGTCGGTGCCGGCCAGGCTGGCGTCGCCATGAGCGAGCACCTGAGCAAACTCGGTGTGCCGCACCTCGTCCTGGAGCGTAATCGCATTGCTGAAGCGTGGCGCACCGGGCGCTGGGATTCGCTGGTGGCCAACGGCCCGGTCTGGCATGACCGCTTCCCTGGCCTGGATTTCGAGGACCTGGAACCCGATGCCTTCGCCTCCAAGGATCGCGTTGCCGCTTACTTCGAGGCCTATGCCGAGAAATTCGAAGCGCCGATTCGTACCGGTGTAGAAGTCAAAAAAGTGGTGCGCAACAGTGACCGTCCGGGCTTCACCATCGAAACCTCCGACGGCGTGATTCAGGCCAATCGCGTGGTGGCGGCGACCGGTCCTTTCCAGCGCCCGGTCATCCCACCGATTGCGCCGAAAGACGACACGATCACGCAGATTCACTCGGCTCAGTATTTCAACCCGCAGCAACTGCCCGAGGGCGGCGTGCTGGTGGTGGGCGCAGGCTCTTCCGGTGTGCAAATCGCGGATGAATTACAGCGCGCCGGCAAGCAAGTCTATTTGTCGGTCGGCCAACATGACCGTCCGCCTCGCGCCTATCGCAACCGTGATTTCTGCTGGTGGCTAGGGGTGTTGGGGCTTTGGGATCTGGAAACCATGGAGCCGGGCCGTGAGCACGTCACCATTGCGGTGAGTGGTGCGCGTGGCGGGCAGACCGTCGATTTCCGGGCGCTGGCCCAGCAAGGCGTAACGCTGGTGGGCCTGACCCAATCGTTCAACGACGGCGTGGTGACGTTCCAGCAGGATCTGGCGCGGAACATCGCTGCCGGTGACGCGAATTACCTGTCGCTGCTGGATGCGGCGGATGCCTACATTGCGCGCAACGGACTCGACCTGCCCGAAGAGCCCGAAGCCCGGTTCATGCTGCACGATCCAGAGTGCGTCACCCACCCGATTCTCGAACTGGATCTGGCCGAGGCGGGCATCACCTCGATCATTTGGGCCACCGGCTACGCGGTCGATTACAGCTGGCTGCAGGTCGACACCTTTGACGAGAAGGGCAAGCCGCGTCATCAGCGCGGTGTCTCGAACGAGCCAGGTATCTACTTCGTGGGCCTGCCGTGGTTGTCCCGTCGCGGTTCGAGTTTTATCTGGGGTGTCTGGCACGACGCCAAGCATGTCGCCGGCCACATTGCCACGCAGCGCCAGTACCTCGAGTACCGAGACCCGTCGCAGCGTTAAGAATCGATCGAGGAATGGCCCGATGGCCATTCCCTTAAACCTATCAATCACGTTTCAGGGGAGTCAGTTGATGCCTACTCACACTCGCATTCGCATGTTCAATACCAAAGACACCTATCCCAATCAGTCACTGGACAATGATCTTTGCCAGGCCGTGCGCGCGGGCAACACGGTGTACGTACGTGGCCAGATCGGCACCGATTTCGAGGGCAACCTGGTCGGTCTTGGTGACCCGGGAGCCCAGGCCGAACAGGCGATGAAAAACGTCAAGCAGCTTCTGGAAGAGGCGGGGAGCGATCTGTCGCACATCGTCAAAACCACCACGTACATCATTGACCCGCGTTACCGTGAGCCGGTTTATCAGGTCGTGGGCAAATGGCTGAAAGGGGTTTTTCCGATTTCAACCGGATTGGTGATTTCCGGACTCGGCCAACCGCAATGGCTGATGGAAATCGATGTGATCGCGGTGATTCCGGACGACTGGAAAAAAGACTGACCTGTGTTCGGCGGGTTATGGTGTGGCGGGCAGGAGGAAGCGCGCAATCACCGGCAAGTGATCGGAGATGCGCAACGTATCGTCCTGCCTCACCCTGGCCTCGACCCGTTTGATGCGCGGGCTGTAAAACAGGTAGTCGACGGTACGGTCCGGGCCGCTCAGGCCGGGATCGTTCGGGTATTGGGTCAGCCAGCGCGCGCGGTCGATCCCGCTGGCTTCGTTGTTGTTGGGGATCATCGGGTACTTGTCCCACAGCACGTGCAACGCACTGTCGGCGGAGTAGGGCGAGCGTTGTTCGGCGGGCAGGCGTTGATATTGCCCCAGCGGTAACAGATTGAAGTCGCCGCCGATCAGCCATGGCGTACCGCGACCTTCGAATTTATCGAGGACTTTGGCCACGGCCGACACCTGCGCTTGCAGGGTATCGCCGGGTTGCGTGGCGCGGTCCAGATGAGTATTGACGATCGCGACCTGACTGCCATCGTTCACTGGCAGGTAGCTGACCAGCATGGCGTTTTTCGGCTGGAACTGGCGGCTGATCAGGTTGGCCGGCGTCACCGGCAATTGCAGGCGCTGGGCATGATCGATCTGGTAGCGGCTCAGTGTTGCCAGTTGCCGGCCGACGCTGCCGAAGATGTGGGGATCCGGGACAAAGTCAGCCTTCCAGTCGAACGCGCTGGTACTGCACGGATACAGGTCAGCAAGCCGTTCCTGCAGCAGTTTGAGCTGGTGCTGGTAATCGCTGGCCTTGGCGCCGTCATCGAGCTCCTGCAACAGCACCACATCCGGTTGCTCGTCGCGAATCACCCGCGCCACTTCATCGAGGCTGAAGGCCATGTCTTCCGGCGTGGGTTTTTCATCGGTGCCTTGGGCCAGGTCATTCCAGAACACATAGCGCTTGCCCGCCAGGTACTGGACGTTCCAGGTCATCACCTTCAGTGCCTGGCCGGGAGCGAGGGTCGGCGCCCGGGTGCTGCAACTGACCGGCAGCACTTCGCGAACCTCGGGGCGCCAGGTCAGGCTGTAGATCATCACGCCAGCCAGGCCGACGACCATCAACAATCCCAGCAAGGTGTAGCGCAGCAGTCGGGTCATGGCTCGGCTTATAGCGTTACGGAAGTTGGTCCTGAGCATACCCGAGTGACGGGCGGCCACCCAAGGTCAGCGTGGCCCGTCGATTTTTTCCGGCACATCGCTGATCAGCATGAACAGGCGGAACAGCACCACGCTGGTGAACAATTGCAGGAAGCTGTGGGCACTGTCGATCAGTAGCGAAATCACCGGGTTCTGCGGTTCGGGATACACCGCCAGCGTTGCGCCCCTGAGCAGCCACAACGGCCCCATCACACACAAAATGCACACCAGGATGCGCAAGAAATTGCCACGGGTCAGGCGCAGGCTTTCTTTCATCGCTTGCAACGGCGCCAGGCCACGCAGCACCAGCAGGTATTCGCCGAACGCCAGGGTCACCATCAGCCAGATACCCGGCAGGAAGTACAGCGACAGGCCGAGCAGGATCAACAGCGTGTTGAGCGCGGTCAGCAGGGCGAAGCGCGGCCACAGGTAGGCCGACCTCGACAACAGATCGCGGTTGCTCGGTGTTTCGCCACGGCTGCGGGCGTCGAGAAACAGAATGAGCGCGGCGGTATACAGCGGATACACCAGCAGGCCGACGATCACACTGATGCCGGGGAAACTGTCCGGCTCGGTGGAGTGGTCGACCACTTGTTGCAACAGGGCTTCGACGATCACCAGCGGCAGGCACAGCTGCACGATCTGGCGAAGATTGCGCTTGAAGAAATACAGGGAGTCACGCAGCACATCTAACGGATTCATCAGTCGGTATCGCAGGTTGAAAGCAGTGGCCCACTTTAACCGATGAAGGCCTTCGGGACGCAAACGTAAACGTTCGGTAAAGGCCATTGAAACATCTTGTTTCAGCCTCCATTAAGGTCGAGTCCCTTATCTTCTGTGGAGAAGGGCAACGATTTCCCCGGCAATCTACGAGGTCGCCATGAACAGCGAAGAACAAACCCTGATCGATGGACTGTTTTCCCGGCTGCAACAAGCCGAAACGGACTCAGCCCCGCGTGACGCCCAGGCCGAGGCGCGGATCAAGGAACACCTGGCACGCCAACCGGCGGCAGGTTATTTCATGACCCAGGCGATTCTGGTGCAAGAGGCGGCCATCAAGAGCCTCGACGAGCAGAACAAACAACTCAGCGCTCAAGTCCAGCAATTACAGGCCGAGTTGCAACGGGCCAAGGCTCAGACAGCCGCGCCTGCGCCGAGCGGCGGTGGCTTTCTGTCGAGCATCTTTGGTGGCGGCAATCGTGATCCGCAGCCTGCGCCGGTGTCGAGCGGTGGCGGCTGGCGCGAGCCGGCGCGTCCCTCGTTCAACTCGCAGCCGCCCCAGCAAAACTTCGGCGCATCGCCGCAAAACTATGCACCGCCACAGCAGGCAGCGGCGGGCAGCAGTTTCCTCGGTGGCGCGCTGAAAACCGCAGCCGGTGTCGCCGGTGGCGTGATGCTGGCGCAAGGCATCAGCAGCCTGTTCCATCACAACCAGCAACCGGAAGAAATCGTCGAAGTCATCAAGGAAGAACCGGCCCAGGTCAACGATCAGGGCAACAGCGGCTGGGGCGATGACCAGCGCATGGCCGGCAACGATTCCTACGGCAATGACCAGGGCGGCTTCAGCGACGCCGACTACAGCGATGACAGTTCATCGTTCTTTGGCGGCGACGACGACTCCTACGTCTGACAACCCCCGAACCTGTGGCGAGCGAGCAAGCTCCCTCGCCACAGGGCTTCATTCGATAGTGCCATTCGTCTGCGCCGCCCAAGTGCTTGCAGGCGATTATTCGCGGAACACTCCTTTTGGCTGGCATACTGGGCAACTTTTCGGGCCTGGTGCCTGATCCTGCCTGCGCCCAAGGGGATGTGCGGTGAAAAAGATCGCTGTGTTCGCCGATGTCCAGAACCTCTATTACACCGTGCGTCAGGCCTATGGTTGCCACTTCAACTACGCCGCGCTGTGGGCGGATGTCAGCAAACAGGGCGAGATCGTCGAGGCCTATGCCTACGCGATCGACCGTGGCGACAGCAAGCAGCAGCAGTTCCAGCAGATCCTGCGAAACCTCGGTTTCACGGTGAAACTCAAGCCGTACATCCAGCGCAGCGATGGCTCGGCCAAGGGCGATTGGGACGTGGGCATCACCCTCGACATCATGGACGCCGCCGACCACGTCGACGAAATCGTCCTGGCCTCCGGCGACGGTGATTTCGACATGCTGCTCGAACGCATCATCAGCAAACACGGGGTGCAAGCGGTGGCCTACGGTGTGCCGGGCCTGACCGCCAATTCGCTGATCCGCGCTGCCAGCCGCTATGTGCCGATCGAAGGCGCCTTGCTGCTCAAGAATTGATTTTTTACGGAGTTGAAACAGGTTTGGAACGCATCGCAGTCATCGACTTTGAAACCACCGGGATCTCCCCGAGCAGCAGCTGCCGGGCCACGGAGATTGCCGTGGTGATCCTTGAACAGGGGCGCATCGTCGAGCGTTACCAGAGCCTGATGAACGCCGGCGTGCGCGTCCCGGCCTTCATCGAACAACTCACCGGCATCAGCAACGCCATGCTGCGCACGGCGCCCTCGGCCGAGCAGGTGATGAACGAAGTGAATGAATTCGTCGGCATCACGCCTTTGCTGGCGCACAACGCCGCGTTCGACCAAAAGTTTTGGGACTTCGAACTGGGCCGGATCAAACGCACCCGCCTGCAAAACTTTGCCTGTTCGCTACTGCTGGCCCGCCGGCTGATGCCCGCCGCGCCGAACCACAAACTCGGCACCCTCACCACGTTTGCCAACCTGCCCCACACCGGCAAGGCTCACCGGGCGATGGCCGATGCCGAGATGGCGGCCAACCTGACGGCGCACCTGGCCGAAGAGCTGCGCCAAAAGCACGGCTTGCGCGAGTTGTCCCATGATTTGCTGTGCAAGTTGCAGAAGGTGCCGGCGGCGAAAGTAACCGAGCACCTCCAGCGCTACCGCTAATCCCGAAAACAGCGCATAACCCCTGTGGGAGCGAGCCTGCTCGCGAAGGCAATTTACCTTCAACATCAATGTCGACTGGCATTCCGCTTTCGCGAGCAGGCTCGCTCCCACAATGGATCTTCTGCATCCTAGATCGACTTGCCATTCCCCTCGATATGCCCCAGCGGCACGCGCTTCTCTATCGCGCTGGACAACACAATCGACGTTTTGCTGAACCCGAACGTGGCAATCCGGTTGATCAGGTCCTCCAGCTCCGGCATCGAACCCACCGCCGCTTGCATGATCACGCACGGATCGCCCGTCACCCGGTGGCATTCCGTTAACTGTGGGATTTTGATCAGTTCGTCGTAGGCTTTCTGGTTGCCGTGCTGGTTCAGGCGCAGTTCGATGACGCACTGGATCGGCAGGCCAAGCTTGGCCATGTCGACCTTCGCCTGATAACCGGTGATCACGCCGCTGGCTTCGAGCTTGGCCACGCGTTCGGCCACGGCCGGGGCGGACAGGTTGACCTTGCGCGCGAGGTCGGCGTAGGACGCGCGACCGTTTTCCAGCAGGGCGCTGAGCAGCATTCGGTCGTACTTATCCATCGAGCTGACTCCTGAAAATAGCCGACTTTCGAAAACACGGTTTATAGCGCTGAATGCCGTGTTTTGAAAAGTGTACCGGCGCTTTAAACAGGTTTTGTAACTTATTTTTACGCGCCCGCCTTTTTAGAATAGCCGTTCACTTGTCTTGCCTGTGAGCTGCCTGCCATGCCTGGTCCACGTCGCTTTCCCTTGCCGTTAATCGCTGCCTTCTTCGCGTTGTACGTGATTTGGGGTTCGACGTATCTGGTGATTCGCATCGGCGTGGAGTATTGGCCGCCGCTGCTGCTGGCGGGGATTCGTTTCGTGATCGCCGGGAGTTTGATGTATGCCTTCCTGCGTTGGCGCGGGGCGCCGGCACCGACCTGGGCGCAGTGGAAAGCCGCCGGGATCATCGGGATTTTGCTGCTGGCCTGTGGCAACGGCGCGGTCAGCGTGGCTGAGCACACCGGCGTGGCTTCCGGGGTGGCGGCGTTGGCGGTGGCGACGGTGCCGTTGTTTACCTTGCTCTGCGGATATTTCTGGGGCGCGCGTAATACCCGTCTCGAATGGGCGGGGATTGTGCTGGGCTTGATCGGTATCGCCATGCTCAACCTCGGCTCCAACCTGCAATCGAGCCCGCTGGGCGCTGCACTGCTGATCTTTGCGGCGGCGACCTGGGCGTTCGGTTCCGTCTGGAGCAAACACCTGCCGTTGCCCCAAGGTGCGATGGCCAGCGCCGTGGAGATGCTGGTCGGCGGCGTAGTGCTGCTGATCGCCAGCGCGGTCAGTGGTGAACACCTGGAAAAGGTACCGCCGATCGAAGGCTGGGCCGCACTCGCGTACCTGACTGTGTTCGGTTCGATCATCGCCTTCAACGCCTACATGTACCTGTTGAAACATGTGCGCCCGGCGGCGGCCACCAGTTATGCCTACGTCAACCCGGCGGTGGCGGTGTTATTGGGGATCGTGTTTGTCGGCGAGACCATCGGCATCGAGGAAGCGTTGGCGATGGCGGTGATCATCAGCGCTGTGGTGCTGATCGGCTTGCCGCAGTGGCGTCGTGCTCCGGCGCTGCCGACGGTGAAGGTGGTGCCGACAGAATCTCGTGTGAATTAGGGTAAACTGCGCGGCATTGCACACTTGTTCCGCACAACCGCGCTGATTTTTCCTACGGTATTCCCATGACTTTCGCCACCCTTGGCCTGATCGAACCCTTGCTGCGCTCCCTCGAGACGCTCGGCTACCAGACTCCGACGCCGGTTCAGGCGCAAGCCATTCCGGCCGTGCTGGCCGGTCGCGACTTGATGGCCGCCGCCCAGACCGGTACCGGCAAGACCGCCGGTTTCGCCCTGCCGCTGCTGCAACTGCTGGCCATGGAAGGGCCGAAAGTCACCGCCAACTCGGTGCGCGCGCTGATCCTGGTGCCGACTCGCGAACTGGCCGAGCAGGTTCACGAAGCGGTGCGCCAGTACGCCGAGAACCTGCCGCTGCGCACCTACGCGGTCTACGGCGGCGTCAGCATCAACCCGCAAATGATGAAGCTGCGCGGCGGCGTCGACCTGCTGGTGGCGACCCCGGGCCGCTTGCTCGACCTGTTCCGCCAGAACGCGCTGAAGTTCAACCAGCTGCAAACCCTGGTGCTGGACGAAGCCGATCGCATGCTCGATCTGGGTTTTTCCGAGGAGCTGGCGAACATTTACCGCGCGCTACCTTCGAGACGTCAGACGCTGCTGTTCTCCGCAACCTTCTCCGACGACATCCGCCTGCTGGCCGGGCAAATGCTCAACGACCCGCTGAGCATTGAAGTCAGCCCGCGCAACGTGGCGGCCAACACCGTCAAGCAGTGGATTGTCACTGTCGACAAGAAGCGCAAGCCGGAACTGTTTGTGCACCTGATGCGCAAGGGCAAGTGGAAGCAAGTGCTGGTGTTCGCCAAGACCCGCAACGGCGTGGACGCGCTGGTGGAAAAACTCCAGGGCTTGGGCATCAACGCCGACGGCATCCACGGCGACAAGCCGCAGGCCACCCGTCAACGCGCACTGGACCGTTTCAAGGCGAGTGACGTGCAGATCCTGGTTGCCACCGACGTCGCGGCCCGTGGCCTGGACATCGAAGACTTGCCGCTGGTGGTCAACTTCGACTTGCCGATCGTCGCAGAGGATTACATCCACCGCATCGGTCGTACCGGCCGTGCGGGCTCGACCGGCGAGGCGATTTCCCTGGTGTGCGCCGATGAAGTGAATCTGCTGTCGGCCATCGAGATGTTGACCCGCCAGACCTTGAAGCGTCAGAACGAACCGGACTTCGAACCCGAGCACCGCGTGCCGGATACCGATGCCAGCGGGCAAGTGGTCAAGAAGCCGAAGAAACCGAAGAAGCCAAAGGCGTCCGGTGGCGGCGGCGGTAAGCGCAACCTGGGTAAGTGGGTTGATAGCGGGGAAGTTGCGCCGGCAGAACCTTCGATCAAGCCTGTGCGAAAAGTGCCGGTGTTCAATACCGGGCCGCGTAAGCGTAAGCCTTGATTACAAGCGGTGTCTGTTAGGCCGTCATCGCCAGCAGGCTGGCTCCCACAGTTTTTTGTGAACGACACAAATCCCCTGTGGGAGCCAGCCTGCTGGCGATGGGGATGACTCGGTTTTCAGCCCTTGCGTCGCAACCACTCCACCATCCCCATTCCCGCCGCACGCCCGCTGGCAAAACACGCGGTCAGCAGATAGCCGCCCGTCGGCGCTTCCCAGTCCAGCATCTCTCCCGCGCAGAACACGCCCGGTAACTGCTTGAGCATCAAACGCTCATCCATCGCCTCGAACAACACACCGCCCGCGCTGCTGATGGCTTCGTCCAGTGGACGGGTTTTCACCAGTGTCAGCGGCAGCGCCTTGATCGCTTTGGCCAGCAGCCCCGGGTCGGTGAAGGTGTCGGCCGTGGTCAGTTCTCGCAACAGCGCCGCTTTCACCCCATCGATGCCCAACTGACTGTGCAAGTGCTTGGCCATGGAGCGTGAGCCCCGTGGTTTGCTCAGCGCTGCCTGGACTTTATCCACAGGCCGGCCCGGCAGGAGATCGATGTGAATCGTGGCCGAACCCTGCAGGTTGATCGCCTCGCGGATAGGCGCCGACAGGGCGTAGATCAAACTGCCTTCGATACCGGTGGCGGTGATCACGCATTCACCGAGCCGGGGCACGTCGTCGTTGAGGCCGATAGCGATGTTTTTCAGCGGGGCACCGGCGAATTTGCTGACCAACAAATCGCTCCAGGCCTGCACTTCGAAGCCGCAATTGCTCGGTTGCAGCGGCGCCAGTCCTACGCCGCGTTGCTCCAGTGGCAGCATCCAGGCGCCGTCCGAACCGAGGCGCGACCAACTGCCGCCGCCGAGGGCGAGCAGGGTGGCGTCGGCGTGTACGGTTTTTTCGCCTTCAGTGCTGGCGATGCGCAAATCACCTTGATCATTCCAGCCAAGCCAGCGGTGGCGGGTGTGGATAACGACGCCGCTGTCGCGCAAACGCTTGAGCCAGGCGCGCAACAGCGGCGCGGCTTTCATGTCGGTCGGGAAAACCCGGCCGGAACTGCCGACGAAGGTTTCGATGCCCAGTTCATGAATCCACTGGCACAACGCATCGGCACCGAAGCTGCGCAGCAGCGGCGCAATCTGCGGTGCGCGTTCGGCGTAGCGCGAGAGGAACGCCGGGTAGGCTTCGGAGTGGGTGATGTTCATGCCGCCGACGCCGGCCAGGAGGAATTTTCTTCCCACCGAAGGCATGCCGTCGTACAGATCGACCTTGATCCCGGCCCGGCTCAACACTTCGGCCGCCATGAGACCGGCGGGGCCGCCGCCGATGATGGCGACTTGGTGAGGGAGGGTTGGCGAGGATTGGGTCATGGGATGCACTGCGGTCTGACGGGATAAGCCGCGCATTCTAGCAGCCCGGATCCCTGTGGGAGCGAGCCTGCTCGCGATGGCAGTCTGTCAGTTTACGAAGATGCTGGATGTGCCGGCCTCATCGCGGGCAAGCCCGCTCCCACAGGGTTCAGTGGTGTTTGCCAATGCTGGTTAAAAAACAATCAGTGGTCTGTAGCCTATGCGTGGCGTGGGCTGTAGTCCCTTTCACTCAGGTTATCCACAGGCGGTTCCACAGGCATTGTGGGTAAAGCATCCACAGGTCAGTGACAACCTGATGACTGCCAGACGCGCTGCGCACTGTGATGAAGGATACCGTGGCGACGGGCGAGAGCCTTGCGGTCCTTGCTGTAGCCGCCGCCAATCACGCCCACCACGGGAATATCCCGGCCCAGGCAATGGCGCATCACGCTTTCATCGCGGGCGGCGACGCCGTCGTCTGTGAGTTTCAGATAACCGAGGGCGTCGTCCTTGTGCACATCGACGCCAGCGTCATACAACACCAGGTCTGGCTGATAGAGCGGCAGCAAGTAGTTGAGCGCATCGTCCACCACCTTCAGGTAATCGGCATCGCCCATGCCATTGGGCAGCGGAATGTCCCAGTCACTTTCGGCCTTGCGTGCAGGAAAGTTCTTTTCGCAATGCAGGGAAACGGTAATGGCTTCCGGGGTGTTGTGCAGAATGCGTGCAGTCCCGTCGCCCTGATGCACGTCGCAATCAAAAATCAGCACCCGGTTTACCCGACCGCTTTGCAGCAGGTAATGGCTGATCACCGCCAGGTCGTTGAAGATGCAGAAGCCCGCCGGATAATCGTAATGCGCGTGGTGAGTGCCGCCCGCCAGGTGACAGGCCAGCCCATGTTCCAGCGCCTGCTCGGCCGCCAGCAGCGAGCCGCCGACCGCTCGCACCGTGCGCCGCGCCAGCGCTTCGCTCCAGGGCAAGCCGAGGCGCCGTTGATCTTCACGGGACAACTCACCCGTCATGTAGCGTTCGATATACGAAGGGTCATGGGCGAGGGCGAGAATCTCTGGCGGGCACAATTGCGGGCGCAGCAGATCGGCGTCGCGGGTCAGGCCACTGTCCACCAGGTGATCGCGCAGCAAGCGAAACTTGTCCATCGGGAAGCGGTGATCCGCCGGAAACTCGGGGCTGTAGTCTTCGTGATAAATCAGCGGCAGCGGCATGATGATTTCGGACAGGAATGAGAGACGGATCCTACCAGCGTTGTAGACTTGAGGCATGGAAATGGGGGAGTGGCACGATGGAGCCGATACTTGAGCTGGCAAGCGCGCGATTGCTGATGCGGCAATGGCGTGATGAGGATTTACCGGAGTTTGCCGCGATGTGCGTTGATCCGCAGGTCATGCGTTATTTTCCGGCACCCTTGAGCCGACTGGAAAGTGCGTCATTGATCGGGCGAATCCGTGGTCATTTTGCCGAGCACGGTTTTGGCCTCTGGGCGCTGGAGCGCAAGGATACCGGCCAGTTCATCGGGTTTACCGGGCTCGGCGTGGTCGGTTTCGAGGCGCCATTCACCCCGGCCGTCGAGATCGGCTGGCGCCTGGCGCGGGAGCATTGGGGCCTTGGCTATGCCAGCGAAGCGGCGTGGACGGCTCTGCGCTGCGGGTTTGACCGCTTGCTGCTGAACGAAGTCGTGTCCTTCACCGCCGACAGTAATCTGCCGTCGCAGAAAGTCATGCAGGCGATTGGCATGCATCACGATCCGGCCGATGACTTCGATCACCCCAAGCTCGCCGTCGATCATCCCCTGCGGCATCACGTGTTGTACCGCATCAGCCGTGAACAATGGCTGCAAACCTTGCATGGATAACCTGACACGGACGTTTACAATGGACCCCATGTTGGCCCGGGCCATTAAATGAATTGACCGCCGCAGCCAGGACTGCGCGGTATTGCGTTGTGTGAGGAGAGTCTGAATGAGCCAAGTGTTGGAAGATCTGGTCGACCTGCTGACGCTGGAGCCGATCGAAGAAAACCTGTTCCGTGGCCGTAGCCAGGATCTGGGGTTTCGTCAGTTGTTCGGTGGCCAGGTGCTCGGTCAGTCGCTGTCGGCGGCCAGTCAGACGGTGGAAGAGGCGCGTCATGTGCATTCGATGCATGGTTATTTCCTGCGTCCGGGCGATGCCGGTTTGCCAGTGGTGTATCAGGTTGACCGGGTTCGCGATGGCGGCAGTTTCAGCACGCGCCGCGTGACGGCAATCCAGAAGGGCCACCCGATCTTCACGTGCAGCGCTTCGTTCCAGTACGA
Source organism: Pseudomonas sp. TNT2022 ID1044 (assembly GCF_028656895.1). NCBI lineage: Bacteria > Pseudomonadati > Pseudomonadota > Gammaproteobacteria > Pseudomonadales > Pseudomonadaceae > Pseudomonas > Pseudomonas sp. TNT2022 ID1044. Next base: position 104,307 of record NZ_JAMDHB010000032.1, on the reverse strand, counting down.
CGAAGTCGGCTTCCAGCATCAGAGTGAAATGCCGCAAGTGGTCGGCCCGGAGAACCTGCCGTCGGAGCTGGAATTGACCCAGCAACGTGCGCACTTGATCCCCGAGAAAATGCGCGAAAAGCTGCTGTGCCCGAAGCCGATCGAATTTCGCCCGGTAACCGAGAAAGATCCCTACAACCCGTTGCCCTCCGATCCGATCAAGTACGTCTGGTTTCGCGCCGACGGTGCCTTGATCGACTCCCCGGCACTGCACAAATATTTGCTGGCCTACGCCTCGGACTTCGGTCTGCTCGTCACGTCGATGCAGCCGCACGGTAAATCGGTCTGGCACAAGGATATGCAGGTCGCCAGCCTTGACCATGCGTTGTGGTTCCACGCCAACCTGCGCGCGGATGACTGGTTGCTCTATGCGATGGACAGTCCGTGGGCCGGAAATTCCCGTGGGTTCTCCCGTGGCAGCGTGTTTAACCGCGCCGGGCAACTGGTGGCCTCGGTCACTCAGGAAGGCCTGATCCGCCATCGCAAGGACTGGGCATGAGCCTGACCGACGTAAGCCACTGGGTATTCGACATGGACGGCACCCTGACGGTGGCCGTGCATGATTTCGCGGCGATTCGCGTGGCATTGGCGATCCCGGCGCAAGACGACATCCTGACTCACCTCGCCGCGCTGCCCGCCGATGAAGCGGCGGCCAAGCACGCCTGGCTGCTGGAGCATGAACGGGATCTGGCGCTGGGCTCGAAACCGGCGCCGGGTGCGGTGGAACTGGTGCGCGAGTTGGCCGGGCGCGGTTATCGCCTGGGCATTCTCACGCGCAATGCCCGCGAGTTGGCGCATGTCACGCTTGAGGCGATTGGCCTGGCCGACTGTTTCGCGGTGGAGGATGTGCTCGGTCGCGATGAGGCACCGCCAAAGCCGCATCCTGGTGGCTTGTTGAAATTGGCCGAAGCCTGGAAGGTGCCGGCCAGCGAGATGGTGATGGTCGGTGATTACCGTTTTGATCTGGACTGCGGACGGGCAGCAGGCGCGCGGACGGTGTTAGTGAATCTGCCGGATAATCCGTGGCCGGAGTTGACGGATTGGCATGCGGCGGATTGTGCGGCATTACGGGAAATGCTTCGCGCTTGAGGCCCTCGCTCCCACAGTCGATCGCATTTCATTGTGGGAGCGAGCCTGCTCGCGAATGCGTCGGACCTGACAACGCAGGTTATTGGCCAAACAACGCCTTCTGCCCCTCTGGCGAAGTCAACATCCCATCCCCGTCATGCCCGACGCCGGGTACTTCAATCAGCTGCTGATTCAACCCTTGCGGTTGCAAGCGCTTCAGATAATTAAAGTAAAAACGCCCACGGGCCAGTCGATACGGACCTTGGGCCTTGGCCTCGCAGCTTTTATCCAGCGCCGGATGATTCGGGTCGGTGTCCTGCTGCCCCAGCAGATAAACGACTTCACGCTTGAGGTACTTTTCCTGCAATTGCGCAGCGGTTTGTCCGTCGGCGTAGGCGGGTAAATCTGTCAGCCCATACTTCCAGCGATTGAAGTCCGGGCAAGCGGCATGGTTGAAGGCAACCGGCCGGCGTTCATCGAAATATGCATAGGAGGAAGGGTTGGCGATCACATAACGCAGCTTTACTCCAGCGGCCTGCAGTGCCGACTGATCGTGGCCCAGCAAGGCGTAGCGCTGCACCACCTGCGCGCCGCCGGAGTGACCGGCGATGACGATTTGCTTCACGTCTGGAAACTGCTGACGATCACCCAGCCGGGCGATGATTTCGTCCAGCGCCTCGAAGGAACTCATGCGAAACGGTGCGGTGGATTCGCCGCCGGCCATCCACTCATTGCCGTGCCAGCGCAGTACAGTGTCAGCCACAGGATGCTTTTCGACGTCGGTTTCATTGAGAAACTGCGGGGCGATCACCAGGGTCGTGTCACGTTGACCGGCCAGCTCAGCCGCGCGGTTACCGCTCTGGAGATAGGTTTGCGCATTGCGCAACCGGCCATGGACGATGATCAACACGCGCTCGATTTTTGCCGGAGCAGGGCTGATGTCCACCGCTATTTCACCTGACTTCAACAGTAGGCGCCCGGGACTGAGCTCTTTGACCCCATGCTCGGCGGCCTGGGACGTTGCGCAAGTGAACAGCAAAACCAACAACCACTTCTTCATTTACAGATTTTTCGCCGCAAAGGTATCGCACTGGCCAACCTGGCCTTGGGCGAATCCGGTTTTGAACCAGCGCACCCGTTGCGCTGACGTACCATGGGTAAACGAGTCCGGGACCACACGGCCCTGACCCTGTTGCTGCAAGCGGTCGTCGCCGATGGCGTTTGCAGCGTTCAATGCTTCTTCGATGTCGCCCGGTTCCAGCCAGTTCAGCCGTTGCTGCGCATTGTTGGCCCAGACCCCGGCCAGGCAGTCAGCCTGAAGTTCCTGGCGCACCAGCAAGCCACCGTCGCCTTCCATCTGCCGGCCCTGCTGGCGGGCTGCCTGAATTTTCGCGGAAACGCCGAGCAAGGTCTGCACATGGTGTCCGACTTCGTGAGCGATCACGTAGGCCTGTGCGAAGTCGCCAGCGGCGGAAAAGCGTTGCGACATCTCCTGGAAAAACGCCATGTCCAAATAGACTTTCTGGTCTGCCGGGCAATAGAACGGACCGGTCGCGGACGTCGCCAGCCCGCAGGCCGAATTCACCCGATTGCTGAACAGCACCAGGGTCGGGTCCTTATATTGCCGGCCGCCCTGCTGGAAAATCTGCCGCCAGGTGTCTTCGGTGTCGCCAAGGATCGAACGCACGAATTCGGCGCTTTGATCATTGGCCGGCGGCGCCTTGCGCGTCTGGTTGGTGGCCGGTGCCGATTGCTCGCCCATCTGGCCGGTCAGTTCCCCGAGGATCTGCATCGGGTCCTGGCCGGTAAGCCAGCCGACCCCGACGATCAGAATGATTGCGGTCAGGCTCAGGCCTTTGCCGCCACCAAAGCGCATTCCGCCACCGCCGCCGACAGCGTCGCCACGGGCATCGACCACGTTGTCACTGCGTCGGCCTTTTTTCCATAGCATGTGGGAATCCTCTGGTTGTCCGTGCGATGAGTGTTGCTGCCAAGTGGGAGCGGCGCCAGTCCGGTCGTCCGGCTTTTTCCGTGCACACCGATGTTCCCGGCAATCCCTGGTGGCTGCCGAGAACGATTCAGGCTTGTATTGAACGCGGATTACCCATCGAATTCCGTTGTGCGATGGTTTTTTATCGAGAGGGCGAGCGCCGGCCTTGCGGGTTAACGATGTGCGGCATGGTCGATCTCCTTTTCAAAAGCGGTGGCGCCTGCGATGTGGCGTGCGGCGATGTAGCCGAAGGTCAGCGCCGGGCCGATGTTGATGCCGCCGGCGGGATAGTGGCCGCCCATGATGCTCGCCATGTCCCCGCCCGCCGCATACAGCCCGGCAATGGCCTGACCCACGTCATCCAGCACCTGGGCGTGCGGGTTGACCTTGAGCCCGGCGAACGTGCCGAAGCTGCCGGGCTGGACTTTCACGGCGTAAAACGGACCCTGTTCGATCGGCGCGACACACGGGTTGGGTTGCTGCAAGGCGTCACCCTGTTTGCGGTTGTAGGGCGTCGAGCCGCGACCGAACTGCGGATCTTCGCCATGGCGTGCATGGCGGTTGTAGTCCGACACGGTCGTGCACAGGCCGATGGGATCGATGCCGCAAGCCGACGCCAATTCCTCAAGGGTGTTGCCGGTTTTCAGATAGCCGCTGCGGATAAAGGACGACAGCGGCACGGGAAACGGCCGAGAGATGCCCAAGCCATACCGCCGCTGAAAGCGATGGTTGCAGATCAGCCAGGAGGCGACCTCTTGACCTTGCGGGGCGGCGGCGACCATGGCTGTCACGTAGTCGTAGTAACCGTTGGCTTCGTTGACGAAGCGCTGGCCGTTGCTCAAGACGCCGATGATTCCGGGCTTGCCGCGCTCGATGATGTGCGGGAAATGGCCGACGCTGCCGTCGCGGTGCGGCACTTGCGAAACCGGTGCCCAGGCCACGGGGGAGGCCATGTCGACATCCACTTTGGCGCCAACGCTTTCGCCCAGTCGCAGGCCATCGCCGGACACGCCGAGCGGCGGCAAGGCCAGGTGCTCATGCCCGGTCGGCGTGCGCGCAAACAACGCTTTGCGCCGTTCGATGTCATTGGCAAAACCGCCGGCTGCGAGCACCACGCCCCTGCGTGCATGGATGCGCACCGCGCCGTTGGCGGTGCTGACGATCGCCCCCTGCACCTGATTGTTCTCGCGCAGCAATTGCGTGACCGGCGCCGACTCCCAAAGCAACACGCCAAGGTCTTCGGCAGACTTTGCCAAACGCGCCACCAAGGCCACGCCGTTGACCAGTTGCATGGCGCGACCGTGCACGACGAGGTCGAACAGGTGACGGCTAAAGCGCCGGGTGACGTGCCAGGCCGCCGACAGCGAGCGGGTCAGGTTGAGGAAGGCCGTAAGGTCTGCACCGGCCATGATCGGCATGCCCATGAAGGATGTTTCCCGCATGGTTTTACGCAAACGCTTAAGCAGTTTGCCGACCTTTCTTGCGTCGTAGGGCGCCGCGATCACTGAGCGGCCACCGGTGCCGGCACCGGGTGTATCGCCATGAATGTCGGCAATGGCATTGCCATCGGCGAACTGCAACGAGGTGTGCTGTTCAAAAAACGCGACCATGTGCGGAGCGGCGTGGAGGAATGCATCAATCATTGCCGGATCGTACTGTTCACCCAATTCGTGTTTCAGGTAGGTGCGCGGTTGCTCGATGTCTTCGACGATGCCGGCACGTCGCGCCAACGGGTTGCACGGCACCCAGGCCCAACCTCCTGACCAGGCCGTGGCGCCGCCGAACACCGGGTCCTTTTCCACCACAATCACCTTCAGTCCGTGCCAGGCCGCAGTCACGGCGGCTGACAGTCCCGCCGCGCCTGAGCCGACGATCAGTACATCGCAATCGACGTCGGGGATGAAGTGCGGATCGGCAGGCATGGCAGGAGCTCCGGTATTGTTATTCTGGAATCTGATTCCAGAAAATATAAGAGGCTGCCCGGAGCGGGCAAGTCGAAGGATAGTAAAGCGGGCGGTTATCGGACAGGCAGTTCCAGATTTCGCATTCGGCGGGTTGTCTTCTAGACTCGAGCAAATTTTGCGTGGAAATTCCCATGGCCGGCAGTCAGATCGAACGTGTTTTCAGTGTGCTCGAAAACCTTACCAGCGACCCCCGCGGCTTGCCGATGCAGACGCTGGCGGAGCAACTGGACATTCCAAAAAGCGCGACCCACCGCCTGCTGGCCGAGCTGATTCGGTTGGGCTATGTGCGGCAGAATCCGGAAAATTTGCGTTACCACTTGTCGACCAAACTGGTGGCAATGGGGTTCCGTTATCTGTCGAGCAGTGGTGCGGATATCGTGCAACCGGTGCTCGACCGGTTGGCTCAGGAAACCGGAGAGTTGGTGCGTCTCGGGGTGATCGAGGGCGAGCGCCAGACCTGGATCGCCAAATCCCAGGGCGCTCGTTCGGGCCTGCGTTACGACCCGGACATGGGCCGTGATGCGCCCTTGTTCTACACCGCTTCGGGGCATGCCTGGCTGGCGTGCATGAGCGATGCCGAGGCCTTGTCGCTGGTGGAGCGCCAAGCGGCTGACCGGCCGCCGGAGCTCGGGCCGAATGCCCCCCGCTCGAACATCGAACTGCTCGAACGCCTGCGTCTGGCGCGGGAGCAGGGTTACGCCTGCGTCGAAGAAAGTTCAGCCGTCGGCACCTCAGCGATTGCCGCGGTGGTGCGTCATCCGGGGGATGGGCGGGTGATTGGCGTGCTCAGTATCGCCGGGCCAAGTGCACGGATGCCGGGGGCGCGGTTGCATGAACTGGCGCCCTTGTTGCTGACGTTTACCGAAGAGTTGGCGGCAGCGAGTCTGGCGTCGGAGTTGTTTGTCTGAGCTAGCGCAATTCCCACAGGTTCACTTGCAATTTGCCGGCGAAGCTGTGCGCTGTTCGAACACTTTCCCTGTCGGTCTGTGTAAGATTGTGGAACTCGGTTCTAAATTAATGGAATTCGCTTTTCCAACAAGAACCCCAAGAGGACCGCATCTTGAATTGGCCCCTTCGAATCGCATTGATCGGCGCTGGCAATATGGGCCAGCAGCATTACCAGCATCTGAAGTCCCTGACTGAAGCGACCTTGTGCGCCGTGGCGGATCCCGGTCCGCAAGCGGCCAGCTTGGCGGTTGAGTGGGGGGTAGGTTACTTCGCCGATTACCGTCAGATGCTGGAGCAGGCGAAGCCAGACGCGGTCATCGTCGCCAACCCCAACACACTGCACGTCAGCACTGCGCTCGATTGTCTCGCGGCTGGCGTGCCGGTGTTGCTGGAAAAACCGGTGGGTGTGCACCTCGATGAAGCTCGAGAGTTGGTGGCTGCCTCCAAGGCGAGCGGCGTACCGGTGCTGGTCGGCCATCACCGTCGCCACAATCCATTGATCGTCCGGGCCCATGAACTTATCCACAGCGGCGCGCTGGGCCGGTTGACCACGGTCACGGCGCTCTGGCAGTTGCGCAAGCCCGACAGCTATTTCGAAACGCCTTGGCGCCGCGAGGCCGGTGCGGGGATGTTGTTGACCAACCTGATTCACGACCTCGATCTGCTGCGGCATTTGTGCGGCGAAGTGCGTCAGGTGCAGGCCATTACCAGCCATGCGATTCGCGGGTTTGCCAACGAGGATTGCGCGGCGGTGCTGCTGCAATTCGACAACGGCGCGCTGGGCAGTCTGACCGGCTCCGATGCGGTGGCCGCGCCCTGGAGTTGGGAACTGGATTCGGGGGAGAACCCGGTGTATCCGCGTCAGGCCGACCAGCCTTGTTATTTGCTGGCCGGGACCGGTGGCGCGTTGAGCATTCCGCAACTTAAACGCTGGCACTACAACGAAGTCGATGGCGGCTGGCACCAGCCGTTGCTGCAAGCTCAGGAAAGCTTCAGTGCCGATGAAGCCCTGCGTTTGCAGTTGCAGCATTTCGTGCGCGTTGCGCGCCGGGAGGTCGAGCCGCTGGTGAGTGCCGCCGATGCCGCGCGCACGCTGGCGCTGATCGAAGCCATTCGCGAAGCGGCCGAAACCGGTCGCGCTTGCGTACCGTCGTTGATCGAGGACTGACCATGAGCGAACGAATCTTTTCCCTGGCCAGTCTGACCGTGCTGGAGTTGTCACCACCGCAGATGGTCGAGGTCGCGGCCCGGGCCGGTTACAGCCACGTCGGTTTGCGCTTGGTACCGGCGACACCGGAGGAACACCATTTTGCCCTGGTGGCCGATGGCGATTTACGCCGTCAGACCCTGGCCCGTCTGCGCGACACCGGCATTCGTGTGCTGGACGTTGAAATCCTGCGTCTGAAACCGGATACCGTCGTCGCCGAATTCGAGAATATTCTGGCAGTCGGTGCCGAATTTGGGGCCAGTGAGTTGCTGGTGGCCGGTAACGATCCTGACGAACAACGGCTGACGGAAAACTTTGCCCGGCTTTGTGATCTCGCGAAACCCTATGGCCTGCACCCCCATCTGGAATTCATGCCCTGGACCGACGCGCGCAATCTGCAACAAGCCGTGCGTATCGTCGAGAACGCCGACCGGGAAAACGCGGCGGTGCTGGTGGATGCGTTTCACTTCGACCGCTCGGGATCGCGGTTGGAAGATCTGGCAAGCGTCGCCCCTTCACGGTTACGGTATGCGCAGTTGTGCGACGTCGCCGGACCGCGACCGGCAGACATGGCCGAGATTTTGCGTCAGGCGCGTAACGAGCGACGTTTCCCGGGTGACGGCGATTGCGACCTGTCGGGGTTGTTGCGCTGTTTGCCGGCTAACATTCCATTGAGCCTGGAGATTCCCACTGTGCAGTTGCTGGAACAGGGTGTGAGTGGGTTGGATCGGGCGCAGATGGCTTTGGATAAAACCAGGGAACTGTTGGCGCGGATTTGACTTGCTTGTGTGGCGAGGGAGCTTGCTCCCGTTCGAGCGCGAAGCGGTCGTCGATGCTGTTTTGGGACTGCTGCGCAGTCCAGCGGGAGCAAGCTCCCTCGGCACATACCTATTTCACTTAGAGGCCTTCATGACCGTCAGCACCCCGCTCTCCGGCGTCAATCAGCCCTTCAAGGGGATCCTGCTGATCGTTGTCGCGACGTTTCTGTTTTCCAGTCACGATGCATTTTCGAAGTACCTCTCCGGCTTCTATCCGATCGTCATGGTGGTCTGGGCGCGTTACGTGGTTCACACGTTGCTGATGGCCGGGATTTTCCTGCCGCAATCGGGGCTGCGGGTTTTACGCACGAAGCGGCCGCTGCTGCAGTTGATCCGCGCACTGTGCCTGCTGGGCACCAGTCTGTTTTTCACCACCGGCTTGATGTACATCCCGCTGGCCGAGGCCACGTCGGTCAACTTCCTCGCACCGGTACTGGTCACCGCATTGTCGGTGCCGTTGTTGGGCGAGCGAGTCACGCGCGGGCAATGGCTGGCGGTCATTTCTGGCTTTGTCGGGGTGCTGATCATCGTTCACCCGGGCGGTGATTTGTTCACTCCGGCGGTGCTGTTGCCATTCTGCTCGGCGCTGTTTTTCTGCTTCTACCAATTGCTGACGCGCAAGCTCAGCAACATCGACAGCCCGACCACCAGCAACTTCTTCGCGGGGCTGTGCAACACGTTGGTGATGAGTGCGCTGGTGCCGTTCTTCTGGCAGACGCCGAGCCTTGCGCATGGCGCGATGATGCTCGCGTTGGGGGCCTGCGGGATGACCGCGCACCTGTTTCTGACCCAGGCTTTCCGTCTCGCGGCGCCGGCATTGCTGGCACCGTTCAGCTATTGCCAGATTATCTTTGCCGGCCTGTTGGGCTGGTTGCTGTTTTCCCATACGCCGACCCTGACCACCGTGATCGGTATCGCCGTGATTTGCTGCAGTGGCCTGGCGGCGGCCTGGCAGCAAAGCCGTAAGTAGAAGGGCTGCGCAAACAACTGTGGGAGCTGGCCTGCTGGCGATGGCGTCGGGTCAGGCAACATCAATGTTGAATGACAATTCGCTATCGCCAGCAGGCTGGCTCCCACAGGGATAATGCGTTGAACGTCAGTCAGTGATGGTCGGAATCTTGCGCGGTGCCATGAAGTACATCCAGATCAGCGCGATGAAGTACATCGCCGGAATCAGGGTAAACAGCACGGTGTAGTTGTTGTTGGTGACCGTCAGGATATGGCCGACCAACTGGGTCATGAACATCCCGCCAATCGCCGCACACATGCCGCCGAAACCGAACACCGTACTCATCATGTGCTTGGGCGTGTAGTCCATCACCAGGCTCCAGATGTTCGCGGTCCAGGCCTGGTGCGCACCGATGGCCAGAGAGATGGCAGCCACCGCGACCCACAGGTTGCTGGAACCGGCTGCCATGATCACGCCGATGATGCAGCAGGCGAACAGGAACATGGACATCAGTCGCGCCTTGATCGGGTTGACGCCGCGGCCAATCAGGAACGAGGAGAGAATCCCGCCACCGACACTGCCGAAGTCGGCGGTGAGGTAGATGATGATCAGCGGAATACCCATCTGGGTCACGTTGATGCCCAGGTTGTATTGCTGATTGAGGAACGGCGGCAGCCAGTACAGGTAGAACCAGAACACCGGCGCGGTGATCGAGTAGGCGAGGGCGAAAGCCCAGGTGCCACGCATGCGCAGGATTTTCGAGAACGGTACGCGGGTTTGCTCAGGTTCGACTTCGTTCTGGATGTAGTCCAGTTCGGATTTTTTAACGCTCGGGTGATCTTCCGGGTTGAAGTATTTCAGGCCCCAGAACAGCAACCAGATCCCGCCCAGTGACGCCATGCACAGGAACGCGGCTTGCCAGCCCCATACGTGGAGGATCAATGGCAACAGCATCGGCGTGAACATCGCGCCGACGTTGGTACCGGCGTTGAAAATACCGGTGGCTACCGCACGTTCACCGGCCGGGAACCACAGACGCGTGGTTTTCACGCAGGCCGGGTAGTTGGCGGCTTCGGTGAGGCCGAGAATGAAGCGGCAGACCATGAAACCGACCGCCGACGTGGCCAGGCCGTGGGCACCGGTCGCCAGGCTCCAGAGCAGCACGGCGCAGAAGAACACGCGCTTGACGCCAACCCGGTCGATCAAACGGCCTTGCAGCACGAAGCCAATGGCGTAGCCGACCTGGAACCAGAAGTTGATGTTGGCGTAGTCCATCGCCGTCCAGCTCATTTCCTTGGCGAGGATGGGCTGCATGACGCCGAGGGCGGCGCGGTCGATGTAGTTCAGGGTGGTGGCGAAGAACACCAGCGCCAGCATTCCCCAACGGGTTTTGCCGACAGCCATGGCGCCGCGGATTTTGTCGCCGATGCCACCAGTGGCAGTAGTCATGGAGGCGTGCTCCACGGGAGAACTTTGGGAAGGATTCATGTAGTCCACCGATTATTTTTATGTGGTGTTCCGAGTCTTTGGTAACCGAGCCGGATGGTTTTCAACCTGGCTCAATGTGGCGTTGATGTTGAGCAGTGAACAAAAAATCGTCAATTCGCCAATGGCCATTGTGTTCGATAATCGCACGCAAAACTAACCGGGTAGTACACTTTAAATTGCCCTGAAGGATCATGCAGCCAATAATTCAATCAAAGCTAAACGCACTCCCTGTAGATGCTGCCTTTGTCAGCTCCGAGACAGAGCCAGCGTGCGATGCCCCTAACAAGATTGTCTCCACGATCAGGAGTCGAAACATGCAGCGTTCCATTGCCACCGTGTCCTTGAGCGGTACCCTGCCGGAAAAACTCGAAGCCATCGCCGCTGCCGGTTTTGATGGTGTCGAGATTTTCGAAAACGACCTTCTCTACTACGACGGCAGCCCTCGGGAAATCAGGCAGATGTGCGCCGATCTCGGGATCGCCATCACCCTGTTTCAACCGTTCCGCGACTTCGAAGGCTGCCGCCGCGACCGCCTGGCACGCAATCTGGAACGGGCCGAGCGCAAGTTCGACTTGATGCAGGAGCTGGGCACGGACCTGGTGCTGGTGTGCAGCAACGCCTCGGCAGACTCCATAGGTGATGAACAGATTTTAGTCGATGATTTGCGCTTGCTGGCCGAACACGCGGGCGCCCGTGGCCTGCGTATCGGTTACGAAGCGCTGGCCTGGGGCAAGCATGTGAACACCTGGCAACAGGTGTGGAACATTGTTCGTCAGGCGGATCATCCAAGCCTTGGTGTGTTGCTCGACAGCTTCCATACGTTGTCGCTAAAGGGCGACCCGAGCGCCATCGCCGAGATTCCCGGCGACAAGATTTTCTTCGTGCAAATGGCCGACGCGCCGATCCTGGCCATGGACGTGCTGGAGTGGAGCCGGCATTTCCGTTGCTTCCCCGGTCAGGGCGAATTCGATCTGCCAGGCTTCCTCGCACCAATCATCAAGAGTGGCTACACCGGACCGCTGTCGCTGGAAATCTTCAACGACGGTTTCCGTGCCGCGCCGCCCCGGGCCAATGCTGCCGACGGTTTGCGCTCGTTGCTTTACCTTGAAGAGAAAACCCGCCAGCGCCTGGAACAGGCAGCCAAGCCCTCGACCAACCTCGACATCCTGTTCGAGACGCCGAAGGCCAGCGAATACAACGGCATCGAGTTTCTTGAATTCGCCGTGGACGAAAGCCTCGGCGCCAAGCTTTCCCATTGGCTGGAGCGACTGGGCTTCGTCAAGGCGGGCCAGCATCGCTCCAAGAGCGTCAGCCTGCTGCGCCAGGGCGATATCAATTTGATCCTCAATTGCGAGCCGTACTCGTTCGCCCACAGCTTCTTCGAGGCGCACGGTCCGTCATTGTGCGCCACCGCCCTGCGGGTCAAGGACAGCGCCAGTGCGCTGGCTCGGGCCGTGGCTTATAAATGCCAGCCCTATCGCGGGCTGGTGGGGCCGAACGAGCTGGAGCTCGCGGCCGTGCGTGCGCCGGATGGCAGCCTGATTTACCTGGTCGACCAGCAGGCCGACGTCTATGGCACTGACTTCAATCTGTTCCCGCAGGCGCAGACAGCTGGCGGACTCAAGCGCGTCGACCACATGGCCATGGCATTGCCGGCCGACAGCCTCGACAGTTGGGTGTTGTTCTACAAGAGCCTGCTGGACTTCGAAGCCGATGACGAAGTGGTGCTGCCCGATCCTTATGGTCTGGTGAAAAGCCGCGCACTGCGCAGCCGCGACAGTTCGATTCGCCTGCCGCTGAACATTTCCGAAAACCGCAACACCGCCATCTCACACGCGCTGTCGAGTTATCGCGGCTCCGGCGTGCATCACATTGCGTTTGATTGCGACGATATCTTCGCTCAGGTCAGCCGCGCCAAAGAGGCCGGCGTGCCGCTGCTGGATATCCCGCTCAACTACTACGATGACCTGGCGGCACGTTTCGATTTTGACGACGAGTTCCTCAGTGAACTGGCCTATTACAACGTGCTGTACGACCGTGATGCCCAGGGCGGCGAGCTGTTTCACGTTTACACCGAGCCGTTCGAGGGACGCTTCTTTTTCGAGATCATCCAGCGCAAGAACGGCTATGCCGGTTACGGCGCGGCCAACGTGGCGGTGCGGTTGGCGGCCATGGCCAAATCCCGAAGCGGTGCCGTACGTCAGGCAAAGTTGTAGGAAAATCGTAACTACGCCGACAAACCGCTGCCGCACGGCTTCCTTCGCTGTGCGGCGCGGCTCATAATCGCCAGCCTGTGCAGTGATGGCCGTGAGCCCGCAATGACGATAATTTCAGAACTCTCCGCAGTGCCCGAGCAAGTGACGGCCGAGCCGCGCAAGAGTCGCAAGAACAACCCGGAAAAAACCCGCGAGAACATCCTTCAGGAAGCGATTGTCGAGTTTGTTCAGCAGGGTCTTTCAGGTGCCCGCGTCGATGCCATCGCCGAGCGCATCCACACCTCCAAGCGCATGATCTATTACTACTTCGGCAGTAAGGAACAGCTCTACGTCGAAGTGCTGGAAAAGCTCTACGGGGATATTCGCAACACCGAAAGCCGATTGCACCTGGCTGAACTGGCACCGGTGCTGGCGATTCGCCGGCTGGTGGAATTCACCTTCGATCACCATGATCGCAATGTCGATTTCGTGCGTATCGTTTGTATCGAGAACATTCACAACGCCGAGTATGTGAAGCGCTCCGATGTGATCAAGGCGATGAACAACACCATCCTCGATTCATTAGGCGAGATTCTCCGTCGCGGCGCCGAGCAAGGGCTGTTCCGCTCGGGGCTTGATGCGCTGGATGTGCACTTGCTGATCAGCTCGTTCTGTTTCTATCGCGTGTCGAACCGCCACACCTTTGGCGAGATCTTTCAGATCGACTTGCCGGACGAAAGCATCAAGCAGCGTCATCGCGAGATGATTTGCGAGTCGGTTTTGCGCTATTTGCAGGCGTAATTCGGCAGTGTGAATCACCTTTGCAGGAGCCGGCTTGCTGGCGATAGCGTCTTTACAATCGCCATCGCCACAAGCCGGGCATCAACCATTCATGCTTTGAAAATGCGCCAGCATCCGCTGCGCGTCCGGCTCCACGCCGCTGAACAATTCGAACGCCTTCACGGCCTGGAACACCGCCATGTTGCCGCCATCCAGCGTCCGGCATCCCAGCGCGCGGGCGTTGCGCAGCAGTTCGGTTTCCAACGGGAAATACACAATTTCCGCCACCCACAGTTCAGCCCGAAGCCATTCGACCGGCACCGGCATCCCCGGGAGTTTTTTCATGCCCATCGGCGTGGTGTTTACCAGGCCGTCTGCCTCGGTCAGCGTCAGCGCCAAATCATGACCGGCCACCGCGCGCCCGCTGCCGAAATGATGGTTGAGGTTGTCGGCCAGGCTGTGGGCGCGGCTGATGTCCACATCGAAAATGCTCAATTGCCGTACGCCTTCACTCAAGAGCGCGTGGGCCACGGCCGCACCGGCACCCCCGGCGCCCATCTGCACAACGCGCTCAACGGCAACGCCTTGCAAGCCTCGGCGAAAACCTTCGGCAAAGCCCAGGCAATCGGTGTTGTGGCCGATGCGTTTGCCATCTTTGAGAACCACGGTGTTTACCGCGCCAATCCCCCGGGCCTCCGGCGATAATTCGTCGAGCAGCGGGATGATCGCCTGCTTGCACGGGAAGGTGATGTTCAGCCCGGTGAAGTTCATGCGCTCGGCGGCGCTCAACAGGTCGGGCAGGGCAGTGCTGTCGAGTTGCAACTGATCGAGATCGATCAGGCGATAGAGGTAGCGCAAACCCTGGGCATCGCCTTCATGCTCGTGTAATGCCGGGGTGCGGGATGCCTGGATGCCGGCGCCGATCAGTCCGGCCAATACCGCTTGGTTCTGGCTCACGATGGTTACCCTTTCAGACGTTGGCTGAAGTGTTCAAGCGCCAGGCGATAGCCATGGCTGCCGAACCCCGCCATCACCGCAGTGGCAATGGCTGACACAAAGGAATGGTGACGGAAAGCTTCGCGGGCGTGGACGTTGGACAGGTGAACTTCAATCACCGGCAACTCGCTGGCGACCAAAGCATCGCGGATGGCTACCGACGTGTGAGTCCAGGCGGCCGGGTTGATCACGATCCCGGCACAGCGGCCCCGAGCGGCGTGAATCCAGTCGAGCAGTTCGCCTTCGTGGTTGGTCTGGCGAAACTCCACCGCCAGACCGAACTCTTCGGCGGCACGGCCGCACAGCGCAGAAATATCAGCGAGGGTTTCATGGCCATAGGTGGCCGGTTCGCGAGTGCCGAGCAGGTTCAGATTCGGGCCGTTGAGCACCAGAATGATGGGGGACATCGATGTTTCTCCACTTATTATTTTTGGCATTGGCCGTAGGTTTCGGCCTGTGGAGATAAATTGTACTAGCTGGTTAATTTGGTCAATTGAAGCGGCGGTTCCCCGGCGTATTGTGTGCGGTGATCGGACGTTTTCGATTTCAGCGTGGCAAATGCTCCACCAGAAAATCAATGAACGCGCGCAGTCGCAAGGGCATATGGCGGCTTTGCGGATAGAGCAAGGTGAACGGCCGCGAGCGCCCGCCATAGGGCTTGAGGACTTCCACCAGCGAGCCGTCCGCCAGTTCTTTTTCGACGATGAAACGATAGGTCTGGAACAGACCGGCGCCATGTTTCGCCAGGGTCACGCCGCCCAAAACATCATCGGAACAAACGTAATTGCCTTCGGCCAGTATCTCCCGCTGAACGCCATCGTCATTGAACAACCAGGCAATGCGCCGGCCGCTGCTGGGCAGTTCGTACTGAATGCAGTCATGTTGCTGCAAATCGTCGAGGGTCTGCGGGGTACCGGCGAGCTTGAGGTACTCGGGGCTGGCAATCATCACCAGCGCGGCGTCCTCCAACGGCCGGGCGATCAAGCCGGAATCCGGAATCGCGCGTACGCGAATGGCCATGTCATAGCCTTCGCCGACGAAATCGATGTTTCGGTTACTGATGTGCGACTCGACTTTCACCGCCGGAAAGCGCGCACGGAAGGCTGGCATCAACGGCAGGATCCGGTGGTGGGCATAGGTGGTCGGGATACTGATACGCAGTGTCCCGGACGGCACTTGTTGCTGGCCCATGACCTCGCGCTGGGCCTCCACCAGTTGCGCCAATGCCTGACGGCATTCTTCGTAATAGCGCCGGCCGCTGTCAGTCAGCTTGACGCTGCGGGTCGTGCGCGCAAACAACCGCACGCCCAGGCGCTCCTCCATGCGCGACACCGAACGGCTCACCGCCGCCGGCGTGACGCCCGCCACCAACGCCGCCGCCGTGAAGCTACCGGCCTCGGCGGCCAGGCAAAACAGCTCGATGCTGCCCAACTGAAGATCGTCGAATTGTCGCTGCATGATTGATTACACCGGGGATCAAATGAAGTGTCTTGATCAGTATTTATCAAATACCTGCACACAGATACAGTGAGTTCAAATCAGCGAGCAGGAGAAGCAACATGCCCTTCGTCAGCGTACGCATCACCCGTGACGGCGTTACCCGGGAGCAAAAAGCCCAGGTTATCGCCGAGATCACCGAGACCTTGCAACGCGTGCTCGGCAAGCCGCCGGAGCTGACCCATATCGTGATCGAAGAAATCGACACCGATAACTGGGGATATAAGGGCATTACCACGACTGAGTTCCGGAAAAACCAGCCGGGTTGATTCTGCTGCAAAGCAAAACAGCCGTCCTCGTGGCGGCTTTTTTGTGGGCGCAGGGAAAGGATTGCTTACGATTCGTTGGCGTTATCCAACGCACTGGAGCGCGGCTGAGCGCTAGTCTCAGTCACGCAAACACCATTTGGTGATGATCACCAGTGGTCGGTTTTTTCAGGGAATATCGAGTCTTCGGGCTCATTAACCTAACAGATGGGTTAGCATGAAAGTATGCAGCTACAAAGGGCTCTCGGTAGTCATCATGTTGCGCGATGAGCACTGTCCGCCCCATGCACATGTGGAGGCAGATTCGTGGAGTGCGCGGTTCAAATTCAGTTTCTGGCGCAACGGCGTCGAGCTCTGGGACGTTGTTCCGCTCTCGCGTCGGCCACCGATTGCGGTGCTTGAAGGGTTGCGCCAGTCGCTGAAGCGACCGACCCATTTATTGCGGGCTCGCTGTATCTGGTGGCGAAAGCTGCAGACGGCCTGCCTTGATAATCAATTGTGGGATTGGCAAACCAGCGAGGTCGTCGTGGTGAAAAGGATTGTCAGCACCACCAACATGATCGCTTCAGCTTGTTATGAGCCTGAAACGAACAAAACGCGGCTATCCCTGATAGATGCACAGGAATGTGTGGAGATCGAATTATGAAAACGGTAAAAGCCAAGGTCCAGGTAGACAGGCCGGTAACAGAGGCTCGCCTTGAACGAGCTATTGAACGGGGCAAGTCGCGCCCAAACAGCGGGTTACAGGCTACATCGGTAACCTATGAGGCTCCGTGTCTGGCGGTCAGCTTCGAAGATGGCAGCGGGATATTGCTGCCGGTTGGAAATTACCCTGAGTTCGAAGGATTCGAAATCGAAGACTTCGCTGGTTTGGAGGTAGGTTTTACCGGCAGTGCCATCTGTCATGTAGGTAAGGACCTGCACATATCTATCGCCGGATTGATCTCGGCCAGTGAGCCGTTGATGGCGATGGCCGCTTCGGTGATTGCTTCGCGCAATGGTCGTCAGAGCAGCGCTGCCAAAGCCGAAGCCGCGCGGGCTAATGGCAAGAAAGGTGGGCGTCCGCGCAAGGTCGACATCGTGCTTTGAACGCCGACAAAAAAGCCGTCGTTATGACGGCTGATTCGTTCATTGCATCTGCACTCACCGCCGGGTCAACAACACCCCGGATTCCATGTGATGGGTCCACGGGAACTGGTCGAACATCGCGCATTGGGTGATGCGGTGGGTGTCGTGCAGTTGGGCGATGTTGGCCGCCAGGGTTTCCGGGTTGCAGGAGATGTAGAGGATGTTGTCGAAACGCCGGGTCAGTTCGCAGGTGTCCGGGTCCATGCCGGCGCGCGGCGGGTCGACGAAGACGCTGCCGAACTCGTAGCTCTTGAGGTCGATGCCGTGCAGGCGACGGAACGGCCGCACTTCGTTCAGCGCTTCGGTCAGTTCTTCGGCGGATAAACGCACCAGCGTGACGTTATCCACAGCGTTTTCGCTGAGGTTGCTCAGCGCCGCATTGACCGAGGTCTTGCTGATTTCGGTGGCCAGCACTTTACGCACGCGGGTGGCGAGCGGCAGGGTGAAGTTGCCGTTGCCGCAATACAGCTCCAGTAAATCGTCCGGGCGATCGCCCAGCGCGTCGTAGGCCCAGTTGAGCATCTTCTGGTTCACGGTGCCATTGGGCTGGGTGAACGCGCCTTCTGGCTGGCGATAGCTGAAGGTGCGGCCGCCGACTTCCAGCCGCTCGACCACGTAATCGTGACCGATGACTTCGCGCTTGCCCTTGGAGCGGCCGATGATGCTGACGTTCAGCTCGGCTGCCAGTTTCGACGCCGCTGCGTGCCAGTGCTCGTCCAGCGGACGGTGGTAGCACAGGGTGATCATCGCGTCACCGGCCAGGGTGGTCAGGAACTCCACCTGGAACAACTTGTGGCTGAGCGGTGCGCTGGCTTGCCAGGCGGCCTTGAGTTGCGGCATCAACTGGTTGATGCGCAGGCTGGCGATCGGGAACGCTTCAATCAGAATCGGCGTGCGTTTGTCTTCCTGGGAAAACATCGCGTAGTGACGCTCGCCGGCTTCGCGCCACAGACGGAATTCTGCGCGCAGGCGGAAGTTCTGCAGCGGCGAATCGAAGACGGCTGGCTCGGGCGCATCGAACGGGGCCAGCAGGTCACGCAAACGCGTGACCTTTTCTTCGAGCTGAATGGCGTAGGCCTGGGAATCAAAAGTCATGCGTTAAACCAACCCAGCTTGATCACGAACAGAATCGACAGGATCACCAGCGCCGGGTTCAGCTCACGGCCACGACCGGACATCAGCTTGATGGCGGTCCAGGCAATGAAGCCGAAGGCGATGCCATTGGCGATGGAATAAGTGAACGGCATCGCCAGTGCGGTGATTACCACAGGCGCGGCGACGGTAATGTCGTCCCAGTCTATTTCGGCCAGGCCGGAAGTCATCAGCACGGCGACGAACAGCAGTGCTGGCGCCGTGGCGAACGCCGGGACGCTAGAGGCCAGTGGCGAGAAGAACAGCGCCAGCAGGAACAGAAACGCCACCACGATGGCAGTCAGGCCGGTGCGGCCACCGGCACTCACGCCGGCGGCGGATTCAATGTAGCTGGTGGTGGTCGAGGTGCCCAGCAGGGAACCGGCCATCGCCGCAGTACTGTCGGCGATCAGCGCACGGCCCATTTTCGGCATGTGGCCGTCCTTGCCCATCAGCCCGGCGCGCTTGGCGACGCCGATCAGGGTGCCGGAGTTGTCGAACAGGTCAACGAACAGGAAGGCGAAGATAACGCTGACCAGGCCGATGTCCAGCGCGCCCTTGATGTCCAGTTGCAGGAAGGTCGGGGCCAGCGACGGTGGCATCGACATCACGCCGCCGAACGGGGTGAAGCCCAGGGCGATGGAGGCGATGGTCACCACCAGAATGCCGATCAGTACCGCGCCGCGCACCGCGAGGGCCTCAAGGGCGACGATCAGGGCGAAACCAAGGGTGGCGAGGATCGGCGCCGGTTGTTTCAGGTCGCCCAGGCCGACCATGGTCGCCGGGTTACTGACGACGATGCCGGCGTTGTGCAGGGCAATCAACGCCAGGAACAGGCCGATACCGGCGGCAATCGCCGAGCGCAGCGGCAGCGGGATGCTGTTGATGATCCATTCACGGATGCGGAAGATCGACAGCAGGAAGAAACACACGGCTGAGATGAACACCGCACCCAGCGCCACCTGCCAGGTGTGGCCCATGTGCAGGACCACGGTGTAGGTGAAGAAGGCGTTCAGGCCCATGCCCGGTGCGAGGGCGATCGGGTAGTTGGCGATCAGGCCCATGACTGCCGAGCCGATGGCGGCTGCCAGGCAGGTGGCGACGAACACCGCGCCCTTGTCCATGCCGGTCTCGCCGAGGATGCTCGGGTTGACGAACAGAATGTAGGCCATGGCCAAAAAGGTCGTGACGCCCGCCAGAATCTCGGTGCGTACATTGGTGTTGTGTGCCTTGAGTTGAAACAGCCTTTCCAGCATGTCTGCTCCCCGTTGCGCGCCCGGCGCCGTGAATGTATCGACCTCAACAGCAAAGCACAGACCACTGCAGGCGCCTGGGATTTTTCTGTGGGTCGGAAAAAGCCGCGCATCATACCAGCCGCGCAGGGTTATGGCTGCTTATGGCGGTGATCGTCGTCGATGTTTTGCGTTTAACGTAAACCCGCCATACTGCGCGCTGGTTTTTTTGGGGGGTAATTGGATGAAAACGCGTCTGTCGATCTTGTCCGGTGGCTTGATGGCATTGCTGCTGGCGGCACAAGGCGCCACGGCGGCTTCGGCACCGCCGTTGACCCAGGTAAAAGTGCTCAAGGTCGAATCGCCTGAATGTGGTTTTGAAAACATTGATGAAGGGCAGACGCAGACGCGGTGCAATCACAATGGCCCGAATATCCGGATCTACGTGCTGGAAGTGGGCTACGGCCGCAGCCAACCGCATGCCACGCTGGATGGTTTCGAGGTGAATGGCACCCGTACGCCCGTCTGCGCTTACGAAAACGGCAACCTGACGGATTGCTCGCAACGAACAAAAATCGTCGGCAACTTGTACATTTTCAGCCTGGCGGGCAAACAGGAAGGCACCTTCACCTTCAGCAATACCTCGATCAACGCGCCGCGCAACACGATGTCGACGCAGCTTTACATCAGGTAACGACCAGGCTCGAACAAGGGTAAGGAAAGCTGACTACGCTTCAAGAACCCTCCTGTGGAATGTTCCCATGACCTTTCGAGCCTTGATTACCCTCGCTGAGGGCACCGATGACCTGCAGACCGTGACCCTGATTGATGTACTGCGCCGCGCCAGGGTTGAAGTCGTGGCGGCCAGCATCGAAGGGCGGCGCATGCTGACCTGCGCACGCGGTACTCGCCTGACCGCTGATGCCATGCTGGTGGACTTGCTGGCGCAGCCTTTCGACCTGATCGTCCTGCCCGGTGGCTCCGTCGGGGCGCAGCACCTGGCAGCCCACCAGCCATTGCAACAGTTGATCAAGGATCAGGCCACGGCCGGTCGCCTGTTCGCCGGTATTGCCGAAGCCCCGGCGCTGGCGTTGCAAGCCTTTGGCGTATTGAAACAGCGGCGCATGACGTGTCTGCCTTCAGTCAGCCATCAGCTCTCAGGTTGCAACTTTGTTGATCAACCGGTGGTGGTCGATGGTAACTGCATCACCGCCCAGGGGTCGGGGGCAGCGCTGGCGTTTGCGCTGACGCTGGTGGAACAGCTCTGCGGCAAAGCCATGCGAACGACGGTGGCGGGGGAGTTGGGGGGGTAGGCAGCGTCAGGCGTGAGCGGCGATGGGTTTGATGAGCGGTTGCTCACGATGCTCCGCCTGCCAGAGATCGTAGTCGGTCTGAACCCCTAGCCATGTCCGCGCCTTGCCAATCCCGGCCCGCTCCAGGCGTACTGCCAGGTCCGGACTGATTGGCGCGTGTCCATGCAGTACTCGCGACAAGTGCGGGCGAGCGAATCCCAGGTGCCGGGCAAGTTCCGCGACACTGATACCCAGTTCGGGCAATACATCCATTAACAGTGTTTCGCCAGGATGCGGCGGGTTGTGCATAGGCATGTCCTGCCTCCTGTCAGTGGTAGTCCAGATAGTCGACCAGTTCGATATCTGTGCCAATAAAACGAAAAACGACTCGCCAGTTCCCTGAGACACTCAGCGACCAGAACCCGGTCAACCCTCCCCGCAGCGGATGCAATCGCCAGCCCGGGAGGTCGAGGTCGTCAGGGACCGTGGCGCGATCCATGAATTGCAGCATCCGAGCCAGGCGCTTCGCATGATCTGCTCGAATCCCGCGAGTCGAACCTGTTTCATAGAAGCCACGAAGGCCTTTGTGTTGAAAGGATTTGATCATGGGGAAAGTGTAAGGCGATACATTACACTTTATGCGGTATCTATGTATTGCACCTGGTCGGCAAATCTGTGGTTGGTAACGGCCTTAAACCTTCACCTCTTCCTTTGGCACATGCATGCGGTCCCGATTAGCCAGTGTCGGGAACAGCTTGATCCAGGTCCCGGTCACCACCAGCGTACCAATCCCCCCCATGACCACGGCCGGCACGGTGCCGAACCAGTGGGCGGTCAGGCCGGATTCGAACTCGCCCAACTGGTTCGAGGCGCCGATGAACAGACCGTTCACGGCACTGACCCGACCGCGCATTTCGTCCGGGGTTTCCAGTTGTACGAACGAGGCGCGGATCACCATGCTGATCATGTCGGCCGCGCCCAGCACCACCAGCACGGCCAGGGAAAACCAGAACGAGGTCGACAGGCCGAAGGCGATGGTCGCCACGCCAAACACGCCCACGGCGGTGAACATCACCCGCCCGACATTGCGTTCCACGGCAAACCGCGCCAGGTACAGCGACATCAATAGCGCGCCCACCGCCGGGGCTGAACGCAACAGGCCCAATCCCCACGGGCCGGTCAACAAGATGTCCTTGGCGAAGACTGGCAGCAGCGCCGTGGCGCCACCGAGCAGAACGGCGAACAGGTCCAGGGAAATCGCCCCGAGGATATCCGGCCGACTGCGAATGAAACGGATACCCGCCAGCAGCGAATCCAGGGTCGCCTTGCCCTTGTTCAGCGGCGTTTGCCGAGCGGGCAAATTGAGCATCAATGCGCAAGCGATGATGTACAAAACCACCGTCGGGCCATAGACCCACACACTGCCAAACGCATAGAGCAAACCGCCGAGGGCCGGGGCAACGATGGTTGCCGATTGCTGGGCCGATTGCGCGGCGGCTACGGCACGTGGAAACAGGGCGCTTGGCACGATGCTCGGGAGCAAGGCCTGGGTGGTTGGCATCTCGAAGGAGCGGGCGGCTCCCAGCAGGAAGGCGAGGATGAAGATCATTTCCCGGGTGACGTGATCAGTCGCGCTGCCAATGGCCAGCGACAGGGCGATCAGCGCTTGCAGGGATTGGCAGAGGGCCGCGACCTTGCGCCGGTCGTAGCGGTCCGCGACATGCCCGGTGTGCAGCATGAACAGCACCCGCGGCGCGAATTCCACCAACCCGACCAGACCCAAATCGAGCACGTTGCCGGTCAATTGGTACAGGTTCCAGCCAATGGCCACCGTGAGCATCTGAAAACCGCTGGCGGTAAAGACCCGGGCCAGCCAGAACGCAAGGAATGGGCGATGGTGACGTAACAGCAAGGGCTCTTGGCTGGGCATCTGCGGGCAAATCTTGGGGGGACGAGGGAAGGGGAAGGTTATCACCAACCTGTAACAGGAAGTTGCCATGTCAGAAAATTTAGTTAGCTAGATACCGATCTTCGGCTAAGCCGGATTCCTGTGGCGAGGGAGCTTGCTCCCGTCAGGCTGCGAAGCGGCCTCAAACCCTGGCATTTCAGCGCTTCAGGGTAACCGCATTGATCGGTATGACGACTGCTGCGCAGTCGAGTGCGAGCAACCTCGCTCGCCACAGTGAATACCACAGCCCTATGAGGCAACTTGTCACGCGGCAAAAGACCACGCGGTTCCCCCCCGGAAATGGGACTACTCTTTCAACGTTACTTGATCCAGATCAAAACCCTCAGCAGCAATCGATCTGGCGGCCGCAAGGCCAGACTCCCTGCGTTGTGATGCGTAGAAAAAAAGAACAACAGAGATTCGCCGCACTCCATATCCGTGGGAACCGAGGATGCAGGCCTCCAGCCAGCAGCCGTACTACCTGATAGAGGAAGACTTATGTTCGGTTTAGAGGCACTTGATCTCGCCCGAATCCAGTTCGCGTTCACCATCTCGTTTCACATCCTGTTTCCGGCCATCACCATTGGCCTGGCAAGTTACCTGGCGGTGCTCGAGGGTTTGTGGCTCAAGACCCATAACGACACGTACCGGGACCTTTACCATTTCTGGTCGAAGATCTTTGCTGTCAACTTTGGCATGGGCGTGGTTTCGGGGCTGGTCATGGCCTATCAGTTCGGCACCAACTGGAGCCGATTCTCGGACTTCGCCGGAGCGGTGACCGGTCCGTTGCTGACGTATGAAGTGCTCACGGCATTCTTCCTCGAAGCCGGATTCCTGGGCGTCATGCTGTTCGGCTGGAACAAGGTCGGGCGCGGCTTGCACTTCTTTTCCACCGTCATGGTGGCCATCGGTACGCTGATTTCGACGTTCTGGATTCTCGCCTCCAACAGCTGGATGCAGACACCGCAGGGCTTTGAAATCATCAACGGCCAGGTGATTCCAACCGACTGGCTGGCAGTGATCTTCAACCCATCGTTCCCCTATCGCCTGATGCACATGGCGACGGCGGCGTTTGTGGCCACGGCGTTCTTCGTGGGCTCTTCGGCAGCCTGGCATTTGCTGCGCGGCAAGGACAACCCGGCGATTCGCACCATGCTCTCGATGGCGATGTGGATGGCGCTGATCGTGGCGCCGATCCAGGCGGTCATCGGTGACTTCCACGGCCTCAATACCCTTGAGCATCAGCCGGCGAAAATTGCCGCGATCGAAGGCCACTGGGAAAACAAAGGTGACGAGCCGACGCCGCTGATCCTGTTCGGCTGGCCGGACATGAAAGAAGAGAGGACCAAATTCGCGGTCGAGATCCCCTACCTGGGCAGCCTGATCCTGACCCACTCGCTGGATAAACAGGTACCGGCGCTCAAGGAGTTCCCGCCTGAAGACCGGCCGAATTCGACCATCGTGTTCTGGTCGTTCCGGATCATGGTCGGCCTGGGCTTGCTGATGATCTTCACCGGTTTGTGGAGCCTGTGGCTGCGCAAAAGCGACAAGCTCTATACATCGCGACCGTTCCTCTACCTGGCGTTGTGGATGGGACCATCCGGATTGATCGCGATCCTCGCCGGTTGGTTCACCACCGAAATCGGCCGTCAGCCGTGGGTGGTGTACGGGCTGATGCGCACGGCGGATGCGTCGTCCAACCATAGCTTCATGCAGATGAGCATCACCCTGATCCTGTTCGTCGTGGTGTATTTCGCGCTGTTCGGTGCCGGGCTTGGCTACATGATGCGCCTGGTGCGCAAAGGGCCGAAGATCGATGAAGGCAAAGAAACCAACGACGGTGGCCCTGGCCAGAAACGTACGCCGGCTCGTCCGTTGTCGGCTGCCGATGACGACCAAACCGACCATAGCCTGACCAAGGAGATTTGAATCATGGGTATTGATCTTCCGCTGATCTGGGCCGTGATCATCATCTTCGGCATCATGATGTACGTGGTCATGGATGGCTTCGACCTCGGCATCGGCATTCTCTTTCCGTTCATTCCCGGCAAGACCGACCGTGACGTGATGATGAACACCGTTGCGCCGGTCTGGGACGGCAACGAGACCTGGCTGGTGCTGGGCGGCGCGGCGCTGTTCGGCGCTTTCCCGCTGGCCTATTCGGTGGTGCTCTCGGCGTTGTACCTGCCGCTGATCTTCATGCTGGTCGGCTTGATCTTCCGCGGCGTGGCGTTCGAGTTCCGCTTCAAGGCCAAGGACGACAAACGCCATTTGTGGGACAAGGCATTCATCGGCGGTTCGGTGGCTGCAACGTTCTTCCAGGGCGTGGCACTGGGGGCGTTCATCGATGGTCTGCCGGTGGTCAATCGGCAGTTTGCCGGTGGCTCACTGGATTGGCTGACGCCATTCACCCTGTTCTGCGGTGCGGCGCTGGTGGTGGCTTACGCGTTGCTCGGCTGCACCTGGCTGATCATGAAGACCGAAGGCAAGTTGCAGGAACAGATGCATGACCTGGCGCGGCCGCTGGCGTTTGTGTTGTTGGCGGTGATCGGTATCGTCAGTATCTGGACCCCGCTGGCCCACGCGGATATCGCCGCACGCTGGTTCACCCTGCCGAACCTGTTCTGGTTCCTGCCGGTGCCGATTCTGGTGCTGGTGACGTTGTACGGCCTGATTCGCGCGGTGGCGCGCAATGCGAACTACACGCCGTTCCTGCTGACGCTGGTGCTGATCTTCCTCGGCTACAGCGGCCTGGGGATCAGCCTGTGGCCGAACATCGTGCCGCCGTCGATCTCGATCTGGGACGCCGCCGCACCGCCGCAGAGTCAGGGCTTCATGCTGGTGGGTACGCTGTTCATCATCCCGTTCATCCTGGGCTACACCTTCTGGAGCTACTACGTCTTCCGCGGCAAGGTCACCCACGAAGACGGTTACCACTAAACCTCAACACCACGAACCTGTGGGAGCGAGCCTGCTCGCGATGGCGTCCTCACAGACGCCATCCAGCTTTGACGGAGAATTGAGTCATGTCTGGCAAACATTCCCTGCACGACATCGAAGAAGCCGAAAAAAAACCGCTGTGGCAGCGGCTCGGCTGGCTGGCCATGATTTGGGCCGGCAGCGTCGGTGCGCTGTTCATCGTCGCCAGCCTGATGCGGATGTTCATGAACGCCGCCGGCCTGGCCACTCACTGAAACCCCTTACATCCCATCTCGCTGCCTTGCGGCACGGATTTATGACCCTCCTGATGGAGGGTTTTTTTTGCCGTTACTTACGCGCCTTGAGGATCACGAACTTCGGCGTGGCCGCCACTTGCTCGACACCGCGGAACAAGCGCGCGAGTTTGCTGTGATAACCCAGGTGACGGTTGCCGACGATGTACAACGCGCCCCCGACTACCAGCGCTTCCCGGGCTTGCTGAAACATGCGCCAGGCGAGGAAATCGCCGACCACTTGTTGCTGGTGAAACGGTGGATTGCACAGCACCACGTCCAGCGACTGAGGTTCCTGCCCGGCCAGCCCATCGCCGGCACGCACGATAACGCCGCGGTCGCCCAATGCAGCGTGCCAGTTTTCGGCAGCCGATTGCACCGCCATGAACGACTCGTCCACGAGTGTGTACTGGGCGTCGGGATTTTGCAGCGCGCTGGCAATCGCCAGCACACCATTACCGCAACCGAGGTCGGCGACGCGCGCCGTGCCTAGATTTTTTGGCAGGTGCGGCAGAAAAGCCCGGGTGCCAATGTCCAGCCCTTCCCGACAGAACACATTGGCATGGTTAAGCAATTCAATGGCCGGCTCGTCGAGACGATAGCGGGTCGGGTAGGGTGATGTAGCAGGCATTTTGTCTTCAACCGTGGCAATCAACAGCCGGGCTTTCTTGACCGCCAGCGACGCCTGTACCGGGCCGATGTAGCGCTCGAGCAAGTCACCCGCCGCCCGCGGCAGGTGTTTGATCATTGCACCGGCGACCACTTGGGCACCGGGTGCGAGTTGCCCTTGCAGGCGGATCAACTGCTCCTCCAGCAAGGCCAGGGTCTTGGGCACCCGGATCAACACTCGGTCGAAGGGCCCGGCAACGATTTCACTGGCAGGCACGTGCGACACCGCATCAAACGCCTGACCATTGCGGGCCAGGTTTTTTTCCAGCGCTTGATAGCCCAGGAACGAATCACCGCTGCTGAGCACCTTGACCTTGCCTGCCAGGCTGGCTGCCAATGCGCCGAAGCTGTCGTTCAGCACCAGGACCCGTGTATCGATCGAGGGCTGCTGTTCGGCCAGATGATTGAGCAGGTATTCATCTGCCGCATCGAAGGCTTGCAGCGGTTCATTCTGCTGTTCAGGCTGGCGGATCAGGTCGAGGCTGGCGAAAGGTGTTTCGAGCAAAGGCATGGGGCGGGGCTCTGGGTAATCAACGGGTATCCCGCGGCCCGGAGGCGTCTTGGCGGCGGGGCCGACCGAGTGGACTGCGTCGTGGACAAGTCACACGTCATCACTCAGGAGGGACCGCGAATGGTACGTTTTTTTGTATCGGATTACTCGCAGGTTTCGCTTCAGCGCATCGCATTGCGGTTCAGATAGCCCGCCTTGGCGGCGGTAATGACGGCGGAAATCTTGTTGTTGACCCCGAGTTTGCGAATGGATTCCTGTACATGGAAATTGACAGTGCGAGCACTGAGATTGAGGATCCTGGCGCTTTCGTAGGCTGTCTTGCCATCTGCCGCCAGCTTCAATACGTCGACTTCCCGTGGCGTCAACTGCGTCATTGGCGGTGGTTTCGCTGCGTGGGGCATCGCCTGAACCATCAGTTTATGCAGATGATTACCAATAAACAGAGAGAAACCGAGGTTTTCATAGAGCTCCCACGCACTGATCGCGCAATGGCTTCTGGCCAGGCTCAACGTGCTGCAAAGACCACTTTCCTCGTCATGGATGGCTTGTGACCAACCATGCTGCAGCCCCTGTTGCTCCAATGCATCCCATAACCATGGCGTGTTAGTGAAGAGTTCCTCAGTCCACAGGACTGGCAGCATGGATTGATTGCAATGTGCCACTATCGGGTCAATGGTACTGAACTTGTTTTTTTCATATTCGCGATTCCAGTCGGTCGGATAGTTGTTAAAACGTACCGAGTGAAAATACTCATTTTCTGCCGGGCAAGTTGTTGAAAAAGAAAAAAATTTGTACCCGATGTTTTTCGCAAAACTTAATGAGACCTGATAGGCGCTCTTCATTTCGGTTGTTTTGGACAACTGTATGAGTTGTAGCTCCTTCCATCGTTCCATTATCGGCTCCGTCGTGTAAATTCAGCTTGGGGGCGCTTGGATCCAAAGGGGCGCGAATTGGATTGTAGGATAAGTCTGAGAGCTCACTGAGATTTTTTTGTTTTGCTAATACACGTTTAACGCTGTTTCTGGTTCTGAACATTTCCCTTGATGGCAGGGTGAATTTGTATGGTGGGTTTAATACAAACAGAGAATATTTAACCGCGTAGTTAGTTATGCTGGGGAATAATTGAAACGGAAATGAGAAGTGGAGGCCCTGGGTAAAGGCACCACAAATCATCGGTGTTTATGCCGGGCTCTTTGCGAGACACTGGGATCGTCTGTTGATTGGAGAGCCCAATGAGTGTCAGTGAAGAGAAATTTACTCGCCAGACCCTGCTCGACGTCCGGCCATTGACCCCAAACCTGTTTACCCTTCGGGCTTCGAGGGATGCCGGGTATCGCTTTCGCGCAGGCCAGTTCGCCCGACTGGGTGTAACCCGGGCCGATGGCAGTACGGTGTGGCGCGCCTATTCCATGGTGTCATCGCCTCATGACGAGTT
Organism: Pseudomonas sp. TNT2022 ID1044; assembly: GCF_028656895.1. NCBI lineage: Bacteria > Pseudomonadati > Pseudomonadota > Gammaproteobacteria > Pseudomonadales > Pseudomonadaceae > Pseudomonas > Pseudomonas sp. TNT2022 ID1044. The sequence continues at coordinate 75,544 of NZ_JAMDHB010000032.1, read as the reverse complement.
TCTGGAGTTCTTTTCCATCGTTGTTCCGGGAGGCGAATTCACCAGCGAACTGAGCCGACTGGGTGTCGGCGATACCTTGCTGGTCGATCGTCAGGCCTTTGGTTATCTGACCCTCGACCGTTTTGTCGACGGGCGTGATCTGTGGATGTTATCCACGGGGACCGGCATTGCGCCGTTTCTGTCGATCCTGCAGGACTTTGAGGTCTGGGAGAAATTCGAGCGAATCATCCTGGTCTACAGCGTGCGCGAATCCAGTGAACTGGCGTATCAGGAACTGATTGCGGGCCTGGCACAGCGCGAGTATCTGGCGGAATTCGCCCACAAGCTTCAGCTCATCAATACGGTGACGCGGGAACAACATCAAGGCGCCCTGAACGGCCGGATTACTTCGCTGATTGAAAACGGCGAACTGGAGCGCGCTGCCGGGGTGGCCCTGACGCCTGAGCACTCGCGGGTCATGCTCTGCGGTAATCCGCAGATGATCGATGACACGCGTAAATTACTCAAACAGCGCGATATGCAGTTAAGCCTCAGCCGCCGCCCTGGTCAGGTGGCAGTGGAAAATTTCTGGTAAAAAAACGGCGCCTCTAGGGCGCCATTTTTTGAGCAGGCATTCAGGGCAGTCTGTTCTGAGCCTTGAGCAGGTCACGAATCTCACCCAGCAACTCTTCTTCCTTGGTCGGAACCGGCGGCAGGGTAGGGGCGGCAGCTTCTTCACGCTTGAGACGGTTGATGGCCTTGACACCCATGAAGATCGCAAAGGCGACAATGATGAAGTCGATCAGCGTCTGAATGAACTTGCCGTATGCCAGCACCACCGCCGGGACGTCTCCCTGAGCGGCCTTGAGCGTAATGGCCAGGTCACTGAAGTCCACACCACCGATCAGCAGTCCGATGGGTGGCATGATCACATCGCCTACGAACGACGTCACGATCTTGCCGAAAGCGGCGCCGATGATGATACCGACGGCCATGTCGATCACATTGCCTTTGACCGCGAAGGCCTTGAACTCGTTTATCACGCCCATAGGTTATTTCCTTGTTACAGATGAGATTGGTCAACGCAGTGTAAATCAGTCATGTGCTCCCTGCCCGAAACAACTGCTTACGAAGCTTGCCTGCAATCGACCGGGCCCATGGCGAAAAGTTTTGCTAGCGAGCCCACCACACAGAGCCGAGAGCTTTGCGGACGAACCTTTGAGGGGGGGCTGTTGCTGATTGTTAATCATGAGCTCAACGGCGGATGGGGCAAATGAATGGAAATTGTATGCGTCTTTACTATCGAAGTCGTAACAGTTGCCTGCTCCGGGTTCCTGTGGTGTTCGGCAGATTTGAAAGACTGGATTTTATTAACGAAGTTATCGATATTTTCCCCGGCTAAGGCGTGGTTACTTGGTCGTGAGCTTACATTGCAGCGTTCGTTAGACTTTGATAGTTGTACATCGTGAATTAAGATCGTTAACTGTTGTACAGGTTTTATTGTCGGTTCATTGAGTGTGATGGAGTGTGTTGCCGAAAACTTGTACAGGATGCTTTGATCTTTGCGTCAGAATTATTTTTGTCCAGTGCACGATGAGACTTCAATCGCCTGGTTGTCACTTGGTTAATAACAGTGATGGATATAGGCCGAAATACTCAGAACCGCCAAATACAATTCTCCACCCGTTCCGACCACAGCATCGCGCTGATCGCTCTCACCTGAGCTATCATCGCGATTTTTGCCGGGAGTTCAGATGGCCAAGGCCAAGCGCATGTACGGCTGCACGGAGTGCGGCTCAACCTTCCCGAAATGGGCCGGCCAGTGCGGCGAGTGCGGCGCCTGGAATACGCTGACAGAAACCATGGTGGAAAGCGGCGGGGCGGCGGCGCCCACTGGACGCACGGGTTGGACCGGTCAACAGGCGCAGATCAAAACCCTGGCCGAAGTCAGTGTCGAAGAGATCCCGCGTTTCTCCACTGCGTCGAGTGAGCTGGACCGGGTGTTGGGCGGTGGACTCGTCGACGGCTCGGTGGTGCTGATCGGCGGTGACCCTGGCATCGGCAAATCGACCATCCTGCTGCAAACCTTGTGTAATCTCGCCAAAACCATGCCGGCCCTGTACGTCACGGGAGAAGAATCCCAGCAACAAGTGGCGATGCGTGCCCGTCGCCTGGGCTTGCCGCAGGATCAACTGCGGGTCATGACCGAAACCTGTATCGAAACCATCATCGCCACGGCGCGTCTCGAGAAACCCAAGGTCATGGTGATCGACTCGATCCAGACGATCTTCACCGAACAGTTGCAATCCGCGCCGGGCGGCGTGTCCCAAGTGCGCGAAAGCGCGGCATTGCTGGTGCGTTACGCCAAGCAGAGCGGGACGGCGATTTTCCTGGTGGGGCATGTCACCAAGGAAGGCGCGCTGGCCGGTCCACGGGTGCTGGAGCACATGGTCGACACCGTGTTGTATTTCGAAGGCGAGTCCGATGGTCGTCTGCGTTTGCTGCGGGCGGTGAAAAACCGTTTCGGTGCGGTTAACGAACTCGGTGTGTTCGGCATGACGGACAAGGGTTTGAAAGAAGTCTCCAACCCATCGGCGATTTTTCTGACCCGTGCTCAGGAGGAAGTCCCGGGCAGTGTGGTCATGGCCACGTGGGAAGGCACCCGTCCGATGCTGGTGGAAGTCCAGGCGCTGGTGGATGACAGCCACCTGGCCAACCCTCGGCGGGTGACCTTGGGGCTGGATCAGAACCGCCTGGCGATGTTGCTGGCGGTGCTGCACCGACACGGCGGCATTCCGACCCACGATCAGGATGTGTTCCTCAACGTGGTAGGCGGGGTGAAGGTGCTGGAAACCGCCTCCGATCTGGCGTTGATGGCGGCCGTCATGTCCAGTCTGCGCAACCGGCCACTGCCCCACGATTTGCTGGTGTTCGGCGAGGTCGGTCTGTCCGGCGAAGTACGCCCGGTGCCCAGCGGTCAGGAACGCCTGAAGGAAGCGGCCAAGCACGGGTTCAAGCGGGCCATCGTGCCCAAGGGCAATGCGCCGAAGGAATCGCCGCCAGGGTTGCAGATCATCGCCGTGACCCGTCTGGAACAAGCCCTCGACGCACTCTTCGAATAACGACAATCTCCCCTGCAGGAGCAGCTCGCGGCAGCCCTGCACAGGGCAGCGTTCAAACTTCGATCAGCGCACCCAACTCCCGCTCCAGTTCCTGTGGATCGGCCAGGTTCAGCTCAATCAATCGTCTCAGGCGCTGGATCGATTCCAGGCTGATGTGCCGGCAGACGAATCCGAGCTGGCCGTTTTCTTCATGGGCCAGGTGCACGTCCATTTCGATATCGATGTCATCGCTCAGTTGAATGTCGACCTGAAAGTCTTGCTCACCATCACCCAGCCAGGGTTCGGGCCGCTCGATCAATAGCCCCTTGAGCGACAGGTCGATCAGCTTTACCGGCCAGATGTACTCGCCCTGGCGCAGCTCGGTCCTGGCATCGAACGCAATTCGTTTGAAGCGACGGCGATTGGCGGGGTGCTCGCTCATGGCGTAATCCTCTGGATGTTCGCTGACTATAGACCCGCATTGTTCAAACCTGCCAGCCAGGACAGGGCTCTAGACCAACGTTGGGGTATGGTCTTTAGCGTCAGGAGAGCTAAACTCGGTGTGGCTTTCTTTCTTGTCCACTCTGGCTGGAATAATAAAATGAAAAATAATAATAGCCTGCTACGCCATCTACCCTGGCTGGTGCTGGCAATCGTAGGGGCGTGCGCCCTGGGTGTAGTGGCATTGCGCCGAGGTGAGGCAATCAATGCCTTGTGGATTGTGGTCGCTGCCGTGGCCATTTATCTGGTCGCGTACCGTTACTACAGTCTGTTCATCGCTAACAATGTGATGCAGCTCGACCCGCGACGGGCTACCCCCGCCGTACTCAACAATGACGGTCTGGACTACGTTCCAACCAACAAACACATCCTCTTCGGTCACCACTTCGCGGCCATCGCTGGCGCGGGGCCACTGGTGGGGCCGGTTCTGGCGGCGCAGATGGGCTATCTGCCCGGCACGCTGTGGCTGATCGCCGGCGTGGTGCTGGCCGGTGCCGTTCAGGACTTTATGGTCCTGTTCATGTCCACCCGCCGCAACGGTCGCTCTTTGGGCGACATGGTTCGCGAAGAAATGGGCCGAATTCCCGGCACCATCGCGCTGTTTGGCTGCTTCCTGATCATGATCATCATCCTTGCGGTGCTGGCGCTGATCGTGGTGAAAGCCCTGGCCGAAAGCCCTTGGGGTATTTTCACGGTGATGGCGACCATCCCGATCGCGATGTTCATGGGCATTTACATGCGCTACATCCGCCCGGGGCGTATCGGCGAGATTTCGATCATCGGCGTGCTGTTGCTGTTGGGTTCGATCTGGCTCGGTGGGCAGATTGCTGCCGATCCGGTATGGGCCAAGGCCTTTACCTTCACCGGTATCCAGATCACCTGGATGCTGATCGGCTACGGTTTTGTCGCGGCAGTGTTGCCGGTGTGGCTGATTTTGGCGCCGCGAGACTACCTCTCGACGTTCCTGAAAATCGGCACCATCGTCGCCCTGGCCATCGGTATTCTGGTGACCATGCCCGAGCTGAAAATGCCGGCACTGACCCAGTTCGTCGACGGCACAGGACCGGTATGGAAGGGCGGTCTGTTCCCGTTCCTGTTCATCACCATCGCGTGCGGTGCGGTCTCCGGTTTCCATGCGCTGATTTCCTCCGGCACCACGCCGAAGCTGCTCGATAACGAGGTCAACGCCCGTTACATCGGTTACGGCGGCATGCTGATGGAGTCGTTTGTGGCGATCATGGCCATGGTGGCCGCTTCGGTGATTGAGCCAGGCGTGTACTTCGCCATGAACAGCCCGGCGGCGGTGGTCGGCGGTGATGTGGTGTCGGTAGCGACAGCGGTCAGCAGCTGGGGCTTTGCCATCACCCCGGAAGCGCTGCAAGCGGTCGCCCATGACATCGGTGAAACCACGATCCTGGCCCGTGCCGGTGGTGCACCGACCCTGGCGGTCGGTATCGCGCAGATCCTGCACAGTGTGCTGCCGGGTGAAAACACCATGGCGTTCTGGTACCACTTCGCGATCCTGTTCGAGGCGCTCTTCATCCTCACCGCTGTGGACGCCGGTACCCGTGCCGGTCGTTTCATGCTGCAGGACTTGCTTGGTTCGTTCGTGCCGGCGCTGAAACGCACCGAGTCCTGGACCGCCAACCTGATCGCCACCGCTGGCTGTGTGGCGATGTGGGGCTGGTTGTTGTATCAGGGCGTGATCGATCCGCTGGGTGGCATCAACACCCTGTGGCCGCTGTTCGGTATCTCTAACCAGATGCTGGCTGGTATCGCGCTGATGCTCGGCACCGTTGTATTGATCAAGATGAAACGCCAGCGTTATGTCTGGGTCACCATGTTGCCGGCCGTTTGGTTGCTGATCTGCACCACGACGGCGGGCTTCATCAAGTTGTTCGACGCTAACCCGGCGATCGGCTTTCTGTCCCTGGCGAAAAAATACAGCGATGCCCTGGCCAACGGCCAGATTCTCGCTCCGGCAAAGGACATCACTCAGATGCAGCACGTGATCTTCAACGCCTACACCAACGCAACGCTCACTGCTTTGTTCCTGTTCGTGGTGTTCAGCATCCTGTTCTATGCGCTCAAGGTCGGCATTGCCGCCTGGGGTAAAAAAGAACGTACGGATAAAGAAGCGCCCTACCAAGCGCTGCCGGACGCCTGATCATGTTCAATGACCTGAGTCGCCTCGGTAAATACCTCGGTCAGGCCGCGCGCCTGATGGTCGGCATGCCCGACTACGACAACTACGTCGAGCACATGCAAACCAAGCACCCGGACAAACCGGTGATGAGCTACGAGATGTTCTTTCGCGAACGTCAGGAAGCCCGTTACGGTGGCAAGGGTGGGCCGAAGTGCTGTTGAGGCACGAGGTCTAGGCACACACCACTGTAGGAGCCCGGCTTGCCGGCGATAGCGATCTTCAGGTCGCTATCGCCGGCAAGCCGGGCTCCTACAGTTTTTTCAGCGCATGGGAGATCTTCTTTTGTCAGCTCCAATCCCCGTCACGATCCTCAGCGGCTTTCTCGGCGCCGGCAAAACCACTTTGCTGCGCCATTTACTCAAAGCCGAGCACGGCCTGAAAATCGCCGTGATCGAAAACGAATTCAGCGACGCCGGCATCGATACCCAACTGTTGGGCGACGAGCCGGTGCAAGTAATGACACTGTCCAACGGCTGCGTCTGTTGCACCATCCACACCGACCTGACCAAAGCCCTGTACCTGCTGCTCGAACGCCTGGACAGCGGCGACATCGCCTTCGACCGTCTGGTGATCGAATGCACCGGCCTGGCCGACCCGGCGCCTGTGGCGCAAACCTTTTTCATCGATGAAGAATTGCGCGAGCGCTACATTCTCGACGGCATCATCACGCTGGTCGACGCGGCACATGCCGAGACTCACCTGGCGCAGACCATCGCCCAGGCGCAGATCGGCTTTGCCGACCGCTTGCTGGTGAGCAAGCGCGATCTGGTGGACGAGCCGACCTTCAACGCATTGAGCGAACGCCTGACCCGTATCAACCGCCGAGCCCCGATCCGAGTGGTCGATCACGGCAACATCGACCTGGCCGAATTGCTCGACGTGCGCGGTTTCAATCTCAATGCCGACCTCGGCGGTGGCGTAAGTTTGCGCCCGGTGAGCCAGGCTCCGTCCATCGATCGCATTTCCAGCCTCGTGCTGCGTACCGACAAGCCGCTGGATATCGACAAACTCAGCGAGTTCATGAACGAGTTGCTGGAAGATCACGGCAAACAACTGCTGCGCTACAAAGGCGTGCTGAACATTCTCGGCGAACCACGGCGCATGGTGTTCCAGGGGGTGCTGAAGCTTTACGGTTTTGATTGGGATACCGAATGGGCCGATGACGAAGTGCGTGAAAGCGTCATCGTGTTCATTGCCGATGATTTGCCGCAGGAAAAGATACGCCAAGGGTTCGCCCGAGTGGCGGCGAGCTAACCGGCAATACGGTTTTGACGAGGTAGCGGTCGAGCGCTCAGCAACGCCGCCTCCAGATGGTCCAGATGACGATCCAGTAATGCCACGGCCATCGCGGTATCCATGTGCGTTATCGCGTCGACTATTTTCTCGTGAAGTTGCCAACCGCAATTGTCCTCTACGCACGCATCAAACTGCGCAATCGCCAAGGAGGTCAGAGGCACGAGGCTGCCGAGAAAATGCGCCAACGGAGCATTGCCCGCCATTTCTGCCAACTGCAGGTGAAACTCACCCGACAGACGAATCCCCTGGCCACGCTCGGCGCATCGACGTTCACTATCGACCAGCGTCCGCAGGCGCTTGATGGCATGCGTGCAGGGTTTCTGGCAGGTCAGCCTCGCCAGCATGAGCTCGGTCAGTCGCCGGGCATGCAGCGTTTGCCGCACTTGATCGACACCGAGCGACGCGACGCGGGGACGATGATTGACCCGCGAAATAATGATCTGCTGATGGGACAGTCGCGTCAGCACGCCACGAATGTCGCTGCGTCGAGCATCGAACATCTGCGCCAGACTTTCCTCGGTAAAGCGACTGGCTTCATGAATGCGCTGTTCAAGAATGGCGTCGAGGACCCTTGAGTACAGATCATCCTTCGCCGGTGGAAAGGGTAGGGTGGTAAGCGTTTGCGCTGAAACGAAGCTGTTCATGGCCTTTCTCCGGTTCAAAGAGGTTCAACTGCCGATGTTGTCTTCCGGGATGTTCAGTTCAATGCCCATCCGCTGGCCCTCGCGAAGAATGTGTCGACGCATCTCGGCGCTCGCCTGAGCGCTGTTCTTGCCGCGAATTGCCCGCACCACGGCTTCGTTTTCTTCCAGGCGTTCAGCCAGATGCTCCGGCGAGTTGCGCAGCACCTCGGCGCTTTGCTTGAGGGCGTTGCTGGTCTGCTGGACCACGCTCTGGAAGATTGGATTCGACGTCAGCGTGAACAGCTCTTCGTGGAAGGCGATGTAGGCATTCACACCGGCTTCACTGTCGTTGGCTTCCAGCGCTTCGCGCATGTCCATCAGGGTCAGGCGCAGTTGCCCGACTTCTTTGCTGCTGATGGACTGCGCCACGAGACCGACGATGAACGGTTCGAGGGTGTAGCGCAGTTGCAGCACGTCTTCCAGGCTCGCCGCGGCCACCGCACGGTCATGCGACTGGCTGTCAGCGAGATTGGCTTCCAGCACCACCACGCCTTTGCCCGGCATCGAGCGCACCAGACCGAGGGTTTCCAGAACGGTGACCGCTTCACGCAGGCTCGGGCGGCTGATGCCCAGTTGTTCGGCCAGCTCGCGCTGCCCGGGCAGCATTTCACCGGAGCGCCACTGACCACGGGCCAGCGCGGCCCGAAGTTTTTCTACCACTGAATTTACAACGGTCGACGAGGTAATCACTGTTCGCTCCATGAGCTTTAAAACGTTGTTGGCCGTGCCTGCCCGGGAGCAGGCACGGCGTTCATTCAAAATTCCTGCTGATGCGCCGATGCGACCGGTTTTCTCGGCTGGAAGGTATAACCCACCTGGCCGGAAAGCACCTTGTTTGCCCGCTGGATATCGATGTCCTTTTCCCAGCGGGCGATGGCCACGGTGGCGACGCAATTGCCGATCAGATTGGTCAGCGCCCGGCCGATGCCCATGAACCAGTCCACGGCCAGCACCAGCACCAGACCCACCACCGGGATCGCGGGAATCGCCGTCAGGGTGGCTGCCAGAATTACCAGCGCCGAGCCCGGTATACCGTGTGCACCCTTGGAGGTGATCAACGACACCAGCAGAATCGTCAGCAGATCGGTCATGGCCAGCGGCGTGCCGGTGGCATTGGCGATGAACACGATGGCCAGTGTCAGGTAGATCGAAAAACCGTCGAGGTTGAACGAGTAGCCGGTAGGAATCACCAACCCGACCGTCGAACTGCCGATGCCCAGATGCTCAAGCTTGCGCATGATTTGTGGCAGCACGGCGTCGGACGAGGCGGTGCCCATGACGATCATCAGCTCTTCGCGCAGGTACTTGAGCAATGGCCACATCTTCAGGCCGGAAAGGCGCATCACCAGGCCGAGAATCAACGCCACGAAGGCCACGCAGGTCAGGTAAAACAAACCGACCAGGCTGCCCAGGTGCTGTAGCGAGTCCAGGCCGTATTTGCTGGTGGTGAAGGCGATGGCGCCGAACACGCCGATCGGCGCCAAACGCACGATCATGCCCATGATGCGGAAGATCACGTGGCTCAGCTCGTTGATCAATCGCGAAATGCCCGACGCCGCCTCGCCCACCAAGTTCAGCGCACTGCCAAACAGCACGGAAAACAGCAGGACTTGCAGGATGTTGTTGTCAGCGAAAGCACCGATCACCGAAGACGGGATCAAGTCCATCAGGAACTGTGTGGTGGTGTGCATGTGCTGACCGCGCTGGGCGATGTCGCCCATGTCGGCGGCGGAGAGTTGCTCCAGATGAATGTTCGCGCCGCTGCCGATTCCGGTGCTGAAGGCTAAGACCAGGCCGATCACCAGGGCGATGGTCGTCAACACTTCGAAGTAGATGACTGATTTCAGGCCGATGCGCCCGACCTTCTTGAGATCGCCCGCACCGCTGATGCCGCTGACCACCACGCAAAACACGATCAGGCCGATGAGCATTTTGATCAGTTTGATGAAACCGTCACCGAGTGGTTTGAGCTGAGCGGAGTATTCGGGAAGGGTCAGCCCGCAGACGATGCCGAGCACCAGTCCGAGAACCACTTGGAGGAAGATTGAACGCGAGCACCATCTGAGCATGGGAGGAATCCTGGTCGGTGTCCTGGCTGCCGTGTGCGGGGCACATCAGATTCAGGACTTAATTATTGTGGTCTTACCGGTATGTCCAGTGCAGGCGCAGTCTACGCTCGGGTTTTTCTGGAATACAAGGGGGAATCATGAAATTGGCATGACCGGTCTGACCAGTGGTGATCGATCAGTGTTTGCAGGTGAATCCGAGTCGAGAAATGCCCGGCCTTGATTGGCCGGGCGGCAGGGGTTGGCTTTACGGGTTACGGGTCAGCTCAAAAAGGCACGTTGCGCTGAAGGATGTTCAGTTTGAAGTCGAGTACACCTGCGCTGCGATTCGGGTCGGTGCGCACGAAAGTGCCCACTTTAGGATCGCGTTTATTGCGACTCTGCCCCGCGCACAACAGCGCACCGCCTCGGGTCTGTATTCTGACGGTGGGCGTATCCGTGTCGATCTGATCGAGGGTGATGATGTTGCCCTTGGCGTTGAGCAAGTTGAACGTGGTCTGGTCTCCATCTACGGTTGAATAAGAATTCAGGAAGTCTTTCTCTTCACGGCTGATGGTTCTGTAGTAATACTCGCCAGGGGTGAAAATATAGAGGGTGTAATAATCGTGGAGGCACCGGAAGTAAAAGGTCAGTGCGTCGGGTGCTACATCGGGCTTGAGGAAGAGATAGTTTGAAACGTCCAGATGATGGGAAAAGGCAAAGGCTTCATAATCGGGGCGTGGAGTAGTGACAGTTCTGCCATACGTCAACTTGGGGAAGTGCGGATAGCCGAAACGGGTACTCATTGTTGCAGTAAAGGATTTTTCCTGGTCGGTGTTCATGGTATTGCCTGATAGTTATAGATATTGGCAGCGCCGTACAACCGAAGAAGTACAGCGCCGTGGAATGTTGACAGTGGGCAATCAAACCTCGTCCGGATCACTCAGGAATGAGGCGTTGCGCTCGATGATGCGCAACTTGAAAACCACGCCCTGGCCATCGATCTCGGCCAGATAGCGATAAGGCGCGCCCGCGCGCCGAATGTGGCCAACAGGCTGCGAATGACGGGCCTGTAGCCGAACCCATTGCTCGACGCCGCCCATGTCTTGCAAGGTGATGGTTCGGTCATCAAGGTTCAGGAGATTGAAAGACGTGGTGGCGCTGCCCGCAGGCCGATAGGCGCCCAGCACCCGGTCGGCGCCATTGCTGATGCAATATCCGGTGTAAGTGGGGTGTGAGCGGATGTAGAGGTGGTAGTAATCATCGGTGCAACGAAAGTAAATCGTCAACGGCGGGTGTTTTTGGACTTCCTGAATAGAACGAGATCCCAGCAGGTGGGAGTCGTCCCGGGTGGTTGATGCCCCGGTATAAAAGCCGCCTGAAAATAATGTGTCATGGCGTAAAACCGGAGTGCCATGTAACTCGCCGAGCAGGTCGACGTGGTGATCATCAAGTTCCAGTGTTGCGATGAAAGACTTTTGTCTATTGGTGCTCATGAATTCATCCTTGAATTCCATTGGGTTGATTTGAATGTGGCTTTGGCGAATATTTTTATCAAGTTAATAGAATAGCGATAGCGGTTTTTAGTTGTGGCTTAAACGCGGATAACAGTATCAGTTAAATAGTTCTGAATATCTTTTCTCGCCGGTGCTTATTGTTTCAGGCTTTTAAAATTGATGGCGTTGGAATGGCTCCAGTTATGGTCAGGACACGGCCATACCATTCGTGCAGACGAAAAAAAACCGGCCATCACTGGCCGGTTTTTAGGCTGCAGATTTAACGTCGCAATTAAGCGCCGTACACCGGCAGTTTCTTGCAGATAGCCTTGACCTTCTCGCGAACGGCGTCGATCACCGCTTCGTTGTTCAGGTCAGCCAGGATGTCGCAGATCCAGCCAGCCAGTTCCTTGCACTCTGCTTCCTTGAAGCCACGAGTGGTCACAGCCGGAGTGCCGAAGCGCAGGCCGGAGGTGACGAACGGGGAGCGTGGATCGTTTGGCACGGAGTTCTTGTTCACGGTGATGAATGCTTTGCCCAGAGCGGCGTCGGCGTCTTTACCGGAGATTTCCTGCTTGATCAGCGACAGCAGGAACAGGTGGTTTTCAGTGCCGCCGGAAACCACGTCGAAACCGCGCTCGATGAACACGCCGGCCATGGCCTTGGCGTTTTTCACCACTTGTTGCTGGTAAGCCTTGAACTCAGGCTGCAATGCTTCCTTGAAGCAGATCGCCTTGGCAGCGATCACGTGCTCCAGCGGGCCGCCCTGGGCGCCTGGGAATACCGCGGAGTTGAGCTTCTTCTCGATGTCGGCGTTGGCGCGAGCCAGGATCAGGCCGCCACGTGGACCGCGCAGGGTCTTGTGGGTGGTGGTGGTCACGACATCAGCGAACGGAACCGGGTTCGGGTAGACGCCAGCAGCGACCAGACCGGCCACGTGAGCCATATCGACGAACAGGTAAGCACCTACTTTGTCGGCGATTGCACGGAAGCGCGGGAAGTCGAGGATCTGCGAGTAGGCAGAGAAGCCGGCGACGATCATTTTTGGCTTGTGCTCAACGGCCAGGCGCTCGACTTCGTCGTAGTCGATCAGGCCGTTGGCGTCGATGCCGTACTGGATGGCGTTGTACAGCTTGCCCGAAGACGAAACGCTGGCACCGTGGGTCAGGTGACCGCCGTGGGCCAGGCTCATGCCCAGGATGGTGTCACCGGCCGACAGCAGGGCCAGGTAGACCGCGGCGTTGGCTTGGGAGCCAGCGTGCGGCTGAACGTTGGCGTAATCGGCGCCGAACAGTTCTTTGGCGCGGTCGATGGCCAGTTGCTCGACAACGTCGACGTACTCGCAGCCACCGTAGTAGCGCTTGCCCGGGTAGCCTTCGGCGTACTTGTTGGTCAGTACCGAGCCTTGAGCTTCCATCACCGCAGGGCTGGTGTAGTTTTCCGAAGCGATCAGCTCAATGTGCTCTTCCTGGCGCTGAGCTTCTTGCTCCATGGCGGCAAAGAGATCGGCGTCGTACTTGGCAATAGTCAAATCACGGCTGAACATGGCGGTCCTCAAGGATCGGGGGCAGAAAAGGGGGGCATTCTAACCCAACCGCTTTTAGAAGGGATATGAAACACAGTCAGGTTGTGGATAAGCGGGCTTCAAGCGCCAAGTAAAAGCCGATTCGCCCTTGCTTACAGCTTGTGGCTTCAAGCTCGCAGCGGGTCTTCATGTTTGATTGATTGGAGCTTTGGGCTCCAGTCAATCAAACATGAAGAGCGCATCATTGCTGAACTGCACTTCAAATTGCCCGGCCGGCATCGGCCGGCCAAACAGGTAGCCCTGAACCTCATCGCAGCCGTGTTCCCTCAGGAAATCCAGCTGCTCATGAGTTTCCACGCCCTCGGCGATCACCGCCAGATTGAGGCTGTGGGCCATGGCGATAATGGCGCGGGCAATCTGTGCATCCTGCTCGCCCGAGGGCAGGCCATCGACGAAAGTGCGGTCGATTTTCAGCACGTCGATCGGGAACTGCTTGAGGTAATTGAGCGATGAGTAACCTGTGCCGAAGTCGTCCACCGCAATGCTCAGGCCAAGATTTTTCAGGCCATCGAGAATCTGCATGGCCTCGCTGACTTCACGCATCAGGATACTTTCGGTCAACTCCAGCTCCAGGCACGCCGGCGGCAGGCCGGTTTCCTTGAGAATGGTGGCGATCCGCGTGCCGAGCTGGCCGTCGGAGAATTGTCGCGCCGAAATGTTCACCGACACCTTCGGCACGCGCACTTTCGCCTGATGCCAGGTCTTGAGTTGACGGCAGGCCTCGCTGATCACCCAGTCCCCCACATCCACCACCAACCCGAGCTCTTCAAGCACCGGAATGAAATCCCCTGGCGGCACCAGGCCACGGCGCGGATGACGCCAGCGCAGCAGGGCTTCAGCGCCAGTCAAACGTTTGCCGTCGCCGCTGAACTGCGGCTGGTAATACAGCACGAATTCGTTCTGCTCCAGGGCGTGGCGCAGGTCGCTTTCCAGCTCCAGACGCTCCAGGGCGCTGGCGTTCATGTCCGCCTGATAGAACTGGAAGTTGTTCTTGCCGCGCTCCTTGGCGTGGTACATCGCCGTGTCGGCGTTCTTCATCAACTGGCTGAGTTCGTTGCCGTCCTGCGGGCTCAGGGCGATGCCGATACTGGCCGTGACAAAGAATTCGCGGCCTTCGAGCACGAACGGTTTCACCAGGCTGGCAAGAATCTGTTCGGCCACGTGAATGGCCCGGTTCAAGGCAATCTCGCGGTTGGCACGCGGTTGCAGGAGCAGGGTGAACTCGTCGCCGCCCATGCGTGCGACCGTGTCGTCATCGTCGACGCAACCGAGCAGGCGCGTGGCCATTTCCTTAAGCATGCGATCGCCGGCGGCGTGGCCCAGGGAGTCGTTGATCGGTTTGAAACGGTCGAGGTCGAGGAACATCAGCACCACCCAGGACTTCTGCCGTTCGGCTGCCTGCAGCGCCGTGTGCAAACGATCCTGGAACAGGGTGCGGTTGGGCAGGTGCGTCAACGCGTCGTAATAGGCGAGGCGATGAATCCGCTGCTCGCTGGCTTTGCGCTCGCTGATGTCGCTGAAGAAGCACACATAACTGGCGAGGTCGCCTTCGTCGTCCAGCACCGCGGTGATGCCGACCCACGCCGGGTAGTGCTCACCGTTGCGGCGCCGCAACCACACTTCACCTTCCCAGGTGCTGTGCTGATTGAGTTGCTTGAGCACATAACGCAGGTGGGCTTCCTGTTGCTCGTCGACGGTCAGCATGTTCGGCAGCTGGTCGAGCACTTGCTCCACGGCATAACCGCTGACTCGGCTGAAGGCCTCGTTGGCCTGGACGATGTAGCCGGCCGGGTCGGTGATCAGGATCGCCGAGGTCGAGTGCTCGAACACCGTGGCGGCCATGCGCAGGTCTTTTTCGGCGCGGCGTTGCTGACTGATATCGCGTCCGACACCGAGCACGCCTTCGAAGGCGCCGTGCTCGTCCCAGACCAGCACCAGGCGCAACTCGATCGGGATCTTGCGACCGTCGGCCCGCAGGCAGTCGAAAAGGAACAACTGGGTCTGCACCTGGTTGCGCAACAGCGCCAACTGGTCGGGCTGGTCCAGCGCTTCGTTGACCCGTTCCATCAGGCTGTAGATACCGGTCAGTTGTTGAGGGTTGGCGATGGTCGATTGCCAGCCGTTCTGGAAAATCCACTCGGCGTCGTAGCCCAGCACGGCTTGCACCGACGGACTGACGTAATTGAGGGTCATGCGGTTGTCGGTGGAAAAAATCACGTCGCTGATGCTTTCGGCGAGCATCCGGTATCGCTGTTCGCTGTCGCGCAGGGACTCGCTGGCTTCGATCTGTTCGGTGACGTCCTTGGCCACGCCGATGATGCGAGTCACCTGGTCGTGCTTGTCCCGCGCCAGGGCCTGTTCGCGAATGTCGAAGCGCCGCCATTTGCCGTCGCGGTGCCGGAAGCGCAATTGGCATTGCATCAATTGACTGTAACCGCCCAGGCGCTGGCTCTGGCGTGAGCGGTGGTAGTAGTCGGCATCTTCGGGGTGCAGGAGGATTTCCCAGAAGTACTCGCCCATCTGCTGCAGCTCGGCGCGGTTGTAACCGAGGGTCTGGCCCAGGTGGTGGTTACTGAAAATCATGCGCTGGCTGATCACGTCCTGCACGTACAGGTGATCGGGCACGGTACGCACTACGTCGGACCAAAACCTTTCGCGCTCTTGCAGCGACAGTTCGATGAGCTTGCGGCTGGTGATGTCCGTGATGCTCAGGATCACAGCTTTATAGTCGGCCGGGTTTTGCGGCAGGCGCAGCACCAGCCACAGATGTTGGTCGCGGCCGGTGGCGTCCAGCAGTTTGATTTCCAGCTCCAACTGCTCCTGCTGATTGAGCACTGCTTCGAGCATCTGATTGCCGATGGCGCTGCCATCCACTGGATTGCTGTCTATCAGCAAGTCCCAGGCCTGCTGGGAGGTGTTGACGTTGAGCAGTTGCAGGGCGACCTGGTTGACTTCGGTCACCCGCAGCGCTTGCAGCAATTGCCGACGTTGTTCCGGGACCGCGAGCCATGCATGCAGTTGCTCGTTGCTGTGCAATTGGGCCTTGTCGAAGACGTTTTTGAGGCTGGCCATATCGAGCACGCACAGCGCGACGCCGGTACCCTCGAAAATCTCCTGATAGCGGCGACGGCCTTCATGCAGTTGGCGCTGGCGGCGGCGCATGTTCAGTAGAACGATGAACGGCAGCATGGAGAAGGCGAGTCCCAACAGGCATTTGCCGATGAATGCGGGCAACAGCTCTTCGAGCACGCGCTGGCGATCGAACAAACCGCGCAGTTGCCAGTCGCTGCTGCTCAAGGGAACGGTCAGCACGCTGTTGGCCACATCGTCCTCGGTCAGCGTGCCGGGATTGACCAGAGGCAGTGATTCGTCACGACTGATGATCTGGTGGTTGAAGCGGTTTTCCACCAGCCACAGGGGGCGGTCGCCCGCTTCATTGATGTTGGTCAGGGACGAGAAAAACGTCGGCTTCAGGCGCAAGGCCCAGTAACCGCGAGTGCTGCCGCTGGCCTGATGCAGCAACAGGTGCACCACAGAGCCATCAATGGCATTGCTGAAATAATGTGGCTGGGCGCGACTGCGCCGGACCAGTTCGGCCAGATAATCGGCATCCTCGCTGTTACTGGCGCTGTCATTGAGGATCCTGCCCGAGGGGCTGAGCAGGGCCAGGCTGACCAGGTCGGGCAAGGACTTTTGCAGCTTGCGCAACAACTCCTGCTGTTCGTCGGCACTTTGCGGCTGCTCGACAATCGGCAGCAGATTCAGGGCAATCTGGGCGTTGAGCGCCATGTTCAGACTGACTTGTGCCGCGAGGTCGGCGGTGTGGTCGATGGTGTACTGGCGCTGGGTTTTCTGGGTTTCGCGCAACTGATCCAGCAACTGCCAGAACATCAGGGCGAGCAGCATCAGCACCAGCGTTGCCAGCGCACTTTTCAGGGTTCCGCGCAGGGGCGAACCGGGCGCCGCAGTCGGTGCACTGGTGGTCAGGGGCGGAGGGACGTTGGACAAACTTTAATCCTGCGGTTTGGCTGGGCTGGCGCGACGTGCACTATAAGCCGGACGCCCGAAGGGCGGCTAGCATGCCTTGAGTTGTGGCAAAGTGCCAGCCCTGCTCGGCTGGACGGCCTTCCGTCATTCAGGTAGCTTTGCCGGTTACGCGGGAGCGTTCCAGCTCCTAAAATCAGGCTTTTTCAGCGCGCACATATTGAAAGCTTTCAATCGGGCGACGCGCACGGCCTGGCCAGGCATCCCCTGCGCCCTGATCATTCATCTGTCACTGACCCTAGGTTCTCCATGGCTCAATACGTATTCACCATGCATCGGCTGGGTAAAGTTGTTCCGCCGAAGCGGGAAATCCTGAAAAACATCTCCTTGTCGTTCTTCCCAGGCGCCAAGATCGGCGTGCTCGGTCTCAACGGTTCGGGTAAATCCACGCTGCTGAAAATCATGGCCGGCGTCGACACCGAGTTCGAGGGCGAAGCCCGCCCGATGCCGGAGCTCAACATCGGTTATCTGCCGCAAGAGCCACAACTTGATCCGACCAAGACCGTGCGTGAAGTGGTCGAGGAAGCGGTCAGCGTGATCAAGAACGCCCAGGCACGCCTGGACGAGGTCTACGCGGCTTACGCTGAAGAAGATGCCGACTTCGACAAACTGGCTGCCGAACAGGCCAAGCTCGAAGCCATCCTGCAGGCCAGCGACGGTCACAACCTTGATCGCCAGCTGGAAGTCGCCGCCGATGCGCTGCGTCTGCCGGCGTGGGACGCCAAGGTCGAATTCCTCTCCGGTGGTGAAAAACGTCGTGTGGCCCTGTGCCGCCTGCTGCTCTCCGCTCCGGACATGCTGTTGCTCGACGAACCCACCAACCACCTGGACGCCGATTCGGTTGCCTGGCTGGAGCACTTCCTGCACGACTTCCCGGGCACCGTGGTCGCGATCACGCACGACCGTTACTTCCTGGACAACGTCGCTGGCTGGATTCTGGAACTCGACCGCGGCGCGGGCATTCCTTACGAGGGCAACTATTCCGGTTGGCTGGAAGCCAAGTCCGATCGTCTGGCTGCCGAATCCAAGCAGCAGTCGGCTCACGAAAAAGCCATGAAGGAAGAACTGGAGTGGGTGCGCAAAGGCGCCAAGGCCCGCCAGTCGAAATCCAAGGCCCGTCTGCAACGCTTCGAAGAAATGCAATCGCAGGAATTCCAGAAACGCAGCGAAACCAACGAGATCTACATCCCGGCCGGTCCGCGCCTGGGTGACAAGGTCATCGAGTTCAAGAACGTTACCAAGGGCTACGGCGATCGCGTGTTGATCGACAACCTGTCGTTCTCCATGCCCAAAGGCGCCATTGTTGGCGTGATCGGTGGTAACGGTGCCGGTAAATCCACACTGTTCCGCATGCTGATGGGCAAGGAAACGCCGGACTCGGGCAGCATCGAAGTCGGCGAAACCGTGCAACTGGCCTGCGTGGACCAGAGCCGCGAAGACCTGGACGGCAGCAAGACCGTGTTCCAGCAGATCTCCGACGGTTCCGACCAGATCCGCATCGGCAACTACGAGATCCCGTCGCGTACCTACGTCGGTCGCTTCAACTTCAAGGGCGGCGATCAGCAGAAGTTCGTCAAGGACCTGTCCGGTGGTGAGCGCGGTCGCTTGCACCTGGCCCTGACCCTGAAAGAGGGCGGCAACGTCCTGCTGCTCGACGAACCGTCCAACGACCTCGACGTTGAAACCTTGCGTTCCCTGGAAGAAGCCCTGCTGGACTTCCCGGGCGCCGCCATTGTGATCTCTCACGACCGGTGGTTCCTTGACCGCGTCGCGACGCACATCCTGGCGTACGAAGACGACTCGCAAGCGGTGTTCTTCGAAGGCAACTACACCGAGTACGAAGCCGATCGCAAAAAACGCCTCGGCGAAGCCGCTGCCCAGCCGCACCGGGTACGCCACAAAAAACTGGCCTGATTCGGGTTGGTTGCATAAAGAGCGGAGCCTTCGGGCTCCGTTTTTTTTTGCGCCTTTTCTGGTAGACCGCGGTGTATTCATCGCTGGCTAGCCGGCTCCTGCAGGTTCAGCGGTGTCCGGGCATTACTCATCCCTGTAGGAGCTGGCTTGCCAGCGATAGCGGTGTAACTGTTGGTGCATAACTTGATTGTCTAATCCCCATTCAGGTGCAACATTGCCCGAAAATCAGGATTAATTTATATCCTGTGCACCATTTAATTTCACAAACGCGACATTTTGCTCTGTTCGTGTGCGCGATCCGTTTGTTACAGTCCGGCTCAATCACCTCCAACGACAATAAATTTGCCGAGACTTTTCCATGATCGAATCCGTCGAATCCTTCCTTGCGCGCCTGAAAAAACGTGATCCGGATCAACCCGAGTTTCACCAGGCTGTGGAAGAAGTCCTGCGCAGCCTGTGGCCGTTTCTTGAAGCCCATCCGCACTACCTGACCTCTGGCATTCTGGAGCGAATCTGTGAGCCGGAACGGGCGATCGTGTTTCGGGTTTCCTGGGTCGATGATCATGGCAAAGTGCAGGTCAACCGCGGTTTCCGCATCCAGATGAACAGCGCCATCGGCCCGTACAAGGGCGGTTTGCGCTTCCATCCTTCGGTGAACCTCGGCGTACTGAAATTCCTAGCCTTCGAGCAGACCTTCAAGAACTCGCTGACTTCGTTGCCCATGGGCGGCGGCAAGGGCGGTTCGGACTTCGATCCGAAAGGCAAAAGCGACGCCGAAGTCATGCGCTTCTGCCAGGCCTTCATGAGCGAGCTGTACCGGCACATCGGTGCCGACGTGGACGTGCCGGCCGGTGACATCGGTGTCGGTGCCCGCGAGATCGGTTTCCTGTTCGGGCAGTACAAGCGCCTGAGCAATCAGTTCACCAGCGTGCTGACCGGTAAGGGCCCAAGTTACGGCGGCAGCCTGATTCGCCCGGAAGCCACTGGTTTCGGCTGCGTGTACTTCGCCGAAGAAATGCTCAAGCGCCGGGAACAGACCGTCGAGGGCAAGCGAGTAGCGATTTCCGGTTCCGGCAACGTCGCGCAATACGCCGCGCGCAAGGTCATGGACCTGGGCGGCAAGGTGATTTCACTGTCGGATTCCGAAGGCACGCTGTACTGCGAAAGCGGTTTGACCGAAGAACAATGGCAAGCGGTGCTGGAGCTGAAAAACCTCCAGCGTGGGCGCATCAGCGAGTTGGCGGGGCGCTTTGGCCTTGAGTTCCTGGCAGGTCACCAGCCGTGGGGGCTCAGCTGCGATATCGCGCTGCCATGCGCCACGCAAAACGAGCTGGATGCCGAGGCGGCTCGGGCACTGCTGCGCAATGGCTGCATTTGCGTCGCCGAAGGCGCCAACATGCCAACCACGCTGGAAGCGGTGGACCTGTTCATCGAGGCGGGCATTTTGTTCGCGCCGGGCAAGGCGTCCAATGCCGGTGGCGTTGCCGTCAGCGGGCTGGAAATGTCGCAGAACGCCATGCGCCTGCTGTGGACTGGCGGTGAAGTGGACAGCAAGCTGCACGCGATCATGCAGTCAATCCACCACGCCTGCGTGCATTACGGTGAAGAGAACGGCCAGGTCAACTACGTCAAGGGCGCGAACATCGCCGGTTTCGTCAAAGTCGCCGACGCCATGCTCGCCCAGGGCGTGGTTTAAGCCGGTTCGATACGGATGATCCCGATCATCTGATCCCCAGTGGCGAGCCCCAATTGATCAGGCCATGAGCGGCATCGGCCTGATCTTCGCCCACCAATTGCACCCGGAGTTCGGTGTCGTGTTCATCGGTGCAGGCCACCCGGTTGCCGATCTGCACTTTTTCCGTTGAGGTGGCGATAGCGACGACCTGAGCGCTACCCAGTCGCTGTTTGAAACAGCGCAGATCCCGTTCGAGGTCGCGAGCAGGCTCACTTCGATAGATGTTCGGGGGCGTCAGTAGTGATACCACTTCACCTCAAGCATCACTTCATTCTCCGGTGTCGCCCAATGGCTGAATTCGCGCTGGGCGCTCAAGCGTAAACCGAGGTTGCGCGACAACTCCCACTGCTGGTTCAGACTCACGCTACGGCGCACTTCACCATTGGTGAAAAAATCACCCTTTGCCTCCAGGCTCAAATTGCCCAACGGGTTTTTCCACAACAGCCCCGTGTTGAAACCCGCTGCTGGAGAAATGAATTCAGCGAAATCGTTGTTGTGCTCCACGCGCACAGTGCCCAAGGCAAAACCGAGCATGTCATCGGTCAGTTGCCAGGTACCACCGCCGCCGCCATTGACGTGGCTGACCAGATTCTCGTCGTCATGCTTGCCCGGCACCCGCTCCAGGCCGCCGGTGACCTGCCACGACAGGGGTTGCAGCAGCTCGTTGCGTGGTGTCAGGGAGCGAATGGTCGCCAGGTCCAATTGCTGAACCTGCCAGTCATTGCCTTCGTACTGGCGCAGTTTCAGTTGCAGGATTTCGATCTGCGCACCGAGCGGGAAACTCTCGGAATTGTCGTTGAGGTCGTGATAGGCCATGCGCAAACCGTACTCGCCAAAGGCGCGGTCGCCGCGGGTGCCGAGGCCAGCCTGCCAGGTGCGGGATTCGTGGCCATCCTCTGGTAGCCCGGGTTGAGGAATGTCCAGTTCCGGTGCAGGGTTCTGATTGATCGCCCGCAGCAGTTCGAAACTGCGCTGCGCCCGCTGCGGATCGCGCTCCTGGCCGTTGGCGCGATAGCGTTCGAGGCGATAGGCCGCATCGATGATCAACGCTTGGCGGTCATGGGCTTGAGCCTTGAATTGCGGCGTTTGCAGCTGCTTCTGGTCGGCGCTGACTTTCAGTACCCATTGCTGTTCTTCGTCGCTCAACGGTTCAGCGCGGCTCAGTAGTTCGCGCTCGCGGGAAGGGCGGTATTGGATGGACTCCACCAGCCCCGCCTCTTTGACGGCTTTGACCGTGTCGGTGGGAATGGCGGTCAGCGGGAATTGTTCGGTGAGCCGCAGGCTGGGACGCGCCACTTGCAGCAGTTCCAGCAAGCGATAGGAGCAGTTTTCGTCGAAAAAGAAATAATCGAACTGAATCTGTTTCAGTTCCCAGACGTGCTCGACCATGCGCGCGGTTTCTTGCTGGGTCAGGTTCAGGCGGTATTCCCACAGGTCGCGGTTTTCCAGGCTGCGGTATTCCGAGAGTTTTTCCTGGTACGGCACCAGCGCAAACAGCCCGGGATAACCACCCATCAAGCCCTTCCAGGCGTACAGGATGCTGTTGTCGGAGCCTTCGATGTAGGCGCCGAAGTTGATGGCGTAACTGAGCAGCGAAGTCTTGTCGCTTTGCACGTCAGCCTGATCGATGCGCAACAAAGTGTGGCCGAACATCGAGGACGGGCTGTTCAAATACGCCGCCGGAAAGATCATTACCGCACTGTGGGGCGAGACGTCCTTGAACCATTGCTTGAATTCGCCGCACTCCAGTACCGGCAGATCCGCCAGGTTGAGCTGAGCTTTGAGCCAGCGGGTGCGCGCCGGATAAACACATTGCGCGTGCTGTTCGCCGGCGCTGGCGGGCGCGTACAGCGCTTGTACGGTGGCCGCCAGTTCACGGTCCGGGTGTTCGTTTCCATCGGCGGCCAGGAAGAATTTTTTATCGCTGACATAGCTGCGCCAGCCGCCGAGCTTGGCGGTTTCGTAATGGCCCAGTGAAATCCAGAAAGGGTCGTTGGCCAGTTGCTGCAAACGTTGATTGTCGATAATAGGCGCGGCGGACAGCGGGGCGCAGACACAGAGCGCCAGCCAGGCAAGGCGTTTGAGCATAGTCGGCAACTTAAGTCGAAAAAAATAAAGACCCGGTACGGAAAAACGTCATCTGTAGGAGCCAGCGTGCTGGCGATGGCATCACCGCGGTGTATCTGGAAAACCGCGTTGATACCATCGCCAGCAAGCCGGCTCCTACAGTGGGACGATTGGCCGAAAGTCGAAAAAATAAAACCCGCTCCCGAAGGAAGCGGGCGGGTCGAGCTTAAGCCTGAGTTGCGTACTTGGCCAGACGAGGATCGCTCTTCAGAACGGCCAGGGTGTTGGTATGCACATCTTCCGCGGTCACGTCAGCCTTGCTGAAGATCTGCTGGAAGTGCTGGTGGGTGACAGCGGCGAAGTGCGCACGGTCTTCCGGCGCCACGCCCAGTACCACGGCGTAGGTGGTCAGCGCTTCGCCCTGACCCTTGGCCATGTCTTCGGACAGCTCGTTCATCATGCCATTCATGGCAAACCAGGATTTGCCGCCATAGGTCAGCGACGCATTGGTCGAGCAACCGTTGGTACCGGAAGTCATACCGAAGGTCGCGTTGCCGGAGGTGCCGTTGGTGGTGGATGCCAGGAAGTGAGCCGGGGTGCCACGCTGACCTTCGAACAGCATGTTGCCCCAACCGCAATCCGGGCCGCCTGGCGCCTGAGCCATGGCGTTGATGGATACAGCGGTGAAGAGAGTACCGAGAAGAATCCGTTTCATAGCTTTATTCTCTTTATGTGCAAACCAATGGACAAGGGATCTGGCCCGTTCCGGTGCCAGTGGGCCGGTTATTAGTCCAGCCGCGCAGTTTGGAGTTTAGGCACGATCGCGCGGTTCCGTGATTTTTTGCAAAACATTCGTTGAAAACAGTGATTTGACGCACGCCCGCCGCGGCGCACCGACTTGTCTATGCTTTGGCCTCAGGCGCTCCTTGCCAGTCAGGCACAGGCAGCGCCAGAATGCCGCTATCTGCCCCGCCTGATGTAAGGAAGCCCGATGCCTGATCCTGTTGCTGCCAGCTTGCGTCTAGCGCCCGAAGCGCTGACCCGTCCGTTTTCCGCTGAACAGTTCAGCTTCTCTACCACCAATGATCTGGAGCCCTTTCGCGGTGTGCTCGGCCAGGAACGTGCGGTCGAAGCCTTGCAGTTCGGTGTGGCCATGCCACGCCCCGGTTACAACGTATTTGTCATGGGCGAGCCCGGCACTGGCCGGTTCTCGTTCGTCAAACGCTACCTGAAGGCCGAAGGCAAACGCCTGCAGACCCCGGCGGACTGGGTCTACGTCAACAATTTCGATGAGCCGCGCGAGCCGCGTGCCCTGGAGCTGCCTTCGGGCACCGCCGGTGCTTTTATCGGCGACATCAACGGTTTGATCGATAACCTGCTGGCGACCTTTCCGGCGGTGTTCGAGCACCCGTCCTACCAGCAGAAAAAAAGCGCCATCGACCGCGCTTTCAACCAGCGTTACGACAAGGCGCTGGACGTGATCGAGCGCCTGGCCCTGGAAAAGGAAGTCGCGCTGTACCGCGATGCCAGCAACATTGCCTTCACGCCGATGCTCGAAGGCAAGGCACTGGACGAAGCGGAATTCGCCCAATTGCCCGAAGCCGAACGCGAACGCTTCCACGAGGATATCTCCAACCTCGAAGAGCGCCTGAACGAGGAACTCGCCAGCCTGCCGCAATGGAAGCGCGAATCAAGCAATGAATTGCGCCAGCTGAACGAAGAAACCATCACCCTGGCGTTGCAGCCACTGCTGTCGCCGTTGTCGGAGAAATACGCCGAGAACGCCGCCGTGTGCGGTTACCTGCAAGCGATGCAGGTGTATCTGCTCAAGACCGTGGTCGAGCAACTGGTCGACGACAGCAAGACCGATGCGATTGCCCGCAAGCTGCTGGAGGAGCAATACGCGCCGAGCCTGGTGGTCGGTCATCCGTTCAGCGGCGGTGCGCCAGTGGTCTTCGAGCCGCACCCGACTTACGAAAATCTGTTCGGCCGCATCGAGTACACCACCGATCAGGGCGCGCTCTACACCACGTATCGCCAGTTGCGTCCGGGTGCGTTGCACCGGGCCAACGGCGGCTTCCTGATCCTTGAAGCGGAAAAAATGCTCAGTGAACCGTTCGTGTGGGACGCGCTGAAACGCGCCCTGCAATCGCGCAAGCTGAAAATGGAATCGCCGCTGGGCGAGATGGGCCGTTTCACCACCGTCACGTTGAATCCGCAGCACATTCCGTTGCAGGTCAAAGTCGTCATCATCGGGGCCCGTTCGCTCTATTACACGCTGCAGGACCTCGATCCGGACTTCCAGGAGATGTTCCGCGTCCTGGTGGATTTCGACGAAGACATCCCTATGGTCGACGAGAGCCTGGAACAGTTCGCCCAGTTGCTCAAAACCCGTACTTCCGAGGAAGGCATGGCGCCGCTGACCGCCGATGCGGTGGCGCGTCTGGCAACCTACAGCGCGCGTCTGGCCGAGCATCAGGGGCGCTTGTCCGCGCGTATCGGTGATTTGTTCCAACTGGTCAGCGAGGCGGATTTCATTCGCCATCTGGCCGGCGATGAAATGACCGACGCCGGGCACATCGAGCGTGCGCTCAAGGCCAAGGCGACCCGCACCGGACGTGTGTCGGCGCGGATTCTCGATGACATGCTGGCCGGGATCATCCTGATCGACACCGATGGCGCGGCAGTCGGCAAGTGCAACGGTTTGACGGTGCTGGAAGTCGGCGATTCGGCCTTCGGTGTGCCGGCGCGGATTTCCGCCACGGTGTACCCGGGCGGCAGCGGCATCGTCGACATCGAGCGTGAGGTCAACCTCGGCCAGCCGATCCACTCCAAAGGCGTAATGATCCTCACCGGGTATCTGGGCAGCCGTTACGCCCAGGAATTCCCGTTGGCGATTTCCGCGAGTATCGCCCTGGAGCAGTCCTACGGTTATGTGGATGGTGACAGTGCGTCCCTGGGTGAGGCGTGCACGCTGATTTCGGCCTTGTCGAAAACCCCGCTCAAGCAATGCTTTGCAATCACCGGATCGATCAACCAGTTTGGTGAAGTACAGGCAGTGGGAGGGGTCAACGAGAAAATCGAGGGCTTCTTCCGTCTGTGCGAAGCCCGCGGGTTGACTGGCGAGCAGGGGGCGATCATTCCTCAGGCCAACGTCGCCACGCTGATGCTGGATGAAAAAGTATTGGCGGCGGTGCGTGCCGGGCAGTTCCACGTTTACGCGGTACGCCAGGCCGATGAGGCGCTGAGCCTGCTGGTCGGCGAGCCTGCGGGTGAGCCGGACGAGAACGGCGAATTCCCTGAAGGCAGCGTTAACGCACGGGTGGTGGAGCGCTTGCGGGTCATCGCGGAGATGATCAGCGAGGACGATCTGAAAGAAGCCGAGAAGGAAATGGCGGTCGAGGCGCTGGTGGAAGCCAAGCCGGCTTGATTTAAGCCGGCTCATCCATCCCCTGTGGGAGCCAGCCTGCTAGCGAAATCGGTCTGACATTCAACCTGTATGTTGTTTGACACACCGCCATCGCGAGCAGGCTCGCTCCCACCTTTCTATCCGGGTTTACTTGCGAAAACGCCATCACTCTGGCGCCAATATTCACACTATGACCATTCGGCGCCTTCTGGTGTCGATTGGCCTGCATCTCGTACTTTTCTTCTATTCTCTGCTCAAGGACAAGGACAGTAATCACTGGATCGAAACAGCCTTCCGATGGGGGCTGAATACCGGATCGACCGAGGGTCGCCGCCATGTCGCGCAACCTCTGCCTCACTCGTCAATGCCTGGGTCTTGTGACCCGTATCGAATGCGCCATCAAGCCGTTGGCCGGGGATACGGGGATGTGGACCTTGCTCTTCGCCGCCGGAATGGCAGGCGAGCAACCTTCAGCCATCAAAGCCCAAGGCCCGTTCCATGGCCCTTTCGCGGCTGAATCCATCCTCGATACCATTGTTGAAAGCCTGACGCTGCACGGCTATGAGCTGGCCGATGATCCGCAGATCTGGTGCCTGCATCTGCAAGCCCAGTTGCGGGAAATCAATGGCGGTCGTTGCCGGAACGTCGGTGGCTTCGAGTTTCGCCCCGAACACTGACCCCGGCTATTGGGGCAGTTTGGACAGATCGGCCTTGTCGAGCTTGACCTCGAACCCGTAGGGCACGGTGGCGAGGTCAGTTCGTTGATAGGTCTCCAGGCGCGTCGGTTGCCCGTAGAAGTAATGCACGGCAAAAAGCGCCGGCCCCTCTGTGCTTGCGACGTGATTGACCGCGAGAATTTCCTTGAGGTAGTGGCCGCTATCGTCCTTGGCGAAGAAGCGCCAGTCCTGCTCGGGAAACAGCTTCAGGTCCACCACCAACGTGTTGCCTTTGAGCTCAAGCCCAGTCGGCAATTGATGGGCATCGAGGGTCTTTTTATCGATTGTCGCAAGAAACAACGGTATGGAACCAACCACATAAGCCGGGGTTTGCGCAAACAGGTTCAGGTCGTAGGTGATGCTGCCGCGCAACGGGTCGACCTGATAGGCCTCCGGTGGCAATTCAATGGGTTCGTCACGTTTGCCGCGGCTGTCCTCGGTGAAAAAACTGACCGGACTTTCGCCGGGGTTGAATGACGTCCCAAGCAACTCATCATTGAAGCTTCGCAGGTGATTGAACTCGATGCGTGCGGCGCTGGGGTCTTCGACCGATTGGCTGATGCTCACGCCTTTTTTCAGTTGTTCCTCGGTCAACGCCGCACCCTTGAGCCAGCTCGGGGCTTGATCGTCATACACCACCACGGGCAGTTTCAGCGGCTGGATGGTTTTCTCCGTGGTGATGCGGTCGAAGCGGCGTACCGGAAGGTTCAAGTCCTTTCGGGTCACCGTAACGGTCGAGAAATCCAGCAGGCTGACTTCGAGGGTTTCGATGGAGCCGTTGAAATAGACCTTCGAGTAACGATGGGTCCGTTGTTTCTCGAAGTTACGTTGCTCGTCATCAAGCTGTTTTTCCAGCGCCTCGCTCCACACTTTCTGTTGCTGCATCTTTGCCAACTGTTTTTGATAAAAGGCGATTTGTGCAGCGGTTTCGTTGATGGATCCTGAGCGCGAGAGAAATTGCCCGGTGGCGTCCCTGGCCTGGACGATCAGCGGGTTCAGGGGGACTTCCCCGATCTCGGGGGCTTGTGGCGCACTGTTGCTGAACTCGACTTCGGCGTAGTTGGTGCCCAGCTTGATCAGCGTGACGCTGAGATTGTCGTTGGTGCGGGTCTGGCCCACGTCCTTTTTCGTCAGGTCGAAGCTGTAGAGGCGGCGTGGCGCGATGACCTCCACCGTGCCTTGCAGGCTCACCGGTTGCGGCTGGCTCTTGATGTCGGCGTCGAGCCCGTCGATGAAGGGGTAAGCCACGGTCAGGTCATCAGGGTTGGTCAGGTTTGAACTCGACGGGCTCAACTGAATGCCCGGATCGGTCTCCGACCATTCCGGCTGAAAGGCAATCACGCGTTTGTTACTCAGGGTGACCGACTGCCATTCCAGCCCATGGGGAAAGAGGAAGGCCGCCGGAATACTGAAGTTGAAGGGAAACACCGGCTGCAGGTCGGTCAGGTAGTCGGAGCTGGAGTCTTTGAGCAGCACGAACAGGCCGTTGATGTAGGTGTCGACCAGCGCTTGTGGCGTGGGGTAGTGCTTGAGTACGGCGAGGACGTCTTCGCCGTATTCGGTTTCCAGCGGTTTGCTGTCGAGCTTGAGTTGCGCCCGCTCGAGTAACAGCAGCGAACCGCCGAGCTCGGCCACGGCATTCTTGAGTTTCGGATCCTCGATTGCATCCAGCGACTTTTCGAACTGCGCGGTCTTTTCCTCGAGGCTGATCTGGCGTTTCTCTTCGCTTGGCGAACAGCCGCTCAGCAGCAAGGCTAGAAAGATTCCGGCACTCGTCAGGGGTAGTCGCACGTCCATTTCCAGTCTTCCTGTCCGATGTCGCGGCGATGTCAATGATTTGGACACTAGCAGAAAAAAATTGCCTTACGCGCGCAGGTGACGGATTTACCGTTGGTTTATGGCGACTTCTGAGTAGGGGCAGGTGGCTGTTATACTCGCTTCCATTTTCAGACCACCTGTGAGATTCAATGGAACGCTTTATCGAAAACGCAATGTATGCCTCCCGCTGGTTGCTGGCGCCGATCTATTTCGGCTTGTCCCTAGGGTTGTTGGCACTGGCGCTTAAATTTTTCCAGGAAGTCTTCCACGTCATTCCCAATGTTTTCTCGATGGCTGAATCGGACCTGATTCTGGTCCTGCTGTCGCTGATCGACATGGCGCTGGTTGGCGGCTTGCTGGTGATGGTGATGATTTCCGGCTACGAAAACTTCGTTTCGCAGCTGGACATCGACGACCACAAGGAAAAGCTCAACTGGTTGGGCACCATGGACTCGTCGTCGCTGAAAATGAAGGTGGCCGCCTCGATCGTGGCGATCTCGTCCATCCACCTGCTGCGCATTTTCATGGACGCCAAAAATGTCGATCCCGAGCATTTGAAGTGGTACGTGATCATCCACATGACTTTCGTGGTGTCAGCGTTTGCCATGGGTTACCTGGATAAACTGACCAAGCACTGATCCGGACAAGCTCCCTTGTGGCGAGGGAGCTTGCACCCGCTGGATTGCCAAGCAATCCCGCTTTTTGGGGCCGCTGTACCGCCCGCCGCGAGCAAGCTCGCTCGCCACGAACTCCCGCGATAACAGACAAACGGTCCGGCCAGTGGCTTGTGCTTTGACGCGCCGAGGCATATCCCTGTAAGGGTCGTGGCTCGCCAAATGCGTGAGGTGTGTTTCATGAACCTGCAAGAGCTGAATGCTTATGCCGTCGCCGGGAAGGTCGACGAGCTGAATCTGATCTCGATGGAGGGTGGCATCTATCTGCTGGAGGCGCGGATGCATGGCGCGGCGTATCCGTTAAGCGATACCCACGGACACATGATGCACCTGCGATCGGTGGAACATGCCCGTGATGTGCTGCGTTCCTTTCCCAAGTTGAACTTCAACCTCGTACACACGCTGGTGCATGACGAGATGTGCGGGCTCGGTGACGTTGAAGAAAGCCTGAAGGTGCCGATCGAGCAGCGCTCCCTGCATCAGGGCTGACACCCCTGATCAACGCCATGGCATCTGTGCTAGTCTGCTGGCCCTTTTGGTTCCGGGCGCTCCGGGACGCGCTGTGCACGCACGGCAAGTTCCCGGGCCGTCCGCACAGCGGAGCAGTGTCATGTCCGAAGTAAATCTGTCCACCGACGAAACGCGCGTCAGCTACGGTATCGGCCGTCAGTTGGGCGACCAACTGCGCGACAACCCGCCACCGGGCGTTAGCCTGGACGCAATCCTGGCAGGTCTGACCGACGCGTTTGCCGGTCTGCCAAGCCGTGTTGGCCAGGAAGAAATGTCCGCCAGCTTCAAGGTGATCCGTGAAATCATGCAAGCCGAAGCTGCAGCCAAGGCTGAAGCGGCCGCTGGCGAAGGTCTGGCCTTCCTGGCTGAAAACGCCAAGCGTGACGGCATCACCACCCTGGCTTCGGGCCTGCAGTTCGAAGTACTGACTGCCGGTGAAGGCGCCAAGCCATCCCGTGAAGACACCGTGCGTACCCACTACCACGGCACCCTGATCGACGGCACTGTGTTCGACAGCTCCTACGATCGTGGCCAGCCTGCAGAATTCCCGGTTGGCGGCGTGATCGCTGGCTGGACCGAAGCCCTGCAACTGATGAATGCCGGCAGCAAATGGCGCCTGTACGTGCCGAGCGAACTGGCTTACGGCGCTCAAGGCGTTGGCAGCATCCCGCCGCACAGCGTTCTGGTATTCGACGTCGAGCTGCTCGACGTTCTGTAATACCCGGCCCGATATGACATCGGGCTAATGTGGGAGCGAGCCCGCTCGCGATGGCGATGTCTCAGTCAGCAGCAATGTCGACTGTCAGATCGCAATCGCCAGCAGGCTGGCTCCCACAGTTTTTTGTGCAGCCTCATATTTCCATCTTGTGATGCAGCTCATTCGACGGGCGCAATGCCCGGGCGTAGCAGAACAGAAACAGGTTTCGCACCACTTCCTTAAGCACCACAGGCTCGCTCGAGTTCAAGCCATTGAGGTCCAGGTCGCCCTGATCCTGCAGTTCGCTCAAGGCCTCCTCTTCCAGTACGGCACAGACTTCCCCGGTTTCCCGATGAAGGATCCTGAGGTAAGGGTGCGGGCGGTCCAGCCAGGCATCGATCAAATAAGTCATGGGTTCTCATTTCCATTGATTGGGTTCAATGAGAATAATTCCTATTCAATAAATAGCAAGGGCCTATTAGCGGTTCGGGCTTTTTTCCGGGTAAAGATTGCGTAAGGTCAAAACGGCTGGCGTTTGGCTATCGCGAGGATTTGTTGGGTGAAGCGGGGGAGGGCGAAGCACCATCCCACGCCGGGCGCGGGATGGAATACGGCAGGCTCAGACTTTTCTGACGAACTCGGATTTGAGCTTCATCGGGCCGATGCCGTCGATCTTGCAGTCGATGTCGTGATCGCCATCGCACAGGCGGATGTTCTTGACCTTGGTGCCGACCTTGACCACCAGCGACGTGCCCTTGACCTTGAGGTCCTTGATCACGGTGATGGTGTCGCCGTCCTGCAGGACGTTGCCGACCGAATCCTTTTTCACCGCATCATCGGACACGGTCTCGGCTTCGCCAGCGGCCGACCATTCGTGGGCGCACTCAGGGCAGATCAGCTGGGCGCCGTCTTCATAGGTGTATTCGGAATTGCATTTCGGGCAGGGTGGCAACGTGCTCACTAAGGCTCCTTGGATTCAGGATCGCTAAAAAGCGCACATTGTATAGGGTTTTAGGCGTGAGAGGGGCGGGATGCTGGCTGGCGCCGATTCCCTGTAGGCGCCGGCTTGCTGGCGATGGATGCTTTGTCTGTAGGAGCCGGCTTGCTGGCGATTGCACCACCCCGGTGTTCCTGAAACACCGAGTTGTATGAATCGCCAGCAAGCCGGCTCCTACAGAGCGCGTATCAGTGCGTGCGCGCGACCGAGAACTCGCTCAGCTCAATCAGCGCATCGCGATATTCGCTCGGCGGCAACACGTCGAGGCATTTGATCGCGCGGGCGACGTAATCGCGAGCCAGTTGCGCGGTGTACTCCAGCGAGCCCGAGGCTTCCACGGCGGCGCGGATGCTCTCCAGGTCTTCAATGCCGCCTTTCTGGATCGCCTTGCGCACCAGGGCGGCCTGTTCCGGCGTGCCTTCGCGCATGGTGTAGATCAGCGGCAGGGTTGGCTTGCCTTCGGCCAGATCGTCACCGACGTTCTTGCCCAGGGTTTGCGCATCGCCTTTATAATCGAGCAGGTCGTCGACCAGTTGGAACGCCACACCCAGGTGATCGCCGAACATGCGCAGAGCTTCGCTCTGTTCGGGCGTTGCACCGGCCAGGGCCGCGGCGCTGTGGGTCGAAGCTTCGAAGAGCATCGCGGTTTTGCCGCGGATGACTTCCATGTAGGTTTCTTCGGTGGTGCTGGCGTCGCGAACCTTCGACAGCTGCAACACTTCGCCTTCGGCGATGATGCGCGTGGCTTGCGAAAGGATCTTCATCACGGGCATGGAGCCCAGCTCGACCATCATTTCGAAAGAACGCGAATACAGGAAGTCGCCCACCAGCACGCTCGGTGCATTGCCCCACATGGCGTTGGCGGTCGAGCGGCCACGGCGCATGCCGGACATGTCGACGACATCGTCATGCAGCAGGGTGGCGGTGTGCAGGAATTCAATGGTTGCGGCCAAAAGTCGCAGGTCATCGCCTTCACGTCCCAGGGCCTTGCCAGACAGCAGCACCAATAAAGGACGCAGGCGTTTACCGCCGGCCGAGGTAATGTAATCGCCGATTTTCGATACCAGCGGCACTCGGGAAGTCAGCTGCTTCTTGATGATGCCGTCGACGGCGCTAAAATCGTCCGCCACCGCGCGGTAGAAAGCTTGGGGTTGCATCAGCGACAGTCGCTCCAGAAGGGTTGCGCGGCATGCTAGGACCCACGTCCGGGCCTGTCAAGGCGCGATAGACGGCCTATTGCAAGGCGCTCGTGCCTTGCGTACAATCGCGCACCCTGAACTTCCTGGGCAGCACCTGCCTTACGCAATTGCAAGCGGGCCTTCCAGCCCCATGCAGCCATGCCAGCCAATACCTCTTCTTATAAAGAGCTGGGTGAGCAGGATTATCGGAGAAATACCATGTCTTATGCAGTAATCGTTACTGGCGGCAAGCAGTACAAAGTCGCCCCAGGTGAATACCTGAAGATCGAAAAACTGGAAATCGCTACCGGCGAATCCGTTACCTTTGATCGCGTTCTGTTGGTTGCCAACGGCGACGACGTGAATATCGGTGCTCCAGTTGTTGCTGGCGCTACCGTTGTGGCTGAAGTGATCTCCCAAGGTCGTCACGATAAAGTCCGCATCATCAAGTTCCGTCGTCGTAAGCACCACATGAAGCGTATGGGCCACCGCCAGTGGTACACCGAGATCAAAATCACCGGTATTCAGGCTTAATTTCAGCCTAATTCCTCACTAGGAGAATTGAACTCATGGCACACAAAAAAGCTGGTGGTAGTACCCGTAACGGTCGCGACTCAGAAGCCAAACGCCTTGGCGTGAAGATGTATGGCGGCCAGGCTATCAAAGCGGGCAACATCATCGTGCGTCAGCGCGGCACCCAATTCCACGCTGGCTACGGCGTTGGCATGGGTAAAGATCACACTCTCTTCGCTAAAGTCGAAGGCGTGATCAAGTTCGAAGTAAAAGGCGCCTTCGGTCGTCGTTACGTGAGCGTAGTCGCAGCTTAATTGCGCGATCGCTGGAAAAGCCCTGTCTCGCGACGGGGCTTTTTCGTTTGTGGGGTGAGTCTCTTGCAAAGCTGTTTGTATGGGCTGTCGGCGTACGATGTAGATGTCGTGGTTTGGGGTCGCTGCGCTCATTTTTGCAAGAGTCTTATGTCTTGATTGTTTTTCGGCTCGTCCGTATGGCGAGAGGCGTTTGTTATGAAGTTTGTTGATGAAGTATCGATTCGCGTAAAGGCTGGTGATGGCGGCAATGGCGCCATGAGTTTCCGTCGGGAAAAATTCATCGAGAACGGTGGCCCGAACGGCGGTGATGGCGGTGATGGCGGTTCCATCTACATGATGGCCGACGAAAACCTCAACACCCTGGTCGACTACCGTTACACCCGGCACTTCGATGCCGAGCGTGGCTCCAACGGCGGCAGCACTGACTGCACCGGCAAGAAGGGCGAGGACCTGATCCTGCGTGTGCCTGTTGGTACCACGGTGATCGACTCGGCCACGCAAGAAGTGATCGGCGACCTGACCAAGGCTGGCCAGAAATTGATGGTGGTGCAGGGCGGCTGGCACGGTCTGGGCAACACCCGTTTCAAATCCAGTACCAACCGTGCGCCACGCCAGACCACGCCAGGCAAGCCGGGTGAGCAGCGCGACCTGAAGCTGGAAATGAAAGTGCTGGCTGACGTGGGTCTGCTGGGTTTGCCGAACGCCGGTAAAAGTACCTTTATCCGTTCGGTATCGGCCGCCAAGCCGAAAGTCGCCGATTACCCGTTCACCACTCTGGTGCCGAACCTGGGTGTGGTCAGCGTCGATCGCTGGAAGAGTTTCGTGGTCGCGGACATTCCGGGTCTGATCGAAGGCGCTTCCGATGGCGCGGGCCTGGGGATTCGCTTCCTCAAGCACTT
The DNA here is from genome assembly GCF_028656895.1 of Pseudomonas sp. TNT2022 ID1044. NCBI lineage: Bacteria > Pseudomonadati > Pseudomonadota > Gammaproteobacteria > Pseudomonadales > Pseudomonadaceae > Pseudomonas > Pseudomonas sp. TNT2022 ID1044. Next base: position 41,167 of record NZ_JAMDHB010000032.1, on the reverse strand, counting down.
GTCGCGTACTCGTCTGCTGTTGCACCTCGTCGACATGGCGCCGCTGGATGAAACCAGTGCCCCGGACGCCGCTGAAGTCATCGTCAACGAGCTGACCAAGTTCAGTCCGTCCCTGGCTGAGCGCGATCGCTGGTTGATCCTGAACAAGTGCGACCAGATCCTCGACGAAGAGCACGATGCGCGCGTCAAAGAGATTGTTGATCGTCTGGAGTGGACCGGTCCGGTGTACGTGATCTCGGCCATCGCCAAGCAAAACACCGAGCGTCTGTGCCACGACATCATGCGTTACCTGGAAGATCGTGCTGACCGCCTGGCCAACGACCCGGCCTACAAGGAAGAGCTGGCTGATCTCGATCAGCGCATCGAAGATGAAGCCCGTGCCCAGTTGCAGGCGCTGGACGATCAGCGTGCTCTGCGTCGCAGCGGCGTGAAGTCGGTCCACGACATCGGCGACGATGATTGGGACGAAGAAGATGTGGATGATGAAGACGGTCCGGAAATCATTTACGTGCGTGACTGATTCGTTGCGATAAACTTAAGCGCCGCTCAATCGAGCGGCGTTTTAGTATCTGGAAATCGATCGTTGGTCACGAATAACCACGAATAACGTCATGGGCAGTGCCAGGTCGCACTGTTCCTCAAGCTAAGGTTGAAGATGATGCGGAGCAAGGTGACAGGTGCGCAGCGTTGGGTCGTGAAGATCGGCAGCGCTTTGCTGACGGCGGACGGCAAAGGCCTGGATCGCGCGGCAATGGGTGTCTGGGTAGAGCAGATGGTGGCCCTGCATGAAGCGGGCGTCGAGCTGGTGCTGGTGTCCTCCGGGGCGGTGGCGGCCGGTATGAGCCGTTTGGGCTGGACCTCGCGACCCAGTGCAATGCACGAACTTCAGGCTGCTGCTGCAATCGGCCAGATGGGGCTCGTGCAGGCCTGGGAGTCGAGCTTTGCCGAGCATGGTCGGCACACAGCGCAGATTCTCCTGACCCACGACGACCTGTCCGATCGCAAGCGCTACCTGAACGCCCGCAGCACCTTGCGCGCGTTGGTCGAGCTGAAAGTCATCCCGGTGATCAACGAGAACGACACCGTGGTCACTGACGAGATCCGTTTCGGCGACAACGACACCCTGGCGGCGCTGGTGGCCAACCTGGTCGAAGCGGACTTGCTGGTGATCCTGACGGATCGCGATGGCATGTTCGACGCCGATCCGCGCAACAACCCTAATGCGCAGCTGATTTACGAAGCGCGTGCCGATGATCCGGCGCTCGATGCGGTGGCGGGCGGTACCGGTGGTGCGCTGGGTCGTGGCGGCATGCAGACCAAGCTGCGCGCTGCGCGTCTGGCGGCGCGTTCCGGTGCTCATACCATCATCGTCGGCGGGCGCCTTGAGCGTGTGCTGGATCGCCTCAAGGCGGGCGAACGCATCGGCACCTTGCTCTCGCCTGAGCGTGGCATGCTGGCTGCGCGCAAGCAGTGGCTCGCGGGGCATCTGCAAACCCGCGGCACCCTGGTGCTCGATGCGGGGGCTGTGACGGCGTTATCCCAGGGCAACAAGAGTTTGTTGCCGGTTGGGGTCAAGCTGGTTCAGGGCAGCTTCCGTCGTGGCGAAATGGTGGTGTGCGTGGCGCCGGACGGTCGTGAGATTGCTCGTGGCCTGGCCAACTACAGCGCGTTGGAGGCACAAAAAATCATCGGTCAGTCGTCTGATGCGATTGTCGGTCTGTTGGGTTACATGGCGGAGCCGGAACTGGTTCATCGCGATAACCTGATTCTGGTTTAAAGGAATATCTGAATGCGTTTGGCAAAAGGATTACTGGGGTTGCTGTTGGCGATGCCGCTGTTGGCTTCGGCTGAAGAAATTGGTCAGGTGTCGACGGTGTTCAAGTTCGTCGGGCCGAACGATCGGATCGTGGTCGAAGCGTTTGATGACCCGAAGGTGGAGGGTGTGACCTGCTACCTGTCACGCGCCAAGACCGGCGGTGTGAAGGGTGGTCTTGGTCTGGCCGAGGATCGCGCCGAAGCCTCCATTGCTTGTCGTCAGGTCGGGCCGATCAGCTTCAGGGGTGAACTGAAGGATGGCGATGAGGTGTTCAGGGAGCGCACGTCCCTGGTGTTCAAGACCATGCAGGTGGTGCGTTTCCTCGACAAGAAGCGCAACACGCTGGTGTATCTGGTCTACAGCGATCGTTTGATTGAGGGCAGTCCGCAGAATGCGGTAACGGCGATTCCGATTTTGCCGTGGGCGCACGCCCAATAATCTGACGCAGTTCAAGCTGTGGGAGCGAGCCTGCTCGCGAAAGCGGTGTAACAGTCAGCGATGATGTTGAATGTAACGACCTCTTCGCGAGCAGGCTCGCTCCCACAGTTTTTTGCGTTCACTAAATCGCAGGCAATAAAAAACCGACCCTGAGGTCGGTTTTTTAATGAGCGGGTCGCTTAGGCAGCAGCGGCAACGCTCAGGGCCTTAACGTGGCCATTCAAGCGGCTCTTATGGCGAGCAGCCTTGTTCTTGTGGATGATGCCTTTATCGGCCATGCGGTCGATTACTGGCACAGCCAGAACGTAAGCAGCTTGAGCTTTTTCAGCGTCTTTTGCGTCGATGGCCTTAACTACATTCTTGATGTAGGTACGAACCATGGAACGCAGGCTGGCGTTGTGGCTGCGACGCTTCTCAGCCTGTTTTGCACGTTTTTTGGCGGAAGGTGAGTTGGCCACCGTCGAGCTCCTCGAAAGACTTTTTAGGAAATAGCAAACAAAATAGGCCGCGAATCATGCCGATGAGTTGAAGTCTTGTCAAGGGCGGAGGAAACGTTCCGCTAAGTGGTCGGTCCCGACCCCATGAAAACTACTGCGCTCGACAATACTGCGTTGAAAACAGCCTCGAAATGCTCATTGACGTTCGTCAGCTCCGCTTTCTCGCCTGTTTTCGCCTTGTCTTGCCTTCGCTCGTCACGTTTTCATGAGGTCGGTGGCACAGAATATTTCTTTCCGGCGTGTGACCTGTAAACTCGCGAGCTTTGGCTCTGTGCTGTTGCGGCGCGGAGTATCGCATAAGTGGGCGCTTTATTCGCCTGCTGTTTATCGACAGGCACAAACTCTTTCAATGAATCTGCTCAAATCGTTGGCCGCCGTCAGCTCTATCACGATGCTTTCCCGGGTTCTGGGGTTCGTTCGTGACACCCTCATTGCGCGCACATTTGGCGCGGGAATGGCGACCGACGCCTTCTTCATCGCCTTCAAATTGCCCAATCTGTTGCGGCGAATTTTTGCCGAAGGGGCATTTTCCCAGGCTTTCGTGCCGATTCTTGCCGAATACAAAAGCCAGCAGGGCGATGAGGCAACGCGAACATTCATTGCTTACGTTTCGGGCCTGTTGACGCTGGTGCTGGCGCTGGTCACGGCGTTGGGCATGCTTGCCGCACCCTGGGTCATCTGGGTCACCGCACCGGGTTTCACCGATACTCCGGAAAAATTCGAGCTCACGACCGACCTGTTGCGGGTGACCTTTCCTTACATATTGCTGATTTCCCTGTCTTCGCTGGCGGGCGCAATCCTCAACACCTGGAACCGTTTTTCGGTGCCGGCGTTCGTGCCAACGCTGCTCAACGTCAGCATGATTATTTTTGCGCTGTTCCTGACGCCGTACTTCGATCCACCCGTGATGGCGCTCGGCTGGGCGGTCCTGGTGGGTGGCCTTGCACAATTGCTTTATCAACTGCCGCACCTGAAAAAGATCGGCATGCTGGTGCTGCCGCGCCTGAATTTGCGCGATACCGGTGTCTGGCGGGTGATGAAGCAGATGCTGCCGGCGATTCTCGGGGTGTCGGTGAGCCAGATCTCGCTGATCATCAACACAATCTTCGCGTCGTTCCTGGTCGCCGGTTCCGTGTCCTGGATGTACTACGCCGACCGTCTGATGGAGTTGCCGTCCGGTGTGCTGGGTGTGGCATTGGGCACAATCCTGCTGCCAACCCTGGCCAAGACGTACGCCAGCAAGGATCGCCACGAGTACTCGCGCATCCTCGATTGGGGGCTGCGGCTATGTTTCGTGCTGGTGTTGCCGTGTGCCCTGGCGCTGGCGATCCTGGCCGAGCCGCTGACGGTTTCGCTGTTCCAGTACGGCCAGTTCGATGCCCATGACGCGGCCATGACCCAGCGCGCGTTGATCGCTTATTCCGTCGGATTGCTCGGGATTATCGTGATCAAAGTGTTGGCACCGGGCTTTTATGCGCAACAAAACATCCGTACGCCGGTAAAAATCGCAATTTTCACACTGGTCGTCACGCAGTTGTTCAACCTGGTGCTGATCGGTCCGCTGGCTCACGCGGGCCTGGCGCTCGCCATCAGTGCCGGCGCTTGCCTCAATGCCGGGCTGCTGTTCTATCAACTGCGTAAACAGCAGATGTATCAGCCGCAACCGGGCTGGGCCAGGTTCGGCTTCAAGTTGGTGATTGCGGTAGCGGTGATGTCTGGCGTGCTGCTGGCCGGGATGCATTTCATGCCGGCCTGGGGCGAGGGGCAGATGCTTGAGCGTTTCCTGCGGCTGGGCGCCTTGGTGATTGCCGGTGTGGTGACCTATTTCGGCATGTTAATGTTGATGGGCTTCCGCTTGCGTGACTTCAACCGCAAGGCGCTGGGCTGAAGATAAAACCTCCATAAATACGGGCGAGCCGACATTTTTGTCGGCTCGATTACTTTGGGATACGGTGTTGCCTGTCGTCGGCCGCCGGGTGTGGTTATAATCGACCACTTTATGAGCAAGAAGCGCGTTATGCAGCTGGTTCGAGGCCTCCACAATCTGCGCCCCCAGCATCGGGGCTGTGTCGCCACTATTGGCAACTTTGACGGTGTACACCGTGGCCACCAGGCTATCCTGGCGCGTTTGCGTGAGCGTGCGCTGGCGTTGGCCGTGCCCAGTTGCGTGGTGATTTTCGAGCCGCAGCCGCGAGAGTTTTTCGCGCCGGACACCGCACCGGCCCGTCTGGCCCGTTTGCGTGACAAACTGCAACTGCTGGCCGCCGAAGGCGTCGACCGGGTCTTGTGCCTGGCATTCAACCATCGCCTGAGCAAGCTCAGCGCCAGCGAGTTCGTCGACACCATTCTGGTGGACGGCCTTGGCGTGCAGCATCTTGAAGTCGGTGACGACTTCCGTTTCGGCTGTGACCGGGTCGGGGATTTCGATTTCCTGCAACAGGCCGGCGTCATGCAGGGCTTCACCGTTGAAGCGGCGCAGACCGTCGAGCTCGATGGCATTCGTGTCAGCAGCACCCAGGTGCGTAATGCCCTGGCGGCTGCCGATTTTGGCCTCGCCGAACGGTTGCTCGGTCGCCCGTACCGGATTGCCGGTCGCGTGCTGCATGGGCAGAAACTGGCGCGTCAGCTGGGTACGCCCACTGCCAATATTCAACTCAAGCGCCGTCGCGTGCCGTTCACCGGGGTTTACCTGGTCAGTGTCGACCTCGACGGCAAGACCTGGCCGGGTGTCGCCAATATCGGCGTTCGACCTACGGTCCAAGGGGATGGCAAAGCCCACCTCGAAGTCCATCTTTTAGATTTTGCCGGCGATCTGTATGACCGGCGTATGACGGTGGTTTTCCACCAAAAGCTGCGTGAAGAGCAGCGTTTCGCCTCTCTGGAGGCGCTTAAGACGGCGATCAATGCGGATGTCGCCGCCGCCCGTGCCCTGTCGCACCTAGCGCCAATCGCTAATGAAGAGCCTTAAATGACCGACTATAAAGCCACGCTAAACCTTCCGGACACCGCCTTCCCAATGAAGGCCGGCCTGCCACAGCGCGAACCGCAGATTCTGCAGCGCTGGGACAGTATTGGCCTGTACGGAAAGTTGCGCGAGATTGGCAAGGATCGTCCGAAGTTCGTCCTGCACGACGGCCCTCCGTACGCCAACGGCACGATCCACATCGGTCACGCACTGAACAAGATTCTCAAGGACATGATCATTCGCTCGAAGACCCTGTCGGGCTTCGACGCGCCTTATGTTCCGGGCTGGGACTGCCACGGTCTGCCGATCGAGCACAAAGTCGAAGTGACCCACGGCAAGAATCTGGGCGCGGACAAGACCCGCGAGCTGTGCCGTGCCTACGCCACCGAGCAGATCGAAGGCCAGAAGTCCGAATTCATCCGTCTCGGCGTGCTGGGCGACTTCGCCAACCCGTACAAGACCATGGACTTCAAGAACGAGGCTGGCGAAATCCGTGCCTTGGCTGAAATCGTAAAAGGCGGTTTCGTGTTCAAGGGCCTCAAGCCCGTGAACTGGTGCTTCGACTGCGGTTCGGCCCTGGCCGAAGCCGAAGTCGAGTACGAGAACAAGAAGTCCTCGACCATCGACGTCGCGTTCCCGATTGCTGACGAAGCCCAACTGGCTGCCGCGTTCGGTCTGCCATCGCTGGCCAAGCCTGCTTCGATCGTGATCTGGACCACCACCCCGTGGACCATCCCGGCCAACCAGGCGCTGAACGTCCACCCGGAATTCAACTACGCCCTGGTCGATGTCGGCGACAAGCTGCTGGTGCTGGCCGAAGAGCTGGTCGAGTCGTGCCTGGCGCGCTATTCGCTGCAAGGTTCGGTCATCGCGACCACCACCGGTAAAGCGCTGGAGCTGATCAACTTCCGCCACCCGTTCTACGACCGCCTGTCGCCGGTTTACCTGGCCGACTACGTTGAACTGGGCGCAGGCACTGGTGTGGTTCACTCCGCGCCGGCCTACGGTGTGGACGACTTCGTGACCTGCAAGAAATACGGCATGGTCAACGATGACATCCTCAATCCGGTTCAAAGCAACGGCGTTTACGCGACCTCGCTGGAATTCTTCGGCGGCCAGTTCATCTGGAAGGCCAACCCGGCCATCGTCGACAAACTGACCGAAGTCGGTGCGCTGATGCACACCACCGTCATTGAACACAGCTACATGCACTGCTGGCGCCACAAGACCCCGCTGATCTACCGCGCCACCGCGCAGTGGTTCATCGGCATGGACAAGCAGCCGACCACCGGCGACACCCTGCGCGTACGCTCGCTCAAGGCCATCGAAGATACCCAGTTCGTTCCGGCCTGGGGCCAGGCGCGCCTGCACTCGATGATCGCCAACCGCCCGGACTGGTGCATTTCCCGTCAGCGCAACTGGGGCGTGCCGATCCCGTTCTTCCTGAACAAGGAAAGCGGCGAGCTGCACCCACGGACCGTTGAACTGATGGAAGAAGTCGCCAAGCGCGTCGAAGTCGAAGGCATCGAAGCCTGGTTCAAGCTGGATGCCGCCGAGCTGCTGGGCGCTGAAGCACCGCAGTACGACAAGATCAGCGACACCCTCGACGTCTGGTTCGACTCGGGCACCACGCACTGGCACGTCCTGCGCGGTTCTCACCCGATGGGCCACGAAAGCGGTCCACGCGCCGACCTGTACCTGGAAGGTTCGGACCAACACCGTGGCTGGTTCCACTCGTCGCTGTTGACCGGTTGCGCCATCGACAACCACGCGCCGTACCGCGAGCTGCTGACTCACGGTTTCACCGTTGACGAGTCCGGCCGCAAGATGTCCAAGTCCCTGGGCAACGTGATTGCACCGCAAAAAGTCAACGACACCCTGGGCGCCGATATCATGCGTCTGTGGGTTGCATCGACCGATTACTCCGGTGAAATGGCGGTGTCCGAGCAGATCCTGCAACGCAGTGCGGACGCCTACCGGCGTATCCGTAACACCGCGCGCTTCCTGCTTTCCAACCTGACCGGTTTCAACCCGGCCACCGACCTGCTGCCGGCTGAAGAAATGCTCGCACTGGACCGTTGGGCCGTGGACCGTACTCTGCTGCTGCAACGCGAATTGCAAGAGCACTACGGCGAATACCGCTTCTGGAATGTGTACTCGAAGATCCACAACTTCTGCGTGCAGGAACTGGGCGGTTTCTACCTCGACATCATCAAGGATCGCCAGTACACCACCGGCGCCGACAGCAAGGCCCGTCGCTCGTGCCAGACCGCGCTGTTCCACATCAGTGAAGCGCTGGTGCGCTGGATCGCGCCGATCCTGGCGTTTACCGCCGACGAGTTGTGGCAGTACCTGCCGGGCGAGCGTAACGAGTCCGTCATGCTCAACACCTGGTATGAAGGCCTGACCGAACTGCCGGAAGGCTTCGAGCTGGGTCGCGCCTACTGGGATCGCATCATGGAAGTGAAGGTCGCGGTCAACAAAGAGATGGAAATCCAGCGGGCGGCCAAAGCCGTCGGTGGCAACCTGCAAGCCGAAGTGACGCTGTTCGCCGAAGACGCCTTGAGCGCCGATCTGGCCAAGCTGAGCAACGAACTGCGCTTTGTACTGATCACCTCGACCGCCAGCGTTGCGCCCTTCGTACAGGCGCCTGCCGATGCGGTCGTGACTGAAGTCAGCGGCCTGAAGCTGAAGATCGTCAAGTCGGCCTTCGCCAAGTGCGCCCGTTGCTGGCACTGCCGTGAAGACGTCGGCGTGAACCCGGAGCATCCGGAAATCTGCGGTCGTTGCGTCGACAACATCAGCGGCGCCGGCGAGGTCCGCCACTATGCCTAATGCCGTTGGTCGCTTCGGGCGACTGGGCTGGCTCTGGTTGAGTTTGCTGGTCCTGGTCATCGACCAGGCCAGCAAGTTCTACTTCGAGGGCAAGCTTGAGATGTACCAGCAGATCGTGATCATCCCCGATTACTTCAGCTGGACCCTGGCCTACAACACTGGCGCGGCGTTCAGCTTCCTGGCTGACAGCTCCGGCTGGCAGCGCTGGTTGTTTGCCCTGATCGCAATTGTGGTCAGCGCGGTGCTGGTGGTGTGGCTCAAACGTCTGGGGCGCAACGAAACCTGGCTGGCGGTTGCGCTGGCACTGGTGCTCGGTGGCGCGCTGGGCAACCTGTATGACCGCATTGCCCTGGGCCATGTGATCGATTTCATTCTGGTGCACTGGCAGAACCGCTGGTACTTCCCGGCATTCAACTTTGCTGACAGTGCAATCACTGTCGGTGCCGTGATGCTGGCACTGGATATGTTCAAAAGTAAAAAGACCGGAGAAACCGTTCATGACTGAACAGGTATTGGCTGAGCAACGCATCGGCCAGAACACGGAAGTCACCTTGCATTTCGCATTGCGCCTGGAGAACGGCGACACGGTGGACAGCACCTTCGACAAAGCCCCGGCGACCTTCAAGGTCGGCGACGGTAACCTGTTGCCAGGTTTCGAAGCGGCGCTGTTCGGTTTCAAGGCTGGCGACAAGCGTACCCTGAGCATTGAGCCGGAAAACGCCTTTGGCCAGCCAAACCCGCAAAACGTGCAAATCATCCCGCGTTCGCAGTTTCAGGACATGGACCTGTCGCCGGGTTTGCTGGTGATCTTCAACGATGCGGCCAATACTGAGTTGCCGGGTGTGGTCAAAGAGTTCGATGACGCGCAAGTGACCATCGACTTCAACCACCCGCTGGCTGGCAAGACGCTGACCTTTGACGTGGAAATCATTTCCGTCAAAGCGCTGTAACTGATCGGACACGGTCAAAAATGTGGGAGCGAGCCTGCTCGCGAAGGCTGACTGACATTCAACATTGATGTCGTCTGACACACCGCCTTCGCGAGCAGGCTCGCTCCCACAGCAGGTTTCCATAGTTTTCGCTATTTCTTGCGCGCAAGACACGAGGCACAGCATGCAAATCAAACTCGCCAACCCCCGTGGCTTCTGCGCCGGCGTGGACCGGGCGATCGAAATCGTCAACCGCGCCCTGGAAGTATTCGGGCCGCCGATCTATGTGCGCCACGAAGTGGTCCACAACAAATTCGTCGTCGAAGACCTGCGTAACCGCGGGGCGATCTTCGTCGAAGAGCTGGATCAGGTGCCGGACGACGTGATCGTGATCTTCAGTGCCCACGGCGTGTCCCAGGCCGTGCGTACCGAAGCTGCCGGCCGTGGCCTGAAAGTGTTCGACGCCACGTGCCCGCTGGTGACCAAGGTGCACATCGAAGTCGCCCGTTACAGCCGCGACGGTCGTGAGTGCATCCTCATCGGCCACGCCGGACACCCGGAAGTCGAAGGCACCATGGGCCAGTACGATGCCAGCAATGGCGGCGCGATCTACCTCGTCGAAGACGAAAAGGATGTCGCCGAACTGCAAGTGAACAACCCCGAAAAACTGGCGTTCGTGACCCAGACCACCTTGTCCATGGACGATACCAGCCGCGTCATCGACGCCCTGCGTACGCGTTTCCCGGCCATCGGTGGCCCGCGCAAGGACGACATCTGCTACGCCACGCAAAACCGCCAGGACGCGGTCAAGCAACTGGCTGACGAGTGCGATGTGGTGTTGGTGGTCGGCAGTCCGAACAGCTCGAACTCCAATCGCTTGCGTGAACTCGCTGAACGTATGTCCACCCCGGCTTATCTGATTGATGGCGCCGAAGATCTGCAAAAGAGCTGGTTCGACGGTGTCGAGCGCATCGGCATTACCGCTGGCGCCTCTGCACCGGAAGTGCTGGTCCGTGGTGTGATCCAGCAGTTGCAGGCCTGGGGCGCTACCGGTGCCGATGAACTGGCCGGTCGTGAGGAGAACATCACGTTCTCCATGCCTAAAGAACTGCGCGTGCGCTCCCTGCTTTAAGCGTTTTCCCCTCTGCGCATAACGCCTGCTCAGCTTTCACGCTGCGCAGGCTGACGCGACCGGTCGGCGCCAGCACCACCTGGTACTGGCTCACCGGTTCGCGAGCGGCGCAAACATGTAATGTTCCAGCCTGAAATTCCCCCCTGGCGAACTGTGGCTCACCCAGACTGCTGAACCGCACGAATGTGCTGACCGGTCGGTTGCCGACGATCGGCACCCGCGTACCGCTCTGACGCTCCACCAGCAGCGGATTGCTGGCGTCTTTTTGTCCCTTGCCACTGATATCCACAATGATTCGCCAGCCCTGGCTCCAGTCGCCATTGATGGCGTGGATCATCACGCTCTGATGGCGCGCAATGGCCTCGGTTCTGGCGGTGCGGATGCCACTGTAAAGTGACTCTGCCGCCTGCTCGCGAAGGTTCGATTCGGTGACTGCGGCGAACGCCGGGCTGACCAAATGCAGAACAATCCCGACAATCGTCAGTCCCATAAGCAGTTCAACCAGGCTGAAGCCTTGCTGACGCATGACATCCCCTCCCTGGAGTGGTGTGGTCCGCACAATCCATGCACGGCTGATGGCAAATCAACCGCGCTGGGGCGGCTGAATGTTCTAGCGTGTAACTGCAGGTATAGCCGACGGCAACGGAGGGCACTGATGGAACATCGTTCAAAAGGTTTCACGCTGGTCGAGTTACTGATCGCGTTGGGGATCTTTCTGGTGCTGATCACTCTGGCCGTCCCGGCGTTTACCCGTTCGGCACAAACGACCAGGGCCGACACGGAAATCGGCGACCTGCAACGCAGTCTTAATTTCGCCCGGCTGGAGGCCATCGACCGGGGCGTGACGACACGGCTTCGGCCCACGGCGGGCGGGAGCGTCTGGACCGGGGAGTTAGCGGTTTATGACAGTACTGGCACTTCGGCCAATGTATTGCGGGTTGTTCCAGCGATGAGCAGCGGAGCGACTCTGACGCTAACCTCAGGAGTGACCGCCATTGATTTCAACAATCTCGGCGGGCTGTCGTCATCGTCTACGGCGGTGGTGATCAGCTATGTACTGGGGGCGCAAAGCAGGACGCTGAATGTGTGTTTGAACGGACGAATTCTATTGGGTGGAAGTTGCGGATGAGGCAAGGGAGCAAGCATGCCCAGGACGGCATGACGTTGATCGAAGTTCTGGTGGCGTTGCTGATTCTGAGCGTAGGGCTACTGGGCGCGGCTGCCTTTCAATTGAATGCGCTGAAATACACCGACAGTGCGCGCATGACCAGTCAGGCCAGTTTCATCGCCTACGACATGATGGACCGCATCCGCGCCAATTCAGCCGCCGACTACACCGTGACACCGCCGACTTCCGGCAACCTCAACGTAGCCCGGGACCAGGATCTCTACGACTTCACCAGCAATATCGTCAATTTCGGTGGTCCCACCGCCACGGGCAGCATTGCGCTCAACCAGCGGGTTTATACGATCACCATCACCTGGGACGACTCCCGGGCTGCCAACAGCGCCAATTCGCGTCGCAGCTTCGTCCTCACCAGTCGTGCCACCGTCGACCCGGTATCGACGCCATGAACCGTCGGCAAAGAGGCTTCGGCCTGATCGAATTGCTGATCGCCCTGACCTTGAGCCTGGTCGTGGTGCTGGGGGTTGTGCAGGTTTTCATTGCCTCGAAAAACACCTACGTCAGCCAGAGCGCCGCCGCTACGATGCAGGAAGACGCGCGTTTCGTGCTGAGCAAAATGATTCAGGAAATCCGCATGGTGGGCATGTTCGGTTGTCTGGGAACGATTATCGACGCCAGTTCGGCAGGTGAATTCAACGGGGCTCAAATTACCCCCATCAGTTGGGATAACGCCAATCTCAAGCTGACCCTGGTGACGGCGGACGTCGGCAGCAGCGGCGGGACGCCGACCTGGACGGTGATATCGGATTGTCGAAACACGGCGACGGCCTATAGCGACTCGCGCACGCCGGCCTCGGGGCAGCTGGCATTCCCGATCCGACGGTTGATCTACAGCTTGAAGAACGGCCAGTTGACGATGGGTGTCGGCAGAGGCACACCGGCCCAGCAAGTGCTGGTGGATAACGTCAGCGCCTTCAATGTGAGTTTCGGCCTTGCCAGTTCCGCTGCCGATTCGTCGGCCTCCAGTTACAGCAGCAACCCGTCCGACCCCGCGCGCATTCGTAGCGTGCGATTGAGCCTGACCCTCACCGACCCTAAAAACCGGGTCAGCAATCAAACCTTCAATGTGGTTGCCGCGCTGCGCAACCGTCTGCCATGAGCGGAGGGCCGATGAATTTCTCTGCCGTGGCTTCTCATCCTCAGCGTGGCATGGCGTTGCTGGTCAGTCTGGTGTTTCTGTTGTTGCTGACGTTGATTGGTATCTCATCGATGCAGAACGCCACTCTGCAGGAAAAGATGGCCGGCAGTGTGAGCTTGCGCAATCAATCGTTTCAGGGCGCCGAAGCGGCGTTGCGTGTCGGTGAAAGTGCGGTGCAACTCGACAGCTACTCATTGGCGGTGTGCAGCGGCACCAGTCAGTGCGCGCCGCCGGCCGAGTCTGCCACCATCAAGGCCGCCGGTTTCAATGCCACCTCGGGCGTGACCTGGATCGCTTCGGGCAATGGCTTTTATGGGGTGCAGAACATTGGCACCACCCTCACGGCCGTGAACGTGCCGAGCAACACGTCGGCGACGTTGTACCGGGTGACCGCCGTGGGCATCGCGGGTAGTTCGCGCAGTGTGGTGGAGAGTATTTATGCGAAGTACTAATGGGTGCGCCGGGCTGTGGCGGATGCTGTGTGGCGTTGCTCTGGGGTTGTATCTGGCGGCACCGGTCTATGCCTTCACGCCGTCGGAATCGCCGCTATTGAGCGCGGCAGCCGTGGCGCCGAACGTGATGCTCATGATCGATGATTCGGGGAGTATGAATAACATCATTTGGGCACCGGGCTTCGATCCGAAGGTCAACCGTGCGCAGATCGCGATGTGCAGTTCCAACCTGTCATGTATCGGTGGTCAGAATCTCGATATGAGTGATGCCAACATCGCCCTGTCGAGCCTGAACCGCGGCGGTTGCTCGACCAACGGCAATTGGTACGGTTTCTATCGCGGCTTTCTCGGGCTGACGCCGATCTGCCTGAAACTGCCCGACCCCGTCGGCAATGAAAACACCCGCTACACGGCGAACTATCTGGCGTATCTGTTGGGGCTGGCCAACGGTTCAAGTCGCGATTTCACCTCGGGCGCCAATGCCATTCCCGATGAGTACCGGATCAGCGTTGCGCAAGATGTCTCCAAGAATCTGGTCACCAGTAATCGCTCTTTGCGCATCGGACTTGCGACGTTCAATCCCCCCGTCAGCAATAACCCAGGCAACGGCGGCTACATTGCGCGGGCAGTCAGTGATCTGTCGGTGGACGCCAACTACAACGCGCTGATTTCTTCGATCAATGGTCTGAGCGCCGTCGCCAACACGCCATTGGCGGAAACCTACTACGAAGTGACCCGATACATGCGCGGCATGGCGCCGTACTACAACTCGACGCCCGCCACCTATACCAGTCCGATTCAGTATCGCTGCCAGAAAAATTACGGTGTGGTGATCACCGACGGCTTGCCCACCTACGACCGAACCTTCCCCACCAATGACCCACTTGGCGGCACTCGCCTGCCGAACTGGGACGGCAACAGCGCCAACGACGGCGACAACCCCGGCGGTGATGGGGAGGGTGACACCCTGTATCTGGACGACATCGCCAAATTCGCCTTCGACATCGACATGCGCTCCACCGGAACCGACCTGGCTGGCAAAAGCTGGAACGCCAGCGATTTTCCGAAGCAGAACATGAACACCTACACCGTCGGTTTTACCGCCGCGAATCAAATGTTGTCGGACGCCGCCAGCTACGGCCAGGGCAAGTACTACCAGGCGACGGACAGCGCTGGTTTGAATGCCGCGCTGTCTAACGCCTTGAGTGATATCACCTCCAAGGCCGGTTCCGGTGGCAGCGGCGCCACCAGCGGAACGACTCTCGCCAGCGGCACCAGCTACTTCCAGACCAGCTACGACCCAAAAGACTGGCGCGGCACGATCAAGGCCTACGGCTTTACCGCCAGTGGCGCGGTCAATACCAATGCGGTGTTGTGGACTACCGATACGGCTATCGTGCCTGGCGCCACGGCACCGATCTATCAGTCCTGGAACAGCCAAAGCAACACGGCCGTGACCTTGGCCTATGCCAACTTTTCCACAACCCAGCAAACCACCCTCAATCAGGGCCTGCCCACCGGCATCACCGGCAGCGATCTGGTGGAGTGGAGCAAGGGCACCCACAAGACCGGACTGAAAGTGCGCAGTGTTCTGCTGGGAGACATCATCAACTCACCGGTGGCCCTGGCGTCACCGACGGATAAAACCGCTTCCGATCTTTCTGGCGACAACACCTACAGCACTTACCTGGCCAGCAAAGCCGCCAACATGAATGCCAGCCTCGTGGTCAACGCCAACGACGGTTTTGTAAACGTCATCAACTCCGCCAATGGCGCTCGACGTTACGCCTACATGCCGTCGAGTGTGTTGCCTTCGTTGCGGTACATCGCCGATACCACCTACATCAACGGCGTGAGCCACAAGTTCCTGGTGGATGGGCAGGTGGGGGTGTTCGATGCCCAGCTCAACAGTGTCTGGAAAACCCTCGCGCTGGGCGGCACCGGGGCGGGGGGGCGAACGTTCTATGCGCTGCAATTGTTCGATGCGTCTGCCGGTAACGCGACCAAGGCGTTGTGGGAGATCAGCGCGCCGGCCAGCGCGAACACCGCCAACGCTTTCAATGATCTGGGTTATGCCTACGCCCGTCCGGAAGTGGCACGTCTGGCTGACGGTCGATGGGCTGCGTTCATTTCCAATGGCTACGGCAGCAACTCCGGGGTCGCGGCGTTGTACGTGGTCGATGTCCGCGACGGCTCGCTGATCAAGAAAATCGTCATCGACAACACCGAAACCACCAACGGCTTGTCCTCGGTGAAACTCAAGGTCAACTCGCAGAACGTCGTGCAGGCCGCGTATGGCGGGGACTTGAAGGGGCGGCTGTGGAAGTTTGATTTGAGCGGTACCGCCACGGACACCTGGGGCGTAGCGTTTTCCGGCAAGCCGCTGTTCACCGCTGCGGGGGGCGCGACCCAGCCAATCACCGCGCAACCTTTGCTGGCGGATAACTCGCTGGGTGGCAAAGTGGTATTTTTCGGTACCGGGAAATTCAACGAGACGGCGGACAAGACCAACAAGGATTTACAGGCGTTCTACGCGGTGTGGGACGCGGATGGCGGTTCCGGGCAGATCACTACCTCGAGCCTGCAGGTGCAGGCGGTGACCGGTGTGTTCTCGGGTAGCTCTGGCCAATTCATTACCACCAGCCAGAACGAGGTGACTTATCCGGCGGAAAAAGGTTGGTATTTGCCGCTGGTGTACAACAGCGCCCTGACTGGCGAGCGGGTGATCAATCAGGCCAGTCTGATCCTTGGGCGAATCGTCTTTACCACGGCCAGCGTCGACACCACCGATCCGTGTGCCAGCTTCGGTACCGGCAAACTGGTCGAACTCGATGCGTTCAGCGGTAAGATGCTCAACTACGCCGTGCTCGACACCAATGGCGATGGCCTGGTCGACAGCAACGATACGGTGTCCAGTGGTGTGATTTTCACCGGTGGCAATCCGACCTTGAACGCCATCGTCAACGGCGGGACCCGCAAGGTCGTGAACGATTCCAGTGGCGGCATCACCACACTGGTGGAAAAATCCGGCGGCGGCAGCCGTCGCATCATGTGGCGACAAATACAGTAAGTGAGAGTTGAGGCATGCACAGATCCAACCGCGGTTTTACCCTGATTGAAATCATGATCGTGATTGCGATCATCGGGATTGTCATGACCATCGCTGCACCCAGCTTCACCGAATACCTGAAGAAGGGCCGTCGTGCCGAAGTGGCCGGTCTGCTGTCCGAGCAGGCGCAGCTTCTCGAACGGTTCTATACGCAAAAGAATGTCTACACCGGCGTTCCGGGCCTGAGCCCCGGTAACGATTACTACACCATCGCGTCGACCCTGACCGACCAGACCTTCCTGCTGACGGCGGTGCGCAAGCCCGGTACATCCATGGCGACGGACAAGTGCGGTGATTTCACCATCACCAATACTGGCGTGCGCAGCATGGTCAACGCCACGGCTGGCCTGACCACCAAGGATTGCTGGGGTCGCTGAGTGTTCTTTTCGGGCGCCTTTTGCGCCCTCTGTCTATTTATCGGTTGGATCAGAATATGAACAGGCAACAGCAAGTGGTGATTGTCGGTGGCGGGGTAATCGGCCTGCTGACGGCATTCAATCTCGCGTCCGAAGTGCAGAGCGTTGTGCTGCTGGACCGATCGAACGTCGGGCAAGAGTCGTCGTGGGCGGGTGGTGGCATTGTTTCACCGCTCTACCCATGGCGTTACAACCCGGCGGTCACGGCTCTGGCTCATTGGTCCCAGGATTTTTATCCACAGCTGGGTGAGCGCCTGTTTGCTGCCACCGGGGTTGATCCCGAAGTACATGTCACTGGCCTGTACTGGCTCGATCTGGACGACGAAGCCGAGGCGCTGGCCTGGGCGGCACGGCAGAATCGTCCGTTGCGGTCTGTGGATATCTCGGCGGCGCACGACGCGGTGCCGGTATTGGGCGGTGGTTTTTCCCGGGCCATCTACATGGCTGATGTCGCCAACGTGCGCAATCCGCGCTTGGTGAAATCGCTCAAGGCTGCTTTGCAGGCGCTGCCGAACGTGACGATTCATGAGCAGTGTGAGGTCAGCGGGTTTATTCGCGAAGACGAAAAAGTTGTCGGTGTGCAGACATCCAACGGTACGATCCGTGGCGATCAAGTGGTCCTGACTGCGGGTGCCTGGAGCGGCGACTTGCTCAAAAGCCTGGGCCTGGAGTTGCCGGTCGAACCGGTGAAAGGGCAGATGATTCTCTACAAGTGCGCGGCGGATTTTCTGCCGAGCATGGTGCTGGCCAAGGGGCGTTATGCGATTCCTCGCCGTGACGGGCACATTCTGATTGGCAGTACGCTGGAGCATGAAGGCTACGACAAGACGCCAACCGAATCGGCCCTGGAGAGCCTCAAGGCCTCGGCGGTGGAGCTGATTCCGGCGCTGGCGGATGCCGAAGTGGTCGGGCATTGGGCCGGTTTGCGCCCGGGCTCTCCGGAAGGTATTCCCTACATTGGCCAGGTGCCCGGGTTTGACGGGTTGTGGCTAAACTGCGGGCATTTCCGCAATGGCTTGGTGCTGGCACCGGCGTCGTGTCAGTTGTTTGCCGATGTGATGTTGGGGCGCGAGCCGATCATTGATCCGGCGCCGTATGCGCCGACGGGGCGGATCTGAAGCAGGACCAAAAGATCAATCCAGACCCAGCTTCTTCAGCCTGTAACGCATTGATCTGAACGAAAGATTCAGCCGCTGAGCCGCCGCCGTGCGGTTCCAGCGGGTTTCTTCCAGTGCCTGGAGAATCAGCTGACGTTCGACGTTTTCCAGATACGCTTCAAGATTGTCGATTTGCGTCAAATCCGGCAACCCACCCTCAGGCGTGCAGTTTCCCTCGGCCAGTCGCAAGTCGCCGGCCTCGATCTGTTTGTTTTCACAGAGGGTGTGAGCCCGCTCGAGCATGTTCTCCAACTCCCGCACATTGCCGGGAAAGCGGTAGCTTTTCAGCGCCTCGAGTGCTTGTGGGTGCAGTCTTGCCACCGGTTGACCGGTGTCGGCAGCCAGGCGCTTGAGCACGTGGCTGGCCAATGGCTCGATGTCGTCACGGCGTTCGCGCAAGGGCGGTACGCGCAGTTCGATCACGTTCAAGCGGTAATACAAATCCTGGCGAAAGCGTTCCGCGGCGACTTCGGCGCCAAGGTCCTTGTGGGTAGCGCAAAGAATGCGCACATCGACCACCATTTCCTGCTGGCCACCGACGCTGCGAACGGCTTTTTCCTGAATCGCCCGCAGCAATTTGACCTGCATCGGCAGCGGCAGGTCTGCCACCTCGTCAAGAAACAGCGTGCCACCCTGGGCGGCCTGGAACAGTCCCGGCTTGTCTTCGATGGCGCCGCTGAAGCTGCCTTTGCGATGACCGAAAAACTCGCTTTCCATCAGTTCCGACGGAATCGCTCCGCAGTTGACCGGAACGAACGCCTGGTTGGCCCGCGGGCCGCGGTCATGGATCAGTCGGGCCACCAGTTCCTTGCCGCTACCGGATTCGCCACTGATGTACACCGGGGCCTGGCTGCGCGCGAGTTTGTCGATCTGTTTGCGTAAGTTGCGCATGGGCAATGAGTCGCCCAGCAGGCGTCGATCAATGACCCCGCCGGGGGCAGGCAGGAGCAGGGCGCTGCTGACCAGTTCCCGCAAGCGAT
This sequence comes from Pseudomonas sp. TNT2022 ID1044, assembly GCF_028656895.1. Taxonomy (NCBI): domain Bacteria; kingdom Pseudomonadati; phylum Pseudomonadota; class Gammaproteobacteria; order Pseudomonadales; family Pseudomonadaceae; genus Pseudomonas; species Pseudomonas sp. TNT2022 ID1044. The sequence goes on along the minus strand of NZ_JAMDHB010000032.1, from coordinate 22,117 downwards.
TAAGGTCCACCGGTTTGGTGAGGAAGTCGAAAGCACCGGCCTTGAGCGCGTTAATCGCCGTGTCGACGTTGCCGTACGCGGTGATCATGGCCACCGGGGTCTGGGGGAAGCGTTGCTGGATGTGCTGCACCAGCTCCAGGCCGGTGCCATCCGGCAGGCGCATGTCGGTCAGGCACAGATCGAAGGTCTCGCGCTTGAGCAGGGTCAGGGCCTCGCTCGCGTCACGCGCGCTGTAGGTGTCGAGTTTCATCCGTCCCAGGGTGATTTCCAGGAGTTCGCGGATGTCCGGTTCGTCGTCGACGATCAGGACTTTTTGCCGTGGGCTCATATTCAACTTTGTTTCCGTCCGTGAGCAAAGGTTATGCGAAAGCAGCCGCCGCCTTGGCGTGGTTTGAAGTCTAGGCGGGCCTGGTTGCTTTCGCACAGCTCACGGGACAGATACAGCCCAAGGCCGGTGCCCTGGTGACTGGTGGTGAAGAAAGGTTCGAACAGTTGCGCCTGATGATCTGGCGTCACGCCGGCGCCGTCATCCAGCACTTCGAGGATCGGCAACTGGCTGCCGGGTTCGATGAACAACTCAAGCCAGACCTGCGCCAGGTCGTGGTTTTGCGCGCTGTGGCGCCACGCGTTGCGTATCAGGTTGTCGATGATCTGGTGCAGTTGGTTCGGGTCCATCAGGGTCGTGAAGTCACCGGGGCCGAAGTTCAGGTGGATCTGCTGGCGCTCGGTCGCGGCCTCGCGGGTTTGCGTGACGAACTGTTGCAGCCACGGCTTCAGGTCGAGACGTTGCGCCACGGTTTGCTGGCGGCGGGACAATTGCAGGACGTTTTCGATTACCCGATTCATGCGCTGAGAGTGGTCTTGAATAATCTGCGTCAGACGTTGATCGGCGCTGTTCAGTTCCTCAGATTCTCGCAATAGCTGCGCGGCATGACTGATGGCACCCAACGGATTGCGGATTTCATGGGCGATGCCAGCGGTCAGGCGGCCGAGGGCGGCGAGTTTCAGTTGTTGGGCTTGTTGGGCGATTTGCGCGAGATCTTCCAGAAAAACCAGGGTTTGGTGTTGGGGGCTCGGGTCCAGGGCTATGAAACTGGGTTGCAGCTCCATGCCGCTGCTGGCGATTTTCAGGCTTTGGGGGCGCAGCGTCGGGTTGTTGAGCCACAACTGCAAACGCTCGACGAGCGACGGGAAGTGGTCGTCGATCAGCTGGCCTTCAAGGCGCTCGCAACCCAGCAGGGCCAAGGCACTGTGATTGGCCAATTGCACGCGCCGCTGGTCGTCGAGCACCAGGATGCCGGTGCGCATGCGTTGCAGGATCAGGGCATTGAGCGCCTCAAGGCCGACGACTTCACTGACCTTCTGCTCCACCAGTGTTTCGCTGACTTCCAGGCGTCGGACCAGGCCTTGTACCAGCAGCGCGGCGGCAAAGCACAGGGCGCCGAGGGTGCCGACCTGCAAGTAGTCGTTGGGGCTGGCGCGATGGATAAAACTCAGCAGAAAGCTTGAGCCGACGATGCCGATCGCCGCGATGGCGGCAATCAACAGGCCGATGCGCCTTCGCACCAAGGTGTTGCTGATGGCCACCGAGACGATCAGCAAGTTACCGATGGCGCTGGCCACACCGCCGCCGGCATAGAACAGGCCGCACAGCAGCAAGACGTCGAGCAGCGCCAGGCTGAACAGTTGGGCCGGGCGGCGGGTGTTCTCGAAGAAGACCACCAGCAGAATATTCAGCACCAGGTACAACCAGCTGCCACTGCGCAGCAGGTCGTCATTGGCTGACGTCAGCAACTGGTTGTCCATGTTGCTGGAGATCAGCAGCACCAGAATGATGCCGACGCTTAAACGGTAGAGATGATAAAGGCGCAGCAGTCGCTGAGCCTGTTTGCCGCCGTGACTGGACGCCTCAGCGATCACTGGAACCGGGGCCTTGCTCAAGGTGAGCCTGGCTGCAATACCACTGTTGTTGAAGGTTCAGCGCGCGGTCGCGAGGCAGGTGCACGCCGCAATGGGCGCAACGGACCATGGGCGCGGCTTCCAGCTCGGCATTGGACTTGGGGGAGGACACCTGGCTCTTGTACTTGCGCCAGAACCACACCGCGGCGGCAATCACGGCGATCCAGAAGAGTAAACGAAGCATGATGAGCTGCTTTATTGGCTGATGAACCGGCAGTTTAGCCGGGGACATGACAGGCGCACAGTGCAATTGGCATTCACAAAAAAACGGTAATGAAAAAGGGAGACTCAAGAGTCTCCCTTTTGGTACCGCCGGTCGTGTCAGTCGAACACGCCGAAGGTCATGTAGCTGAACCACGAACGGTCTTCGTTGTTGCCTTGCGCTTCGTGTTCCTCTTCCTCAATCACCTCGCCATCCGCATCTTTAGGCTTGAGTTCGTTCGGAATGGCTTCTTTCGCGTCCTGGAACTGCTTCTGCACGTCCTGGTTGGCGCGGGTCTCTCCCGGCGGCAGCGGAGGACGGGACTCGATCAGGCCCAGGGTGGCCTTGCTCAGCCACGAACGGTTGTCGGCTTCGGCAACCGACGGCACGAACTGACCATCAACCAGCGATGGGTGGTTCGGGTAGTTGAGTTTCAGGGTTTCGAGGCTGGTCGCGGCCAGATCGTCCAGGTGCAGACGCTGGTAGGACTCGGTCATCACCGCCAGGCCGTCACCGACCGAAGGCGTTTCCTGGAAGTTTTCCACTACGTAGCGACCACGGTTTGCAGCAGCGACATAGGCCTGGCGGGTCAGGTAATAGTCGGCCACGTGGATCTCGTAGGCTGCCAGCAGGTTGCGCAGGTAGATCATGCGCTGCTTGGCGTCAGGCGAGTAGCGGCTGTTCGGGAAGCGGCTGGTCAGCTGGGCGAACTCGTTGTAGGAGTCGCGCGCGGCACCCGGGTCACGCTTGGTCATGTCCAGCGGCAGGAAGCGCGACAGCAGACCAACGTCCTGGTCGAAAGACGTCAGGCCTTTCAGGTAGTACGCGTAATCGACATTCGGGTGCTGTGGATGCAGACGAATGAAACGCTCCGCAGCGGCTTTTGCAGCCTCTGGTTCGGCGTTCTTGTAGTTGGCGTAGATGAGCTCAAGTTGCGCCTGATCGGCATAACGACCGAACGGATAACGCGATTCCAGAGCCTTCAGCTTGGCAGTGGCACTGGTGTAGCTGTTGTTGTCCAGGTCGGCTTGAGCCTGTTGGTACAACTCGACTTCACTCAGGTTTTCGTCTACGACTTCCTTCGATGAGCAAGCAGCGGTCAATGCGAGGATGGCGATCAGCAGCAGGTGTTTCACTTGCATGGCGGCTTGCGTCCCTATGACGGCCGCTGTCTTGGGCGTGGCCGTCCTGTTATGATGAGCGCCCCGTTGAATAGCCTCGGGGCAAAAGACGCCGTATTTAACCACAAGCGCGCAGCCGAAACCAAAGGCTGTGCCGACGCCTAGTCTGAGCATGTCCGATAAAATTGAACTTCGCGCAGAGGTGCCGTCCGAATTGGGCGGCCAACGCCTCGATCAAGTCGCCGCACAATTATTCGCTGAGCACTCGCGCTCGCGCCTTTCCGCCTGGATCAAAGACGGCCGCCTGACTGTGGATGGGGCGGTTATCCGCCCGCGAGACATCGTTCACGGTGGCGCCATTCTTGAACTCACTGCCGAGCAGGAAGCTCAGGGCGAATGGATCGCTCAAGACATCGAGCTCGACATCGTCTATGAAGACGACGAAATCCTGGTGATCAACAAGCCTGCGGGCCTGGTGGTGCATCCGGCTGCCGGTCATGCCGATGGCACCTTGCTTAACGCTTTGCTGCACCACGTGCCGGACATCATCAATGTGCCCCGCGCCGGTATCGTGCATCGTCTGGACAAGGACACCACCGGTCTGATGGTGGTGGCCAAGACCATTCAGGCGCAGACGCAGCTGGTTGCACAGTTGCAGAGCCGCAGCGTCAGCCGCATCTATGAATGCATCGTGATTGGTGTGGTGACGGCGGGTGGCAAGATCAATGCGCCGATCGGTCGTCATGGCCAGCAACGCCAGCGCATGGCCGTGATGGAAGGCGGCAAGCCTGCCGTCAGTCATTACCGTGTGCTTGAGCGTTTCCGATCCCACACTCACGTGCGGGTGAAGCTGGAAACCGGTCGTACGCACCAGATTCGCGTGCACATGGCGCACATCAACTACCCGTTGGTCGGAGATCCTGCCTACGGCGGTCGTTTCCGGATTCCGCCGGCAGCCAACCCGACCATGGTCGAGTCGCTGAAAAACTTCCCGCGTCAGGCGCTGCATGCGCGGTTCCTGGAGCTGGATCACCCGACGACCGGTCAACGCATGAGCTGGGAATCGCCACTGCCGGAAGATTTCGTCTGGTTGCTGACCCTGCTCAAGCAAGACCGCGAGGCGTTCATTGGATGAGTGACTGGCTGATTCCTGACTGGCCCGCGCCGGCCGGGGTCAAAGCCTGTGTCACCACCCGTTCGGGCGGCGTCAGTCTGGCGCCGTTCGACAGCCTCAATCTCGGCGATCACGTCGACGACAGCCCTGAAGCTGTCGCCGAGAATCGCCGTCGCCTCACCGATCATTTTTCTATCCGGCCGGCCTGGTTGCAGCAGGTTCACGGCATTGTCGTGGCACACGCGGACCCGAGCCGAGTGGTGACCGCCGATGCCAGCTGGACGGCCACCCCAGGTATTGCCTGTGCGGCAATGACTGCCGACTGCCTGCCAGCGCTGTTTTGCGACCGTGCCGGTACTCGCGTTGCCGCAGCCCATGCCGGATGGCGCGGGTTGGCGGCGGGTGTACTCGAAGCAACGCTCGACAGTCTGGACGTGCCACCAGCCGAAGTCTTGGTATGGCTCGGCCCGGCCATTGGCCCGCAAGCCTTTGAAGTTGGCCCTGAAGTGCGCGAAACCTTCGTGCAGCAACTGCCACAAGCAGATGAAGCCTTTGTGCCCAGCGCAAACGCCGGCAAGTTCATGGCCGACATCTATATGCTCGCGCGCTTGCGCTTGGCAGCTCGCGGGGTGACGGCTGTCTATGGCGGCGGTTTCTGCACCGTCACCGACCCTCGCTTCTTTTCCTATCGCCGTGCGTCCCGCACCGGTCGATTCGCCTCCCTTATCTGGCTCCAACACTAGACTTGTCTGATCTACATCAACGTCACGGCGCTTGAAACTCCCAGAATCGACCGCATCTATTGTGCTATCTGGCAGGTTTCTTCATTCAGGATGTTTTATAGGTCCGGCCTGCTCAAAAGGAAGGTGACCCATGCGTATAGACCGTTTAACCAGCAAATTGCAGTTGGCGTTGTCCGATGCCCAATCCCTGGCTGTCGGCCTCGATCATCCGGCCATCGAGCCGGCCCACTTGATGCAAGCTTTGCTCGAACAGCAGGGCGGTTCGATCAAGCCCCTGCTGATGCAGGTGGGCTTCGACGTCAACAGCCTGCGTAAAGAACTGACCAAAGAACTCGACCAACTGCCGAAAATCCAGAACCCGACCGGCGACGTCAACATGTCGCAGGATCTGGCGCGTCTGCTCAACCAGGCTGACCGTCTGGCCCAGCAGAAGGGCGACCAGTTCATCTCCAGTGAGCTGGTGCTGCTCGCCGCCATGGACGAAAACAGCAAGCTCGGCAAGCTGTTGCTCGGTCAGGGCGTGAGCAAGAAAGCCTTGGAAAACGCGATCAACAACCTGCGTGGTGGCGAGGCCGTCAACGACCCGAACCACGAGGAGGCGCGCCAGGCGCTGGACAAATACACCGTCGACCTGACCAAGCGCGCCGAAGACGGCAAGCTTGATCCGGTGATCGGCCGTGACGACGAAATTCGCCGGACGATCCAGGTGCTGCAACGCCGCACCAAGAACAACCCGGTGCTGATCGGTGAGCCTGGTGTGGGTAAAACCGCCATCGCCGAAGGCCTGGCCCAGCGCATCATCAATGGCGAAGTGCCGGATGGCCTCAAGGGCAAGCGTCTGTTGTCCCTGGACATGGGGGCGTTGATTGCCGGTGCCAAGTATCGCGGTGAGTTCGAAGAGCGCCTGAAATCCCTGCTTAATGAGCTGTCGAAGCAGGAAGGACAGATCATTCTGTTCATCGACGAGCTGCACACCATGGTCGGCGCCGGTAAAGGCGAAGGCTCGATGGATGCGGGCAACATGCTCAAGCCCGCCCTGGCACGCGGTGAGCTGCATTGCGTCGGCGCAACCACGCTCAACGAGTACCGCCAATATATAGAGAAGGACGCCGCGCTTGAGCGACGCTTCCAGAAAGTGTTGGTGGACGAACCGAGTGAGGAAGACACCATCGCCATCCTGCGTGGCTTGAAAGAACGCTATGAGGTTCACCACAAGGTGGCGATCACCGACGGTGCGATCATTGCGGCGGCCAAGCTCAGCCATCGCTACATCACTGACCGGCAGTTGCCGGACAAGGCCATCGACCTGATCGACGAGGCCGCCAGCCGCATCCGTATGGAAATCGACTCCAAGCCGGAAGTGCTGGACCGTCTGGAGCGTCGCCTGATTCAGCTGAAGGTGGAATCCCAGGCGCTGAAGAAAGAAAGCGACGACGCGGCGAAGAAGCGCCTGGAAAAACTGCAGGAGGAAATCGCTCGGCATGAGCGTGAGTACTCCGATCTCGAAGAAATCTGGAACTCGGAAAAAGCCGAAGTTCAGGGTTCTGCGCAGATCCAGCAAAAGATCGAACAGTCCCGGCAGGAACTGGAAGCCGCTCGCCGTAAAGGCGACCTGAACCGCATGGCCGAATTGCAGTACGGGGTGATCCCGGACCTGGAGCGCAGCCTGCAAATGGTCGACCAGCATGGCAAGGCCGAAAACCAGTTGCTGCGCAGCAAGGTGACTGAAGAAGAGATCGCCGAAGTCGTGTCCAAGTGGACCGGTATCCCGGTGTCGAAGATGCTCGAAGGCGAGCGCGACAAACTGATGAAGATGGAAAGCCTTTTGCACAAACGTGTGATTGGCCAGGAAGAGGCGGTGGTCGCAGTTTCCAATGCGGTACGGCGTTCCCGCGCCGGGTTGTCCGACCCGAACCGGCCAAGTGGCTCGTTCATGTTCCTCGGCCCGACCGGTGTCGGTAAAACCGAGCTGTGCAAGGCGTTGGCCGAGTTCCTCTTTGATACGGAAGAGGCGATGGTGCGGATCGACATGTCCGAGTTCATGGAGAAGCATTCCGTGGCTCGCTTGATCGGCGCGCCACCAGGGTATGTCGGTTATGAAGAGGGCGGCTATCTGACCGAGGCTGTGCGTCGCAAGCCTTACTCGGTGATTCTCATGGATGAAGTCGAGAAGGCGCACCCGGATGTGTTCAACATCTTGCTGCAAGTGCTCGAAGATGGTCGCCTGACTGACAGCCATGGCCGCACGGTGGACTTCAAGAACACCGTGATTGTCATGACCTCTAACCTGGGGTCGGTGCAGATCCAGGAGCTGGTCGGTGATCGTGAGGCGCAGCGTGCGGCGGTCATGGATGCCATTTCCACGCACTTCCGGCCGGAGTTCATCAACCGGGTCGACGAAGTGGTGATTTTCGAGCCATTGGCACGGGATCAGATCGCCGGTATCACAGAGATACAGTTGGGGCGTCTGCGTAGCCGCCTGACCGAGCGGGAGCTGAAGCTTGAACTCAGTCCTGAGGCCATGGATAAGCTGATCGCGGTGGGTTACGACCCGGTGTACGGCGCACGGCCGCTCAAACGAGCGATTCAGCGCTGGATCGAGAACCCGCTGGCGCAGCTGATTCTGTCGGGACGATTCATGCCAGGGGACACGGCCCATGGTGTGGTGGAAAACGACGAAATCGTCTTCACCTGATCCTCGACGGCAGCAAAAATGAAAAGGCCTCGCATTGCGAGGCCTTTTTTTCGTTAGGCTGTTGAACTCAAAGGAAAAGGCTTGTAAAGTGCGCCCCGCAGTCAGTCACCCGCCAGGGTTTCCGCTCCCCAAGCAGGAATCCAAAATAAGTTGCAAATCATTAACTTGAAAGCAATTTAGGGGGTTGACAGAGGTGCTGAAGATTGTAGAATAGCGCGCCTCAGACACACGAACGCAGCGATGCGAACGAGTCGAAGAGAACGCAGTAAAGCTTCAAAGTTGTAATTTGAAATATGTAGTTCCGTGATAGCTCAGTCGGTAGAGCAAATGACTGTTAATCATTGGGTCCCAGGTTCGAGTCCTGGTCACGGAGCCAATTTCAAACCGGGGTATAGCGCAGTCCGGTAGCGCGCCTGCTTTGGGAGCAGGATGTCAGGAGTTCGAATCCCCTTACCCCGACCATTTTTGGGTCGTTAGCTCAGTTGGTAGAGCAGTTGGCTTTTAACCAATTGGTCGTAGGTTCGAATCCCACACGACCCACCATTTTTGAAACCAGTTAACGCTGGAATCGAATCTTAAGATCAGACGCCAAAAGCTCTGTTCGCAGAAGGCGCCTCTCGAAGGTGCCTTTTTTTTACCGGGGTATAGCGCAGTCCGGTAGCGCGCCTGCTTTGGGAGCAGGATGTCAGGAGTTCGAATCCCCTTACCCCGACCATATTAAAAATCCTCGTATCGAAAGATACGGGGATTTTTTTTGTCTGCGAGAAACGCGAAAGCATGCAATCCGGTGTACCCGGAATTTATGAGCGCCATTGAAACCTGTGAGAGAGCGTGGCTTGCCCGCGATGACGTCGCGCCAGTCGACATCTTCGTTGACTGACTCACCGCAATCGCTGGCAAGCCAGCTCCCACAGGTTTTGCTTTAGTGCAGCTTCAGGCGTGGCTCGGTGCCGCGTCCGATCTTGCTGCCCAGCATCAGCATCGCCGTGCGGAACGGGCCGTATAACGCCATCTGGTGCATGCGGTACAACGAGACATAAAACATCCGCGCCAGCCAGCCTTCGAGCATCACACTGCCGGTGAGGTTGCCCATCAAGTTACCCACAGCGGAAAAACGCGACAGCGAAATCAAGGAGCCGTAGTCGGTGTACTTGTACTCCGGCAGCGCCTTGCCTTCGATGCGCAGCTTCAGCGATCTGGCCAGTAACGATGCTTGTTGATGCGCAGCCTGGGCGCGCGGCGGGACGTTGCGGTCGGTGCCTGGCTGTGGGCAGGCGGCGCAGTCACCGAAGGCAAAAATGTTGTCGTCGCGGGTGGTTTGCAGGGTTGGCAGCACTTGCAGCTGATTGATGCGGTTGGTTTCCAGGCCGTCGATGTCCTTGAGGAACGCCGGTGCGCGAATCCCCGCCGCCCAGACTTTCAGGCTGGCGTTGATCACTTTGCCATCCGCGGTGATCAGGCTGTCAGCCGTCACTTCGCTGACCGCTGCGTTGGTCATCACGTTGACCCCGAGTTTCTCCAGGGTTTTATGCACAGGTCCGCCGATGCGTTCCGGTAGCGCTGGCAATACCCGTGGACCGGCTTCGATCAAGGTGATGTGCATGTTTTCCGGTTTGATCCGGTCCAGGCCATAAGCCGCCAGTTCATGGGCGGCGTTGTGCAGTTCGGCAGCCAGTTCGACCCCGGTGGCACCGGCGCCGACGATGGCCACGCTGATCTGCTCGACTTTGTCGGTCTGCCCGGCATGGGCGCGCAGGTAGTGGTTGAGCAATTGCTGGTGGAAGCGCTCAGCCTGTTTGCGGGTATCGAGAAACAGGCAGTGCTGGGCCGCGCCCAAGGTGCCGAAATCGTTGGTGGTGCTGCCGACAGAGATCACCAGCGAGTCGTACGGCACTTCACGGGCGGGCACCAGTTCCAGACCGGCTTCGTCGTAGGTGGCGGCCAGCTGGATTTTCTTGTTCGCGCGGTCGAGCCCGCTCATGCGCCCCAGCTGGAACTCGAAGTGGTTCCATTTGGCCTGGGCGACATAGTTGAGTTCGTCTTCGGAAGAGTTCAGCGACCCGGCCGCCACTTCGTGCAACAGCGGCTTCCAGATGTGGGTCAGGTTCGCGTCGACCAGCATGACGCTGGCAGTGCCGCGCTTGCCCAGAGTCTTACCCAGACGGGTAGCCAGCTCCAGACCGCCGGCGCCGCCGCCGACAATAACAATACGATGGGACATGGGGATAACTCGCAAGGCTAAAAGAAATCGGTACAGTCAACCGCGCGAGCGCAAGGCAGCTCATAGCGTCAGGTAACTGATAAGTCGGCTCAACAGGCCTAAACCAATGGTCACTGCCAATACCAGTACAAGGAGCATCCACGGCCGGAAAGGTCGGCGCTCGACTTGGTGCTGGGACAGTTGCAGGTACTCTTCGACATGTTTTTGATCGTCGGGGTTCAGGCGGCTGGTCATAAAGGCCTCGTCAGGTAGACGTTGCTGAATGTGTAGAAGCTACAGGCTGATTTAACGAACGATGAACGGAGCATAGCCGGTGTCCGGAACAGGCTCGACGTTCACCGTATCATCCAGGCGAATAATGCCACTTTGTAACACTCGGGCAGTGATCCCGCCATGCCCGCGTACAGCTTGAAAGGTGCCCGGGCCGAGGTTGTTTTGCAGGCGTGCGCAAGGCTGGCACCAGCCAGTGGTTTCGAAAATCGCCTGGCCGATCCGGAAGCGCCGGCCCTTGAGACTGAACAGATTGATCCCGCTGATAACGAGATTGCGCCGCAGATCTTCAGGTTTGACCGGTTGATCGCTCGGGCGCCCCATCAGCGAACTGATTACTGCCAGATGTTCCCACTGAATCAGCGTCACCTGCCGCGCGTTGCGTACGCCTGGCCGGGCGCGGTCACCGGTCAAACCGGCTTCAAGCCGCGCTTCCACGGCGTCCAGTTCGATCATCGGCGCGTTACGTTCCGGGCGCACGCCGATCCAGCGCACGCGGCCGGTTTGCGGGACATGGGCAATCAATTCCTGCAATGGACTCACAGGCTGATCCCGACATCGAAGACGATGCTGCGTCCCAGGTTGCTGCGCAGGAAATCCGGTGCGTCGGGATGGGCGAACAGAACGCGGGCGAACGTCGGCCCTACCAGCGACAGCGAGCGCCAGCCCTGGCGCAGGTATTCGGTGGGCGGCGGGAAATGGCTGTTGAGGTCCAGCACTTCGCGCTTGAGGCTGGCGAAGGCGATGATGTCCAGCTCACCCAAGTCCATGCCGCGTTCTTTGTAGTTATGCGCTTTCTTGCGCAAGGTCGGCGCCAGCCGCAGCAAGAACTCGTTGGCGGGGATGCGTCGCGGCTTGGCTTCGCGGCGCACCAGCTGGCTCAGGGAGAACGCGCTGCGCCGGCGTTGCAGTTCATCGCGCCACTCATCATTGAGGCGCCGCCCCTCATCGAGCACGAAGAACACTTCGAAACTGGCGTCGCGAAACAGTACGTCCGGGGGTTCCCCGGCCGGGGCGAATTCGTCGGCGCGATACGGAATGTTCAGCCCTTGCAGCAGGCGTTGGCAGACCCAACGCTCACGCTCCCATTTGCGGGCATTGGACAGGAACGCGTTGGCTTGCTCGGCCGCGATGGTCAGCAGGCGTAAGTAATCTGAGTCATCCATAGGCCCAAGCTTAGCGTTCAAATGTGATCGCAAAGAAGACAGTTTGTCGGAGAGGGTCAATTCCCCCGGTTCTCACGCCCGTTTCAGGGCACTGCACAAAACGGATAGTGATCTGCGCGCACTGGATATTGCCACGTATTGGATGGCTCTACCCTCGGCTGTACGGACGTAAGCCGTGTTACCGACGCTCTACAAAAACAACAACAAGAGATAAATGCCATGCGCAAGATCGACGTACATGAGGTTATCGACAACGCTCGTTTCAACCGCTTTCACTGGATGGTGCTGTTCTGGTGTGCCCTGATCATCATTTTCGACGGTTACGATCTGGTGATCTACGGCGTGGTTTTGCCAATGCTGATGAAGGAGTGGGGGCTCAGTCCTCTGCAAGCCGGTGCACTGGGGAGTTACGCATTGTTCGGCATGATGTTCGGCGCGCTGTTCTTTGGCCCGTTGTCGGACAAGATCGGCCGCAAGAAAGCCATCACCCTTTGCGTGATCCTCTTCAGTGGTTTCACCGTGCTCAACGGTTTCGCCCGAAACCCCACCGAATTCGGCATTTGTCGCTTCATCGCCGGGCTCGGCATTGGCGGCGTGATGCCTAACGTCGTGGCGCTGATGAACGAATACGCGCCGAAAAAAATCCGCAGCACACTGGTGGCGATCATGTTCAGTGGTTACTCGGTGGGCGGCATGTTGTCCGCCGGGCTGGGCATTGTGCTGATCCCGAGCTTCGGCTGGCAGTCGGTGTTTTACGTGGCGGTCCTGCCGTTGCTGTTGTTGCCGCTGATCATGTATTTCCTGCCCGAATCGGTGGGTTTCATGCTGCGTCAGGGACGCAATGAAGAGGCGCGCAACATTCTTCAACGCGTCGATCCCGCGTACGTTGCTCATACATCCGATCAGTTGCACATGGATGAAGTGAAGGGCACGGGCGCCCCGGTGTTGCAGTTGTTCCGTGAAGGCCGTGCGCTGCGCACGCTGATGCTGTGGCTGGCGTTTTTCTGCTGCCTGCTGATGGTGTACGCGCTGAGTTCCTGGCTGCCGAAACTGATGGCCAACGCCGGTTACAGCCTGGGCTCGAGCCTGTCGTTCCTGCTGGTGTTGAATTTCGGGGCGATTTTCGGCGCGGTGGGCGGCGGGGTGTTGGGTGACAAACTCAATCTGCCGAAAGTGCTGGCGGTGTTTTTTGCCATGGCGGCGGTGTCGATCACCCTGCTGGGCTTCAACAGTCCGATGCCGGTGTTGTACCTGCTGATCGCCATTGCGGGTGCCACCACCATTGGTTCGCAGATTTTGCTGTACGCCTGTGCCGCGCAGTTTTACTCCATGACGATTCGTTCTACCGGGTTGGGTTGGGCGTCGGGCATCGGGCGCAACGGTGCCATCGTCGGTCCGCTGCTGGGCGGTGCCTTGCTCGGGATCAGCCTGCCCTTGCAACTGAACTTCATGGCGTTTGCATTGCCCGGGGCGGTGGCAGCCCTGGCCATGACCGTATTCGCCATCAGCAGCCGACGCAGCGCCTCCAGCGTCAGCCCGGCGCTGTCAGCGACCGGTGCCTGAGTCATGAAAGGGTTTCTCCGGGACTTCTCCCTGTCAGCCGCCGTGGCTGGATTCATCGCCACGGTGATTTCCTACGCCGGCCCGTTGGTGATCATTTTTCAAGCGGCTGAAGCGGCACATCTTTCGCGGGAAGTGCTGTCGTCCTGGATCTGGGCGATTTCCATTGGCAGCGCAGTGCTGGGCATCGGTTTGAGCCTGCGCTACCGCGTGCCGGTGATCATTGCCTGGTCGGCGCCGGGCTCGGCGTTGCTGGTGGCGCTATTGCCGGACGTCTCCATGGCAGAGGCGGTGGGGGCGTATCTGGTGAGCAGCCTGATCATTTTCGTGGTCGGCATTTCCGGGGCGTTCGACCGGATCATCAACAAGCTGCCCGCCGCCATTGCCGCGGCGATGCTGGCGGGGATCCTGTTCAGCTTTGGCACCGGGTTGTTTGTGTCGATGCAGCACAAGCCGATGCTGGTCCTGGCGATGTTTGCCTGCTACCTGATCTGCAAGCGGTTGATGCCGCGCTATGCGGTGATGATGGTGCTGCTGGTGGGCTGTTCGATTGCTGCGTTCACTGGCGATTTACATCGTGAAGCGTTGGTGATCGGCCTGGCCACGCCGGTGTGGATCACGCCCCAATTCAGCCTCGGCGCGATCCTGAACATCGCCTTGCCGCTGGTGATGGTGGCGCTGACCGGTCAGTTCGTGCCCGGCATGGCGGTGCTACGTGCCAGCGGTTATTCCATACCGGCCAGCCCGATCATCGCCAGTAACGCGCTGGGCACGGCGCTGCTGGCGCCGTTCGGTTGCCATGGGCTGAACCTGGCGGCGATCACCGCGGCGATCTGCACCGGTCGCGAATCCCACGAAGATCCACGTAAACGCTACGTGGCGGGAGTCGTCGGCGGCCTGTGTTACCTGCTGTTCGGGATTTTCGGTGCCACGTTGGTTTCGCTGTTTTCGGCGTTCCCCAAAGAACTGATCGCGGCGCTGGCCGGGTTGGCGCTGTTCGCCGCCATTGCCGGCGCGTTGACGGGCGCCATGGCTGTGCCGGGCGATCGTGAAGCCGCGCTGGTGACGTTTCTGGTCACCGCTTCGGGCATGTCGCTGTTCGGGTTGTCCGCCGCATTCTGGGGGCTGATTTTCGGCATGGTCACCCATGTGCTGTTAAACGCCCGTCGTCCCGTTCCCCTTCGCAAATCCGCTGCAACTGAAGTTGTTCAACCTGTCGATCAATAACAATAAGAGAAAGACAATGAAACAGACTCTCCCAACAACTGGTTCGGTGTTGTCCCTGGCTGTCGTCTCGGGTTTTTCCACCGGCGCGATGGCCGCAGAAAAAGGCTTTATCGAAGGCACCAGCGCGTCGTTGCAGGCGCGCAATTATTACTTCAGTCGCGACTTTTCCGACATCGTCGGTGCCAATCAGCAGTCGAAGGCCGAAGAGTGGGCGCAGGGCTTTATTCTCAACGTGAAGTCCGGCTACACCCAGGGCACCGTCGGTTTTGGTGTGGACGTCATCGGCCTGCTCGGCCTCAAGCTCGACAGTGCTCCGGACCGCACCAATACCGGGTTGCTGCCGGTGCAGGACGACGGTCGTGCGGCGGACAACTTCAGCCGTCTGGAAGGCGCGTTGAAGATGCGCTACTCCAGAACCGAGCTGAAAGTCGGTGAACTGCAACCCAATCTTCCGGTGTTGGCCTTCAGCGATATTCGCCTGTTGCCACCGAGTTATCAGGGCGCAAGCATCACCTCTAACGAGATCAACGGCCTGACGCTGCAGGGTGGTCACTTGAGTTCAACCAGCCTGCGCAACGAGGCTGGGGACGAAAAGATGCAAGCGATGCTGGGGCATGTGCCGCAGCGCCAGGTCAGCAGTGACGGTTTCAATTTTGCCGGCGCTGATTATGTCTTCAACGACAAGCGCAGCTCGGTCAGCGCCTGGTATGGTCAGCTGGAAGATATCTACAACCAGCGCTTCCTGGGTCTAAAACACAGTGAGCCGGTGGGGGACTGGGTTCTCGGTGCCAACCTCGGCTACTACGACTCACGCGAGGACGGCAAAAAACAGCTGGGCAACATCGACAACCAGGCGTTCTTCTCGTTGCTGTCGGCCAAGCGTGGCGGCCATACGTTTTACGTCGGCTATCACAGCATGTTCGGTGACAGCGCATTTCCACGGGTATTTGCCAACATCTCGCCACTGGGCAACGAAGTGCCGACCTACGAGTTCGCCTACACCGATGAACGTTCCTGGCAGGCGCGCTATGACTACGATTTCGCGGCGCTCGGTGTGCCGGGATTGACCAGTACCGTGCGCTACATCAGTGGCAACAATGTCGATACCGGGAAGGGCTTTGAGGGGAAGGATCGTGAGCGTGACCTGGACATCGGCTATGTGCTGCAGAGTGGCAGCCTCAAAGGCTTGGGCATTCGTGTGCGCAATGCGATGGCGCGTTCCAACTACCGCAGTGATATCGACGAGAACCGCTTGATCCTCAGTTACACGTGGACCTTGCTATGAGCCGCTGATCACAGGTTGCTGGTGCAATCACCGATGACGTTGTAGGTCACGCGGTGGGTCTGGCCCTGATGATCGATGTATTCCATGGTCGCCGGTACAACCCCGCACGCGTTTGCCGTGTCCGAGACTGAAACTACTTTGGCGATGTCCAGAGGCTGCGCGGGGTTGTACTGAACGGCAGGAGGTTCGTTGCCTGCGGCCATGGCCGAGGTGGCGATGACAGTCAGTAACAGGCTGATCAGGGTTTTCATGCTGGCGTGCTCCAGGTCGGTTTTGATACCTGAATTTTAGTCTTTGCCACCTACGGATAAAGGGGCGAACGGCAGATGCAGCCTTACCTGAAACGTAACAGTCACCGTAGACTGAGTGCCTGCCGTTTTTCCCCAGGAGGCGCACATCGCCATGATCGGTGCCGAATTGCTGTCATCGCAAACCCTTGCGGTCGGCTGGCTGATCTATGTGCCGGTGTTGATCTGGGCGATCTGTCGCGCGCCCTGGGTCGAGTTGTTTACCGACAGCCGTCGTCAGCATCTGCTGTTCGGGACAGTGTTCGCATTGTTTCTGTTGTGGCTGGTGCGGCGGGATTTCGATACCGGCGTGTCCTATCACTTCATCGGCATGACGGCGGTGACGTTGCTGCTGGACTGGCCGCTGGCGCTCGTCGGCGGGCTGGTGGCGCAAATGGGGCTGGTGCTGCTGGGGCGTCAGGACCTGGCCGCTGTCGGGGTCAACGGCGCCTTGCTGATTGCGTTGCCGGTGCTGGTCACCGAGTGCTGCGCCATCCTCGTGGAGCGCGGGCAGCCGCGTAATCCCTTCGTGTACATCTTCGTTTCCGGCTTCTTTGCAGCGGCGCTGTCGGCGTTGCTGTGCCTGCTGCTGGCGCTCTGGTTGCTGTGGTTCGACGGGGTGTTTGCCATGCCGTACTGGCTGGAAGATTTCGTCGGCTACCTGTGGCTGATCATTTTCCCGGAGGCATTCATCAACGGCATGGTGGTCAGTGCGCTGGTAGTGTTTTGCCCCGAGTGGCTGGAGACGTTCAACCGCACGCGTTACTTGTCGGCGCCGTGGAAAGACGACGATCCCAAGCCTTGATGAGTCCCGGGATCGTCGATGACAAGGATCAGTGACGCGGGTCGAAATCGCCGCTGAACAGTTCGTCCTCGGCATCGGGGGCGACCGGGATCTTGTGTTCTTCCGACGCCCACGCGCCGAGGTCGATCAGTTTGCAACGGTCCGAACAGAACGGCCGGAATTTACTCTCGGCACTCCATTCGACAGGGGCGCCGCAGGTCGGGCATTCGACGGTTGGGGTTTGGCTCATGACTGGCCTCCACGCAAAGTTAGGTAAAAGTGATGCAGGCGCTCGACTTCGCTGTGCAGCCAGGCGAGGTCGCGGTCATTGACCACCACATCGTCGGCATGGCTGATGCGATCCTGACGGCTGGACTGGGCCTTGAGGATCGCCTGAACCTGCTGTTCGCTGGTCTGGTCGCGCCGCAAGGTGCGTTCGATCTGTAGCTGTTCCGGGGCATCGATGACCAGCACCCGTTGGGTCATGGCGTACTGGCCGGACTCGATCAGCAGCGGTGAAACCAGGATCGCGTAAGGTGATTTTGCCAGCGCCAGGTGATGGGCGATTTCTTCGCCGATCAGCGGATGCAGCAAGGCTTCCAGCCAGCGACGTTCATCCGGCACTTCGAAGATCAGTTTGCGCAATGCGGCGCGATCCAGTTGGCCGTCGGCCTGCAAGACGCCAGGGCCGAAGTGTTCGGCGATTTTCGCCAGCGCCGGCCGACCCGGTTCCACCACCCAGCGTGCGGCGTGATCGGCATCGACCGCGTGCACACCCAGGTCGATGAAATGCTGGGCAGCCGCGCTCTTGCCGCTGCCGATGCCGCCGGTCAGGCCGAGAATCCAGGGTTTTTCCACAGGGGTATTCATTTCAAACCGACAAACTGCCAATAGAAGTCGGTTATTTGACCACCCCAGAGCAAGGCAATCCAGCCGGCAATTGCCAGATAGGGGCCGAAGGGGATCGGCGTCGATGTTCTGGCATTGCGCAAGCGCAGGTAAATCACGCCAATCACCGCGCCCACCAAGGATGACAACAGGATCGTCAGCGGCAGAATCTGCCAGCCGCCCCACGCGCCAAACATCGCCAGCAACTTGAAGTCACCATGGCCCATGCCGTCCTTGCCGGTAAGCAGCTTGAACAGCCAGAACACCGACCACAGCGTCATGTAGCCGGCCACGGCGCCCCACACTGCGTCCGGTAACGGCACGAACAGATCGAGACTGTTGACGATCAGCCCCAGCCACAACAAGGGCAGCACCAGCACGTCCGGCAGCAGTTGGTGCTCGGCGTCGATCAGGCTCATGGCCAACAGGCCCCAGCTCAGGAGCAATGTCATGCACGCTTGCCAGCCGAAGCCGAAATGCCAGGCAATGAAAGCCGACCCCAGGCCGCAGGCCAGTTCGACCAGCGGATAACGCTTGCTGATCGGTGCTGCGCAGCCTGAACAGCGGCCGCGCAGGAACAGAAAACTGAGCACCGGAATATTTTCCCACGGGCGTATCCGGTGGCTGCAATGCGGGCATTGGGAGTGGGGTAGAAACAGATTGAAGGTCGGCAGCGTTGATTCGCCGGGCTGCCCGAGGATCTCGTGGGCCTGCACGCGCCATTCGCGTTCCAGCATTTTCGGCAGGCGCCAGACCAGCACGTTGAGGAAGCTGCCGACCAGCAGGCCGATCACCCCGGCGATCACAACGAACGCCAGCGGGTATTGAATCAGTATTTCGTTCAAGGGCATGTCAGATCGCTGAGCCGAGTTGGAAGATGGGCAGGTACATGGCAACCACCAATCCGCCGACGATAACACCCAGCACCACCATGATGAACGGTTCCATCAGGCTGGTCAGGTTATCGACCATGTTGTCGACCTCGTCCTCGTAGAATTCGGCGACCTTGTCGAGCATGTCATCCAGTGCCCCGGACTCTTCGCCAATGGCGGTCATCTGCGTGGCCATGTTCGGGAAAATGCCGGATGTGCGCATGGAAAAATTCAGTTGCATGCCTGTCGAGACGTCCTGCTTGATGCGCAGCACGGCCCGTTTGAACACGATGTTGCCGGTGGCGCCGGCCACTGACTCCAGGGCTTCCACCAACGGTACGCCGGCCGCGAAGGTGGTCGACAGGGTTCGGGCAAATCGGGCCACGGCGGACTTGTACATCAAGGTGCCCACCAGCGGCAGCTTCAGCAACCAGGCGTCCGTGCGGTCGCGAAACCCCTGTGACGTCCTGAAGGCGTGGCGCACCCCGAAAATCGCCACAATCAGCGCGCCGAGCATGACCCACCACCCGTCCTGCATGAACTGCGAAAGGCCAATGACCATGACGGTGAAGGCGGGCAATTCGGCACCGAACCCTTCGAACACCGATTGAAACTGTGGCACCACTTTGACCAGCAGAATGGCGGTAACGATCATCGCCACGAAGACCACCACCAGCGGGTAGGTCATGGCTTTCTTGATCTTGGCCTTGAGGCTTTCGCTCTTTTCCTTGTAGGTCGCCACCCGCTCCAGCAGCGTATCCAGCGCACCGGCCTGCTCTCCGGCGTCCACCAGGTTGCAGTAGAGCTCATCGAAATATTGCGGTTTTTTGCGCAGGGCGGCGGCAAAGCTGTTGCCTGCGGCGACTTCCTGTTTCACTTCGTCCACCAGCTTGCGCATGGCCGGGTTGTCGAAGCCTTCGCCGATGATGTCGAACGATTGCAGGAGCGGCACACCCGCTTTCATCATCGTCGCCATTTGCCGGGTGAAGAGGGCGATATCGTGGGCCTTGATGCGTTTGCCCATGTCGAAAATCGACGTGGTTTTCCGGCGCACCTTGCCGGGGTTGATGCCTTGCTTGCGCAGTTGTGCCTTGACCAGCGCCGGGTTCTGCCCACTCAACTCGCCGCTGATTTTCGTGCCTTTGCGGTCTGTGCCTTCCCAGGCATACACGCTGATTTTCGCTGCCTTGACCGCCATGTTCAGTCCTTGGTGACCCGGTTGATTTCTTCCAGGCTGGTGATGCCCTGCATGGCTTTGAGCAGTCCTGAGGTGCGCAGGTCGTTAAAGCCGTCCTTACGCATCTGGTCATCGATTTGCAGTGCGTTGCCTTCAGCCATGATCAGCCGTTGCAGGTCCGCCGTGTTCTTCACCACTTCATAAATCCCCACTCGCCCTTTGTAGCCGACGTTGCAGTGATCGCAGCCGACCGGTCCATAGAGCGTGAAGGTGCCGATGCGTTCCTCGGGAAAACCTTCCTTTAGCAACGTTTCACGGGGAATCTCCACCGGCACGCGACAATGGCTGCACAGTTTGCGCGCCAGGCGCTGGGCGATGATCAGGCTGACGGAGGTGGCGATATTGAAGCCCTGGATGCCCATGTTGTGCAGGCGGGTCAGGGTTTGCGCGGCGCTGTTGGTGTGCAGGGTCGACAGTACCAGGTGCCCGGTCTGGGCAGCCTTGATGGCGATTTCGGCAGTTTCGAGATCGCGGATTTCGCCGACCATGATCACGTCCGGGTCCTGACGCAGGAACGAGCGCAGCGCCTGGGCGAAATCCATGCCCTGCTTGGGATTGACGTTGACCTGGTTGATGCCTTCCATGTTGATTTCGACCGGGTCTTCGGCGGTCGAAATGTTGATGTCCACGGTATTGAGTATGTTCAGCCCGGTGTAGAGCGACACGGTTTTGCCCGAGCCGGTGGGGCCGGTCACCAGAATCATGCCTTGTGGCTGTTTCAGCGCAGCCATGTACAGGTCTTTCTGGTCGGGCTCGTACCCAAGGGCGTCGATGCCCATTTGCGCGCTGGCGGGGTCGAGAATCCGGATCACCACTTTCTCGCCCCACAGGGTGGGCAGGGTATTGACCCGAAAGTCGATGGATTTGCTTTTGGACAGGCGCATCTTGATCCGGCCGTCCTGGGGTCTGCGACGTTCGGAGATGTCGAGGCTGGCCATGACTTTGAGGCGTGCGGCGATACGGCTGGCCAGCTGGATCGGCGGCCTGGCGACTTCATGCAACACGCCGTCAGTACGCATGCGTACGCGGTAGTGCTTTTCGTAGGGTTCGAAATGCAGGTCGGAAGAACCGCTCCTGATCGCGTCGAGCAGCATTTTATGGACGAAGCGCACCACCGGGGCGTCATCGGCCTCCTGACCGCCGATAGCGTCCTGGCTTTTGTCATGGGTGGCCTCGATGTCCAGGCCATCGAGGTCGACGTCGGCGGTTTCTTCCAGGCCAGTGCCCGGGTTGTCGAAGAATCTCTCGATGGCATCGCTGAGCTTGTCGTCTTCGACCAGGATCGCTTCGGTGGTGAGCCCGGTGCTGAACTGGATGTCGTTGATGGCCTGATGGTTGGTCGGGTCGGAAACCCCGACGAACAACTTGTTGCCACGACGCCAGAGGGGCAGGGCGTGATGCTGGCGGACCAGCTTCTCGCTGACCAGGCCCTTGGGCTGCAAGTCCTTGTCCAGGGCATGCAGGTCCAGCAGAGCCATGCCGAAGTGCTCCGAGGCGATTTCGGCGACCTGGTGGCTTTTCACCAGTTTGTTCTGCACCAGGTAGCTGACCAGGGACATACGGTTGCGTTGGGCTTGCTGATACGCCTGTCGCGCGCTTTTGTCAGTGAGCAGCTCGGCCAGGACCAACTGTTTGGCCAGGCCGCTGAGGGCGATGTCATTCATTGGGATACCGGACGCAGACAATTCATGACTTATAGCCTAGTCAAGCGACGGAACCAAACCAGCGGCTCCGAGGTGACAAAAAGTGTCAGATAGTGCGGATACTGGGAGTAGGAAAGGTCTTTAAGCCCGGCGAGTACCCCGCCAGCACGGCGTACCGGGCTTGGCATGGGCTGTGCTGCGACAGGTTCAGATCATGAGATTTCGACTCATGCACGGAGGCTGTCTATGAAGACTCAAAAAGGTTTTACCCTGATCGAGCTGCTGATCGTGGTGGCGATCATCGGCATTCTCGCGACGTTTGCGATACCGGCGTACTCCAAGTACCAGGCGCGGGCCAAGGTCACCGCCGGGCTGGCGGAGATTTCGGCGTTGAAGGTTTCGTTTGAAGACCTCATGAATTCCGGCACTGCAGAGCCGACCACCCTGACCGGAGCAGGAACGACCACGCAAAATTGCGCAATTGCCGTCACGGGCACCGTAGCGTCCGGGGCTGGCACCATCGTCTGCACCTTGCAAAAAGCGCCAGCGCCTGTAGCCGGCAAGACAATCACCCTTTCCCGCAGTGCAACTACGGGGTGGTCATGCGCGACCGGCGTAACAGCCGAATACGCTCCGCCCGGCTGTACGGCGGCAGCCAGCTGATCAATCAGTTGCGATATAAAAGGTGCCCCGTCGAGAGAACGGGGCATTTTTTTTAGCCCTCCATGCTCATGCATGGCCTCTATCCACCCCTGCCGGGCATCGCTACATCCAGGCAAAATACGGTGTACCTCAAGCAACACGCGTTGTGTACGTAAGACCGTTCCTAGGACTGATCTGATT
>NZ_JAMDHB010000031.1:0-4622 GCF_028656895.1 Pseudomonas sp. TNT2022 ID1044 | reverse complement strand
GCGTCCTGCCACAAAAACAACATGACTCCGAGCGTGGCGGCGTTGCGACCGTTATGAATGTTACTCGCGGCCCCGGTATCTGACGGCTGCTTGGGCGGCGCGATGGAAAACACCGGGATTGGCCAGTACGCCACTGACTCGCCTGCCGAATGTTTGAAGGCAACGCGGATTTTGATATCTCTGGAGTTTTGTCTGGATCTTAGTGACGCCTTATAGTCCTTGGGATCTCGTGAATAAATCGAAGCAAAGTTGTCGTTTTTCTTTTTGATGAATTGCCAGATCTCCGATTGATGATCCTGATATATCCCCAGCCCCACGCCCCGGATTTCTAGCGCGTAGGTCCGCGCTTGCGTGGCTTGCTGCTCAGCGATTTGTGCGGTGACTTTGGCTTTGTAAGCAGCGAGCCCCGCTTTTTCACTGGCCACGGCTTTGCCCCACCAGTGAACGCTGAAGATCAACAATATCGGGCCCACAACAGCGGCGATCCCCCAGCGCATCACCGGGTTCATGTCAGCGGTTCTCCAACAAGCCTTAGACAGGAAGGGATCCTTAGGCACGACGCGATGGCTCATGGTTTGGGGGCTCCACCGCTGGGGGAACCAAACTTGAAAGGGTCGGCACCTCGGTTCTGGCGGTTTTTCTCTTTACGGGCCTCGCTCGGAGGGCGGATCATTTGTACCGTCAGGCTGCCATCTGCACCGGCGTAGACCACCGCGCTGGCTCCGCAGTCCAGATAACTGGCGATGGTCGCCAGGTTGATCTCCACCAGCGCGCTACTCACCCCTGTGTTGCCCAGGCGCCGCCCGATGTTGTAACCCTCGTCGACATTTCCCAATTCGATGCCATGGCCGTCGGTATTCAAGCCGTGCAAGGCAAGGGTCAGGGCGATTTCAGCTTCTTGATTGTCGGTGGTGTCGTAGAACACACGGACCGGCTTATGCCCTTCGGGCAGGGTATCCAGCGCCTGCAACCAGCCGGCTTGCAGCGCCTTGGCCTGCAATGCCGGTTTGAGCCGCTTGCCGTTTTCGTCCTGCATCGAAACCTTGATCGGGCGGTGCAGGTAGCCCAGCACCGGCGCGGCGTCGAACTCTTTGACCTGGTGCTGGGCCCAGCGGATGGGTAGCCATGGGGAAGGTTCGAACTCTCCGGGGCCGCGGTTGCTGATGGTTTGCCAGAGGGTGGGGAGTTGGGATTGCCAGTAGGCGGTGGACATGGTGCCGGGGGCTAAGGGGTCTTGGGCGCCTTTGGCTCGCTCCGCCTCCTCATACGCCTTCCTGAACTTAGGCGCTTGCTGCCAGTAAAACGCCCACAGTTTGCCCAGATCGGTGTCTTTGTTCTGGTTATCTTCACGTTCATGAGTGGCATAACGGCGGATGTACCGATCCACCCGATCCGAGCGGGTGACCAGCAGCCCGGTCATGCTTTCGTACACCGTGGGGACTACCTGCACGCTTTGCAACCCGGGCGTACCGGGCTTGCGATAGACATCTCGCGTTACATCACCGTCCCGGCTCGCGATCAACGCTTGGGGCACTTGAGGATTGTCATCAAAAAACTGGAACAGTCGCTCGATCATGCCTTGCGCGTGGGTGGTACTTTCATCGTCCTGCCAGAGAAATTGGGTAACTCCCAGAGTCGCCTTATTACGACCTGAGTTAATCAGGCCGGCGGCTCGATAGCCTTTCTCATAGGGATCTGGAGGGCCCAGCGCAAACACTGGAATCGGCCAATATGCGACTGACTCGCCTGCCGAATGTTTGAAGGCAACGCGGACTTTGATATCTCTGGAGTTTTGTCTGGATCTTAGTGACGCCTTATAGTCCTTGGGATCTCGAGAATATATCGAAGCAAAGTTATCGTTTTTTTTCTTGATGAATTGCCAGATCTCCGACTGATGGTCCTGATGAATCCCCAGCCCCACGCCCCGGATTTCCAACGCATAGGTCCGCACTTGCGTGGCTTGCCGCTCGGCGATTTGCGCCACGACGTTGGCTTTGTAAGCAGCGAGCCCCGCTTTTTCACTGGCCACGGCTTTGCCCCACCAGTGAACGCTGAAGATCAGCAGCAAGGGCCCCAAAATAGCGGCGATTCCCCAGCGCATCACCGGGTTCATGTCACGAAGTTCCATATTGAGTTCCTGTGCCTTGATTTGGACAAGCCAGACGAAGCCGATCCAAAGGATCAGCAGTACGCCCGCGATCCAGAGATAGGGTTTAAGAGTTGGTAAGGTTCGGGGGCGGTGTTGAGCATCGCTCATAAGGCACCTCCTTTTTTATCGACGCCGGCAAGCAGAGAAGGTGGCGTTAGCGAGACCAAATCCGAGGACGGAAACTCTCCCTCCTGGTAGTACAAGTAACTGGCTGTCACCAATGCTTGAGCCTCTGCACTGAGACGCGACCAGCCTGATAAGCCTTTAGTATTCAAAAACTGCTCTTCATCCATCTTCCAATCCGCAATCGCCACCAACACCTCGCGCATCCGCGGATCATCAAGGCAATGCGCCTGGCCAATGGCAATGTCCATCGCCGTCACCCAGCGCTGGTTTTCCGGACTGCGCAGGATCGCCGAGTGATAGGAATTGGCCCCCCATTCACGTTGGTCATGCTCCATGCGCGCCCGGGCTTCGCGAGGGGTTTCCTCGCGTTCGTGAAAAGAACTGGTGCGAGTGCGGGCCGCGCCTTTGCGGACGGCGCGGGTGTGGTCCTCCGGGTCTTTAGACAACCCGTTAAACCGCGCCAGCGCTTCCTGCTGCGTGGTGTTGGGCGCGTCATATTCGACGGGCATCCTGATCCACAAAAAGGTCGCGGCGTCTTTGCCAAGTGCGATGCTTTTGGCAACCTCATCGGGTTTGTCCAGGCCGGCAGTGGTCGGGCTGCCCTGGATGGCTTCGCCGCCAAACATCTGCGGCGCATGGGGCGGGTGCAGGGCCTCGGCATTGATCAGGCGTTCCTGGCCTTCGAGAACCGACGCCTGCGAGGCAATGCCCAAGCCCCAGGATTGCCCCGGATAACGGTGCTCGCCGGGGGCGCGAATGAATTCAGGCTGCGGCGGTTTACCCACCAGCACCGGCTCGCCGTCACGCTGGCGCTTGGTCCACAGCCGTTGATAAAAGCCCATCGATTGCAGCGCCATCATCGCCGGTCGCCCATCGGGGGTGGCATCGGGCACACCGTAGGTGCCGATGCCTTGCACATCATCCAGCGCCACGGTGGTGTCGTCGGGGCAAAAATACACATACACCTTGCCGCGATTGTCGCGCTCGGGAAACACCGTGTGGTTGCCGATTTTATCGGGCCGCGAGCCTTGCGTGGGTGACCATCGCGGGCCGCTGCGACCTCCATAGGTCTTGATATCCCTGAGCGCGGATAGCGGAGGCTGCGCATGGGGCGTTTGCGTGACCGCCGTGACGATACCGATCAGCGTGGCGAGGGTGTCATGGTCTTTGGGCGTGACCTTGGGCAGCACACTGTAGGGCGAGTCCACGAGAATGAGGGTGTCGGCGCAGCGCTGGCCCTTGTCCATCAACAGGGCCTGCGCCAACAGGGCGATCAAGGTGCCCTGGCTGTGGCCCATGATGCTGATGGTTTCATCGGGTGATACCCGGCGAATCTCACGGACCAGCATCGCCAGCCGGTGCGCGGCGAACACAAAGTAATGCCGCAGCGGTGCGTTGGCGAAGAGCAGGAAATTGTTCGGGCTCAAACGCTCCACGGCGCCGGTTTTCACGTTGGCCTTGAAGCCCTCGCCGTACATCTCCTGCAGGTTGTTGGTGGCGTTGACGAAAAACCCGCCAGCCTTGGCAAAGTGGCGATCCAGCCGGTTGCCGTGGATATCCTGAAACTGATTGCGCATCCGGAACGGATCGCCGGCGTCATCACGCTTGACGTGGTCCGGCGTTGCCCGATAGCCCCAGTAGAACGGGATCATCAGGCTACGGGTTTTGGGATCGTCGGTGTCGCGTTGATACAGATAAGTGTCAGGGTCGTCGAGCGTAGTTTTCTGATCCGCACTCCGTTCATCAAGCGGTACTTCTTGGGCCTCAGCGTAATCCGCCCCATATCGCCCCGCCTTCAGATCCGGCCGATCCAGTCGTTCATTCACCCCCTGGCACAACCCGGTTTCCACCGACTCATAGGACGCCCCGGGATCATTCACGCCATGCAGGAAAATCACCACCCCCGGCAGGTCAGCGGGTACTTCCAGCTTGCGCACGGTGTTGCAATTGGGCATCAACCGGGTCGTGAGTTGCGCCACGCAGTACATGTCTTCGTGGCTCATTGGCTGCCACCTTTCGGGCCTTTGCCACGCATTGCCGTCGTTTGTGCCTGATGCATCATTTCGCGCTCCACCCGTTCCGCCAGCCCCCTTGAATCCGTTTGTCCTTGCACGGTGCTGCCATCCTCCAGTTTGATTTGGTAAGCGTGGTCGACCGCCAGGCGAGCGCTGTCGTCGTCATGACCGGGGTAGTGAATGGCCAGGCTTTGCGCGGCGGGGTCACGACCGAATGAAGGCACGGTGACACTATCCGTTTTCGGCCCCACCCAGTCATGCTCGCCGGCATGCACAATGGCCTTGCCCTGCGTACCGATTTCGACCCCGCAGCCGATCCTGATGTAGCTGCC
>NZ_JAMDHB010000030.1:0-660 GCF_028656895.1 Pseudomonas sp. TNT2022 ID1044 | reverse complement strand
GCTCCATGCGCGCCCGGGCTTCGCGCGGGGTTTCCTCGCGCTCGTGAAAAGAACTGGTGCGAGTGCGGGCCGCGCCTTTGCGGACGGCGCGGGTGTGGTCCTCCGGGTCTTTAGACAACCCGTTAAACCGCGCCAGCGCTTCCTGCTGCGTGGTGTTGGGCGCGTCATATTCGACGGGCATCCTGATCCACAAAAAGGTCGCGGCGTCTTTGCCCAGGGCGATGCTTTTGGCAACTTCATCGGGTTTGTCCAGGCCGGCAGTGGTCGGGCTGCCCTGGATGGCTTCGCCGCCAAACATCTGTGGCGCATGGGGCGGGGTCAGGGCCTCGGCATTGATCAGGCGTTCCTGCCCCTTGGCGATCGGCGCTTGCGAAGCCACTCCGATGAGCATGGACGCGCCCGGATAACGGTGCTCGCCCGGCGCGCGAATGAATTCAGGCTGCGGCGGTTTACCCACCAGCACCGGCTCGCCGTCACGCTGGCGTTTGGTCCACAGCCGTTGATAAAAGCCCATCGATTGCAGCGCCATCATCGCCGGTCGCCCGTCGGGCGTGGCGTCGGGCACGCCGTAGGTGCCGATGCCTTGCACGTCATCCAGCGCCACAGTGGTGTCGTCCGGGCAAAAATACACGTACACCTTGCCGCGATTGTCGCGCTCGG
>NZ_JAMDHB010000029.1:0-27963 GCF_028656895.1 Pseudomonas sp. TNT2022 ID1044 | reverse complement strand
TTCCATTGCTCCCCAAACCCCGTCAATGCGATTGCACCGGGTGAGATCGAGACGTCGATCCTGTCTGCCGGGACCGAACTGATCGTCGATCAGCAGATCCCCATGCACCGCTTGGGCAAGCCGGAAGAAGTCGCATCCCTGGTGCATTTCCTCTGCACCCGAGGCGCGTCGTACATCAACGGTTCGGAGATTCATGTCAACGGTGGTCAGCACGTCTGAAATAATCTGGAAATCCCGGCCGGAAACTTCCATCATTCGGGCCGGGCATCCGCCGCAGATGAGCGATCAATGAGCAACCCCTACCCTATTCAAACCCTCAATCACTCTTACCTGGGCAGTGGCATCTACGAGTTGCTGCGCGAGGCACTGATCACCGGGCGTTTCCAGCCCGATGACCGCCTGCGCATCCGCGACCTGGCCGAACAACTGGGCACCAGCGTCACACCGGTGCGCGACGCGATCCTGCAACTGGCCAAGGAACAGGCGCTGATCCTCAAGACCCCGCGTGACATCCGCGTACCCATCCTCACCGCCGCGCAATACGGCGAGATCCGCAGCATCCGCCTGGCGCTTGAAGGCCTGGCTGCGGAGACGGCCGCCGCGCTGGTGACCGACAGCGAACTCGCAGACCTGCAAGCCTGCATCGAAAACAACATCGCCGCGATCAACGCCCAGGACTTGCAAGCCGCTCTCAAGTGCAATCAGCAATTTCACTACGCGCTGACCACCATCGCGCGCATGCCGGTGCTGGCGGGTTTGCTCGATAGCCTGTGGATGCGCACCGGCCCACTGATCGCCCGTGCCTATGGCAACTTCAACGAGCGCATGGCCATCGACCATCACTGGGAAGTGCTCGACGCACTCAAGCGCCGCGATGGCGCGGCGGCACGGGCGGCCATCTGCCGTGACATTCTCGATGGCAACGAGAAGATGCTCGAGTACATCGAGATGGCGCAGGCGGACTGATTGGCAGTCAATTCGACTGTTGACGAAACATAGATGACCAGTTAGTTTATTAAAACTTTCTCATCACTGGATGTCTCTGTCATGGCTCGCCCGGTCAACCTCGAAGTCAGATCCCGTTTGCTGTCGATTGGCCGCCAGGTGGTTCACAACCGTGGCTTCAACGGCTGCGGCGTCCAGGACATCACCGCCGCTGCCGAGATTCCCAAGGGCTCTTTCTACAACTACTTCGCCAGCAAGGAAGACTTCGCGGCAGAGATCCTCGAGGAATACTGGACCTCGATCGAAACCCGCCACGGGCCGATCTTCTACGACGCCCGGGTCAAGCCGCTGGAGCGCATCGGCCAGTTCTTCCAGGCCCTGGTGCTCGAGCACGGCGAGCATGAATACAGCCTGGGTTGCCTGATTGGCAACCTGTCCCTGGAAATGTCCAATGGCAGCGAACAAACCCGCAAGCGTCTGGCCGATGTGCTGGCGCGCTGGGAAGGTTTGCTCGCGAGCTGCCTGCGTGAAGCGCAGCAGCGCCGCGAACTCTCTGAAACTCACGACGCCGAAGCGCTGGCCAGTGTCATCGTCGAAGGCTGGGAAGGTGCGGTCATGCGCGGCAAGGTCCTGCGCGACGGTGCACCTCTGCAGCGTTTCGTATCGATGGTCTTGCCTCGGCTATTGGAGTGAGTTTTTTTTCCTCATTAATAAGACGACTGGTCATTTATATAAAGCAACATTCACGTCTCATCCACGCAAGCACCCAAGAGGTAAATCGTCATGAGCCATCTGTACGCCGACCCCGCCGAACCCGCACTGCCTGCCACTGGTTTCAAGCTCGACCTGAGCAAAGCCGCCCTGGTGGTCATCGACCCACAGAACGACTTCCTCAGCCCTGCCGGCGCCAGTTGGGCGGTGTTCGGTGAGAGCATCGTCGAGAACAACACCGTCGAAAACCTGGAAAAACTGTTCAAGGCCTTCAAGGCTCACGACCTGCCCGTGGCCGTGTCGCCACACTATTACTACCCGCACGACCACGACTGGCATTTTGGCGGTCCGCTGGAAAAGGTCATGCACAGCATCTGCATGTTCGATCGCAAGGGACCGAACACCCTGGAAAACTTCGAAGGCTCCGGCGCCGATTTCCTCGAGATCTACAAGCCGTACATTCTCGACGGCGAGACCATCATCGCCTCGCCGCACAAGGTCTACGGCCCGGAAACCAACGACCTGGCGCTGCAATTGCGCAAGAAAGGCGTGTCGCAGATCATCCTCGCCGGCATGGCGGCCAACCTTTGCGTGGAATCACACCTGCGCGAACTGCTCGAACAGGGCTTTGAAATAGTCGTGGTACGCGACGCCACCGCCGGCCCGCGCCTGCCGGATGGCGACGGCTACCTGGCGGCCATCATCAATTACCGCTTCCTCGCCCACGGGCTGTGGACCACCGAAGAGACTATCGCGCAACTGCAACCGGCTTGATCGTGCCCGAGCGGCCGGGCATCGCGCCCCCCCGCTCTTTCTCGAGAACCCCCGATGAAAATCCCCGCCCGTTATGAGCATTTCGTTTTCGGCGTCGTTCAATCCGGCCTGACCTGCGCGGTCGCGGCCGCCATCGCCACCACACCCCATGCGCTCGACCTGGCCTTTGCCGGCCGCTGGTTGAACGCGTGGGCGCTGTCGTGGGTATCGATGTTGCCGGTGGTGGTGCTGGCGGCGCCGATGATTCGGCGCGTGGTGAGGCGGATGACGGTGGGCTGAATGACTTGGCTATGACTCACCCAACACACCGCCATCGCGAGCATGCTCGCTCCTACCGGGGGCTTCGGGGCTGCTCGCGACAGGCGCGCAAGCCCGCACCCGACGCACGAAATACTGTGCCCGTTCGCATTTTCGCAATAAACCACTTTTCATCCGCGCATTTGTAGCCGCTTCGTTCACGGACAAGCCGGTACATTAGACCTCCATGGTCCCGCAGAGCGACCGACAACAAAACCTACAGCTCGCCCAAGAAAATCTGCCAACCATTCGGAGTCTTTCCATGAGCACATTGCGCACTACAGCTTTCCAACTCGCGAGTCTGGCCCTGTTCATCGGTAGCGCCACCCAGGCCATGGCCGAGGACATCACGTTCGTATCCCAGGGCGGTGCTTATCAGGAAGCCCAGAGCAAGGCGATCCTGGAGCCTGCGGCGAAAAAGCTCGGTCTGACGCTCAAACAGGACAGCTCGCCCAAGGCCTACCCGATCATCAAGACCCAGGTCGAGAGCGGCAAGGTCACCTGGGACGTGGTGGACCTGCCCACTGGCGACTGCATCCGTGGCGAAGCCGAAGGGCTGTTCGAGAAGCTCGACCTTGCGCTGATTCCCAATGCCGCGCAAATACCCGACAGCCTCAAGGACGAATACAGCGTCGGCTACATCAGCTACTCCACGGTGCTGGCGTATCGCACGGACGCGTTCAAAGGCGCGGACGTACCCAAGACCTGGGCCGACTTCTGGGACACCAAAAAATACCCGGGCCAGCGCTCCCTACGTAACCTGCCACGTCCAACCCTGGAAATCGCGCTGCTGGCCGATGGCGTGCCGATGGACAAGCTCTATCCGCTGGACGTCGATCGCGCCTTCCGCAAGCTTGAGCAGATCAAGCCCGACATCGCCACCTGGTGGACGTCCGGCGGGCAGTCGGCGCAGCTGATCAGCGACGGCGAAGTGGACATGATCCAGGCCTGGAACGGCCGTATCACCGCCGTACAGGCCGCCGGCGCACCCGTGGCATTCGACTACAACCAGGGTGTGCTGGAAACCAACTCGTTGTGCGTCCTCAAAGGCTCGCCGCACAAGGTGGCCGCCATGAAATTCGTCAACGAGGCCATCGATGCCAAACTGCAAGCGGCGTTGCCGATGATCATCGACTACGGCCCGCTCAACCCCGAAGCCTTCAAGACCGGGGTAATCCCGGCCGAGCGCGAGGCCAAGCTGCCTTCCGCACCCGGCAACATCTCGCGCCAGGCCCTGCTCTCGGCGCAATGGTGGGCCTCCGAAGCCGGGGTCAAGGCCGAAGAACGCTGGTTGTCCTTCGTCCAGAAAAAATAGCCATCGGCCGTTGCTGCGCCGCAGGCCAGAGGCCTCGGCGCAGGACATGCCGTCTGCCCCCGCGATTTCGACATAAAGCGCTTGCGCACCGGTCAATTGCGTCCACTTCATTCGTTGGCATCCCGGTACATTAGGCCTGAGGGTCCCGCAGAGTGACCTGTGCAGACAACTCGCGCTCGCCTCAAGTACCTGCCCACCATTGGGAGTTCTTCACATGACATTACCCGAGCACCGCACCCTGCTGTCCGCCAGGACGACTGCCACCGCCAGCGCTACCCGTCAGTGCTGGATACCCTCCAGCACTGCGCAGTGACGAGAGGTCATCATGTCCAACGCCTATCTCGCCAAATCCATGCCCGACTCCAGCGACCAGCAGCACCAGCCGCCCATGACCAGCGAAGACGCCCTGGCCCGTGAAGAACGCAAGGAGCACACCTCCATGCTGTTGCTGCTCACCCCGGCGCTGGTCATGGTCGTGGTGCTGTTGATCATGCCGCTGTGCTGGCTGGCCTTTCAGTCGGTCCAGACCGAGGAAGGGTTTTCCCTGGCCAACTACATCCGGATTTTCCAGGAAAGCATTTACTGGGACACCTTCGCCCTGACCTTCAAGATCAGTTTCCTGGTGACGATCCTGTCGATCGTCATGGGCTTCCCCATTGCCTACGCCGCTTCGCGCCTGCAGGGTTTCTGGGCCAACCTGATTCTGATCTGCGTGATCCTGCCGTTCTGGACCAGCGTGCTGGTGCGGGCCTATGCCTGGCTGGTGCTCCTGCAACGCCGCGGACTGGTCAATCAGACGCTGATGGACCTTGGCATCATCGACCAACCCCTGACGCTGATGCACAACACCACTGGCACGGTAATCGGCACCCTGCACGTCATGCTGCCCTTTATGGTCCTGCCGCTGTATTCGGTGATGAAAAAAATCCCCCAGGACCTCATGCAAGCGTCCGAGAGCCTTGGCGCCAAACCCTTCTACACCTTCCGCCGGGTCTTCCTGCCGATGGCAGCGCCGGGGGTCATGGCCGGTTCCATCCTGGTGTTCGTCATCTGCCTAGGCTTCTTCATCACCCCGGAACTGCTCGGCGGTGGCCGCACGATCCTGGTGTCGATGCTGGTGCAACGCAACGTCGAGCTCTATCACGCCTGGGGCGCAGCCAGCGCAGTCGGCCTGGTGCTGCTGTTTGTGGTGTTCCTGATCTTCTGGGGCATCAATCGCTTCATCCCCATCGAACGCATCCTGGGAGCGCGCTAAATGAACCTGCTTGCCAACCTGCGTCACCTTCGCCTGTCCCACGTGCTGTTCACGGTGCTGGTCGCGGCGATCCTGCTGTACCTGATCATCCCGGTGCTGATCGTGGTACCCATGTCGTTCTCCGAGGCGCGCTTCCTGCAATTCCCTCCCAAGCAATGGTCCTTCCACTGGTACGAGGCGTTCTTCAACAGCGTGGAGTGGATGTCGGCGGCGCGGGTCAGTCTGATCACGGCATTTTTCACCATGGCCATCAGCCTGCCGATTGGTATGGCGGCCGCCTACGCCATCAACAACTCCAGCCTGAAGGTGGTGCGTACGCTGCAGATCATCCTGCTGCTGCCGATGATGGTGCCCATCATCCTGATCGCCGCCGGCGTGTTCTTCGTTTACGCCCGGGTCGGCCTGATCAGCACGCTGACCGGCCTGGTGCTGGCGCACATCATGCTCGCCTTGCCCTACGTGATCATCGCGCTGCTGGCCGGTCTGCGTAACTTCGACATGTCCCAGGAAATGGTGGCGCGCAGCCTGGGCATGAACCGCTTTCGCGCCTTCATGGCCGTGACCCTGCCGCAGATCAAGCCCAGTGTGGTCTCGGCGACACTGTTCGCCTTCATCACCTCGCTGGATGAAACTGTGGTGGCGCTGTTCATCTCCGGCGGCGACAACCAGACTCTGACCAAGCGCATGTTCACGGCGCTGCGCGACGAGATCGATCCGACCATTGCCGCTATCAGTTCGATCCTGATCCTGGCGTCGCTGATCCTGGTGGTGATTGCCGGTCGCAACAAACAATAACCAACAACGCACTCCCCCTCTGCAAACACACTTGCCCGCCATTGCGGGCAAGTGTGTTTTTGCGTCCTGACCACGCACGCCCATGCCGACGTGCAGCCCAGCACAGCCTGCCGTCACACGGCTTAATTCAGCATCTATCACCCGTGTCCAGGCCCATCTCGGGGGAACCGCAGAATTCGGAAAAAATCGTACGCTAAGCTAACGGTGTTCTCGTGACAGCTCTTTGACTAGGCTTTCTAAGGCCATTCTGATAGCCCTGACTTCCTGAAAAGCCATGGCTAAAATTTGTGCGGCTAAAAGGGATAACCGATGGTAAAGTAAGTTATCCCTGTCGAGATACTGAAAAGCGTTATCCTCGTTTTTCCCAAAACTGTTTTGCCAGTTCGCTCAGAGCGCTAGTTAACTGAGCGACAGATTTCGCACTTTGCAAATTATTCTGCCCGGTCTGTACATTGGTATCAGCAGCATCGCGTATATTGATAATACTGCGGTTTATGTCTTCACTTACTGCTCCCTGCTGCTCGACCGCAGTCGCTATTTGCGCGTTCATGTCGGTAATTTCGTTAACGCGTTGGCCAATTCCATCAAGAGCTGTAGCTGCTTCCTCTGCGTGAGCTACACTCGTGTGCGCTTGCCGACTACTTTGCTCCATGACTGTAACAGCGGATTGCGCTCGCTCTTGTAGAGCGCTGATCATGCTTTGAATATCCGTTGTCGATTGCTGTGTGCGAGCAGCAAGACTGCGAACCTCATCGGCGACAACAGCAAAACCACGCCCCTGCTCACCAGCACGCGCGGCCTCAATTGCTGCGTTGAGTGCCAACAAATTCGTTTGCTCGGCGATCCCTCGTATAACGTCAAGAACTTTTGATATCTCGTTACTTTGACCTTCAAGCTCATGAATAACCTGAGCGGCTTGCCTAATTTCACCTTCAAGGGCAGTGATTGACTGGCTTGTGTGGGCTACCAGACGCTGGCCAGATGCCGTCTCAGTGTCTGCTCTTCCGGCCGCATCTGCAGCATGCTGTGCATTGCTCGCAACCTCTTGAATGCTTGCCGCCATTTGGTTTACTGCCGTTGCTATTTGATCTGTCTCTGCCTGCTGCTCAACTGTAAGTACATTGCTTGACTCAATATCCTTTAGTAGGCCTCGGGTGTGTTCGCTAAGCCGATTTGATGCATCACCTATGCGACCTACTATGGCGCCTGTTTCAGCTTGCATCATTCGTAAAGCAAACTCTATTTGGCCAAACTCATCGGTGCGCCCAGTGTAGAGGGATTGACTTAATGGGTTATTGGAAATATTCCTGGCTCTTTCAACCAGTCTTCCAAGAGGAGAGAGAATAGCCAAAACACTAACAGAGCTTAAGCTTCCTGACATTAAAGTGGGCGGTTACAGGAGCTGAGTGCAACACGGTTATTGAATTGAAGCTGGAGCATCATGCCGCATAGCCATAGCTTCCTGCATCACCTCGTCCATAACCTCGATCGGACACTTGAAGTCGAAGCGCTTACGGGGGCGCATGTTCAGTTGCAGTGCGATGGCATCCAGTTCCTCCTGGCTATGCACCGACAAGTCCGTGCCTTTGGGCAGGTACTGGCGGATCAGGCCATTGATGTTTTCGTTACTGCCGCGCTGCCAAGGGCTGTGCGGGTCGCAGAAGTAAATCGCCACCCCGGTCTGCTGGGTGATTTCAGCATGCCGCGCCATTTCTCGGCCCTGGTCGTAGGTCATGCTCTTGCGCATCGCCAGCGGCATGCCATTGAGCGCTGCACTGAAGCCTTCCATCGCCGAGGTCGCCGTCGCGTCGTTCATCTTCACCAGCATCAGGTAGCCACTGGTGCGCTCCACCAGCGTACCTACAGACGAGGCGTTGGCCTTGCCCTTGATCAGGTCGCCTTCCCAATGCCCTGGCATCAGTCGGTCTTCGATCTCCGGCGGACGTACATGAATACTGACCCTCTCAGGGATCTGACCGCGCCGATCCACGCCGCCAGAGCGCGGCCTGCGCATCGTCTTGCTTTGGCGCAGGCAGATGATCAGCTCTTTACGCAGCTCGCCGACTGGCAAGGCATAGATCGCGTTATAGATCGTCTCGCGACAGACGTAGGCATCTCTGAGGCTGGGAATATTCATGCTGCGCAGCTTGCCGGCAATCTGCTCGGGAGACAAACGCTCACGCAGCATATGCGCCACCAATTCGAAGCGCTCGCTACCCGGCAACAGCTTTTGCTTCGGTCGACACACCTGACGGCGGGCCTGCATCTGCTGCTGGGCCACGCGGGCCGAGTAGCCGCCACAGGCATCTCGATTGCGGCGCAGCTCCCGGCTGATGGTCGAAGGGGATCGGTTGATCAAGCAGGCAATCCCGCGCAGGCTGAAACCTTGGGCATGACCGATTTGAATGGTGGCGCGCTCTTCAACGCTGAGTTCGGAATAAGACATAGGGACAGCACCGTACCGGAAAGGTCAGGTGTTGCACTCAGTTTTCGCCGCCGCCCCCTTATTATCACTGCGAGGTGAATAGCTTTTCTGCCAATTGATTATGCCAATGCGATTCTCTTCGCCGAAGATTTCGTCCATGAGCATGCCAAGTCTAAATAGTTCCCTATGATCAATACAGATAGCCATAACCCCGCCTGGGGTTAGCATCTCACGCATCATCCAGATTCTGGGTGTCATGAAGCGCAACCATTTGCTGTGCTTGGACCCATCATCTTTAGGAACTACATCGCCGAGATCTGGATCGTTTGGATCCTTGTCCCACTTGTCGTTATAGCGGAAGTCCTCGCCGGTGTTGTACGGCGGGTCTGTTACTACAAGATCAACTTGACCACGATATTTATAGAGCGTGACCATCGCAGAAAGGTTTTCACCGTCCCAGATCTCATTCTCTGACTGGGCGGTTTCCTCTCCAAAGGATACTTTCTTGATAATACGATGCAGCTTCGGCTTGACCTGGCGGATGATCTGCCAGGGAGCAGCCCGCCCGGTGTAACTCATAACGATGCCATTCTTGCCAGCATCGGCAAGCGCCGCATCATGCTCCTGCAGCATACGGACCAAGGCGGCCCTCGGCAGTTGTTCGTAATCCATGCTTGCCCCTTGAATTCGTGCGGCGGCACCGAAAAGCTGAAAATTCTAGTACCGCTCGTGGATGCTTCACCATCCCTAGGGTGGCGAGTGTACTTGTGAACGTATTGATTTGGCTGTTAAACCGTTGAAAAAGACGGATCAACTGAGTTCCAAACGGGCTGCGTACTGGCTGGCAGATGCGAATCCGGCGCACGCCGCTCCCTTCTGGGCTCAAGCCCGCGAAGCGGGCATAAAGAACCCGGCCGAGGCCGGGATCCTTATGGGCTTATGGGCCGGCGTATTGGTCTGCCCAGTCCAAAGCCGGTGCCACGGGAGCTTGCACCTCCTGAGGCCAGGTTTTGGAGCCCACTGCAAATCGCCCGTAACCCATTAAAAGATAGCTGGGCATCCGACGAAAAGAGCACCAAGGCACCATTACCCTTGAGCTACAGCGCCGCTACGGGGCACCAGTTTGATTTCAACGCGGCGATTTTGGGCGCGACCCTCGGCGGTGTCGTTGGGGGCAATGGGCGAGCTGGAGCCTGCACCAAAGGTTTGCAGGCGCGAAGGATCGACGCCATTGCTGCGCAAAGAGAAAAAGGGGACTGATTTATGTGCGCCAGGCAAAGCTTGGTCGCCTGGGAATGACGGCGCAAGCCGTCACGAAATGGCGTAAGAAACCCAGCGGGTATGACCCCCGCCCGGTAAAGGTTAGCCACCGACCGGAAGCGAGTCTTGCGTGGTGACCGGGTAACCGGCGCTGCGAAGCGTAGACAGCAGAAAAGGGGATTTATTTTCCCTACTCTAAAACGGCCGCTGTTGGCCGATTGCTGCCTGTCGTGGACGACCGTTTAACTTCAAAGCCTGACTGGATTGCAAACTGCTGACACGCGTAGATTCTGTTTTCGACTCGTTTAATGCCGTCGATGCCAGGCCATAAACAGAGAGGAAACAACCGCTCGAAAATTCGAGCCATAGACTCTAGAGCCAGTGGGTAGTCGGAGTCATGTTCCTGCAACCATCAAATCCAGATTCTGCACCGCCGCTCCAGCGGCTCCCTTCCCAAGATTGTCAAACACCGCAGCCAACAAAACCTGCCCCGTCTCATCATTTTCACACACCACCAATCGCAAACTATCAGTCCCGTTAAGCGCCTGAGGATCAAGGCACGTCAACCCTTTGGCCTCCTGCATCGACATCACCTGTACATGGTCCGCATCGACGTAGTGCTGCATAAGACACGCATGCAACCGCACCGCATCCACGCCCGGCGCCAACAAGCGAAGTTGCAACGGTATGGTCAGCACGATCCCCTGCCGAAAAGCCCCATAAGCCGGCACAAACATCGGCCGCTCCATCAGACCGCTTTGCTGCTGAATCTCCGGAATATGTTTGTGTGCCAGCCCCAGACCATAAACCTGAAACGCGGGCGCCTGTGATGCGCCCTCTCCCTCATGCTCTTGCACGCCAACGCGCCCTTTTCCGGAATAGCCCGACACAGCATGAATGTTCGTCGGATAGTCCCTGGGCAGCAACCCGGCCTCCAGCAATGGGCGCAGCAGCCCTATCGCCCCCGTGGGATAGCAACCGGGATTGCTGACCCGCCGTGCCGTGGCGATGCGTTGGGCCTGCTGCGAGTTCATCTCCGCGAAACCATAGGTCCAGTCTGGATGGGTGCGGTGCGCCGAACTCGCATCGATCACCCGAACGGCGGGGTTTTCGATGCTCGCTACAGCGTCGCGTGCGGCTTGGTCGGGCAAGCAGAGAATCGCGATGTCGCAGGCGTTGATGATTTCGGCGCGACGTTGCGGATCCTTGCGATGTTCGGGGCTGAGCGTGATAAGCCGCAGATCGGTCCGGTCGCGTAGACGTTGATGGATTTGCAACCCGGTGGTGCCTTGGTCGCCGTCGATGAATATAAGAGGACTTGCCATGGAATGCTCTCGGACATAGGAAATCAGGAGTTCCAATCTTCAGTGAGGGGCTAAGATAGGAAAAGTTGAATTTCTAAACGATGAAATTCAGCTTTTCTGAACAAGGAGTGACTCATGCGCGAAATCAGCCTGGACCGTCTGCGCACGTTGGTGGCCATTGCCGACCTGGGTTCGTTTGCCGAGGCGGCCCGTGTGCTGCACCTCGCGCCACCCACGGTCAGTTTGCATATTGCCGACCTGGAGTCGCGGGTTGGCGGAAAGCTGTTGTCGCGCACACGTGGGCGCATTCAGCCTTCGGCGATTGGAGAAACGCTGGTGGAGCGCGCGCGGCGCCTGTTGGCGGATGCGGAGCAGGCGCTTGAGGACGTGGAGCGTCAGGTGCAGGGCTTGGCCGGGCGTGTGCGGCTGGGTGCCTCCACAGGGGCCATCGCACAGTTGATGCCGCAAGCTTTGGAGACGTTGGGCCAACGCCATCCCGCTATCGATGTGCAGGTCGCGGTGCTCACGTCGCAGGAAACTTTGAAGAAGCTTGCCGAGGGCTCTTTGGAGATCGGTCTGGTCGCGCTGCCACAGACCCCGGTGAAGGAATTGCGGATCGAGCCATGGCGGCGGGACCCGGTCATGGCCTTCTTGCCGGCTCGCTGGGAATGCCCGGATGTTGTGACCCCCGGTTGGCTGGCCGCCCAGCCATTAATTCTGAATGACAAAACTACTCGGCTTTCGCGCTTGACCTCGGAGTGGTTCGCCAGTGATGGACGGCAGCCCACGCCGCGTATTCAACTGAACTACAACGATGCGATCAAAAGCCTAGTGGCGGCCGGTTATGGTGCGACGTTGTTGCCGCATGAAGCCTCCACGCCATTGCCCGATACCAGGATCGTCATGCGGCCATTACAGCCCTTATTGTGGCGTCAACTTGGTATTGCCCACCGTGGTGGGGACGTCGAGCGGCCTACGCAACATGTGCTGGATGTGTTGTGGGGGTTGAGTGCGGGCTAGGGCGATGTTGTCAGAGAAAGGACCGCTTTCGACCCGGTCATACGGTGATTGAGGTCCCAGGCGTCAGCTACCGCACCTGAAGCCGTCGTTCATCGCTCCAAAGCCGGTGCCTGTCTCCGTTCGCCCAGGCCAGGGTGTCGTAGTACTTGTGCAGCAGCTCGGTAATGGCGGCGGTGTCGTCGGTCATGGGGTTTCCTTGGGGTTGGCGGTGAGGACTGCCTGGACGCGTGCTTGCAGCGCGGGCAGCACGTCTTGTTGGAACCAGGGGTTGCGCACCAGCCAGCGATTGTTGCGCGGGCTAGGGTGAGGCAGGGGGAACGCTTGCGGCCAGTGCTCGCGCCAGGCTTCGACCACCCGGGTGAGCGGCGTCTTGCCAGTACCGAGGTGGTAGTCCATGGCGTAGCTGCCCAGCACGATGACCAGCGACAGGCGCTCGAAACGCTGCATGAAGGCTTCGCGCCAGGCGGGGGGCGCACTCCGGGCGTAGCGGCAGGTCACCGCTTTTGCCGGTGCCCGGATAACAGAAGCCCATGGGCAGAATGGCGATGCGGGTAGGGTCGTAGAAGGTGTCGCGGTCCACGCCCAGCCAGGCGCGCAGACGCGCGCCGCTGGCGTCGTCGAAGGGCACGCCTGAGGCATGGACCCGGGCCCCCGGTGCTTGGCCGGCGATGAGGATGGGCGCACTCGGGTGAAACTGGAAGACCGGCTGCACGCCGTGTGGCAGATGCGGTGCGCAGCGCGTGCAGGCGCGGACGTCGGTCAGAAAGGCGTCGAGTGTCGGCATGGCGCGCTTCCGGAAAGGGTGGCTCGCGCAGGACGGAGGTGCCATCCTGCGCGAAGCGTAACCCGGCAGCAAGTCAGTGCTGGGTCAGTGTCGGATAGCCCTGGATGAATACGCGGTCGGTCTTGGCCGCCGGCACATGGCAGCCCATGCAGTCGGCTTCGTAGCTGACGGCGACATTCTTGGCGGGGGCGTCGGCCTTGAACAGCGCCCAGCCCCAGCCGTCGCCCCACAAGGGGTTGCTGGCGAAACGGCCTTTGGCGTCCTTGACCATCACGAACCACACGGCCGCATCGGAACCCCAGACCACAGGGTTGCCAGTGGTCATGGCGCTGGTTTCGAGCTTGCGGATCTCTTTCACCAGCGTGGCGCCGTCCAAGAACTTGCCGGTCTTGCGGTAGTGCTCGGCCGAGGCCTTTTCGGTGTACACATCGTGCAAGCCGCGAGAGGCGGATTTTTCGTCCAACACCGCATATGAGCCCAGGTGGACGAAGTTTGTGCGGAAGTCTGTGGGGCGGCTGATGCCGCCCTGGCTGTCCACATAGGGCGAAAAGTCGCCGGCCGTGACGGCCAGTGGCAGGACGAGGGCGCTGGCGAGCAGAGCGCCGGTGAGTGCGATTTTCATCGTGTTCTCCTTATATGCCTATGGAGATCAGACGGCGACCACGGGGAAATCCACCGTGGTGTCGGCGATGTGGTTGGTGTAGTTGGTGAGCGTGTTCAGCGCGACGTTGGCGATCACTTCCAGTATCAGGCCGTCGTCGAGCCCCGCGCGGCGGTAGTTGGCCATGGCGTCGGCCGACACCACGCCGCGTTGCTCGACCAGCGCGCGGGCAAAGCCGGCGATTGCATCGTCAAGTGCGTTGGCCGCCTGGCCGGTGCGGGCCGCGGCGATGGCCTCTGCCGACAGTCCGGCACCTTTGCCGATCAGGGTGTGTGCGCTCAGGCAATACTGGCAGCGATTGGCTTGACCGGCAGCGAGCGCAACGATCTCGCGCTGGGAGGCATTCAGGCGGCCGGTGCCCAGCGTTTCGGACAAGCCGAGGTAGCCATTGAGCGCCGCCGGCGCGTGGGCCAGCGTGGCGAACAGGTTCGGCACCATGCCAAGCTTGGCTTTGACGGCCTTGAGTGTGGCAGCGGTAGCGGCGTCAGCGGTGTCGATGGTCAGGGGGGCGATTTGGGTCATGTCTATCTCCGTAGTGGGTGAGGTGCAAGAGCACGTGGGCATGATCGCCCTTTGTTTGGTACGATATGGCACGTAAAGTATCAAATACGTAACCTATCGTCTTATATGGAGAGTGGAATGGCGGATCGACTGGCCGGCTTGCTCCGGCACTACTCGCTTTCGGCGCGCGTTTTTCACAGCGGCGCCTTCTGTGGGCAGCATCATTACGCGGCGCCGCATGGCTATATCCATCTGGTGCGGCGCGGCCCGATTACGGCGCGTTCGCCCGTGCATGAAGATCTGCTGGTTACCGAGCCGAGCCTGCTGTTTTATCCGCGCGTGGCGTCGCATCGTTTTGTCGCCGCCCCCGGCGATACCGCTGAGCGGTTGTGTGCGGAGGTCGACCTGGGCGCTTCGACGGGCAATCCGTTGGCCATGGCCTTGCCGTCGATGCTGCTGATTCCGTTGGCGGACTTGCCCGGCCTCGGGCCGACGCTAGAGTTGCTGTTTGCCGAAGCCGAGCGCGACCAGTGCGGTCGGCAGGCCGCCATCGACCGCTTGTGCGAGTTGCTACTGATCCAGTTGCTGCGTTATCTGATGGATGGGCGGCTTGGCGCCACCGGACTGCTGGCGGGCCTGGCCGACCCGAAACTCGCGCGCGCCATAACCGCCATGCACGATGCGCCGCAGACCGCGTGGTCGCTCGAGGCGCTGGCGGCGAAGGCGGGCATGTCACGCGCGCGCTTCGCCGCCGCGTTCAAGGACGCGGTGGGCGTCACGCCGGGCGACTATCTGGCCGACTGGCGGATGAACGTCAGTTGCACCCTGCTCAAGCAGGGGCGGCCGGTGGCGGTGGTGGCCGACCGCGTCGGCTACGGCAGCCCGAACGCTCTGGCGCGCGCCTTCCGCGTGCGCATGGGCTGCGCCCCGCGCGACTGGCTGGCGCAGCAGCGCGGTGACGCGGCGCTCAGCGGTTCGTGAGTTTGAGTTCGATTCGCCGGTTCTTGGCGTAGGCGGCGCCGGTGTTGCGCTCGTCGAGCGGGTGAAATTCGCATCACGCCGGAACAACTGGCGGAACTCCAGGTGGCGATCCGTCAACGGCTGGTCAGTCTGTTCGTGCGGCGCGGCCGGCTGGACAAGGCTGAGTCAGTGGCGCAGGTAGCTGGATGACGCTGTCCCGCCCTGAGCCGACGCTCACAGGCGGGGATTTCCAGTGTCGTCATTGTCGGCTATTGGCCGGCAGCAGCCCGTCGTTGCCTGATGGATCCAACCCCTCCGCTGCTATAGTGCAGTCGGCTTCTGACGTTCAGTGCAGCCGTCTTCTGAAAACGACAGGTTGAACGCCAAAGAGGGGGCGGGAGCGCTGCAACCGGAGCAGCGTCAGAGCCTCCAGAATCGCCCACACAACGCGGAAGCTGTCAGTCAGGGGGCAAGCCTACCTTGGCACCAGAAACGCGCCCAGGAGGCCGCAGGGGGCGATTTTGGCCGCTGCAACTGTCCAACCTTGGCCGGGCCTCGCCGGGCCGAGTGGGGCGGCCTTCGACCAGGGCGGGCCGGCGACCGTCCGTCGGGCATGGAGGGGACGATAGAGAAAACGGACAAAATCGTACGCTAAGCGTGCGGCCTGTCAGGTTGAGGCCCTAGAGGTTGCAGGCGAGTCGTCAGAAAATGCTGGAATCGGCCCTATTCTGACACTGCCCAAGGTTCCGGCCTGACGCCCAGTTAGGGCATGCCTCAATCTGACGGCGGCGAACCGCAAGCGTTCAGTTCGGCGCTCGTTTCGGTCGCGTTGCTTGCCCGCGCCTGGAAGCGTTGATAACACTCCAGCCCGCAGAAGCGCTCGACGTACTCCGCACCTTCCGGTGTGAAGGCGGCGTCGAGCGGGATTTCCTTGCAGCACACGCAGCAACTGGTGGCAGTCGGATCATTTGCATTCATGGTGGCACCCCTCCATTGACTGACAAAGGCGGCGAATGCCGCCGCCGGCACTGGCTTGGCGAACAGGAAGCCTTGCCCCGTATCGCACTCCGCTTGCCGCAACAGCGCGAGACTGGTCGGCGTTTCCACGCCCTCGGCCACCACGTCCATTCCCAGCCCGTGCGCAAGCTGAATCACGGTGTGCACGATGGTCCGGTCGCGGTGGTCGTCGGCGAGTCCGGCGACGAAGGACTGGTCGATCTTGAGCTTAGTAATCGGGCAGCACTTCAGGTGTTGCAGACAGGAATACCCCGTCCCGAAGTCATCGGCAGCGAAGCGCACACCGATCTGTCGCAAGGCTTCCAGGGCTGGGAAGATCGCCGGATTGCCGAACGCGACCGATTCGGTCAGCTCAATTTCCAGATACTCGGCAGGCAACTCGGCGTCAGCCAGCACGCCCTTTACCCACCCGTCGAAATCCGGTCCTACCTGGCTCGCCGAAACATTGACGGCGAGCCGGAACGGTTGCCATGCCAGCATCCGCCATTCGCGCATCTGGCGGCAGGCGGTGCCCAGCACCCAAGCGCCGATTTCAGGCATCAAGCCGGACGATTCGACCACGGGCAGGAACTGGCCCGGCGGCAAAAGTCCGAGCTGCGGATGACGCCAGCGCAACAGGGCTTCCGCACCGACAATCTGGTCACTGCGCAAATCGACAATCGGCTGGTAGTGCAGCTCAAACTGCCCGCGCACAACCGCCTGCGCCAATTCGGTCGCCGTCCATCTGGCGGGCAGTGATGTGCTCACGATCTTTCCTTGAAGACCCGCAACAGCCGCGTCACGGACAGGACAAACAAGCCGGTCAGCGTGATGGCTGCAATACCCCAATGCTCCCCGATGAACGCGCCGGCCGTCGTCCCCGCGAGCACCACAGCGAGAATCGGCAAATGGCAGGGACAGGTGAGCACGGCCAACGCGCCCCACAGGTAGCCGGTGAACGGCTTGTGTGTCTCGGTCGGCAAGCGCTCGGGGCTGTTCATGGCAGACTCTCCGCATGCTGTACCAGCTCGGTCGGCATGGTGGCCAACTGCACCTCCAGATCGGCCAATGCTTCGCGCCGACGTTCGACGAACTGGCGCAGCACGGCAAGCTGCGCGGCCGCTTCGTCGCCGTCCGCGGTATCCAACGCCCGGCACAGCCGCGCCAGCGCGTCGAGACCGATACCCGCTTCGAAAGCAGCCCGCACGAAGCACAGCCGTTGCAAGGCCGCATCGTCGAACAGGCCGTAGCCGCCAGGGGTGCACGCCACCGGCCGCAGCAGTCCGCGCAGCAGGTAGTCGCGCACGATGTGCACGCTCACCCCGGCATTAAGGGCCAGCCGGGACACCGTGTAGGCGTTCATCGAACACCTCCTTTTTCTCACCCGGCGCAGCAGGAAAGCTGCTTCACATCCTTGTTAAAGGTCTGCGCCGCGAGCTTCAGTCCCTCGACCATCGTCAGATAGGGGAACAACTGGTCGGCCAGTTCCTGCACGGTCATCCGGTTACGGATGGCGAGTACCGCCGTCTGGATCAGTTCGCCGGCTT
This sequence comes from Pseudomonas sp. TNT2022 ID1044, assembly GCF_028656895.1. Lineage (NCBI taxonomy): Bacteria > Pseudomonadati > Pseudomonadota > Gammaproteobacteria > Pseudomonadales > Pseudomonadaceae > Pseudomonas > Pseudomonas sp. TNT2022 ID1044. The sequence goes on along the minus strand of NZ_JAMDHB010000029.1, from coordinate 10,413 downwards.
CCGGCGCGACCGCCTGTACGCCGATGAGCCGTCCACTACCTTCCTCGATGACCAGCTTGATGAAGCCGCGTGTGTCGAAGTTGGCGAGCGCACGCGGCACGTTGTCCAAGGTCAAGGTGCGACTGTCGGTCTCGATCCCGTCGTGCTGGGCCTCTGCCTCGCTGTAGCCCACGGTGGCGACTTGCGGATCGGTGAACACCACGGCAGGCATGGCGGCAAGGTTAAGCGCCGCGTCACCGCCCGTCATGTTGATCGCCGCACGGGTGCCGGCCGCTGCCGCCACATAGACGAACTGAGGCTGGTCGGTGCAGTCGCCGGCCGCGTAGATGTCCGGCGTGCTGGTCCGCATGCCGACGTCGATGACGATAGCGCCTTGCAGGTTGAGCGCGACACCTGCCGCGTCCAGCGCCAGGCTGCGCGTGTTGGGCGAGCGACCGGTGGCGACCAGCAGTTTGTCGGCGCGCAGCTCGCCGTGCGCCGTGGTGAGCACGAATTCGCCGCCCTCGTGCGCGACCTGGCTGGCCTGGGTGTGCTCCAGCACCTCGATCCCTTCGGCGCGGAACGCCGCCGTGATTGCCTCACCGATGGCCGGGTCTTCGCGGAAGAACAGGGTGCTGCGTGCAAGAATCGTTACTTTGCTGCCCAGTCGGGCGAACGCCTGCGCCAGTTCCAGCGCTACCACCGACGAACCAATCACGGCCAGCCGCTCAGGAATGGTGTCGCTGACCAGTGCTTCGGTGGAAGTCCAGTACGGCGTGTCCTTCAGGCCGGGAATCGGCGGCACGGCCGGACTCGCGCCGGTGGCAATCAGGCAACGGTCGAACGCCAGCACACGTTCGCCACCACCGTTGAGTTGCACGGTCAGGCTGTGCGCGTCCTTGAAACGGGCTTCGCCGTGCAGCACGGAGATGGCGGGATTGTCATCCAGGATGCCTTCGTATTTGGCGTGGCGCAGTTCGTCGACGCGCGCCTGCTGCTGGGCCAGCAACCGCTCGCGCAAGATCGTCGGCGGTGTGGGCGGCATGCCGCCATCGAACGGGCTTTCTCGGCGCAAGTGGGCGATGTGCGCGGCGCGGATCATGATCTTGGACGGCACGCAGCCGACATTGACGCAGGTGCCGCCGATGGTGCCGCGCTCGATCAAGGTGACGTGCGCGCCTTGCTCGACGGCTTTCAGCGCCGCCGCCATCGCCGCGCCACCGCTGCCGATAACGGCAATATGCAATCCGCCACCGTCACCACCAGCCTTGTCGCCGCTACCTAGCCATTCGCGCATCTTTCCGAGCAAGCCACCGCCCACCGGAGGCACGGGCGCGTCGGCGAGCGTGGCCCGATAACCGAGTCCGGCCACGGCGGCAGTCAACGCGTCCGGCGATATGCCGGCCTCGACGGCGAGTTTGGCGCTGCCCTTCGTATAGGAGACATCCGCCGACTGCACGCCGGGAACTTTCTCCAGGGCTTCCTTGACGTGCGTCGCACACGAGTCACAGGTCATGCCGGTGATTTTGAGGGTGGTCATTCATCGTTCCTTTTCTGTGTTGGCCGCTGGCTCACGCAGTCAGTCGTGTTTCGCGGGGAGTTCGCAGCCATCCGGGCCGCAGCGGCGATTTACCGGCGAAACCAAGTCCCAGATCGACACGCCGATCATCAGGGCTAGGCCGGTGTATACGAGGCGTGCTGTCCACCAGTTGCCAAGCAGCCAGACGGTTCCGGCGAACACGATGGCTGGCCCGATCATGCCGAGCAGGCTGCGGTGCCATTGCCGATGACTCAGCCAGCCCAGTGCATTCGCCAGCAAAGCCACGACGGCGAACAGCGGTAACAGCGTGGAGATAAACAACCCTTCGTATTCCTGTAGAAAGCTCAGCCCGATGGCCGCGCCCAAGCTGGCGAGGGCCGGGAAGCAGGCGGCGCAGCCCATCGCTGAAACAACGCTGCCGAGCGCGCCAGCCTTGTCGGCAATGCGTGTGATCATCCCCATGATCGCCCTAGGCTCTGGTTCAGTGGCTCACTGCTTGACGCTGGAGGGATAGCCCGCGTCTCTGGTTGCCTTGGTCAGCTTCTGCACGCTGGTCTTGGCATCATCGAAGGTGACCACCGCTTCGCGTGTCTCGAAGGTCACGTCAACTTTGCTGACGCCTTCGACCTTGGAAATCGCCTTCTTGACGGTAATCGGACAGGCAGAGCAGGTCATGCCCGGTACGGACAGTGTGACGGTCTGGGTAGCGGCCCACACGGGGGCAACAACGGCGGCGAGGGCGAGGGAGGCAAACAGTTTCTTCATGGTGAACTCCGATCAGTAGAAAAATGGCATGACATAGGGAAATCCGAGCGCGACCAGAACCAGCACGGCCACGACCCAGAAAATGAGCTTGTAAGTCGCTCGCACTTGGGGAATCGCGCAGACCTCACCCGGTCTACAGGCTTGCGCAGGGCGGTAGATGCGCCGCCAGGCGAAGAACAAGGCTACCAACGCTGCGCCGATGAAAATCGGGCGATAGGGCTCCAGCACGGTCAGGTTGCCGATCCATGCCCCGCTGAATCCCAAGGCGACCAAGACCAGCGGCCCGAGGCAGCAGGTCGAGGCGAGGATGGCGGCCAGTCCGCCAGCGAAGAGCGCGCCGCGCCCGTTTTGTGGTTCAGACATGCGCTTGTCCTTTCGAATTTGAATTGGATAGCGTAACCTTACTTCCGTACTCATGTACGGAGTCAAGTGATATGGAAAACAATTTGGAGAGCCTGACCATTGGCGCTTTTGCCAAGGCGGCCGGGGTCAACGTGGAGACGATCCGGTTCTATCAGCGCAAGGGCCTGCTGCCGGAACCGGACAAGCCTTACGGCAGCATTCGCCGCTATGGCGCGGCGGATGTGACGCGGGTGCGATTCGTGAAATCGGCCCAGCGGCTGGGCTTCAGCCTGGATGAAATCGCCGAGCTGTTGCGGCTCGATGATGGCACCCACTGCGAGGAAGCCAGCAGCCTGGCCGAGCACAAGCTTCAGGACGTGCGCGAAAAGATGGCCGACCTGGCGCGCATGGAAACCGTGCTGTCTGAACTGGTGTGCGCCTGCCATGCGCGGAAGGGGAATGTTTCCTGCCCGCTGATCGCGTCGCTACAGGGCGGAACAAGCCTGGCAGGGTCGGCTATGCCTTAGCGTGCTTTATTTTCCGTTTTCTGAGACGACCCCTATTTCAAAAACCAGCCATCCATGAAATCCCTTTCCGCGGCAATCATCGAACACAGCAGGCTTCTTCCTGAAGGAGGCATCCTTGCACCAAACGAATTCCTTCACTTGGCTGACCGTGCTTCGGTGGACCAAGCATTCTCTCGATTAGCCAAGGGCGGGGAGTTAATGCGGATTTCACGCGGCCTCTATGTGGCGCCGGTCACCGGGCGCTTCGGCAAACGCGCGCCGGCGACGGAGAAGGTTATCAGTGCGATAGCTTCGAAAAGCCATCAGGTAATCGCGTTAAGCGGTGCCCGCGCAGCGAACCTTCTAGGGCTAACGCAACAGGTGTCGATTAGGGAGGTATTTGTTACCGGCGGACGGCCGAGAACCCTGCAGCTAGGCAAGGCTCAGGTGAGAATCGAGCATGCGCCGCATTGGCAAATCGCCCTCGGAACAACCATTGCTGGCGACGCTGTACGTGCGCTTGCCTGGCTGGGGAAACCCCACGCCCCAGAGGCAGTCGCCAAGCTGCGCACGTGCCTGTCGAGTAACGATTGGCAGATTTTGATATCGCATAGATCAAACCTTCCTCAATGGATGGCTGAAGCGATTGGGCGCGAAGCAGTCTTTGCTGAGCAGGGCTTCTGATGCTCGTTTAAATACAATAATTTAGAGAACGAATGTCCTAATTTTGCCTTATCTCGGCAAGACTCAGTTACGTCCTGAAAAGTCTTTATAAAACATGCGGATAGGAGGGAAGTGAGTGAATTTTCCCTTTATCTCGGCATGACCCCTTCTAGGGCTGACGCAGCAGGTGTCGATTAAGGAAGTATTTATCACCAGCGGACGGCCGAGAACCCTGCAATTAGGCAAAATTCAGGTGAGAATCGAACATGCGCCACAGTGGCAGGTCGCCCTCGGAGCGACCATTGCTGGCGACGCTGTACGTGCACTTGCCTGGTTGGGCAAACCCCACGCCCAAGAGGCAGTCGCGAAGCTGCGCACGTGCCTGTCGAATAGCGATTGGCAGGTCTTGAAATCGCATAGATCCAAGCTTCCTCCATGGATGGCTGAAGCGATTGGGCGCGAAGCAGTCTTTGCTGAGAAGGGATTCTAATATTCGTTTAAATACAATAATTTAGAGAACGAATGTCCTAATTTTTGCCTTATCTCGGCATGACCCCTAAAAGTCTTCAACCGCGCCCTGCTCAAACAGTTCTACGGCATTGCCCACTGGGACATTCCTGCCGACTATCTATGCCCGCCGATCCCCGGCCGCGCAGACTACCTGCACTACATCGCCGACTTGCTCGGGAAAAGTAACGCAGGGGTTATTCCTCGTGGCGCACAGGTGAATGCGCTAGACGTGGGTGTTGGCGCCAATTGTATTTATCCGCTAATTGGCCATCGCGAATACGACTGGCACTTCGTTGGCAGTGATATCGCCAGCAGCGCAATTGCCTCAGCCGGTGCGATTCTCAACGCCAATCCGGGGCTCGTTGAAGCCATCGAGCTACGCCAGCAAAACGACAGCACGCATATTTTTCAGGGCGTTATCCGCGCCGAAGATCGCTTTGATATCACCCTGTGCAACCCGCCGTTTCATGCCTCCGCTGAGGAAGCCACGCAAGGCAGCACCCGCAAATGGCGTAACCTTGGCAAGCTCGACCCCAAACGCAAATTGCCGGTACTCAACTTCGGCGGCCAAGCTGCTGAGCTTTGGTGCAAGGGCGGCGAGGCGGCGTTTGTTAGCCGTTTAATCAGCGAAAGCGCTGAACACGCCCAACAGGTGTTTTGGTTCAGTAGTTTGATCTCCAAAGCCGGCAACCTCGGCGGCGTTTACAGTGCCCTGAACAAAGCTGGCGCATTGGAAGTACGCACCGTTGAAATGGCTCAAGGGCAAAAACAAAGCCGTTTTGTCGCTTGGACATTCCTCACCCCAGAACAGCAACAAGCCTGGCGCCAAGAACGCTGGAGCTAAGCCAGCCCCAGAGTTAGCCACGCGTTGCCAGCCCGATAACGCGCGAGCCGCCCACGCGCCAAAGACTCACTGAGCGTAATAACGCAGCATTCACAGAGTCAAAACACGTGTACACAGGCGGCGCGCGTGCGCACCATGGCTGACCGACACTTAGCGAGGCGAACAATATGGATTTTTTACGCACCCCAGATCGACACTTCGAAAACCTTCCCGGCTACGCATTCGAGCCCAACTACCTGATGGTGGATGACAGCGAAGGCGGTGAGTTACGCATGCATTATTTGGATCAAGGTCCAGCCGCTGGCGCAGTGGTTTTATTGCTGCACGGTGAGCCATCGTGGAGCTACTTGTACCGCACAATGATCCCCACACTAGTTGCTGCAGGCCATCGCGTTATTGCCCCAGACCTCATCGGTTTTGGTCGCTCAGACAAACCCAGTAAACGTACCGACTACACCTATCAGCGCCACGTTGACTGGGCGCAATCGCTGCTCGACCAGCTAAAACTGAGTGACGTGACCTTGGTTTGCCAAGACTGGGGCGGCTTGATTGGCTTGCGTTTAGTCGCAGAAAACCCAGCCCTATTTGCTCGCGTGGTTGCCGCCAACACCATGCTCCCAACCGGTGATCACAACCCAGGGGAGGCCTTCAAAAGCTGGCAGCAATACTCACAACAAGTACCAGAGTTCCCCACTGGAGCGATCATCAACCGCGCCACCACCACAGAGCTATCGCAAGCGGTGCTAGACGCCTACGACGCGCCCTTCCCTGACGAAAGCTACAAAGAAGGTGCACGGCAATTTCCCTTGTTGGTGCCCACCACGCCTAACGACCCTGCCGCCGATAAAAACCGCGCAGCATGGGCAGTACTGATGAAGTGGAACAAACCCTTTTTGACCGCGTTCAGTGATTCAGACCCGATCACCAAAGGCGGCGACAAGGTGCTGCAAAAGCTGATACCGGGCACACACGGCCAAGCGCATACCACCATCGTCAATGGCGGGCACTTTCTGCAAGAGGATCAGGGCGAAAAGCTGGCAGAGGTTGTGGTGATGTTTATCGCGGCGAACCCTTGATGTGCCGAGAACTGTACCGAAGACTCAGCGCTTAACGGCAAACTAGCCAGTGCATGCCTCCAGTAATCCTTGCAAAGCATCTGTCTCGATCTCACTCGCCGAGACAGGTGCCTCGCAAAGGACTATACCGCGAAGCGTTTATCCAGCCCGCTGTAGCCCATGCCAATTGCCTTATGCACTTTTAACTGCACCGGGATGCGCTCTTTGAGCGCTTCAACATGACTGATGACGCCGATCATCTTGCCGCTGGCATTCAGGCTGTCGAGTGCATCCAGCGCCACCTCAAGTGTTTCAGCGTCGAGGGTGCCGAAGCCTTCATCGAGGAACAGCGAGTCGATACTGGTTTTGTGGCTGACCAAATCCGACAAAGCCAACGCCAGCGCAAGGCTGACTAAAAAGCTTTCACCACCAGACAAGGTTTTGGTGTCCCGCGCAACATCCGCCTGCCACGTATCGACCACCTCAAGCTCCAGCTCACCCAGAGACTTGCGCGCCAACTGATAGCGTCCATGCAAGCGTTCAAGCTGCTGATTAGCTAAGTAGACCAAGTGATCGAGTGTTAATCCTTGGGCGAACTTGCGAAATTTAGCGCCATCCGCCGAGCCGATCAGGCTGTTGAGTTGCTGCCAAGCATCGTAATTGGATTGTTGCGCACGGATCTGCGCAAACAGGCTTTGTTGGCTCAGGCGCCGCGCATCATCACCTTGCAGTTGTGCACGAATCTCACCTTGGCGCTGGCTCAGGTTGCGCAACTGTGTTGCCAACTGTACAAGCTGTTGCGCCAGCGCCTCATCATCCAGATCGACCAGCACTTTCGACTGCTCAACCGACTGCAATTCAGCAAAGCGCTGCGTGCAATCGTGCGCCAAAGCCTGAGCGGCAGTGGCTGCGTTGTTTAGGCGCTGCTGAAGCTCGCGCAAGCTCGCGCGTTCAGCGTCATCCAATAACGCCGCCATAAACTGCGCCTCATCGGCAAACTGGCTAGCCGCCAAAGCGTTCTGCCAGTCGTTATTTTGCGCGGCTAACTCACGCTGCTCGTGCTCGATACGCACTTGCACCGTTTGCAGTTGCCCCCACAGCTGATCACGCTGCTGTTGCGAAGCCTGCCAACTACGCTGCAATGCTTGTAATTGCTCATGCGGGTTATCAACCGCCGGCAACTCCGCTAACGGCTCTTGCGCTTGCTCAAGCCAGTGCTGCTGCCAGGTTTGTGCGTGCTCGTGCGCCTGTTGCAGTGCATGCGTTTGCGCTTGCAACTGCGTAGCCAAACTCAGGCTTAACGCCTGTTCAGCCTGCCAGCCTTGCCATGCTTGCTGTTGTTCACGCAGCCAATCGGCAGGCGCTACAGGCATGTTCAAACCCAGCACCTGCAAACAGCTACTGAGGCGTTCCAAGCGTTCGGCATGCTTGCTGGTGAGCAACTGCAGTTGGCTAATACTGTCGTGGTGACGCTGTTGCACATGGCTCTGTTTACTGGTCAGCGTATCCAATTGAGCGCTGCATTTACTGTGCTCAAGCTCAGCCGTCATCACCCCATCGGCGGCTTGCTGGGCGACTAACTTGAGTTGGTCGAGCTGGCTCATGCGCAACTGTTGCTGCTGCATGTGCTGCTCGTGGTCGTGTTGTGCGGCCTGCAATGCGCTGGCATCCGCAATTGCCTGCCCGAGCGATTCACAGGCTTGCTGCCAGCGCTGATCCGCCTCAGCCAACCCCTGTCGTGCAGCACTAACTTGCGCTTGAGCCTGGGCTATTTGTGTTTCCACCACAGCCAGGCGCTTGTTCAGCGTCTCGCCTTGTGCCCGCACCGCATCTTGCTCAAGCTGTTTGGCCTGCAAGGCTTGCACAGTTTGCGACGGGTTAAGCGCTTGATACTCGGCAATCGCCGGGTGCTCATGCGAGCCACACAGCGGACAGGCCTCATCGGCTTGTAGGGCGGCGCGGTATTGTTCTAACTGTTGAATACGTTGCTCTTGCTCAAGCAGCTTTTGTTTGTCGGCGATCTGCTGTTTAAGGTCGACAAACTGACTGCGCAGCGCCTCACGCTGCTGATTTAACTGCGCTTGCTCGGCTTGCTGAGCTATCAGTTGCGCCTGCGCTTGAGCCTGCTGATCAACAAACTGCTGACGCTGAGTCAGCAGCATTGCCAAACGCTCCAGCTGACGCCCACGCTCGGTTAATTGCTGAGTTTGCTCACGTAAGGCTGCGTCATTATGGCCGCCAAACAATCCATCCAACTCCGCGCGCGCGGTGTTTGCCGCCAGCTCAGCTTGTTTAAGCTGAGTCGTCGCTGCGTGCAAAACCGTTTGCTGCTGGGGTAACTCAGCTGCTAGCTGAGCCAGTTGGTCATCCAGTTGTTGTTGCTTCTCACGCTCAGCGGCTTGCTCTTGCTCGCTCACCGCCAAGGAGTCGAACTGCTCTTGCCACGCGGCCAGATGCGCACCTAACTGCGCCCGCTGCGGCTGAGTGACGAGCTGCTGCGCAACAGCATCAGCGCGCTGCTGCAAATCCTCTGTAGTCGCACGTTCTGCCTGCAATGTTTGCTGACTGACTTGTTGACCTTGCCACGCCTGCTGACAGATTTGCTCCAGCGCAGCCATGTGCTGCTCACGCAACTGCTGCTCTTGAGCTTGGCTGGCTTGCAACTGATGACTGATGCGCAGTTGCTCGCGGTACAGCGGCTGCAATTGTGTGGCCGGCTCACTGGCCGCCAGCTTGTGCAATTGCGGCTGAGCCTGATTAAGCGCTTGTTGTGCCTGACTCGCTTGCTCCTGCGCTTGCTGCAATTGCGTCTGCGCCTTGGCTTTGGCATCGCGCCACAGCGTCTGTGCATTCAGGCCGCTTTGCTCAGCCGCCAAACGCTGCTCATCCACGCTGACTTGAGCATGCTCAGCGTTAAGTTGCTCACGCTGCTCGTCACTTAACAGCTCAACCCCTTCAGCTTTAGCGCGCAGGTGATCTAGCGCAGTTTTTACCTCACGAGTTTGCTCAAACACCCGCTGAGAAATTTGCCCGTAAATATCAGTGCCGGTCAGTTCTTCAAGCAACTCTGCACGCTGATTCGCATTGGCCTCAAGAAATGCCGCGAAGCCGCCTTGAGCGAGCAACATCGACTTAGTGAAACGCTCAAAATCCAGCCCGGTCAGGCGCTCGGTTTCACGCAGTTTTTCGTTGATTTTGTCAGTAACGATTTTGCCGTCGGCCATCAATGCCAACTCAACCTTGGGCGCCTGCAGTGCCCCATCAGCTTTGTCGCGGGCGCGGCGCTGGCTCCAAAACGCTCGGTACGCCACACCTTTAACTTCAAACTCAACCTCGGCCAAGCACTCAGCCGTGTGCCGCGTCATCAATTCATTGCTCCCCGCAGACACCGTACTCATACGTGGCGTGCGGTGATACAAGGCCAGGCAAATAGCATCAAGCAACGTGGTTTTACCCGCGCCGGTGGGCCCGGTAATCGCGAACAACCCGTTGTCTTTAAATGGCTCGGCAGTGAAATCAATCTTCCACTCGCCCTTGAGTGAGTTCAGATTTTTGAGGCGCAGGCTGAGGATTTTCATACAAAGGTCGCAGGCTGACATGAGCGACTATTCTGGCATTGTCGCGCGCTGCGTGCAGGACATAAGTGCGAGCGTTGAGGCTCGCACTTAATTTCAGTCAGCCACGCTGTACTGCCAAGCCGTTCAGCGTGGGGCAACCGCAACCGCTGGGTTGCGGCTGGTGGCTCACTTAATAAAAGTGGCGCCGCGGGTGTTTACAAATACTGAGTAAATAGAATGGCTGCTGGCCATGAACAGGCGGTTACCTTGAACGCCGCCAAAGCATAGGTTGGCGCAACGTTCCGGCAACGAAATATGGCCAATCGCCTTGCCTTGAGCATTGAACACACGCACACCATCAAGCTCCTCTGGTTTACCCTGTGGCGAGCCATTGCTGCCCCAACCACACCAGAGATTACCGGCCTCATCGCACTTAATGCCATCGAGCGCGCCATACGCAGTCGCCTCGATATGCTTGTTGCGATTACCCAGCGTGCCGTCTTCATTAACCGCGTACGCCCAGACCAAACGATTCGGCTTGGCGCGACCTTCAACGATGTACAGGGTCTTTTCATCTGGCGAGAAACACAGACCATTAGGCCCGGCGAGATCTTCGATCACGCGCGTGACTTTGGGGTTTGGGGAGCAATGG
>NZ_JAMDHB010000028.1:0-192377 GCF_028656895.1 Pseudomonas sp. TNT2022 ID1044 | reverse complement strand
GGGAGTTGGTGTCCGGTTTTGTAGGGGCAAGTCCAGTGGATGACTCGCTGATTTTCTATGGAGACATCTCTGCCACCAAAGGCGGAAGCGGGGGGTATCACGGAAAGATATCTGCGCTGAATGCAGAAGATTTGATCAAGGATCTTTCTCAGCAGATATTCACAGTATCCAAGATTTTGTCGGGCAAATTTCAGGCTATCAAGGCACTGATGCTGGTGTTGATCTGGTCAAATTTCGTGCCCGTCGCATTGCTTCTTTTGATGGGACTTTTAGATGCTGCCTTGGGGATCGCCAAATGATGGAAGGTATCGGTAAGGAAGCCTTTCGAAGCTTAGTGAAGGATGCGCGAGCGAAGCGCAGCGTCACGAAGGCGGCTCTAGAGTCGTATCCAGTGAATGAAAGGTTCGAGGGCTACGCCGCGGATGCGATGCTCGACAGCGTAAACGGCGCAGAGCGTTTCCCTTTAGGGGGCGTGGACACCGAATACTCAATTCAGGAGCAGATTCGGCCTGCTTTCGGCAAGCAAGCTGTAAACACGTCTCCTATCGGCGCGCACCCCGATTTCCGGCATCTGGCGGGGACATCGATGACTGATCGTCATCACGTATGCTCCCTATTTCTGGACATCAAAAACTCAACCAGACTGTCGTTTTTGTACGACCTGGATGACGTGTACTGGATCAAAAACCTCATCCTACGAGTGGCCTCGGAAACCGTGCGCGCGATGGACGGGCACGTTCACCGCTTCATGGGGGACGCGTTGCTGGCATTTTTTGGCAGCAAAAGCGTTCTACGGGACGATAGCGTAGTGAATGCCATTAACTGTACCTCGGCCCTTCAGGCGACGATGGAGCGCACTATCATCCCTGTGCTTGGCGAGGAAGGGTTTGACGCCCGGGAGATCGGCTTCCGTGTAGGTCTTGATTATGGCGGCGATCACCAAGTGTTGTGGAGCTCATACGGGTTCTCCAGTGTCTTCGAGGTCACAGCAACGTCTTTCTATGTGGACGTAGCAGCCAAGCTGCAAAGTATGGCCAGAAAAAATGCGGTCATGCTGGGCTCGAACATCCTTGAAGTCATGGATTTCCCCGAGTTCTTTGTCCAGAAAAAGCGCGTTCTGGAAAACAAGGAATGGAAGGACATTGACACCCTAAATAAGACGTATACCGATCGCCAAGGTGTTCAGCACAAATACAGGGTTCGTGAGCTGAAAGGCGAAGTCTATCGGGACTTGCTGCCGTTCCCTGCGGAATTCAAAGCGAAGTTCCCGGGGTCCAAGGTGGTGAGCTGTGACGGGATTGAGTTCAAGTGCTATACGAAGGGGGACAATGCCAGTCACTTTTATCCATCCGTGTCTCGGGTCCTAGAGAAAGAGCAGGGCCTGGACTTTCGAGTGACTATCGATAAACGCGTCTACGGCAACGCGTCCTTCCCGTTGAAGGTGGTGTTCACTAAGCGAAACCACGGTGCGGAGGCTCAGAAGGATGAGTCGGAAGGGGAATTCCCAGTGCTCGATGAGGAAGTGATCGTCGAGCAAAAGTCTTGGTATCAGGCTTTCTTCGCCGGACGCACCGTGAGTGCTAGCGAGGGAACTCGCTATAGAGGTCTCCATACCATGGAAGTCAAAGTCTATGATGCGAATCAGTCGGTAATTTTCCGGGACTTCATCGGTATATATATCCGCTAGTAGAGGCGCTCTGAGCTCGGTTATTCGATGCCGTTGCCCTGTGACACACACCTTGGCTGTCGGCCCTGAGTCCTTGGTCGGACACTGATGATGTTATCGTCCACCAGGCCTTGGCCGGCATCGACGCCACGCACCTGCTCAAGCACATTTGGCGCAGTCTGTCCTGGGGTGAACGACAATGTGCACGCATCGTCCGAGCGCTCGCCTGGCGCCCGGAAACCCTACTGCACTAAGAGCCGACCAATAACCTGGATATCCACCATCAGATGGCAATCCTGCAGATGGTGGTTCAGGCGCTGACCTGTAATCGATTGGCCATCCTCGAAGAGGGTCGGTTGATAGCACTCGGCAAACCGCTTGACGTGCTGACACGACGCCGCATGACGCATTCGGTGTGCAGGCGCACTACCTAACAGACCCCTTCGATGGCGTGCAGATTTTGCGTTTCCGCTCCACCTGATAATGCTGGTTGAATAACGAAATTCTCGACAACTAACGCAATACTAAACTTGTCGAATTTTCCGTCATTTTATTTTCCAGCAACTTTGCTCCGCACACCTTCTGCGAAACCCTTCACCGTAAAGCCTTCGGGAAGATGGTCAACGAAAATAATATCCGATATTGAATTATTTGTACGAAGTGGAAGTATTGACTGATACTTAGTGGACTTATACCAGTCTGTCGCAGCTTTGTGGTTTGGGAACTCCATCAGGACCACATAACCTGGCCAACTTCCTTCGACCACTTCCACAGGTCCTTGGGCAAGCCACTTTCCACCAAATGGAGCAACAGTTGCCTCCACTTTCTCTAAGTAGTCCAAACTTTGGGAGTTGGGAACTCCCCCAGGAATACGTAGATGATTAATTAGGTATGTTTTAGGCGCTTCGACTTGCGACGATGACTTCGGCGCCGCTTGCTCATGAGCATCTTGTGCCGAGGCCTGTATAGAAACCGTAGCCGCCACGCATGCTGATGCGATCGCTAAGGCGCGAAGCCATTTAATTTGAAGTGTTAAACTTTTCTGTCGCTCATGCTTGGACATAAAACTCTCCTGAATTGGTTTTATAAAGAGGAATATCTTTATTCTTGGGCATATCGGTTTTTGCGCGCTAAATATATTGAAATACTTGATGAAAAAAAAGCTATTGCATCCATATGCGGAATCAATGGAAAAATTACGCTTATTCACCTTTATTTCGTTTGTTGTTAATGTGGACTTAACCCTGACAGGACAACTCATCTCAAAACCAACTGAAGCTGCACATCCAAAATGCCCCTTCTGCAAAATAGCTTTAATATTAACGTAATAACAGTGTCAACTTTGGCTCATAAAGAGTGACGACGATAGCCACCTGAATCAATGGCAGGACAGGGAGTGAGATTGAAGGCGAGGATGCCAGGTCGAACGCAGTACCTAGACGCAATCGCTTTAGAGGCGATTGACTCAAATCTGAAACAGAAATGTAGGCTACAGTGAGCAAACAATGCAGCTGATGAGCCGTACGGACGTGCAATAAAACATCAGTCGCTGATAGCCCTCTCTGGATATCTAAACAAAGGGGTTCGACTGAATGACGTTTGTGGATAAGTTCGCAGCCGAAATCATTAGCCTACACGTCGCCCTTTACCATGCACGAGCACGCCTGGAGGCTCGCACGGATAGCGAAGCACTGCACGATTTGAGGATTGCCGTCCGGCGTATTAGAAGCTTATTAAGGCCGTTCCGCGCAATAGACGAAATGGCAGAACTGAACGACGCAGCAGCACAGGTTGGTAGGCACACGACACCCGCGCGCGATCTGGAAGTCATCGTTCAGGAACTGGAGGAACAAGGATTTCCAAAGCTGGCGCAGGTCAGAAGGTCTCGATTGAACTCCAGCTATGACGCTATCCTAGCCGGTATGCCACTGAAACAGCTGATGGCGGCATTGGATGCTTGGCCAGCTGGGTTTCGTGCGGTCGAGCTTGATGGCAGGTTGGAGCACATCCAGCATCAGATTCGGAAAGCATTGCGTAAACAAGTCGATCGTCTGCATACCGCTATAGAAGACGTGCAATTTGATCGACACGAACTGCGCATCTTGGTCAAACGCACCCGCTATGTGACGGAAGCTTTTCCGGGCCTGTCACCCTTGTCGAAAAGCGAAGCGAGCCTGCTCAAAGCACTTCAATCCGCCCTGGGCGACTGGCATGACCACTACCAGTGGTGCCAAAAGGCCCTAGTTGAGAAAGACCTTTCTCCTCTTCAATCGGTCTGGTCAGAGTGCGCAGCGTCTGCACTTCAAAAGGCAGAGGTTCAGTTGTCTGAAGTAGCGAAACAGTTGCCAAAATCATCGGGCAAAAAACGCCCAAAGTAGCGGCAAAAGAATGAGTGCATGGGTAGCGCGAATTTTGCTGTCGGCGATTGCAATTTGATGACCGTACATGGGTGTGACGCTTTGGAGCTGGGACAGCTAAGGCAGTTCGACTACTAGCCTATCTAGAGCCATTGGGTAGGGATGAGACGCATTTATTCGGTCCTTCAATTTTTTCACGAACGCTTCGGCTTCTGCATAGCTACGAAATTTAACGCAGCACGCATTCATCCAAACAATCCAGTCATCCGACGTGCGTCCTCGCTCGACTTTTATCAGCATCACTAGAATTCCTTCCTGTGGTGACTCAGCCCCGTTGAACCTAGATAAAATTTCTGAACCTGCCATGTGCCCCTTCGCTCTGCGAATAGAAAGCCTAGCAGTGACGTGAAAAACTGTTGGATCCACGGGCATTTTCGAGCGGATACGTTCAGCCGTTTGATATTTGCTACGACTGTCTGAACGTCGGTCAAGCGCGGACAGTGGGGCTAGGTCTGTCAGAGCTAAAAGCAAACGCTCGAATAAGTTAAGAAATTTAGGGGGCAGGTGTTTCGGTTACTTGTTCTTCACTTAGTGGCTCACTAGACATGTCAGCTAAAATGTATGGTAGATGCAGTCCAACAAAAACAAGAAATGAGAACGCTTTGAGACTATTCAACTCATTCCCATAATCCGAAACCTCGCCGTGCATGACTTGATGGCGGTTCAATGCCGAAAATTCTTGTCCCGATGCATTAGCTGCCTTAGTCCTTTGCCTCGAGGATTTGAACAGGTCTTGCGAATGAAGATTAAGTATCGGGTGCACCAAATCAAGTGATCGTGCATTATCTGATAGCTTTTCCTGTAGCCATTTCGCAGCTCTTAATTGATCTTTGTTCCTTTCTGCTTTCTGCAACGCGGATTCTGTCTCAGTAACCTCTGAAAGTACCCCATCTGCTTGAGCAATTAGAACTGGGATTGCTAGTAGGTAACCGCTTGGCGTTCCTGTTTTATGTGCCTCAATAGCGGCATTTATTGCTGGCATCCTACTAGGGTATTTACTCATCAAGGCAGACGAATAAGCATCCAAATTGTCTCTGTGGTACTGAGCCAAAAAATCATCTAACTCAATCGCCGAAAGCTCGTCGACCCCGTCAACTAACGAGATCACATCTGCAAGCGAACCATTCCAACCGAAGAACCAGCCTTGTTCAGCAGCCTTATTCATCGCGTTTTTTGAACGCGAAGGAAGACTTTCGATCTTTGCATGAACTTCATGCCAATCTATCTTGGAAAGAGCTTCCAGCACTGGCGCTGCCTGAATCATAATCCTTTCAAGCACGCTGTCGATTTGTCTCAAAAAGCGTTGAAATGCTGGAGTCTGTACAGCAGACGCAAGTTTTACAGCAGCTTCTTGGGCGACTTTATGGGCTTCTATGAGGCCAGCAAAAAGTGGACTGGTCTGTTCATCTGGCGTAGATCCGCTGGGCTTGCGATCAATAACCTCAGAGTTTTTGTCATTTTCTTCTGCCATACAACCCTCGTTTCGACACTATGTTTTCGGAAAGTGGGGATCTTAACCGGGGGGGATTAGGTTGACTGCAATTCGAAGCAAAACACTAAAACCAATAGCTAGGGCTATTCACCTCGAGATTTTGGGTTTGCATCGCGGATCGGTTTCAACACGATCACACCATCAACCAGCTCGACACTCAGTTGATCGCCGATTCCAAGCCCCATAACCGTCAGCACCTCATCAGGCAGATCGACGATGACATCCCCGCTGTTGTCTCCGGGATCCTGGCATTTAACCGTCCAGCTCTGTAATTGTTTCATGTGGGCTTTCCTCCTTATTCGAGAGGTCGATAAGCCTGAAAATCCATTGCGCCTGCATCATCCGGCACAGGAACCCAGTATTCCTTACCACCAAGCTGAACCTGAAATCCTTCTTGGTCATCCATCGATACACGGTCGTATAGAAGCGATTTCTTGTTGATGCTGGTCAGACCGTGGAAAAACATCAGCGCTACTTTGATCCAGCCGCGTTCGAACGTCTCACCAGAGCCGCCACCGCTGAGCATGGCCATGAGTTCATGTTCAAGCTTTTCCCTTTTGACACGAGCCAAGGTTCTTTTGCTAACAGTCACGTCCAAGTCCAGACCAAGAGTACGATTCAAATAACCAATGAACCCTTGTGCTGCAGCTTTTTGACCAGGGGTTTTGGAAAGGTAGTGCCGAACTGATTCCTGGGTCGGCAGCTCGTCGAGTGACGATGACGCTTCGCCAAGAACCCCCACTGCGGCTCTCAACGAAAGGCGCACCGAGCGGAGAGTCGTCGTGCCCTCAGCCACTTTCATCATCAAAAACGCATGATATTTGCCAAACGCTGACGACACGGTCCCATTGGGCACAGAACGAAGTAGCTCCTCAATCCTTCGTTTCTCGGAATGGGTTTCCCGCATCAGTGGATCAGCTTCCACCCTATAGGCTTCTTTAAGCCACAGCATCGGAGTTTTCATTCTCCGAATGCCATCCGCATGGAAGTGCTCAAGCAAGGAAAAGTAGGACGGGATCCCACTCGGCTGACTCGTTAAAAAATCAAAAAAAGGCATGTAATTGAGAAGTTTCAAAAATGCTTGATGAGCACCAAGACGGCCCTCCAGCCATTGACCAAACTCGATAAACAGCCGGCGAGTATGTTGAAGCTCGAACGTTTCCACATTCACCTTCAAACGCCGCTCGAATGCCTTTTTCCAGGAGCATGCCTCGCATTGTTTTCCGCGCCCCGCCGGCATTGGCTCCTGACAGGTTTCACAGTGAATTTCACCCTGCTCCGTACAAGCACGGCACAAGCCAACGCCATTCTCACCAGGAATGAGAACACGATGTCGTCGACAATTGGGACAGGTAGCGAAACCCTTCCTGGCACATGAAGGACAACACCTGACATTCGGATCGATCTTGAGTACCCGGGTCAATCGAGTACTCGGCACTCCGCATACTTCACAAGGCTCAGGTTCCTTGTAGTAGTGGGCGCAGCTGTTACATGCAGGGCCAAACGGAGTGATCATCCCAACCGGGCGGCCGACTCTGGAGCAACGGACACAAGGTGCGAGCAGTTCACACTTCCTACACTTGGGCTGTTTTTCATCAATGTGAAGGCGCGCAAAGTTGCCGCACCCGGAGCAAATTCTTCTCTTGAAAAGCCGTGGATAGCACGTCGCACAGTAGCGACGCCCACCGTGTACCTTCTTCGCCTTCTCCATAGGCCTCTGACACTGGTCACAGGCAAGTGGCAGTGTTTTAACGACCGTCATCGTTTGGTTTTCCTAAGCAATCTGTGCCATTGCATCAGCACGCTTTTTCCGGAGCGAGGAGCATCAGCATGATGATGAATATCGCCTTTGCTCCGGCGGCCCTGCAGTCCTACGATAATCGACATGACCCAAGCAGGTGGATTGCCCGCAGGGAGTGGCATTAACGAGGGCGCTATTGAGAATTCGGAGCAGGCCTGAGCAAGACTTTCAGGGCCTGCCTGTATCATCTTCCAAGTATCTGCTAACAGGTGAGCTCTATCCATCGGCGTAAGGTACTGAAACGGCAAGCCAGTGGACGGGCGCGTGAGTGCCTCAAAATCCACGTTCAAACGCTGGAAAAACTGTTTTGAACTCGAGCTACGCGCTCTTGCAGCCGAACGCAGAATGCCAAGCATCCACCGGCAAAGATAAAACCAGTCAGGCACTCCCAGACGCTCATCACCGTAAAACTGGGTCTCTCCAGCGAGCAAGCGATCGGCAGCGTACTGGAGACACATAGCGTCACTGGATATGGTCCTACCCATAGCCGACTTAAGCTCAAATCGGCACCGATGGCAGCGGCCAAGATCTTCCTCGGGCGGTGTCAGTAGATGAGGACACAATGGCGAGCCACAGCACTGACATCTGTCCAAGAGTGTCAGTTGATGGATTGGACATATCGAATGCCAAGCCAGTCTGCTCTGGATTTCATAATACGGCTGACGTTCTACAAAGCACTGTGGGCAGTACTGGAGCCCACCACTGCGTCGTCGATTTCGAAGCCCCAGGCAGAGAATCCAAGGCGTAATCGCATTGGGAAAATCACCTTGCTCGGATAGAGCAGAACGAATGGATGCCAGGGTTGAGGAATTTAGGACCTCAACAGGCATGCCAGCGAATACTCCCAAATCAGTTGCTTGCGATTTACTCAAACCTTTATCGGGATCTGTGCACCAGAATCTAACGCCTGGCCACAGGGAACCTGTCAACGTCAAAGGATCACATCCTTGCGCCAGTGCGCACCTCACCAGCCAGGACGAGATGATTTCATCCGGCAGCAAGGTAGGCACCAGGGGCCAAGTCGCATTTACAGGATTCGCTCCCGCGAACCATTGGTAGGCCGCATCCATTGATTTTTCTCAAGCAGGCGGCGGTCAATCAGCTCAGAGCCAGTTTGAATGGCCTCTTTCGCGCACTCCTGCAACAGGTATTCAACGTTGCCGGTTATCCCCCTCCGAGATCACATGAATCAGCGTAGCGAGATCAGGAGAGAACAGTCTGGATGGCTTCTTCAGGGGCAGCACCGATTCGAAGCTTTTCAGGAAACGTTGAAAGTCGGGATTCACTTCCCAGTTTGGCAAGGAAAGAACCTCGAATCGGCTCGAATACTGAGGATCAAGGCGTAGGAGCTGAAGGGCCACGCGAGTTCCCACCAGTACAAGTGGAATTTGCAGAATGTTCGCGAGCATTTTCAGCTCATTCATAACATCGGCTTTTTTGGTGGGTGATCCGTTGTTGACGGTGTGAATCTCATCGATGATGAGCATTCGCGTCCTTGCCTCACGAATAAGATGGATCGCCTGGTGACGCAATTTTGCTAAGGGAGCTGCAGGATTGTGAGGGGCCCAAAAATTATCGAGGATGGCGTTGTAAAGCTCACGCTCATCGGGCTTGTGGATTTCGGCGTACACCACTGGCCGGACGCTCACACCGTCATCACTGATGTAAGGCTCCCCACATAGCTTCTTGAAGCGGTGGATCACCGTAGTCTTGCCGCTGTTGGAAGCACCTACCACCAGCACATTGGGCATCCGTGGACGAGGAGGCTTGAGCAGCAGGCCATTGAGCAAGTCTAGGAGTTTGTTACCAGCCGGGTAATCGACCCAGCGGGCCTCCTCCATGAACTTGATACGCTCAAGATCAGACAAATCCATCACTGAGCGGAACTGCGGAGCGATATGCGAGTATTCCATCACCATACCTCTCCAAAAGACTCCACGTCGTCTGCAGACAACAGGCCTTGATTAGCAACTTGAGGCACTACCGGAGCAGTAGGCTCTTCACGGTGTTTAGGCGAAGCAGGAGTGACGCCCTTGGCGTTGTTGGTGCGCTTCTGCACCTTCTTCCGCGCCTGCTTGGTGCGTGCAGCTGACTCCGCTTCCTGCTCTTTGTTCTCCTGCAACAATCGCTCAATCAGCTCGTGATCAATGGCCTCCATACCCTCCTTCCTCGCTTTCTTCTTGGCGGCGACATATTCCGCCACTGTTGTCCCGGAGAAGAGTGAGCGAGTGATGGGGACCTCAAAATACTCTTTGACCGCAGGGTCATAGAACCAAATACGATTGATGTCCCGAGGGTCACGACGGAAGATGAATTTGCGGGCTTTCCCCGTTTTCGCATCCGTCGCCCCGATCCATGGCCTCAGCGCTTCTGTGAAATACATTGCATCCATCTCCACACCGTAGGGGTGGATAACTCGGCGTGTAGAAGGCAGGAAATCCAGCTGAAAGGTCCATGGGTCTGCCACCCTGGGTGGCAAAGGGATCAAGGATGGCTGCTCTTTATCCCCGAAGAACCCAATGTTCCACTTGCGGATAGGAGCCATCGAAATCTCCTCGTGGTAAGTGTTGTTGTACTTGATGATGTTCCTGACAAGTCGCTCTTCGTATTCGGCGAATGTGTAGATGGATTTTTTATCGGAGTCGTAACCTTTGCGCTCAGTCGGGTTACTGAAAGTGGTGCCTTTGTCCTTTTTGTTCATCAAGGAAAAGGTGCCCATCAGGCGTTCGATATGCCCGCCCCAATGGGGTTTCTTTTTAGGGCGAAACTCACGTTTGATATCGTGATTGATGCAAGACTGAATCAAACTATGAGCCCTGAAGTCCGGGCCATTGTCGCTATGCACGGTTACAGGCTTGCCCCATACAGGCCATTCGGCGTCAACGCCGTGCAAGCTAAGCCACCCTTCCTTCGGCAAAACTGAATGCACTAGACACATGGCAACCGATACCGCTGAAGGGGCATCCATAGAAAGAAAATAGCCAGTGACCATCCGCGAGTAGACGCAGATCGCCAAGGTGAGCCAGGGGCGCCCGATGGGCTTACGATGGATATCGTCAACGACGATCATGTCCGCTGGTGTGTGGTCGATCTGCACAATCTGCAGCGGATACTCAGAAGCCAAAATGCCTGGTCGAGCTGTGTATTTGTTGTTCGCGAGCTCTTGGTAACCACGTCTTCGCAGAACGACCTTATCGGGGACTTTTTTGATCCTCGCCCGCACGGTGGAACCATTCGGTGGCGTCAACTTACGCTTCTTGCACCGACTGACCACTTCAGCAATGGTGGCGGTTATGGTGTATCGCTGATCAGAAAGAAAAAATTCATCGATGACTTCAGAGATGACTTTTTCAACCTCATCGGAAGTGCGTTGCCGTCCCTTGGACCAGCCACGCTTGAAAGGTATGAGTGCAGTAACCTCTCCGTACTCTTTGTACCTTTTCAGCCATCGATAGACTGTGACCGTATCGACGCCAGCTTCCTTGGCCCTCTTTTCAACAACGCCCTTGTTTTGCCCTTCGTTATTCAGGAGGGGAGCAATCACAGAAAAGCGCATTTGCGCGGTTGCCCACTCCTCAGTACCGATGTCCTCTAAATCGTGGTCGATATAGAGACCTTTGACCTTCTCGGCGAGTACCGGTTTGAGCTCCGCAATTCGCAGGACTTTTGCGTGGCCGCTTTCAACGTTGATGGCAAGGATGGACTGGAAGTCCAGGACCTGGGTTATCCGAAATACTTCCTTTTGGTAAGCGACCAATTGCCCTACGACGATGCTGATAAATGACCGATCAATCTTTAGCCCCTGAGGGCTTGATTCCATTTCGTCGCTCACGCTGTCACCCATAGCTCAAGGAACTCGTCAAAGGGCTGATCGACATCGCAATCGAGTTGGCGAGTGGCGATCAGGTGGAAAAGATGGGAAGCCCCCTGGTGCTCAAAACCGGTGAAGTGTCGGGCGAGTAGATAGTGAAAGGGAGCTGTACCCATTTCCGCCACAGTTCGAATAACCGCATCGGAATCTTCTTCCGAATAATCCGCGCGCTTGAAGCGCTCGATGTACTGGATGTTTTGAAGCGGCAATCCCCTGATTCGCGACTCGTCGTAGATGTGAAACCCCCACCCCTGCTCCGAAGCATAACGCCACGCAGCCTTCCACTTGGGCAACCAGCTTCGCCAGTTATCTCGCCACTCCTCCTCCAGCTTGACCTCCACCAGCATTGGGCGAATCCCCGAACGCTCGGTGAAATAAACCAAGAAATCCGGCGTGTAGGTGTACGACCGCCCATTCGATGAGACGAAATCCAGCTTCACTGGTTGCGAGGCGACGGCTACTACTGACTGGTCGAAATCCATGCGACGGAGGAAGTCGCGCTCAAGCAGAGATTCATAGGAAACCGCTTCTCCGCGAAAAGCGAACACCCCAGAGAGGCTTCGTCGCGTTGGTTTAATACGGCGAGCAGTGGAAAACGGAGGATGGTTGCAGCTATTTCTATCCATATGACGGCCAGTTGCACCTATTGGTAGGATTTTGTTGCACCTATTAGCTCAAAATCATACGACAAAATGCGGGCTGTAGCGGGTCATAACTGCATCTATTTCCCCATGTCACAGCGGCTCGAAACCGCAACCCGGCGAAATCACGCTCGCCCATCACGGGGTGTTATTCCTTGATGAGCTTCCTGAGTTCGAGCGCAAAGTGCTGGAAGTGCTGAGGGAACCCCTGGAATCCGGCCATATCGTGATTTCCCGCGCGAAGGATCGCGTGCGTTTTCCGGCGCGCTTTCAATTGGTCGCGGCGATGAATCCTTGCCCCTGCGGTTTTCTCGGCGAACCCAGCGGTCGTTGCACCTGCACGCCAGACATGGTGCAGCGCTATCGCAACAAACTCTCCGGCCCCTTGCTGGATCGCATCGATTTGCACCTGACCGTGGCGCGCGAGGCCACGGCGTTGAATCCAGTCATCAAACCGGGAGAGGACAGTGCCAGCGCGGCGTTACGCGTGGCCGAAGCCAGGGAACGCCAGCAGAAGCGTCAGGGATGTGCCAATGCTTTTCTCGATTTGCCGGGTTTGCGCCGCTACTGCACGTTATCCACAGCCGATGAGCATTGGCTGGAAACCGCTTGTGAGCGGCTGACCCTTTCGCTGCGTTCTGCGCATCGGTTGTTGAAGGTAGCGCGGACGCTGGCTGATCTGGAGCAAGTTGAGGGGATCAGCCGCGAGCATCTGGCGGAAGCATTGCAGTATCGGCCGGCGACGCAGTGAACGCTTATACCGCGCCGCTCCCACAGAGATCCACGCCTTGCAGCCGACCGGGATCAAATGTGGGAGCGAGCCTGCTCGCGAAAGCTATTTCAAAAGCACCTCAACGAAACCGGTCGACCTCAGAACGCAAATCCGCCGCCAGTTTCTCCAGTTCTTTGGCCGTCACCGCCAGGTTGGACACCACCTCACGCTGTTCACTGTTGGCCAGGGCAATGCTCTGCAGGTTGCTGCTGAGCAAGGTCGCGGTGCTGCTCTGCTCCTGAGTCGCGGTGGTGATCGCCGCAAACTGTTGACCGGCCGAGCGACTTTGTTCGTCGATCCGCGCCAGTGCCGAAGCAACATTGGCGTTGCGCGACAAGCCTTCCTGCATCAGCAGGTTACCCTGCTCCATGGTGCTGATGGCGTTGCCGGTTTCCTGCTGGATGCTCTGGATCATGCCGGAG
The DNA here is from genome assembly GCF_028656895.1 of Pseudomonas sp. TNT2022 ID1044. Taxonomy (NCBI): domain Bacteria; kingdom Pseudomonadati; phylum Pseudomonadota; class Gammaproteobacteria; order Pseudomonadales; family Pseudomonadaceae; genus Pseudomonas; species Pseudomonas sp. TNT2022 ID1044. The sequence goes on along the minus strand of NZ_JAMDHB010000028.1, from coordinate 179,295 downwards.
ATTTCGTCAGTCGCCTGGCGGGTACGTGACGCCAGATTGCGCACTTCATCGGCCACCACGGCGAAGCCACGACCCTGCTCGCCGGCGCGGGCGGCTTCGATCGCGGCGTTCAGCGCCAACAGGTTGGTCTGTTCGGCAATCGAGGTAATCACGCCGACGATGCCGCCGATTTCCTGGGAGCGTTGTCCCAGGGTGTTGATCACCGTCGCGGTGCTGTTCAACGCCCCGGCGATTTGTTCCAGCGACGAGGACGCTTCGTCCATCGACGTGCGACCGATCTGGGTTTGCTGGGCGTTTTCCTGCGCCAGACGCTGGGTGCTGCCCATGTTGTCGGCGATGTTCAGGGACGTGGCACTGAACTCTTCCACCGCACCGGCCATGCTGGTGATCTCGCCCGACTGCTGCTCCATGCCTTCATAAGCGCCACCGGACAAACCGGACAAGGCCTGGGCACGGTTGTTGACCTCCATCGACGCGTTGCGGATGTGCTCAACCATGGTCGAGAGCGCTTGACTCATCTGATTGAAAGCGCGGGCCAGTTGGCCGATTTCGTCGTTGCTTGTCACGCTCAGGCGCACGCTCAGGTCACCCGCGCCCAAGGCCTCGGCCTGACGTACCAGATCACCCAGCGGCGCGAGTTTGCTGCGCAGCAACCAGACCGCCGAACCCACCGCGATCAACATCGCCAGCAGGCTGCCGATGGCCAACTGGATGCCGACGCTCCAGGTCACGGCGCTGATTTCGGTTTTTGGCATGCTCGCCACCACCGACCACGGACCGTCCTCGAATGGCACAGCAATGCTGTAGAAGTCTTGCGACGAGTCGTTCCAGAAATCGCCCTTGCCCGGGGTCTTCGCGAGCGCCACGACGGCCGGGACCGCTTGATCCAGCGCCTGCACACCCGCAATCGGCACCAGCCATTTGTTTTGCTCATCCAGCAACGCCAGAGAGCCGGTCTGGCCGATACGGAAGCGCTTGAGGTTTTCGAACTGGGCATTCTGCGCGTCGGTGTAATCGAAGCCCACGAACAGCACGGCGATCACCTTGCCGCTGCTATCGCGCACAGGGGTGTATTGCGTCATGTAGAAGCGTTCGAAGAGCAAGGCGCGCCCAACGTAGCTCTGCCCCGCCATCAGCCGCGCATAGGCCGGGTGGGCGTGATCAAGCAGCGTGCCGATCGCGCGATTGCCATCCTGCTTGGTCAGGGATGTGCTGACCCGAATGAAGTCTTCCCCGCTGCGCACAAACACCGTGGCCACACCGGCGGTCATCTGCTTGAAGTCGTCCACTTCCTTGAAATTATTGTTCAGCACTTCGCTGCCCAGATGCAGACCCGGCGTCTGCGTACCCGCGACGGCCACCGGTTCATCCGGGTGCACGCTCAGGCCGGCGCTGAAACGCTTTTCGAACAGACCCGCCAGGCGCTGGGTACTTTCACGCAGGGTGCCGTGAAAGGTGCTCAACTGATCGGCCAACAACCGGGCCTCACTGGCCAGGTGTTCTTCGCGAGTGGCCAGGTTGGCCGTGTCCAGCGAACGCAGGGCGAACAAGGTACTGCCGGTGATGACAATCGCCAGTATCACGGCAAGCGCAAGACCAAGCTGTGAAGCGATCCGGGCACGAGGTTGAGACATGACAGCTCCTGGCCGAGCGAACGGATCATCCTGATCGCGACGCATGCTCAGCAAAAATTCTAGTAATGGGGGTAGCGTCGAACCTGCACGAAGGTCCTACGAGGAGATTTTCGGCGGCAAACGGCAATACTTGAGCAATGAGTTAGGATATGGCGCAAGGCCGCTACTTCAGGGGCTTCATCGTTTCAGCTCAAGTGCACGACTTCAGGCAGCTCCATGGCCCGGACTTCGCCTTGCAGAAAGTCGCTGAGACGGCGCATGCGCTCGCCGCCGGGGCGGGTTTTCGGCCAGACCAGGTAGTATTTCTCCCCACTGGCAACGGCAGTCGGCCACGGCAGGCTCAAACGACCCTGGGCCACATCTTCCGCCACCATCAACAAGTCGCCCATGGACACACCGTAGCCTCGAGCGGCGGCGATCATGCCCAGCTCCAGCGTATCGAACACCTGCCCGCCCTTGAGCGACACCTGCTCGGCCAGGCCCATGCGCTCCAGCCAATTACGCCAGTCGCGACGATCAGGCGTCGGGTGCAGCAGTTCGGTGTTGACCAGGCGCGCCACATCCCAGGGCTGATCGTTCAACAGATTGGGCGCGCCTACCGGGATCAACTCCTCGGGGAACAGGTAACTCGCCTCCCAGTCCGGCGGGAAATGGCCATTGCTGAGCAACACTGCACAGTCGAATGGCTCGTCGTTGAAGTCCACCGAATCGACATCCATCCAGGCACTGGTTAATTGCACCTCGTTGCCCGGTTGCAAATGGCGGAAGCGGCTGAGGCGCGCCAGCAACCAGCGCATGGTCAGGGTCGACGGGGCTTTCATGCGCAGGATGTCGTCTTCGGCGCGCAAGGTGTTGCAGGCGCGTTCAAGGGCAGTAAAGCCTTCGCGGATACCCGGCAACAGCAAACGGGCGGACTCGGTCAGTTGCAGGTTGCGGCCACTGCGATGAAACAAGCGGCAGGCAAAATGCTCTTCGAGGGTACGAATATGCCGACTGACCGCACTTTGGGTAATCGACAGCTCTTCCGCTGCGCGGGTAAACGAACTATGCCGCGCCGCCGCTTCGAATGCGCGCAGGGCATACAAGGGAGGAAGACGACGTGACATTCGGAAAGCTCCTATAGCGGGGTTCCGCCACCCTAGCAGAAACTCTCCAGCATGAGTTTGAATCATGCCACCCATCCTTTTTATCCCTTTGTGCAAACTCCGCGAAGCGCCGAGAATCGACGCTTTCCTGTTCTCTCTGACATTCGAGCGTGATGACCATGCAGCATCCAGCGCGTATTGAACTCTGGGCCATCCTGCGGTTGGCGGGGCCGCTGATTGCCTCGCAGTTGGCGCACATGTTGATGGTCCTCACCGACACCCTGATGATGGCGCGCCTGAGCCCCGAGGCACTGGCCGGCGGCGGGCTCGGTGCGGCGTCCTATTCGTTCGTGTCGATTTTCTGCATAGGCGTGATCGCGGCGGTCGGCACCCTGGTGGCGATCCGTCAGGGCGCGGGCGATATTCTCGGCGCGGCCCGCCTGACCCAGGCCGGGGTGTGGCTGGCCTGGTTGATGGCGCTGGGTGCCGGGTTGCTGCTGTGGAACCTCAAACCGGTGCTGTTGCTGTTCGGCCAGACCGACAGCAACGTCCAGGCGGCCGGGCAGTTCCTGATCTTTTTGCCCTTCGCCCTGCCCGGCTACCTGAGCTTCATGGCCTTGCGCGGTTTCACCAGCGCCATTGGCCGCGCGACGCCGGTGATGGTCATCAGCCTGGGCGGCACGGTGGCCAACTTCCTGCTCAATTACGCGTTGATCACCGGCATGTTCGGCCTGCCGAAACTCGGTCTGATGGGCATCGGCCTGGTCACCGCGATTGTCGCCAATCTCATGGCTCTGGCACTGGCGTGGCACATTCGCCGGCATCCGGCTTACGACGCCTATCCGTTGCGCCAGGGGTTACTGCGACTCAACCGGCAGTACCTGAAAGAACTGTGGCGCCTGGGCCTGCCGATTGGCGGCACCTATGCCGTGGAGGTCGGGCTGTTTGCGTTCGCGGCGCTGTGCATGGGCACCATGGGCAGCACGCAACTGGCGGCGCATCAGATCGCCCTGCAAATCGTCTCGGTGGCGTTCATGGTCCCTGCGGGGATGTCCTATGCGATCACCATGCGCATCGGCCAGCATTACGGCGCCGGGCAATTACTCGATGCGCGACTGGCCGGTCGGGTCGGCATCGCCTTCGGTGCCGCGGCGATGCTGTGCTTTGCGATGGTGTTCTGGTTGCTGCCGCATCAGTTGATCGGCCTGTTCCTGGATCACAACGACCCGGCGTTTCGCGACGTCATCAACCTGGCCGTGAGTCTGTTGGCGGTGGCGGCATGGTTCGAGTTGTTCGACGGCACGCAAACCATCGCCATGGGCTGTATTCGCGGGCTCAAGGACGCCAAGACCACCTTCCTGGTCGGCCTGGGTTGCTATTGGCTGATCGGCGCACCGGCGGCGTGGTGGATGGCCTTTCATCTGAATTGGGGGGCGACGGGAGTCTGGTGGGGTCTGGCGTTGGGCCTGGCTTGTGCGGCGGTCAGTTTGACACTGGCGTTTGAGTGGAAGATGAAGCGGATGATTCGGCGGGAGCCGGTGGCAGAACGTTTCGACGCCATCCAGGCCGAATGAGAATCCTGTAGGAGCTGGCTTGCCAGCGAACGCGGTTTGTCATTCAACACATTTGTCGACTGACCCACCGCCATCGCTGGCAAGCCAGCTCCTACACGGGTGTGGTGCTGGTTAGACCACGATTTCCAGCGGCGCCTGCTGGTTGCTGCCAAATGTCAGGTATTCCACCAACTCGGCCAACGCCAGCGGCTTGCTGATCAGATAGCCCTGCACCTGATCGCAATCAAACCCGCGCAACAAATCCAGTTGCTCCGGCGTTTCCACGCCTTCGGCGACGACTTCAAGGTTGAGGTTGTGCGCCAGGTTGATCATCGCGTGGACCAGTTTGCGGTTCTCTTCGCGCTGTTCCATGCCACCGACAAAGCTCTTGTCGATCTTCAGCAAGGTGATCGGCAGGCTATTGAGGTGCACGAACGACGAGAACCCGGTGCCGAAGTCGTCGAGGGAAAAACGCACACCCAGACGCCCGAGGGCATCCATGGTTTGCTTCACCAGATCGCTGCGGCGCATGACCGCGGTTTCGGTCAATTCGAATTCCAGCCACTGCGCCTCGACGCCGCGCTCGGCAATCAACCGGCTCAGGGTCGACAGCAACTGGCTGTCCTGAAACTGGCGGAACGATAGGTTGATCGCCATGTGCAACGGCGGCAAGCCCAGCTCCAGCAGCGCCTGCATGTCACGCAGGGCACGGGAAATCACCCAGTAGCCCAGCGGCACGATCAAACCGCTTTGCTCGGCCAGCGGCACGAATTCACTCGGCGGCAGCAAACCGCGCTCAGCGTGGCGCCAGCGCACGAGGGCTTCGAGACCGACGATTTGCCCGTCCGCAAGGTTCAGGCGTGGCTGGTAATGCAGCTCCAGCTCATCGCGGCGCAACGCTCGGCGCAGCTCGGTTTCGAGATCGGCGATGCTGCGGGCATTACGATTGATGCGCTCGTTGAAGATATGAAAAGTGCAGCCTTGTGTGCTCTTGGCCTGCTGCATGGCGATGTGCGCGTGCCACATCAACGGGTCGGCACCGGCCTGGGCGCGAGCGTGGGCGATGCCCAGGCTGGAGCCGATCAACAGGCTTTCGCCATCGACCCAATAGGGCTCGGCCAGCGCTTCGGTGATGCGTTCGGCCATCCATTCGGCGCGCTGCGGGGCGCGGCGGGTATCGATCAGCAGGGCGAACTCATCGCTGCCCAGTCGCGCCAGCTGATCACCGGCTTCGAGCTGGCTTTTGAGCCGGGCGACCACTTGCAGGATCAACCGGTCACCCGCCTGATGGCCGAGGGCGTCGTTGGCATGGCGGAAGTTATCGAGGTCGAGGTGCCCAAGGGCCAGGCCGCGACCGTCGTGTTCCGCCAGTCGCGCCGCCAACAGGGTCTGAAAACCCTGTCGGTTGGCGATGCCGGTCAACGGGTCTTGCTCGGCCAGGCGTTGCAGAGTGTTTTCCAGCACACCGCGCTCACGCACATGGCGCAGGCAACGGCGCAGCATGCCGGGGTCGAGATGGTCGCGGACCAGCCAGTCGCTGACGCCGTCGGGCGGTGTGAGCGGTTCGTGTTCAAGCAGCAACACCGTTGGCAGACTGCAACGGCCCGGCGCCGGCTGAAGTGCCGGGATCGTCAATAACACCGCACTGCGGTTGTCATCGAACAGACTGCTGACCGACTCCCAACTCGGCGCGCTGATGAGCACGGTCGAGCTCCCCATCGGAGCCAGACACTCGCGCAACAACGCTGCCCACGCTGGCTCTTCGGCCAGTAGCAGCAAACGCAAGGGTTCGACAGGCGTAGACAAGCTAGCTCCCTAGACTCTGCAAAGATGTAGGCGACGGGCATTATGCCGTGCCGATAACTAATGACAATGACATCAGCTATCAAACAAGGCCTTTGTATCCGGAATTACGTACATTAGACGCAAATTCGTTGCGCATCCTGCGTGAAAGTAACAAAACCGGCAAATAGAGATCGCGTTGTGCGTCACAAGTCGGAGAGAGCAGCACAAATCGCTGAGCCTGTTAAAATGCCGGCCCATTTCGTGACTGACTCCTGAATTTACCTATGTCCCGACTCAATCCCCGGCAGCAAGAAGCCGTGAGCTACGTCGGCGGCCCTCTTTTGGTGCTCGCCGGTGCAGGCTCCGGCAAGACCAGCGTGATCACGCGCAAGATTGCGCACCTGATCCAGAACTGCGGCATCCGCGCCCAGTACATCGTCGCCATGACCTTTACCAACAAGGCCGCCCGCGAGATGAAGGAACGGGTCGGCACCCTGCTGCGCGCCGGTGAAGGTCGTGGCCTGACGGTCTGCACCTTCCACAACCTGGGCCTGAACATCATCCGCAAGGAACACGTGCGGCTGGGCTACAAACCGGGCTTCTCGATCTTCGACGAGACCGACGTCAAGGCCCTGATGACCGACATCATGCAGAAGGAATACTCGGGCGACGACGGCGTCGACGAGATCAAGAACATGATCGGCGCCTGGAAAAACGACCTGATCCTGCCGGCCCAGGCCCTGGAAAACGCCCGCAACCCCAAGGAACAGACCGCCGCCATCGTCTACACCCACTACCAGCGCACGCTCAAGGCGTTCAACGCAGTGGACTTCGACGACCTGATCCTGCTGCCGGTGAAGCTGTTCGAAGAACACGCCGACATCCTGGAAAAGTGGCAGAACAAGGTGCGCTACCTGCTGGTGGACGAATACCAGGACACCAACGCCAGCCAATACCTGCTGGTGAAAATGCTGATCGGCAAGCGCAACCAGTTCACCGTGGTGGGAGACGACGACCAGTCGATCTACGCCTGGCGCGGCGCCCGCCCGGAAAACCTGATGCTGCTCAAGGACGACTACCCGTCCTTGAAAGTGGTGATGCTGGAGCAGAACTATCGCTCCACCAGCCGCATCCTGCGCTGCGCCAACGTGCTGATTTCGAACAACCCGCACGAATTCGAAAAGCAGCTGTGGAGTGAAATGGGCCACGGCGACGAGATCCGCGTGATCCGCTGCCGCAACGAAGACGCCGAAGCCGAGCGCGTGGCCATGGAAATCCTCAGCCTGCACTTGCGCACCGACCGGCCGTACAGCGATTTCGCGATCCTCTATCGCGGCAACTACCAGGCCAAGCTGATCGAGCTGAAACTGCAGCATCACCAGGTGCCGTATCGCCTGTCCGGCGGCAACAGCTTCTTCGGGCGCCAGGAAGTGAAAGACCTGATGGCCTACTTCCGCCTGATCGTGAACCCGGACGACGACAACGCCTTCCTGCGGGTAATCAACGTGCCGCGCCGGGAAATCGGCTCCACCACCCTCGAGAAACTGGGCAACTACGCCACCGAGCGAAAAATCTCGATGTACGCCGCTACCGACGAAATCGGCCTGGGTGAACATCTGGACAGCCGCTTCACCGATCGCCTGTCGCGCTTCAAGCGCTTCATGGACCGGGTACGCGAGCAGTGCGCCGGTGAAGACCCGATCTCGGCCCTGCGCAGCATGGTCATGGACATCGACTACGAGAACTGGCTGCGCACCAACAGCTCCAGCGACAAGGCCGCCGACTACCGCATGGGTAACGTCTGGTTCCTGATCGAGGCGTTGAAAAACACCCTGGAGAAGGACGAAGAAGGCGAGATGACCGTCGAAGACGCCATCGGCAAACTCGTCCTGCGCGACATGCTGGAGCGTCAGCAGGAAGAGGAAGACGGTGCCGAAGGCGTGCAGATGATGACCTTGCACGCGTCCAAGGGCCTGGAATTCCCCTACGTGTTCATCATGGGCATGGAAGAGGAAATCCTCCCGCACCGCTCCAGCATCGAAGCCGACACCATCGAAGAAGAACGCCGGCTGGCCTACGTGGGCATTACCCGCGCGCGTCAGACCCTGGCCTTCACCTTCGCGGCCAAGCGCAAGCAGTACGGCGAGATCATCGATTGCGCGCCGAGCCGCTTCCTCGATGAGCTGCCGCCGGACGACCTGGCCTGGGAAGGCAACGACGACACGCCGACCGAAGTCAAAGCCGTGCGCGGAAACAACGCATTGGCAGATATACGCGCGATGTTAAAGCGCTAGAATTGACCACTTTTTTAAAACCTTAGGGCGTACAACGCGCCAACAGAGGACAGCTTCATGGAAGCCCTGCACCAGAAAATCCGCGAACAAGGCATCGTGCTTTCCGACCAGGTCCTGAAGGTCGACGCCTTCCTGAACCACCAGATCGACCCGGCCCTGATGAAGCTGATCGGCGACGAATTCGCCACGCTGTTCATGGACTCGGGCATCACCAAGATCGTCACCATCGAAGCCTCGGGCATCGCTCCGGCGATCATGACCGGCCTGAACCTCGGCGTGCCGGTGATTTTCGCCCGCAAGCAACAGTCCCTGACCCTGACTGAAAACCTGCTGTCGGCGACCGTTTACTCGTTCACCAAGAAGACCGAAAGCACTGTGGCCATCTCCCCGCGTCACCTGACCAGCAGCGACCGCGTGCTGATCATTGATGACTTTTTGGCCAATGGGAAAGCGTCCCAGGCGCTGATCTCGATCATCAAACAGGCTGGCGCGACAGTTGCCGGCCTGGGCATCGTGATCGAGAAGTCGTTCCAGGGTGGCCGTGCGGAGCTGGATTCGCAGGGTTATCGCGTTGAATCGCTGGCACGCGTCAAGTCGCTGGCTGGGGGCGTCGTGACCTTCATCGACTAACGCCGCCACACCGTAAACCCCTGTGGGAGCTAGCCTGCTAGCGATGGCGTCGTGTCAGTCACCACCTTCATGACCGACAGGCTGAAATCGCTAGCAGGCTAGCTCCCACAGTTGGTTTTTGGGTGGGCAGTTATTGCGCAGTGGCCTTGAGGCCGGTGAGCAGCAAACGCTGATACAGATCTTCTTTCAGCCCTTTAGGACTCGTCAGCCGCATCCGCTCCAGATGCTCAGGAAAGGCCGAAGGTTCCGGCGCATCCAGCGCAGCCTTGCCCAATTCCAGCACTTCGCTCAGCTTGAACTTGCTCTTCAACCAGTTCAGCGCCCGCAACACATCCCGCTCCACGTCGGTGAAATCACAGCCCAACGGATATTCCGGAAACAGCTGCGCGTGCCGCGCCTGAATCGCCTGCAAACGCTCGGGGCGGTTGTCGGTGAAGCGCGGATCGAGACGGAAATCCTTCGGTAGCTTGCCAACCTTTTGCGCCTGTTCGATCAGCCCTGGCTGAAAGCGTGAGTCACTGATATTGAGCAAGGCTTCGATCACCGCCGCATCGGTCTTGCCACGAAGATCGGCGATGCCGTATTCGGTGACCACGATGTCGCGCAGGTGCCGCGGGATCGTGCAGTGGCCGTACTCCCAGACGATATTGGAACTGACCTCGCCGCCCGACTCGCGCCAGCTGCGCAGCAGCAACACCGAGCGTGCGCCTTGCAGCGCATGGCCCTGCACCACAAAGTTGTACTGCCCACCGACGCCGCTGAGCACGCGGCCGTCTTCCAGTTGATCCGCCACCGCAGCGCCCAACAGGGTCACGGTGAACGCCGTGTTGATGAACCGCGCATCAAGGCGCTGCAGGCGCTTGAGCTCTTCCTGGCCATACAACTCGTTGATGTAGCTGATGCGGGTCATGTTGAATTCGAGCCGCTTGCTCTGCGGCAACGCTCGCAAGCGCTCATAGAAACTGCGCGGCCCGAGAAAGAAACCGCCATGCACCGAGATGCCGTCGGTTTGCGCCGCCTCGTCGAGGGTGCCGGCATTCGCCTGCTGCTGGGTGGGCACGTCTGGATAGACCTTGCGTCGCACGATGCCGGCGTCGGCCAGCACCAGCAGACCGTTGACGAACATTTCGCTGCAACCGTAAAGGCCTCTGGCGAACGGTTCAATACCGCCTTCGCGCTCGATCAGTTGCGCCCACTGGCTGAGGTTCACGTCCGCCAGCAAAGCTTTATAACCGTCATTGTCGGCTTGCCGCGCCAGCAACGCCGCCGTCAGCGCGTCGCCCATGGAACCGATGCCGATCTGCAACGTGCCGCCATCGCGCACCAGTGTACTGGCATGCAGGCCGATGAAATGGTCCTGGAAGCCCACCGGCATGTTCGGCGTGGAGAACAGGGTGGTGTTGTCCTTCTCGTCGATCAACAGGTCGAAGGTATCAATGCCGACTTCCGCATCACCGGGCATGTAAGGCAAATCATCGTGCGCCTGGCCAACCATCAGGATGGTCTCACCGGCCGCCCGGCGTTTGGCGATCATCGGCAACAGGTCGAGGGTGATGTCCGGGTTGCAGCTGAGACTCAAGCGGTCGGGATGATCCGCATGGCTGGCAACCATCTGCGCCACCAGGTTCAATCCGGCGGCATTGATGTCTCGGGCCGCGTGGCTGTAATTGCTGCTGACGTAGTCCTGCTGCGCCGACGCACTGTTGAGCAGGCTGCCAGGCTGCATGAAAAACTGCTGGATGTGGATGTTGGCGGGCAGATTGTCGTGCTGCAGGCCGGCGAGAAAATCCAGCTCCGGGTAATCACCAAAAACCCGTTCGACAAAGGGTTCGAGAAAGCGCTTTTGCAGCCCGTCACCCAACGCAGGACGGCCGAGGCACAGGGCGGTGTAGATCGTCAGCTGACGGTCGGGCAAATGCGCGATGCGTTGATACAACGCGTTGACGAAGTGGTTGGGTTTGCCCAGCCCCAAGGGCAGGCCCATGTGAATATGCGCCGGCAATCGTGCCAGCACATCCTCGACCGCTTGCTCGATAGAACACAGCTGCACCATCCGATCCTCCCTTCCATTCCATGACGTGGGGTTGGACCGAGCTTGCCGGGTCTTTGCTGCAATAACCAGCCTCGGGCGGCAAATAGCGGGCACAAAAAAGCCGCTCGAAAGCGGCTTTTTCGCGAAAGAGACAGGCGTGTTACAGGCCGGACATCTCTTTGATTGCGCCCTTCAGCTCTTCATCGGTGCAATCGGCGCAGGTGCCTTTCGGCGGCATTGCGTTGATACCGGTAATGGCTTTGGCCAGGATGCCGTCGAGGCCGCCCTGGTGGTCGGCACGTTCTTTCCAGGCCGCCTTGTCGCCGATTTTCGGCGCGCCCAACAGGCCGGTGCCGTGGCAAGCGTTGCAGTGCTTGGCAATCACATCTTTAGGCGCCTTCGCGCCACCACCGCTGGACGCAGCGGCGACTTCCATGCCCTTGCACTCTTTACCTTGAACACAAACCTGGCCGACTGGCTCAAGGCGTTTGGCAATTTCGTCGTTCGTCGCAGCTTGAGCGCTGACAGCCCAGAGGGCCAATACGGTTGCTGGTACGGCCAGCATTTTCATAATTAGGTTCACGCGTTCACCCTCAATGGTGGCTAGTCACGCCTACGGCCACGGTTCGCAGGCGGGCGCAAGTATAGCGGTAACCCCGCGACACTGAAACAACCCCAAAGTCGAAGGGGTCTTATTGTGCAACGGTAAAACGTCTCGGGTGCCTCGGCCGTGCTGGCAGGGCGCCTCTTTTGTTAAAAATTTGCCGGTGTTGCTGCGCTGATTAGTCGCGCCGGTGCATCGAACGGATTACGGAAACGATGCGGCTTGGTACTTTCAAAGTAGTAGCTATCGCCGGCTTCGAGCACAAAAGTTTCCAGCCCGACCACCAGTTCCAGCCGCCCTTCCACCAAAATGCCGGTCTCCTCACCCTCGTGGGTGAGCATCTCGTCACCGGTGTCGGCGCCTGGCGGGTAAATTTCATTGAGGAACGCGATAGCCCGGCTCGGGTGCGCCCGGCCGACCAGTTTCATGGTCACTGCGCCATCGGAAATATCGATCAGCTCGTTGGCTTTGTAGACGATCTGAGTCGGTTTTTCCTGCAGGATTTCTTCGGAAAAGAACTCGACCATGGACATGGGAATCCCGCCCAACACTTTCCTCAGCGAACTGATCGAGGGGCTGACGCTATTCTTCTCGATCATCGAAATCGTGCTGTTGGTGACGCCCGCGCGTTTGGCGAGTTCACGCTGGGAAAGACCTTTGAGCTTGCGGATCGATTGCAGTCGTTCACCGACGTCCAAGCTTGCGCCTCCAGGATTCAGGTTGTTGGAATAGTGAGCGTTATCATGGCGACAGCGTTCAGTATTTACAACACTTTGGCCTGAATCCTGTTCGGCGAGGCGACTTCCGGCCTCCCTCGTTCTGCGCTAGCTGCCGGAATAGAGCAGTGGCACCCGACGCAGGTTGCAGAAGATCTGGTAAGGAATCGTGCCAGCGGCCATGGCCACATCACTGGCGAGGATGTTTTTGCCCCACAATTCGACCGTTGACCCCAGGCCTGCTTGCGGGATATCGGTCAAATCAACGCACAGCATGTCCATCGACACTCGGCCAATCAACTGGCTGCGTTGTCCGGCGACCAGCACCGGCGTACCGGTCGGGGCATGGCGTGGATAGCCATCGGCGTACCCCATCGCCACCACCCCGACGCGCATCGGCTTGGGGGTGACGAACTTCGCACCATAACCAATCGGCTCGCCCGCCGGCAGTTCACGCACGCAGATCACTTTCGACTCAAGGGTCATCACCGGTTGCAGCCGCGAGGCCATGGCGTTGGACGCCTCGAAAGGCGTGGCGCCGTAGAGCATGATGCCCGGACGCACCCAGTCACTCGGGATCTGCGGCCAGCCCAGCACTGCCGGCGAGTTACGCAAACTGACTTCGGCGGACAAGCCCTGACGCGCCGCCTCGAACACCGCCACCTGCTCGGCACTGGTCTGACTGTTCAATTCATCGGCCCGGGCAAAGTGGCTCATCAGTACGATCTTCGCCACGTTGCCGCTGGCCAGCAGCCGTTGATAGCCTGCCTGATAATCCTTAGGGTGCAGCCCCACCCGGTGCATGCCCGAATCGAGCTTGAGCCAGACGGTGATCGGCTTGCTCAACGCGGCCTTTTCGATCGCCTCGAGCTGCCACAGCGAATGCACCACGCACCAGAAATTGTGCTCGACGATCAGCGGCAACTCATCGGCTTCAAAAAAGCCTTCCAGCAACAACACCGGTGCACGGATGCCCGCAGCACGCAGCTCCAGGGCCTCTTCGATACAGGCCACGGCAAAGCCGTCCGCCTCGGCTTCCAGTGCCTGGGCGCAACGCACAGCGCCATGGCCATAGGCATCGGCCTTAATCACCGCAAGGGCTTTGGCCCCGGTGATTTCACGGGCGATCTGGAAGTTGTGACGCAGGGCTTGAAGGTCGATCAGGGCACGGGCAGGGCGCATGGCGGCAGACTTCTGGTCGGTCGTATGGAAGAAAAACCGGCGCTGACTGACGGCGTAAACCGCCAGCAGCACCGGAAGAGGGATCTTTACTACGGTCTACGGCAACGCGGCGACGATCGAAATCTCGACCAGGATGCTTGGCTTGGCCATTTTCGCTTCGACGGTGGCACGGGCCGGGGCGGCGCCCTTTGGCAGCCACTGATCCCAAACCGAGTTCATCCCGGCAAAGTGCGCATCGATGTCGTTCAGGTAAATCGTTGCCGACAGCAGATGGTGCTTGTCAGTGCCGGCCAGATCGAGCAGACGCTCGATGTTGGCCAGTACATCGCGGGTCTGTTGTTCGATCCCGGCGTCGAAGTCGACGCCAACCTGACCGGCCAGATACACCGTGCCGTTGTGGGTGACGATCTGACTCATGCGCTCATTGGTGAGCTGGCGCTGGACTGACATGCTTTGCAGACTCCTGGGTTTTGCTGCCATAACGGGAAATATCGAGGCCTTCGGCGCTGATCTGTGGTTTTTTCCTGGCCATCAGATCAGCCAGCAACCGACCCGAGCCGCAGGCCATGGTCCAGCCGAGTGTGCCGTGACCGGTGTTCAGGAACAGGTTCTTGAACGGGGTGGCGCCAACGATCGGCGTGCCATCGGGGGTGGTCGGACGCAGGCCTGTCCAGAAACTGGCCTCGGCCAGGTTGCCGCCCTGAGGATAAAGGTCGTTGACGATCATCTCCAGGGTTTCACGCCGACGCGGGTTCAGCGACAGGTCAAAACCGGCGATCTCCGCCATGCCGCCGACGCGAATGCGGTTGTCGAACCGGGTGATCGCGACCTTGTAGGTCTCGTCGAGAATGGTCGACGTCGGTGCCATCGCCGGGTTGGTGATCGGCACGGTCAGCGAGTAGCCCTTGAGCGGGTACACCGGCGCCTTGATCCCCAGCGGCTTGAGCAGTTGCGGCGAGTAGCTGCCGAGCGCCAGCACGTAGCGGTCGGCGGTCTCCAGCTTGCCGTCGATCCATACGCCATTGATGCGGTCACCGGCGAAGTCGAGACGCTGGATGTCCTGGCCGAAACGGAATTGCACACCGAGGTTCGCGGCCATTTCCGCCAGCTTGGTGGTAAACATCTGGCAGTCGCCAGTCTGGTCGTTCGGCAGGCGCAGGGCACCGGCGAGGATGTCGGTGACACTGGCCAGGGCCGGCTCAACGCGGGCGATGCCTTCGCGGTCGAGCAGTTCGAACGGCACGCCGGACTCTTTCAGCACGGCGATGTCTTTCGCAGCGCCGTCCAGTTGAGCCTGGGTGCGAAACAGTTGGGTGGTACCCAAACTGCGGCCTTCATAGGCAATACCGGTTTCGGCACGCAGTTCGTCGAGGCAGTCGCGGCTGTACTCGGACAGGCGGACCATGCGCTCCTTGTTCACCGCGTAACGGCTGGCGGTGCAGTTGCGCAGCATCTGCGCCATCCACAGGTATTGATCGATATCTGCAGTGGCCTTGATCGCCAGGGGTGCATGGCGCTGCAGCAGCCATTTGATGGCTTTGAGCGGCACGCCCGGCGCGGCCCACGGCGAGGCATAACCCGGCGATACCTGGCCGGCGTTGGCGAAACTGGTCTCCATGGCAGCAGCCGGCTGCCGGTCGACCACCACCACTTCAAACCCGGCACGCGCCAGATAGTAAGCACTGGTGGTACCGATGACGCCGCTACCCAAGACCATAACGCGCATTTTCATTTCCCTCATCGCGGCGAACCGCTGACGTTTGTTGTTCAGAGCTTCAGATGTGCGCAGTGTAAAAAAGATTTGCCAGTGCTTTTCACTATATAAGCGCCTATATTTGGCGACAATTCTCGGCAAAAACCCTTTTCACGGAGGCGCATCCCCTATGCGTACCAATACTCAGACCAAACGGGAACTGGACAAGATCGACCGCAACATCTTGCGGATTCTGCAAGCGGACGGGCGTATCTCTTTTACCGAACTGGGGGAAAAGGTCGGGCTCTCGACCACGCCCTGTACCGAGCGAGTCCGGCGGCTGGAGCGCGAAGGGATCATCATGGGCTACAACGCGCGGCTCAATCCGCAGCATTTGAAGGGTAGTTTGCTGGTGTTCGTCGAGATCAGCCTCGATTACAAATCCGGCGATACGTTCGAAGAGTTCAGACGCGCCGTGCTCAAGCTGCCCCACGTGCTGGAGTGCCATTTGGTGTCAGGGGATTTCGACTACCTGGTGAAGGCGCGGATTTCCGAGATGGCCTCGTACCGCAAACTGCTGGGCGACATCTTGCTCAAGCTGCCGCATGTGCGCGAATCCAAGAGTTATATCGTGATGGAAGAGGTGAAAGAGAGCCTGAATTTGCCGATTCCGGACTGACATTTGTGGTGCTGCTATCGCCAGCAGGCTGGCTCCCACAGGTTAGGTGGTGAACAAAAATCTGTGGTTCACCTGCATGCCCTGTGGGAGCGAGCCTGCTAGCGATGCGGAAAACTCGGTTCGAGGATCTAAACCAACACCTGCCGGTGGGAAGCCATGTATTCGAATATCTGCTTCTCGACTCTTGGATGAATCAGCTCCACCGGCCCGCGCCCATTGGGGCACGGCAAGGTCTTGGTGGTGCCGAACAAGCGGCAAATCAGCGGGCGTTCGTCATACACCGTGCAACCATTCGGCCCCAGATGCACACAGTTGAGCTCATCCATGGCCGCATCCTGCTCGGCCCGGGTCTTGCGCGGCAGGCGCGACATTTCTTCCGGCGAGGTGGTCACAGGGCCACAGCAGTCATGGCAGCCGGGCACGCACTCGAACGAGGGGATCTGTTGACGCAGCGTGCGGATTTTCTGGCTGTTGCAACTCATTGAAGCCTTGACCGAAAGTGGAATAGAACCGGATTCTGACGCAAAAGCCTTGATCCAGACAGCGCCAACCGACCAATGTTGCCCGTCCGGGAAGGTCCGGCTTATGCTCCGTCAAATTTTCTAAACATAGCAATCAGGATGACGCGCATGAATGCCCGTGCCCAGCACACTGCCTCCTATTACGCTGCCAGCAGCCTGCCGCAACCGGATTATCCGGCGCTCACAGCTGAAATAGTGGCCGATGTGTGCGTGGTCGGCGGTGGGTTTTCAGGGTTGAACACGGCGCTGGAACTGGCCGGGCGCGGCCTCGGCGTGGTGCTGCTCGAAGCCCGCAAAATCGGCTGGGGTGCCAGTGGACGCAATGGCGGGCAGTTGATCCGCGGCGTCGGCCACGGCCTCGATCAGTTCACCAACGTGATCGGCGCCGACGGCGTGCGGCAGATGAAACTCATGGGCCTGGAGGCCGTGGAAATCGTCCGCCAGCGAATCGAGCAATTTCAGATTCCCTGCGACCTGACCTGGGGCTATTGCGACCTGGCCAACAAACCCCGCGACCTCGAAGGTTTCGCCGAAGATGCCGAAGAACTGCGCAGCCTCGGTTATCGCTATGAAACCCGCCTGCTGCAACCTGAAGAGATGCACACGGTGGTGGGCTCCGATCGCTATGTGGGCGGCCTGATCGACATGGGTTCCGGGCATCTGCACCCACTCAACCTGGCGCTCGGCGAAGCGGCCGCTGCGCAGCGACTCGGTGTGCAATTGTTCGAGCAGTCCGCCGTTACCCGCATCGACCACGGCCCCGAGGTCAAGGTGCATACCGCCCAAGGCTCAGTCCGCGCCAAGACACTGGTACTCGGTTGCAATGCCTATCTCAGCGACCTCAACCCGGAACTCAGCGGTAAGGTGCTGCCCGCCGGTAGCTACATCATCGCCACTGAACCCCTGAGTGAAGAATTGGCTCACGCCCTGTTGCCACAAAACATGGCGGTCTGTGATCAGCGGGTGGCACTGGATTACTACCGACTCTCGGCGGACCGCCGCTTGCTGTTTGGCGGCGCCTGCCATTACTCCGGACGGGACCCGAAAGACATCGCGGCCTACATGCGGCCGAAAATGCTGGAGGTTTTTCCACGCCTGGGTGATGTGAAGATCGATTATCAATGGGGCGGCATGATCGGCATCGGCGCCAACCGCCTGCCACAAATCGGCCGGCTCAAGGACCAGCCGAACGTGTATTACGCCCAGGCTTATTCCGGTCACGGCGTGAATGCCACGCACCTGGCGGGCAAGCTCCTGGCCGAGGCCATCAGTGGTCAGCACAGCGGTGGATTTGATCTGTTTGCCAAGGTGCCACATATCACCTTCCCGGGCGGCAAGCATTTGCGCTCGCCGTTGTTGGCGCTGGGGATGTTGTGGCATCGGCTCAAAGAGTTGGCCTGATCACACCATCCCCTTCACCTTATAGACGCCAGAAGGGCTTAAGCCCTTCCTCCCGCGCCTGCTCCGGCGTCAACCCGATGTCCTTGAGCTGTTCAGGCGTCAGGCTCAGCAACGCTTTGCGCGTGTGCAGGCGTTGCCAGAACAGATCCCAGCGACTCAGGCCGGACGGCGCGTTGCGCATCAGCGCATTGCGTGCCTGGTCCTTTTGCCCTGTCTCCAGTTCCTGACTGTGTAACGTCAGCCGCACATCGCTCAAACCATTCATTTTGAATGCTCCTGTTTACTTGGGTAGCCAGAGATTCCATGATGCGGGGAAGACAAATAACGTTACAGATTCAAAACCCCTGTATTATCTCCATACAGATTTGCTGATTTTGGCTCTGAATCCTGTATTTTTGCCTCATCTGTACTGGTTAACCGAATCACCCACATCGAGGCTGCGCCATGACCCTTTACGTCAATCTCGCCGAATTGCTCGGCACGCGTATCGAACAGGGCTTTTATCGCCCTGGTGATCGTCTGCCGTCGGTGCGGGCGTTGAGCGTTGAACATGGGGTCAGCCTGAGCACCGTGCAGCAGGCGTACAGGGTGCTGGAAGACAGCGGGCTGGCCATGCCGAGGCCCAAGTCGGGGTACTTTGTACCGGCCAGTCGCGAACTGCCGGAGTTGCCAGCGGTGGGTCGTCCGGCCCAGCGCCCAGTGGATATTTCGCAGTGGGATCAAGTGCTGGAACTGATTCGCGCGGTACCGCGCAAGGATGTGGTGCAGCTGGGACGCGGCATGCCGGACATCACTTCACCCACCATGAAGCCGCTTTTGCGCGACCTTGCGCGAATCAGCCGGCGTCAGGACATGCCCGGCCTGTATTACGACAACATCCACGGCAATCTTGAACTGCGCGAGCAAATTGCCCGCCTGATGCTCGATTCCGGCTGTCAGCTGAGCCCCGGCGAACTGGTGGTGACCACCGGTTGCCACGAAGCGCTGTCCACCAGCATCCGCGCCATCTGCGAGCCGGGAGACATCGTGGCCGTGGACTCGCCGAGCTTTCACGGCGCCATGCAAACCCTCAAGGGCCTGGGCATGAAAGCCCTGGAAATCCCCACCGATCCGCTGACGGGGATCAGTCTGGACGCACTGGAGCTGGCCTTGGAACAGTGGCCGATCAAGGCCATACAGTTGACCCCGAACTGCAACAACCCGCTGGGCTACATCATGCCGGAGTCACGCAAACGCTCGCTGCTGGTACTCGCACAGCGTTTCGACGTGGCAATCATCGAAGACGATGTGTATGGCGAACTGGCCTACACCTATCCGCGCCCACGCACGATCAAATCCTTCGACGAGGACGGTCGTGTCCTGCTGTGCAGTTCCTTTTCCAAAACCCTCGCGCCCGGCTTGCGCATCGGCTGGGTCGCGCCCGGACGATATCTGGAACGGGTACTGCACATGAAATACATCAGCACCGGCTCCACGGCACCGCAGCCGCAAATTGCCATTGCCGAATTTCTCAAGGGCGGCCACTTCGAGCCGCATTTGCGGCGGATGCGCACGCAATACCAGCGCAATCGCGACATGATGATCGACTGGGTCAGCCGCTACTTCCCCGCAGGCACCCGCGCCAGCCGTCCGCAAGGCAGTTTCATGTTGTGGGTGGAACTGCCGGACGGCTTCGACACGCTGAAACTGAATCGTGCCCTGTACGATCAGGGCGTACAGATTGCCGTCGGCAGTATCTTTTCCGCCTCTGGCAAATACCGCAATTGCCTGCGCATGAACTACGCTGCCAAACCAACGGCACAGATTGAAGAGGCCGTACGCAAAGTCGGCGCCGCCGCCATCAAGCTGCTGGCGGAGACCGACGGATTGACCGACTGACCTTTCTGCGAGAATCAACGTCCATATGCCAACTGCCGCCAACCGGAACGATCCCACGTGAGAGTCAAACAGCCCCTGCTTGCTCTTGTGTTACTCGCATTGTTCCTTGGCGGCTGCGCCAGCCTCGACGTACAGCGTGAACCGAGCCAGGCACTGCCGGCGAGCGCCTCGGCGTTTGGCCGTTCAGTCCAGGCCCAAGCCGCATCCTATGAAGGCAAATCGGGCTTTCGCTTGCTGTCCGACAGCACCGAGGCGTTTACCGCCCGTGCCGAATTGATCCGCAACGCCCAAAGCAGCCTCGATTTGCAGTACTACATCGTGCATGACGGCATCAGTACGCGAATGCTGGTGGAGGAACTGCTCAAGGCCGCCGACCGTGGCGTGCGTGTGCGGATCTTGCTCGACGACACCACCAGCGATGGCCTGGATCGCACCATCGCCACCCTCGCGGCGCATCCACACATCCAGATTCGCGTGTTCAACCCTTTGCATTTGGGGCGCAGCACCGGCGTCACGCGAACCATGGGGCGGCTGCTCAACCTTTCGCAGCAGCATCGGCGCATGCACAACAAACTGTGGCTGGCCGACAACAGCATGGCCATCGTCGGCGGACGCAACCTGGGGGATGAGTACTTCGATGCCGAGCCCAATCTGAATTTCACCGACATCGACATACTGGGCGTCGGTCCGGTTGCCGAGCAGCTCGGACACAGTTTCGACCAGTACTGGAACAGCGCATTGAGCAAACCGATTGATGCGTTCGTCTCCAGCAAGCCGACTGCCGAAGATCTGCAAAATACCCGCACGCGCCTGGAAGAATCTCTGGAGCAATCCCGCCAGCAGAATCACGCGCTCTATCAGCAGTTGATGAAGTTCGCCACCGAACCGCGCCTGGATATCTGGCGCCAAGAGCTGATCTGGGCCTGGAACCAGGCTTTATGGGATGCGCCGAGCAAGGTGCTGGCCAAGGACGAGCCCGATCCGCAATTGCTGCTGACCACGCAATTGGCGCCAGAGCTCAATGGCGTCAGCAAAGAATTGATCATGGTGTCGGCTTACTTCGTGCCCGGTAAACCGGGGCTGGTGTTCCTCACGGGCCGCGCCGATGCCGGGGTGTCGGTGCGACTGCTGACCAACGCCCTGGAAGCCACGGATGTACCCGCGGTGCATGGCGGCTACGGGCCGTATCGCAAGGCGTTGCTGGAACATGGCGTGCAGCTCTTCGAGCTGCGCCGCCAGCCTGGCGATGAAGGCGGCAGCGGGCCTCGGCTGTTTTCCAGCCGGTCCTATGGCGAGTCCGCCTCGAGCCTGCACAGCAAAGCGATCATCTTCGATCAGAAGAAATCCTTCATCGGCTCTTTCAATTTCGACCCGCGCTCGGTGCTGTGGAACACCGAAGTCGGGGTGCTCGTGGACAGCCCCGAACTCGCGGCCCGAGTTCGCGAGCTCGCACTACAGGGCATGGCGCCACCCCTCAGTTATCAGGTGAAACTGGAGAAAGACCAGGTGGTCTGGGTGACCGAAGACGACGGCAAAATGCACACCTTGACCAAGGAACCGGGCAGTTGGTGGCGACGCTTCAATGCATGGTTGAGTGACACAGTCGGCCTTGAGCGGATGCTCTAGGCCGGCTCCGCCACCGCGCCAAATGCCCCTTGGCGCGACACCACGATCAGCACACCCAACGCCCCTGCCGCCATCAACCACGGCAACGCGTGCCCGCTCACCCACTGACTCCCGGCACCGGCCAGCAACGGCCCGACCAGACACCCGATCCCCCACAACTGCGCGATGTGCGCATTGGCCCGAACGAGCGCGTCATCACGATAGCGCTCGCCGATCAGAATCAGCGACAAGGTAAACAGTCCACCGGCACTGGCACCGAACAGCACCCACAACGGCCAGATCAGCAGCGTGTCGATCAGCATCGGGATCGCCAGGCTCGACACCAGCAGCACCACCGCGCAACCAGTGAACAATGCCCGCCGCGACAGGCGATCGGCCAGCGCACCGATCGGCAATTGCAGCACCGCGTCACCGACCACCACCGTACTGACCATGGCCAGGGCGATTTCCGTGGTGAAGCCCTGGCGCAGGCAGTAGACCGGCAGCAGCGTCAGGATCATCGCTTCAAATGCGGCGAACAGCGACACCGCCCAGGCAATCGCCGGCAGGCCACGACAGAATCCAAGCAGATCCCTGAACGTCACGCTGCTGGCCTCGCTGCTTGGCGCGCCGCTGCGGCCCAGCAACAGAAACGGTGCGGCCATCAGCAAGCCGACGCCGACCCAAAAGCCGTAATCGTGATCGGTCCCAATGAAACCCAGCAACACCGGCCCGGCCAGCTGACTTAACGCATAACTGCTGCCATACAACGCCACCAACCGCCCGCGCCATTGCTCGACCACCAATTGGTTGATCCAGCTTTCACCGATGATGAAGACGAGGGTCAGGATCACCCCGATCATCAGCCGCAGCACCAG
Organism: Pseudomonas sp. TNT2022 ID1044; assembly: GCF_028656895.1. Lineage (NCBI taxonomy): Bacteria > Pseudomonadati > Pseudomonadota > Gammaproteobacteria > Pseudomonadales > Pseudomonadaceae > Pseudomonas > Pseudomonas sp. TNT2022 ID1044. The sequence goes on along the minus strand of NZ_JAMDHB010000028.1, from coordinate 157,125 downwards.
CCAGACCGGATAACTCGGCAACAGCGCCAGCAAACCGATGGAAACGGCCCCGGCCCACAGGCACAGGCGCATCAGATTGGCCGTCCCCAGACGCGCCGCCAGATGACTGGAAATCTTCGCGCCCACCAGCACGCCAATGGCCGGCATTGCCGCCATCACGCCGATGGCGAACGAGCCGTAACCCCAGCTTTCCAGGCGAAACGACACCAGCGGCATGCTGACACCGAGGGCCAGGCCAACACTCAAGACAGACGCCAACACGGCGAAATACGTCGCCCAACGCATGTTCCACGCTCCTGTGGAAAATTATTTTTAGAGGCCACATCAAGCAAATGTGGGAGCGAGCCTGCTCGCGAATACGGTTTCACATTCAGCACATCGGCTGACTGATACACCGTATTCGCGAGCAGGCTCGCTCCCACAGGGGATCTGCTTCGTCTGAAGGATCCGCTCTCGCGAACGGACCCTCCTAACGGCTTACAACTTGATCCAGGTCGCCTTCAGCTCGGTGTACTTGTCGAACGCGTGCAACGACTTGTCGCGGCCGTTGCCGGACTGCTTGAAGCCACCGAACGGTGCCGTCATGTCGCCACCGTCGTACTGGTTGACCCACACGCTACCGGCACGCAATGCGCGCGCAGTCAGATGTGCTTTGGAGATGTCCGACGTCCACACCGCAGCGGCCAGGCCATAAGGCGTGTCGTTGGCGATCGTAACGGCTTCTTCGGCGCTGTCGAAGGTGATGACCGACAACACTGGCCCGAAGATTTCTTCCTGGGCGATTTTCATCGCGTTGCTCACACCGTCGAAAATCGTCGGCTCGACGTAAGTGCCGCCGGTTTCCTGCAGGATGCGCTTGCCGCCCGCGACCAGTTTGGCGCCGTCGGTGTGACCCGACTCGATGTAAGACAACACGGTGTTCATCTGCTGGGTATCCACCAGCGCGCCGACGTTGGTCGCCGGGTCCAGCGGGTTGCCCGGCTTCCAGGTTTTCAGCGCCTCGATCACCAGCGGCAGGAATTTGTCCTTGATCGAACGCTCCACCAACAGGCGCGAACCGGCGGTGCAGACTTCGCCCTGGTTGAACGCGATGGCGCCGGCAGCGGCTTCGGCAGCCTCTTGCAGGTTCGGCGCATCGGCGAACACGATGTTCGGGCTTTTGCCGCCGGCTTCGAGCCACACGCGTTTCATGTTCGATTCGCCGGAGTAGATCAGCAGTTGCTTGGCGATCTTGGTCGAACCGGTGAACACCAGCGTGTCGACATCGTTATGCAGAGCCAGTGCCTTGCCGACGGTGTGGCCATAACCTGGCAGCACGTTCAGCACGCCTTTCGGAATGCCGGCTTCAACGGCCAGGGCCGCGATGCGGATGGCGGTCAGTGGCGATTTTTCCGACGGCTTGAGGATCACCGAGTTACCGGTGGACAGCGCCGGGCCGAGTTTCCAGCACGCCATCATCAGCGGGAAGTTCCACGGCACGATGGCGCCGACCACGCCGACTGGCTCGCGCGTGACCAGGCCCAGCTGATCGTGCGGGGTAGCTGCGACTTCGTCGTAGATCTTGTCGATGGCTTCGCCGCTCCAGCTCAGGGCTTGCGCCGCGCCGGGAACGTCAATGTACAGGGAGTCGCTGATCGGCTTGCCCATGTCCAGGGTTTCAAGCAGGGCCAGCTCTTCGGCGTGCTGCTTGAGCAGGCCGGCAAAACGAATCATGGTGGCTTTGCGCTTGGTCGGCGCCAGGCGCGACCAGACGCCGGAATTGAAAGTGGCGCGGGCGTTTTCAACAGCGCGCTGGGCGTCGGCGGCATCACAGCTGGCAATCTTGCCCAGCAGACGACCATCGACCGGGCTGATGCACTCGAAAGTCTCGGCGGAGACGGCATCGGTGTACTCGCCATTGATGTAGGCGCGACCTTCGACTTTCAGGTCTTTTGCGCGTTGTTCCCAGTCGGCACGAGTCAGGGTGGTCATGCGAGTGTCCTCCTCTTATTGAATACGACACCCGCGTTCTTCGCGGGCGCTGTCAGGAATTCTGCCCGGCCAGCCTGCTTTTCGGCTCAAGGCACCCGCCACCCTAAACCAGCCAGCCCTCATGTTTCAATATATTTGACATAAGGCCGGCAAACGGCCTTGCGATGTTCATTTTAATAAACATAGACTTTGGGACTTTCAACCACTCGCGTCGCATCCACGGGGGATTTACAACAATGAGCATCCAGAGCATCGTCGATTTCAGCCAAGCCACCACCGAGCCCGAGCGCTACCGTCCAGACCCGGCCAAAGTCCTCAAGGGCGACCCCGAACAAGTGGTGTACAACCACTTCAACAGCCCTTGCGGCCAATTGAATGCCGGCGTCTGGGAAGGTGCTGTCGGCCAATGGCTGGTGAATTTCACCGAACATGAATACTGCGAAATCATCCAGGGTGTTTCCGTACTCCGCGACAACGACGGTAATAGCAAAACCGTTCGCGCGGGTGATCGCTTCGTGATCCCGGCCGGTTTCCGCGGCACCTGGGAAGTGCTGGAGCCGTGCCGCAAGATCTATGTGGCGTTTGAACAGAAGGCCTGAAGATTTGTGTTGTCTGGGCCGACGCTTTCGCGAGCAGGCTCCCACAGTTGATCGCATTCCAATGTGGCCGAGCCCGCCGACGCAAAACCACCAACAAAAAAGGCCCGTATCTCGCGATACGGGCCTTTTTCGTAAGAGGGAAAAATCAATTACTTGATTTTGCCTTCTTTGTAGATCACGTGCTTGCGAACAACCGGATCAAATTTCTTGATCTCGATTTTGTCCGGAGTAGTACGCTTGTTCTTGTCGGTAGTGTAGAAGTGACCAGTACCGGCGCTCGAAATCAAACGAATCAATTCACGCATGATTAGCTCCCTTAGATCTTGCCGGCTTTGCGGATTTCGGCCAGCACGGCAGTGATGCCACGCTTGTCGATGATACGCATGCCTTTGGCAGATACGCGCAGACGCACGAAACGTTTCTCTTCTTCAACCCAGAAGCGGTGATGCTGCAGGTTCGGCAGGAAACGACGACGGGTTTTGTTGTTTGCGTGGGAAATGTTATTCCCGGTTACCGGACCCTTACCGGTAACTTGACATACTCTAGACATGCCTCAGCCCTCTAAAACCACATGCCCAACCCGGCATGGGTTGGCCGCTTAATCTCTCAGTCATTTGGCGCCAGGCGCCGCGTTTCTTTAGAGGTCTTACCGGCTACACCTACAGTGAAGGAACCGGGCCCCTAGAAAAGAGCGCTGCTTTATACCAGAAAGACTGGAGAGCAACAACATTCGCTGTGCCTTGAACGGATAAAAACCCCACTTTTCGCGCGCCAGGCGCTTTGAATAAAGGCTGTCGTCGATTCTGACCGCTCGTCGCAGAGAAACGTCCGACTCGCTAATCCGAGGGTTTCTCAACCGGCGCACAGCAAAATCAGTCGCCTATAGTCCCCTCAAAATGAAAAAGGGGATAGTCATTTGCAAAAGAGCCCACTAGGGTAGGCCTTTTCCAGACTGCACTTGCAGATGGGCCTTCGATCTGTAAAGGAATCCGACCATGCGCCTCGCTGCCCTACCGCTGTTGCTTGCCCCCCTGTTGCTGAGCCCACTGGCCCAGGCCGCGGCCCTGAGCGTCTGCACCGAGGCCAGCCCCGAAGGGTTCGACGTGGTGCAATACAATTCGCTGACCACCACCAACGCCTCGGCCGACGTGCTGATGAACCGCCTGGTGGATTTCGACACCGCCAGCGGCAAAGTGGTCGCCAGCCTCGCCGACAGCTGGGAAGTCAGCCCCGATGGCCTGGTCTACATCTTCAAATTGCACCCGCAGGTGAAATTTCACCGCACGGAGTATTTCAACCCGACCCGCGAACTCACCGCCGAGGACGTGAAATTCAGCTTCGACCGCATGCTCGACCCGGCCAACCCGTGGCACAAAGTCGCCCAGAGCGGCTTCCCGCATGCGCAATCGATGCAACTGCCGGCACTGATCAAGAAAATCGACGCCCTCGACCCGCTGACCGTGCGGTTCACCCTCGACCACCCGGATTCGACGTTCCTGCCGACCCTGAGCATGGGCTTCGCCTCGATCTATTCGGCCGAATACGCTGACAAACTGCTCAAGGCCGGGACCCCGGAAAAGCTCAACAATCAGCCCATCGGTACCGGCCCGTTTGTCTTCACCCGCTTCCAGAAAGACGCGTCGATCCGCTACAAGGCCAACGCTGACTATTTCCGTGGCAAGCCTTCGGTCGATCCGCTGATCTTCGCCATCACCCCGGACGCCAACGTGCGCTTGCAGAAACTACGCCGCAACGAGTGCCAGATTGCCTTGTCGCCCAAGCCGCTGGACGTACAAGCCGCGCAAAAAGAGCCGACGCTTAAAGTGGAAAAGACTGACGCCTTCATGACCGCGTTCGTCGCTCTCAACAGCCAGCACCCGCCGCTGGACAAACCTGAAGTGCGCCAGGCGATCAACCTCGCCTTCGACAAGGCCAATTATGTCAAAGCCGTGTTCGAAGACACCGCCGAGCCCGCCAGCGGCCCGTACCCGCCCAATACCTGGAGCTACGCCAAGAGCCTGCCGGGCTATCCCCATGATGTCGAGAAAGCCAAGGCATTGATGGCCAAGGCCGGGCTCAAGGACGGTTTCCAGACAACCATCTGGACGCGCCCGTCGGGTAGCCTGTTGAACCCAAATCCGAGCCTGGGCGCCCAGTTGCTGCAATCCGATCTCGCGGAAATCGGTATTCAGGCCGAAATCCGGGTGATCGAATGGGGCGAGCTGATCCGCCGCGCCAAGGCCGGTGAGCACGACATCCTGTTCATGGGTTGGGCCGGCGACAACGGCGATCCGGACAACTTCCTCACACCGCAGTTTTCCTGCGCGGCGGTCAAGTCCGGCACCAACTTCGCGCGCTACTGCAACCAGGATCTGGACAAGCTGATCAGCGCCGGCAAGACCACCGGCGAGCAAGGTGTGCGCACCAAGCTCTACGAACAGGCGCAGACGCAGATCCAACAGCAGGCACTGTGGCTGCCGCTGGCTCATCCGACCGCTTTCGCCCTGACTCGTAAAAACATCGAGGGCTACTCGGTCAGTCCGTTTGGCCGTCAGGATTACTCGAAGGTCAACCTCAAATAGCCCAACCCTACGCAAAACCTTGCAGGAGCCGGCTTGCTGGCTCCGCAAGGTTCGCGTCAGTCTGCTCACATCCAGCCATACTCGGCCATCGACAGCGGATCACCGTCACCGATGATGAAATGGTCGAGCACCCGCACATCAATCAATTCCAGCGCCTCTTGCAGACGCTTGGTCAAGACCCGATCCGCCTGACTGGGGTCCGTATTTCCCGATGGGTGGTTGTGGCAGAGGATCAACGCCGCTGCGTTATGCGCCAGAGCACGCTTGACCACTTCCCGGGGATGCACGCTGGTGTGGTCGATAGAACCGCGAAACAGCGCCTCGAAAGTCAGCACCTGATGCCTGGAATCCAGGAACAGACAGCCAAACACCTCATGAGGCTCGTGGCGTAGCATCGATTTGAGGTATTCACGAACCGCATGCGGGTTTTCCAGTGTCGGTTTTTCGCGCGCACGTTCGGCCAAATGCCGGCGACTCATTTCCTGGGCTGCCTGCAATTGTGAGAATTTCGCAGGACCAAGTCCCAAGTGTCTGCTGAACGTAGCCAGATCGGCCTCAAGCAACGAGCGCAGACTGCCAAACTGACTCAACAGATGCCGCGACAGATCCACCGCGCTTTTGCCGGACACGCCGGTTCGTAGAAAAATCGCCAGCAACTCGGCATCTGAAAGACTCGACGCACCCAGCGTCAGTAACCTCTCCCGCGGCCGCTCAGCCGCCGGCCAATCACGAATACTCATAGCACCTCCCTGTCTGTGGGCGCCGCTGTTCCGTAGCGGTCGCTGTGATATCGTAGCCCATCTTTTTTGCGGGCGAATTCACTCCTGGGGAGGGGGTTTCGCAACGCAGTCATCAACAAATTGAAAGGCAGGCCTATGCAGCGGCTGTATCGGAAACGCATTGTTCTGGGCGTCGGCGGCGGCATTGCTGCCTACAAAAGCGCCGACCTGGTTCGCCGCCTGATGGACCAAGGCGCCGAAGTACGCGTGGTCATGACCCGCGGCGGCGCCGAATTCATTACTCCGCTGACCATGCAGGCCCTGTCCGGGCACCCTGTGCACCTGGACTTGCTGGACCCGGCGGCCGAAGCCGCGATGGGCCACATCGAACTGGCGAAATGGGCCGATCTGGTACTGATCGCCCCTGCCACCGCGGACTTGATCGCGCGTCTGGCCCAAGGCATCGCCGATGACCTGTTGACCACGCTGGTATTGGCCACAGACGCCGTCGTCGCCGTTGCCCCGGCGATGAACCAGGCCATGTGGCGCGACCCTGCGACCCAGGCCAACCTGCAGACCCTCGAAAGCCGTGAGATCAAGGTCTTCGGCCCGGCCTCCGGCAGCCAGGCCTGCGGCGACGTGGGCCTTGGGCGCATGCTCGAAGCCACCGACCTCGCACTGCTCGCCGCCGATTGCTTCCAGCGTCAGGCGCTGACCGGCAAACACGTGGTGATCACCGCAGGCCCAACCCAGGAAAACATCGACCCGGTGCGCTACATCACCAACCACAGCTCCGGCAAAATGGGTTTCGCCCTGGCCGAAGCCGCGGTAGAAGCCGGCGCCCGAGTCACCCTGATCAGTGGTCCCGTGCACCTGCCGACCCCGGATCGGGTCACGCGCATCGACGTGGTCAGCGCCCGCGACATGCTCGCCGCTTGCGAAGCCGCGATTCCGTGCGACATTTTCATCGCCTCGGCTGCGGTTGCGGATTACCGCCCGGAAGTCGTTGCCCCACAAAAACTCAAGAAAGACCCTACAAGCGGCGACGGTTTTGTCCTGCAAATGGTCCGTAACCCGGACATTCTGGCCAGCATCGCCACTCGCCCCGACCGTCCGTTCAGTGTCGGTTTCGCCGCCGAAACCGAACACCTGCTCGATTACGCCGCCCGCAAGCTGAAAGACAAGAATCTCGATTTGATCGTCGCCAACGACGTCGCCAACCCGAGCATCGGCTTCAACAGCGAAGAAAACGCCTGCAGCGTGATCGACCGTGAGCTTCACGCCACACTTTTCGCCCAGACCAGCAAGAGCAAGATTGCTCGCCAGCTGATCACTTTTATCGCCGAACGTCTGAACCAGGTTTAATTTACATGCACGCTTTGCAAGCCAAGATCCTCGACCCCCGCATCGGTACCGAATTCCCGCTGCCGCAATACGCCACGCCAGGCTCCGCCGGCCTCGACCTGCGCGCCATGCTGGAACAGGACACCGTGATCAAACCGGGTGAAACCGTGCTGATCCCTACCGGCCTGTCGGTCTACATCGGCGACCCGAACCTCGCTGCGCTGATCCTGCCGCGCTCGGGGATGGGCCATAAGCACGGCATCGTGCTCGGCAACCTGGTTGGCCTGATCGACTCCGACTACCAAGGCCCTCTGATGGTGTCCTGCTGGAACCGTGGCCAGACCGAATTCACCATGCCGGTCGGCGAGCGCCTGGCGCAACTGGTGCTGGTGCCGGTGGTGCAGGCGCATTTCGAAATGGTTGAAGAGTTTGTGGAAACCGAGCGCGGCACGGGCGGTTTCGGCCATACCGGCAGTCACTGATCGGAAGATGGCGTCCTTGTGGCGAGGGGGCTTGCTCCCGCTTGAGTGTGCAGCACTCACAAAATCGGGCCGCTACGCAGCCCAGCGGGAGCAAGCTCCCTCGCCATAAATTGCGCAGACGTCATCTGAAAGATTTATCACTGAAAATCAGGACATTGGCTGGCCAAACACTTGCTTACCTGGATGGCATGGCCCTTTCACACCACGAACTCTCTGTGGAAATCGCCGTCATACCCTTCAGTTTGAGCCGGCCGCCAGATGCATCGGCGGCCTGTCCAGCCACTTTCGAGATGGAGCATTGCTACAGATGAGCACCCCCGCCCGCGTCGCCCCCACGTTTCCCGACAGTATTTTCCGCGCGTATGACATTCGCGGCACCGTCCCGGAATTCCTGAACGCAGAAACGGCTTATTGGCTCGGTCGCGCCATCGGCGCCCAGAGCCTGGCTCAGAATGAACCCAACGTTTCTGTTGGCCGCGACGGCCGCCTGTCCGGCCCGGAGCTGGTTGAACAATTGATTCAAGGCCTGGCCGACAGTGGCTGCCACGTCAGCGATGTCGGCCTGGTGCCGACGCCTGCGCTGTATTACGCCGCCAACGTACTGGCCGGAAAATCCGGCGTGATGCTGACCGGCAGTCACAACCCGTCGAACTACAACGGTTTCAAAATCGTGATCGCCGGCGACACCCTGGCCAACGAACAGATCCAGGCCTTGCACGACCGCCTCAAGACCAACAACCTGAGCAGCGGCCAGGGCAGCATCACCAAAGTCGAGATCCTTGACCGCTATAGCACCGAAATCGTCCAGGACATCAAGCTGGCCCGACGCTTGAAAGTGGTCGTGGACTGCGGCAACGGCGCGGCCGGCGTCATCGCCCCGCAACTGATCGAAGCGCTGAACTGCGAAGTCATCCCGTTGTTCTGCGAAGTCGACGGCAATTTCCCGAACCACCACCCGGATCCGGGCAAGCCTGAAAACCTCATCGACCTGATCGCCAAGGTCAAGGAAACCAACGCCGACATCGGCCTGGCCTTCGACGGCGATGGCGACCGCGTGGGCGTTGTGACCAACACCGGCAGCATCGTCTTCCCGGACCGCCTGTTGATGCTGTTCGCCCGCGACGTCGTGGCGCGCAACCCGAATGCGGAAATCATCTTCGACGTCAAATGCACCCGCCGCCTGATCCCGCTGATCAAGGAATACGGTGGTCGTCCGCTAATGTGGAAGACGGGCCATTCGTTGATCAAAAAGAAAATGAAACAATCCGGTGCCCTGTTGGCCGGCGAAATGAGCGGACACATCTTCTTCAAGGAGCGCTGGTTCGGTTTCGACGACGGTATTTACAGCGCCGCGCGGTTGCTGGAAATCCTCAGCAAGGAAAAATCCTCGGCCGAAGAGCTGTTTGCGACCTTCCCGAACGATATTTCTACGCCGGAAATCAATATCCATGTGACCGAAGAGAGCAAATTCAGCATCATTGATGCATTGCACGACGCGCAGTGGGGCGAAGGCGCTGACCTGACCACCATCGACGGCGTGCGAGTCGACTATGCCAAAGGCTGGGGCCTGGTTCGCGCCTCCAACACCACACCGGTGCTGGTCCTGCGCTTCGAGGCCGATGACGAGGCTGAATTGCAACGCATCAAGGACGTTTTCCACGCCCAGTTGAAGCGTGTTGCACCTGATCTCCAACTACCGTTCTGATTCACCCGGAGCCCTGAATGACCCTCGAACGCGAAGCCGCCGCCAACACCGCCAAGGTCCTGTCCGAAGCGCTGCCTTACATTCGCCGCTATGTCGGCAAGACGCTGGTGATCAAATACGGCGGCAACGCGATGGAAAGCGAGGAGCTGAAAACCGGCTTCGCCCGCGACATCGTGCTGATGAAAGCCGTGGGCATCAACCCGGTGGTCGTTCACGGCGGCGGCCCGCAAATCGGTGACCTGCTCAAACGCCTGTCGATCGAGAGCCATTTCGTCGACGGCATGCGCGTGACCGACGCCGCGACCATGGACGTGGTGGAAATGGTCCTTGGTGGCCAGGTCAACAAGGACATCGTCAACCTGATCAACCGTCATGGCGGCAGCGCCATCGGCCTGACCGGTAAAGACGCCGAGCTGATTCGTGCGAAAAAACTCACCGTCACCCGCCAGACCCCGGAGATGACGCAACCGGAAATCATCGACATCGGTCACGTTGGCGAAGTGGTCGGCATCAACACCGACCTGCTGAACCTGCTGGTCAAAGGCGATTTCATTCCAGTGATCGCGCCAATCGGTGTCGGCGCCAACGGCGAGTCGTACAACATCAACGCGGACCTGGTGGCCGGTAAAGTCGCCGAGGCGTTGAAAGCCGAAAAACTGATGCTGCTGACCAACATCGCCGGCCTGATGGACAAGTCGGGCACGGTCCTGACCGGCCTGACGACCCAGCAAGTCGACGATCTGATCGCCGACGGCACCATCTACGGCGGCATGCTGCCGAAGATCCGCTGCGCGCTGGAAGCGGTTCAGGGCGGCGTGGGTAGCTCGTTGATCATCGACGGACGCGTTCCGAATGCGATCCTGCTGGAAATCTTCACCGATACGGGCGTGGGCACCTTGATCAGCAATCGCAAGCGTCCGTAAGCGACAGCGCACACAAAAAAGACCCCGCGCAGCCTGGCTGAGCGGGGTCTTTTTTTGTCTGCAATCCTTGTAAACAAATGCCTTTCCTGTGGAGAGGGAGCTTGCTCCCTCTCCACAAAGGCTCGCCCTCACACAGAGGGATTTACCTCAAACGCCGAACTGGGCGCGGTAGGCTTCTACGGCTGGCAAGTGCTGCTTGAGCTGCGGGTCGTCGGCCAGGAATTCCAGCACCTGGTTCAGCGAAACGATGCTGATCACCGGAATGCCGAAATCACGCTCGACTTCCTGGATCGCCGACAACTCACCGTTGCCGCGCTCTTGACGGTTCAGGGCGATCAGCACGCCGGCAGCCTTGGCGCCGTCCTGGGAAGCGATGATCTGCATCACTTCGCGAATGGCGGTACCCGCCGTGATCACGTCGTCGATAATCAGCACTTCGCCGGTCAACGGAGCGCCTACCAGGCTGCCGCCTTCGCCGTGGGCCTTGGCTTCCTTGCGGTTGAAACACCATGGCAGGTCCCGGTTGTGATGCTCGGCCAATGCCACGGCAGTGGTTGCCGCCAAAGGAATGCCTTTGTAGGCCGGACCGAACAGAACGTCGAAGGAAATACCACTTTCGGCAATGGCAGCGGCGTAGAAACGACCCAGCTGCGCCAGGGCGGAACCCGAGTTGAACAGGCCCGCATTGAAGAAGTAAGGACTGGTACGCCCGGACTTCAGGGTGAACTCACCGAAGCGCAAAACGCCGCGATCGATGGCAAAACGAATGAAATCGCGCTGATACGCTTGCATGAAAAAAACCCCAAATACCACGGATTTAGCTAATTAGCTTGACGCCGTGTATCATACACGCACGCGATTTTTGGGGCCATTTATGCGGATCATCAGTGTGAACGTCAATGGTATTCAGGCTGCAGTCGAGCGAGGTTTGCTCAGTTGGCTGCAGGCACAGAATGCCGACGTCATCTGCCTGCAGGACACCCGTGCCTCCGCCTTTGAACTGGACGATCCAGCCTTCCAACTGGATGGATACTTCCTTTATGCCTGCGACGCCGAAGTTCCCGCCCAAGGCGGCGTGGCTTTGTACTCGCGGTTGCAACCGAAGGCTGTCATCAGCGGTCTCGGCTTCGAGACGGCCGACCGCTACGGGCGCTACCTGCAAGCAGATTTCGACAAAGTCAGTATTGCAACCCTGTTGCTGCCTTCCGGAATGAACGGCGATGAGGACTTGAACCAGAAGTTCAAGCTCATGGATGACTTCGCCAAGTACCTGGACAAGCAACGGCGCAAACGCCGCGAGTACATTTATTGTGGCTCGCTGTACGTGGCGCAACAGAAACTGGACATCAAGAACTGGCGAGACAGCCAGCAATCCCCGGGCTTTCTGGCGCCAGAACGCGCCTGGATGGACGAGATTGTCGGCAACATGGGTTATGTAGATGCCCTGCGCGAAGTCAGCCGTGAGGGCGATCAGTACAGCTGGTGGCCGGATAACGAGCAGGCCGAGATGCTCAACCTCGGTTGGCGCTTCGACTACCAGCTGCTGACCCCGGGCTTGCGCCGCTTCGTACGCAGCGCACGCCTGCCCCGTCAGCCGCGGTTCTCGCAGCATGCGCCGCTGATCGTGGACTACGATTGGACGCTGACAATCTAAAGGCTTGTCGCCAATAGATAAGCTCGACGTAGTTCGAACATGAAAAATGCCCGTATCGGAAGATACGGGCATTTTTTTGAGCCGGATCAAGCGCGCTGAATTTCAAGCCGCGCCGAAAAGCGGCAACGCCAGATACAACTTGATGACAATGACATTAACAATGTCGATGAAGAAAGCGCCCACCATTGGCACTACCAGGAACGCAATCTGCGACGGTCCGTAGCGCTGTGTCACCGCTTGCATGTTGGCGATGGCCGTTGGCGTGGCACCCAATCCGAAGCCGCAATGTCCCGCCGCCAGCACTGCAGCGTCGTAGTTACGGCCCATGATTCTAAATGTCACGAATATCGCAAACAGTGCCATGACCAACGTTTGCGCGGCCAGAATAATGAAGATCGGCAAAGCCAGTGCCGCCAGATCCCACAATTTGAGCGACATCAGCGCAATCGCCAGAAACAGCGACAAACTGACGTTCCCCAATACAGAGACTTCGCGCTCAAACACCTGATACAAGCCAAATGCAGAAAGTCCGTTGCGCAAGATCACACCCACGAACAAGACACATACGAATGTCGGCAACTCAAATGCGGTTTCGCGGAGCATGCCATTGAGGAGATTGCCCGCCAACAAACTCACGGCGATCAGTGCGAGTGTCTCGATAAACGAAAATGGCGTGATCGAACGTTCTTTGTTCGGCTGCTCAAAACCCTTTGGCACCCGCGGCTTTTCGTGTCCATTGCAGCCGGGCACGTGAGTACGCTTGATAAGCAGGCGAGCAACCGGCCCACCGATCAAACCACCCAGCACCAGTCCAAACGTCGCAGAGGCCATGGCCAGTTCGGAGGCGGACGCCACACCGTATTTCTCACTGAAGGTCGCGCCCCACGCAGCACCTGTGCCATGACCACCTGCCAACGTCACCGAGCCTGTCAGCAAGCCCATCAGCGGATCGAGGCCCAACGCCGTCGCGAGCCCGATACCCATGGCATTCTGGACCACCAGCAGCCCGGTCACCGCCAACAGGAAAATCCCCACTACGCGCCCGCCTTTTTTCAGGCTGGCGAAGTCTGCACTCAAGCCAATGGTGGCGAAAAACGTCAGCATCAATGGAGTTTGTAGCGAGGTATCAAATCGGACTTCCATATCGAGCAATCTCAATATCAAAAGAACCAAGGCGACCAACAGGCCACCCGCTACAGGCTCAGGGATATTGTAAGCGCGTAAAAATCCGACACGTGTGACTAGTCCGCGACCTAATAACATTACTAAGGAAGCGGCGACAAGTGTTCCGTAAAAATCGAGCTGAATCATTGGTCATTCTTGGCTATTCATTCAGGGGCGAACTATTTACCTGGACACGCCTCATGAACAGGTTGATTGTTCTCAACGCTGATTATGGTTACTTTCAGGGTCCGTCAATGGACTGAATATATCGAAATATTTCTGACAAATATAACTTGGAGCAACTTTAACAATCGACAAGTATTGCTGCCAAGGATATGAATAGAACTTCGGCTTTGCAGTTGTGACCAAAGGTGTAAGGAAGTAAGTACAAGTTACTGCAGAAATTATTTGATAATAAAAATACAAATGCCCCGACAAGCGGGGCATTTTGATTAACCAGAAACGTACTGACTTACTTGATCAATCGCCACGTGAACGGATATCGATACGGGAAGCCTTCGTTAGCCTTCACGCCGGCAATAATCGTCAGCACCAACGCCCCAATCGCCACCAGACCAAACAGGAAGAACCCGACAATCACCACCATCAGCAGCAAGCAAATGGTGGAAGCAATGGCCACGGTGATCTGAAAGTTCAGCGCTTCCTTGCCTTGCGCATCGACGAACGGGTCCATCTCACGCTTCATCTGCCAGAGAATCAACGGGCCGATCAGGGTACCGAACGGAATCCAGATCCCGAGCAAGGCGGACAAGTGACAAAACATGGCCCATTGGCGAACCTCACGGCTCGGCGTGGGAAGTGGCAGCTGCTCATCACTCATAACGTCCTCCTTGCGTGGAACAATCCGCTCAGTCAGCCAGCGCAGCCTTTTGCAGATCGAAGATTTCGCTCATGCCTTGCTTGGCCAATTCCAGCATGGCGTTCAGCTCTTCCGGCTGGAACGGTGCGCCTTCGGCGGTGCCCTGGACTTCGATGAAACCGCCCGTGCTGGTCATCACCACGTTCAGGTCGGTCTCGGCTGCCGAGTCTTCCAGGTAATCGAGGTCGAGCACCGGCTCGCCCTGGTACATGCCCACCGACACAGCGCCGATCATTTGCTTGAGCGGGTCGCCGCCTTTCAGGCCGCCGCGCTTCTTGATCACTTTCAAGGCGTCGACCAGCGCAACCATGGCGCCGGTGATGGACGCAGTGCGGGTGCCGCCGTCGGCCTGGATCACATCGCAGTCGACGTACAGGGTGACGTCGCCCAGCTTGGACATGTCCAGCGCAGCGCGCAGGGAGCGCCCGATCAGGCGCTGGATTTCCAGGGTGCGGCCGCCTTGCTTGCCGCGGCTCGCTTCACGCTGGTTACGCTCACCGGTAGCGCGCGGCAGCATGCCGTACTCGGCGGTCAACCAACCCTGGCCCTGGCCCTTGAGGAAACGCGGCACGCCGTTTTCAACGCTGACGGTGCAGATGACTTTGGTATCACCGAACTCGACCAGTACAGATCCCTCGGCGTGTTTGGTGTAGTTGCGGGTAATGCGGATCGAGCGGAGCTGATCGGCAGCGCGACCACTTGGACGTTTCATAAGGGATACCTGTACGGGGACGGAAAACTGCGGAGCATTATAGAGCTGCCAGCCACGACTGGGCACTTCTAAAAAAATCCTCGGACGAGCGAAGGCTCTGAACGGCCCGTGCCCGACGACCTGTAGCCGTTTGTCACTCCGTGTGTTTGGGCGCATTGGCGCCACTGCGCTACAATCCTGCGCCTTTGCTGCCAGTCGGCTTTAATTCATTGATATCGGATTGCCGGAATGCCAGTTCCGCGCCGATTTGCATTGCGAGGTACCTCCATGGTGCACAGCATGACCGCCTTCGCCCGCGTCGAAAGCGCCGGCGTCCAGGGCACCCTGAGCTGGGAATTGCGCTCGGTCAACAGTCGCTACCTGGAACCCCACCTGCGCCTGCCAGAGTCCTTTCGTGACCTCGAAGGCGCCGTCCGTGAAGCCCTGCGGCAAGGTGTGTCCCGGGGCAAACTCGAATGCACGCTGCGCTTCACCGAAGAAAACACCGGCAAATCCTTGCAGGTTGATCAGGCGCGCGCCGCGCAGCTGGTCGCCGCCGCCGAGACCATTGCCAGCCTGATCAAGAACCCGGCAGCGCTGAATCCGCTGGAAGTCCTGGCCTGGCCCGGCGTGCTGGTGGGCGATGCCATCGACCCGCAAGCCTTGAATGCCGAGGCGCTGGCGCTGTTCAACCAGGGCCTCAAAGAGCTGAAGGCCGGCCGCGAGCGCGAAGGCGCGGAGCTGGCACGCTTGATCAACGAACGCCTGACATCCATTGAAGAAGACGTGGTGACCTTGCGCGAAATGGTTCCGCAGATGCTCGCCGCCCAGCGCCAGAAAGTGCTCGATCGTTTCGCCGACGTGAAGGCCGACATGGATCCGCAGCGCCTGGAACAGGAAATGGTCATGCTCGCGCAAAAAAGCGACGTCGCCGAAGAACTGGATCGCCTGAGCACTCATATCATTGAAGTTCGCCGGGTACTCAAGTCCGGCGGCGCTGCCGGGCGGCGCCTGGACTTCCTGATGCAGGAGCTCAACCGCGAAGCCAATACACTGGGCTCCAAAGCCTTCGACCCGCGCAGCACCCAGGCTGCGGTCAACCTCAAGGTGTTGATCGAGCAGATGCGCGAACAAGTGCAGAATATTGAGTAAGGCAACCCTACATGACCCACAGCACCGGCACCCTGTACATCATTTCCGCCCCATCGGGCGCGGGCAAAAGCAGCCTGGTCAAGGCCCTGACCGACGCCGATCCGGAGATCCGCGTTTCGGTCTCCCACACCACCCGCGCCATGCGCCCCGGTGAAGTGAACGGCGTGAACTATCACTTCGTCGACCGCAGCGAGTTCGTGAAGATGATCGAGCACGGCGATTTCCTTGAGCGCGCCGAAGTGTTCGGCAACCTTTACGGCACTTCGCAGAGCCACTTGCAGCAGACCCTGGATGAAGGTCACGACCTGATTCTGGAGATCGACTGGCAGGGCGCCGAACAAGTGCGCAAGCTGATGCCGCAGGCCCGTTCGATCTTCATTCTGCCGCCGTCATTGCAGGCCCTGCACCAGCGCCTGACCAATCGCGGCCAGGACAGCGACGAAATCATTGACGGCCGGATGCGCGAAGCCGTCAGCGAGATGAGCCACTATGTTGACTACGACTACCTGATCATCAACGACGATTTCGCCCACGCGCTACACGATCTGAAGGCGATTTTCCGCGCCAATCAGCTGATTCAGAAGCGTCAGCAGCAGCGCCACGGCAAATTACTGGCTGAATTGCTCGGCTAAAGAGCACTTCCCAAAACCGCTGCAAGGGCTTTACATTGGCACTTGCAGCGCGTTGAAGGGCTTGGTCAAAAAATCAGCGCTTCCCTAAACGCTGGTGATTTTTTAAACTGTTGAGTCCGCTCGCCCAACCGGGCAGCGCGCATATTGCATTCGCTCCGAGGAATACCATGGCCCGCGTAACCGTTGAAGACTGCCTAGAACACGTGGAAAACCGCTTTGAGCTGGTCATGCTCTCTACCAAGCGTGCCCGTCAACTGGCCACCGGCGGCAAAGAGCCCCTGGTTCAGTGGGAAAACGACAAGCCTACCGTTGTAGCCCTGCGTGAAATCGCTGAAGGCCTGATGAGCTACGAGTTCATCGCCAACGCTGAAATCGTCGAAGACGAACCGCTGTTCGCAGCGTTCGAGGACGAGTCCAACGAGGCCGTCTAAGCCTATGCCTGGTCGACGTAGCACGGCGCAGGGTCACAGCCTTCGGCAGGATTTATCATGCCGAGCATAGACGCCCTCGCCGATCGCTTATCGACCTACCTCGGCAATGACCAGGTCAACCTGGTCCGCCGAGCGTATTTCTACGCCGAACAAGCCCACGACGGCCAACGCCGCCGTAGCGGTGAGGCGTATGTCACGCATCCTCTTGCCGTGGCCAATATTCTTGCCGACATGCACATGGACCATCAGAGCCTGATGGCCGCGATGCTGCATGACGTGATCGAAGACACCGGTATCGCCAAGGAAGCGCTGCAAGCGCAGTTCGGCGAAACCGTGGCCGAACTGGTCGATGGGGTCAGCAAACTGACCCAGATGAACTTCGAGACCAAGGCCGAAGCCCAGGCCGAAAACTTCCAGAAAATGGCCATGGCCATGGCGCGCGATATACGCGTAATCCTGGTCAAGCTGGCCGACCGTCTGCACAACATGCGCACGCTGGAAGTGCTGTCCGGCGAAAAACGCCGGCGCATCGCCAAGGAAACCCTGGAAATCTATGCACCCATCGCCAATCGGCTGGGCATGCACGCCATCCGCATAGAGTTCGAAGACCTTGGCTTCAAGGCCATGCACCCGATGCGTTCGGCGCGGATCTACCAGGCTGTCAAACGCGCCCGGGGCAACCGCAAGGAAATCGTCAACAAGATCGAAGAGTCCCTCAGCCACTGCCTGGCCATCGATGGCATCCAGGGCGAGGTCAGCGGTCGCCAGAAACACCTCTACGGCATCTACAAGAAAATGCGCGGCAAGCGTCGGGCCTTCAACGAGATCATGGACGTTTACGCGTTCCGGATCATCGTCGACAAGGTCGACACCTGCTACCGCGTGCTAGGCGCTGTACATAATTTGTACAAACCGTTGCCGGGGCGCTTCAAGGATTACATTGCGATCCCCAAGGCCAACGGCTATCAGTCGCTACACACCACGCTGTTCGGCATGCACGGTGTTCCGATCGAAATCCAGATCCGCACCCGTGAAATGGAAGAGATGGCCAACAACGGCATCGCCGCTCACTGGCTGTACAAATCCAGCGGCGACGAGCAGCCCAAAGGCACTCATGCCCGCGCCCGCCAGTGGGTCAAAGGCGTGCTGGAAATGCAGCAACGTGCCGGCAACTCGCTGGAGTTCATTGAAAGCGTGAAGATCGACCTGTTCCCGGACGAGGTCTACGTGTTCACGCCAAAAGGCCGGATCATGGAGCTACCCAAAGGCTCCACGGCGGTCGACTTTGCTTATGCGGTACACACTGACGTCGGCAACAGCTGCATCGCTTGCCGGATCAATCGCCGTCTCGCGCCGCTGTCCGAACCGCTGCAAAGCGGCTCCACGGTCGAGATCGTCAGCGCTCCTGGCGCCCGGCCGAACCCGGCGTGGCTCAACTTCGTGGTCACCGGCAAGGCGCGTACGCACATCCGCCACGCGCTGAAGCTGCAACGTCGCTCCGAATCCATCAGCCTGGGCGAACGCCTGCTGAACAAGGTCCTCAACGGCTTCGACAGCTCACTGGAGAAAATCCCGGCCGAGCGGGTCAAGGCGATGCTGGTCGAGTACCGTCTCGAATTGATCGAAGACTTGCTGGAGGACATCGGCCTGGGCAATCGCATGGCCTACGTCGTCGCCCGCCGCCTGCTGGGCGAAGGCGAACAGTTGCCAAGCCCGGAAGGTCCGCTGGCGATTCGTGGCACCGAAGGCCTGGTACTCAGCTACGCCAAGTGCTGCACGCCGATCCCGGGAGACCCGATCGTCGGCCACCTGTCCGCGGGCAAAGGCATGGTCGTGCACCTGG
The DNA here is from genome assembly GCF_028656895.1 of Pseudomonas sp. TNT2022 ID1044. Lineage (NCBI taxonomy): Bacteria > Pseudomonadati > Pseudomonadota > Gammaproteobacteria > Pseudomonadales > Pseudomonadaceae > Pseudomonas > Pseudomonas sp. TNT2022 ID1044. The sequence goes on along the minus strand of NZ_JAMDHB010000028.1, from coordinate 138,353 downwards.
ACAACTGCCGCAACATCAGCGAAATCCGCCATAACCCGGAAAAATGCATCCAGCTCTCGTGGGCCAAGGATGTCACCGGCGAATTCAACGTCGAGCTGCGCGTCGAGCTGGAACACCAGCGCGGCCTCATCGCCCTGCTGGCCAGCAGCGTCAACGCGGCCGACGGCAATATCGAGAAAATCAGCATGGACGAACGCGATGGTCGCATCAGCGTGGTCCAGTTGGTGGTCAGCGTGCACGATCGCGTGCACCTGGCCCGCGTGATCAAGAAACTGCGCGCCCTCACCGGGGTCATTCGCATTACCCGCATGCGCGCCTAAGCCCGCCCCTAACAAGGAGTCATCAATGACCAAGACTGTTATCACCAGCGACAAGGCCCCGGCCGCTATCGGTACTTATTCCCAGGCGATCAAGGCTGGCAATACCGTTTACATGTCGGGTCAGATTCCTCTGGACCCAAAAACCATGGAACTGGTTGAAGGCTTCGAAGCCCAGACCGTCCAGGTGTTCGAGAACCTCAAGGCCGTGGCTGAAGCTGCTGGCGGTTCGTTCAAGGACATCGTCAAGCTGAACATCTTCCTCACCGACCTGAGCCACTTCGCCAAGGTCAACGAGATCATGGGCAAATACTTCGACCAGCCTTACCCAGCCCGCGCCGCCATCGGCGTAGCAGCCCTGCCAAAGGGTTCGCAGGTTGAAATGGATGCCATCCTGGTCATCGAGTAATGCGTGCGGCGCAGCCCAGCGCTGCGCCAATTGCTCTGCTGTAAAGAAAGCTTGAAAGGATTTCACCCATGCGCAAAGCGCTTGCTCTCTCGCTGCTCGCCCTGTTCCTGGGCGGATGTGCCAGCGACCCTGCCGACCGTGATATCAGCGGCACCTGGATCAACCAGGTGGCGATTGACGCTGCATCCAAAGGTGTCCCCCTGCGCGAAGCGCTCCAGGCCTATGGCCCGAACCTGGAATGGGACGTCAACACCAAGGCTGGTCAGGCCCGCTACACCAATGGTTTTGAAAATGTCGACGGCAAGCTGCTGGGCGAAGAGTCCGGTGCCTGGAAAGTCGACTTTTATGGCAGCTCCGGTAGCGAGCTCAAGCGCGACGGCAAACAGTTGAGCCAGGCCGCGACTGAAAATGAATCGGCCCAGGTCTTCGACCGTGCGTTGATTCCGGTTCCGGAGGGCGCACCGATCGGCGCCAGCTTCGAGCGCGCACTGTATTCGGCCTACATGGGCGGCAGCTGGAAGGTCGTCAGCGGTCCCGGCGAAGGCAATACCGTGCAGTTCCAGGCCGACGGCCAGGTGACCGGTTTGCCAGGCAGCGACCGCTATGCCCTGTGCCTGGCAGGTGATTGCGCCTCGATGAGTGGCGGCAACGACAATATGTGGCTGCAACTGAACGGACAAGGAAACGCCTGGATCTTTGCCCGCAAAGGCAAAGAGCTGGAAATCTTCCAGACGGTGAACACCGCTCAAGCGGACGAAATGCCGCAGTTCACGCCGGGCGATCGCAAGTGGTTGCTCGAAAAACAGTAACCCGGGTCTGCTTCAAGGAAGATCCCCATGTGGGAGCGAGGCTGCTCGCGAAAGCGGCGTAACAGTCGACAGATAAGTTGATGTTGCGACCTCTTCGCGAGCAGGCTCCACAGCTGTTATGCGTTCCCCGAGGTCAGCTGTTCCCGTCGATGATCGCGGCATAACCTTCGCGGAAACTCGGATACTTCGGCGTCCAGCCCAGGGCTTTGGCCCGCGCATTGCTGCAGCGCTTGCTGCCCGTGCGCCGCACGCTGGCGTCATCGGCCCAATCGGTCACGCCCAGATACTCGCGCAACCAACCCACCACATCCGCCAACGGCGCTGGCGCGTCATCGACGCCGATGTAGACATCATCCAGTTTTACCCCGCGCCGGTCCGCCTCAAGCAAGCACGCCATCAGCCCTGCAGCATCGTCGGCATGAATCCGGTTGCCATAGAGCGGAGGATCGACCGCCACGCGATACCCGCGACGCACCTGGGTCAGCAACCATTCGCGGCCCGGCCCGTAAATACCGGTCAGCCGCACGATACTGGCGGGAATGCCGCTGTTGAGGGCGATTCGTTCGGCTTCCAGCATGACGCGTCCTGAGTAGCCGGACGCGACAGCCGGCGAAGCCTCGTCGACCCACTCGCCTCCCTGCTGGCCATAAACACTGCTGCTGGACACGAACAAAATGCGATTGGGCACCTGTCCGTAGTCGCCCAGCCACTCCAGCACATGCTGCAAGCCCTCGATATAAGCAGCGCGGTAGCCGGCTTCATCGTGATCGGTGGCGGCTGCGCAATACACCAGATAATCCACGGCACCGATGGGCCAGGTCGGCGGGCAGTCTTTCTTGAACAGGTCGCCGGCAACGCCGATCACGCCATCGGGCAAACGCGAAACGTCGCGCCGCAAGCCGTGAACCTCCCACCCGCCCGCCAACAATTGCGTGGCCAGACGGCTGCCGACATCACCGCAACCGGCGATTAATACAGAAGGCGCGGACATCAGAAAACTCCCCTTGGAAACGGACAGACTAGCCCCGGCAATGGACGAGCGGCTAGTAATGCAGGAAAAAAAGATACTCTATTACTTTTGTTAACAAGAATTACTTGCAATAATGCGGACCACTTTTGTTCTCGGCCCTTCGAGGCCTGGAAGAACATAACCCGTTTTTTTCTCTCAGGTCCGGCCAGCATGACACGCAATCAACTCCCCGCTTCGCCAACCAAACGACCTCGCGCCTGGAGCGCAGTGGCCGCCCTGCTGCTCAGCCTGATGCTGGCGCCGACCGCCGCATTCGCCGACGCACAAGCGCCAGCCACCCCGGCCGCCACAGCATCCGCCCCGGCCGATAATACCGCCCCCGCTGCGGCACCTGCCGCGACCGACCCGGCCCAGGCAGTACCGGCGCAAGACGCGCTGGGCGACGACGCTCCTCAAGTCCTCGAAGCCGACAACAGCCTGGGCATGGCCCATGACCTGTCGCCATGGGGCATGTACCAGAACGCCGACATCATCGTGAAAATCGTGATGATCGGCCTGGCGATCGCATCGATCATCACCTGGACCATCTGGATTGCCAAAGGCTTTGAGCTGATGGGCGCCAAGCGTCGTCTGCGCACCGAAATCGCCCACCTGAAAAAAGCCGCCACGCTCAAAGAAGCCAGCGCTTCCGCAGCCAAGCCAGGCACCCTCGCCAACCTGTTGGTCCATGATGCGCTGGAAGAAATGCATCTGTCGGCCAGCAGCCGCGAAAAAGAAGGCATCAAGGAACGCGTCAGCTTCCGCCTCGAGCGCCTGGTCGCCGCCTGCGGCCGCAACATGAGCAGCGGCACCGGCGTCCTCGCCACCATCGGTTCCACCGCGCCATTCGTCGGCCTGTTCGGTACCGTGTGGGGCATCATGAACAGCTTCATCGGTATCGCCAAAACCCAGACCACCAACCTCGCCGTTGTGGCCCCCGGCATTGCCGAAGCCCTGCTGGCGACTGCGCTGGGCCTGGTCGCGGCGATTCCTGCGGTAGTCATCTACAACGTGTTTGCCCGCTCCATCGCCGGTTACAAGGCGCAGGTGTCCGACGCGTCGGCAGAAGTCCTGTTGCTGGTCAGCCGTGACCTCGATCACCAGCCTGAGCGCAGCTCGCAACCGCACATGGTGAAAGTGGGGTAATCGGCCATGGGCCTGCATTTGAAAGAAGGGGCAGACGACGATCTGTCCGAAAACCACGAAATCAACGTCACGCCGTTCATCGACGTGATGCTGGTGCTGCTGATCATCTTCATGGTGGCCGCTCCATTGGCCACCGTGGACATCAAGGTCGACCTGCCCGCCTCCACCGCCAAACCGGCGCCGCGGCCAGAGAAACCGGTGTTCCTCAGCGTCAAGGCTGACCAACGCCTGTTCCTTGGCGAAGAGGAAGTGAAAGCCGAAACACTGGGCGCCACCCTCGACGCCCGGACCCAAGGCAAGAAAGACACGACGATCTTCTTCCAGGCCGATAAAGGCGTGGATTACGGTGACCTGATGAGTGTGATGGACAACCTTCGCTCGGCCGGTTACCTGAAGGTCGGCCTGGTCGGGCTCGAGACGGCAGTCAAGAAATGATCGAGACGCGCCATAAGCTGACGCGTTACAGCGGTAGCCTGGCCGTGGTGCTGGGCGTTCACGCCCTGGCTATCGCGCTGGCCGTGAACTGGACCTCCCGCCCGCCCATCGAATTGCCGCCTCAGGCAATGATGGTCGAACTGGCGCCGGTTCCGGCCCCGCCACCGCCGGCACCGCCAAAGGTGATAACGCCGCCACAGCCACCGGCACCGGTGGAAGAACTGCCAATACCGAAGCTGGCCGAAGCGCCGAAAGCCGAGATTGCGGTACCCAAACCCAAACCGCCCAAGCCAAAGCCGAAACCGCCCAAGCCGGTGGAGAAAAAGCCGGAGCTGCCGAAGGAAAAGCCGTCCGAGGAAAAACCGAGCGACGCACAACCGACCCAGGCGCCGACGGAGAAATCCGCTCAACCCGCTCCTGGTCCTTCACCCGCACAAGTGGCCGCCAAGGCCAGCTGGGAAGGCGCGCTGCTCGCACATTTGGCCAAGTACAAAAAGTACCCGGCCAGTGCGCAGTCGCGGGGCAAGGAAGGCTTGAACCGTCTGCGCTTTGTCGTGGATGCCGAAGGTAACGTATTGTCGTTCGAACTGGTGGGCCGCTCCGGCAATGCCGATCTCGACCGGGCTACCCTGGACATGATCCGCCGCGCCCAGCCGCTGCCCAAGCCACCGGCCGACATGCTGAATAACGGCTCCATCGAGATCGTTGCACCGTTCGTTTACTCGCTGGAAAAACGCCGCCGCTAAAAGGCAGCCGCTCAAAAGATCGCAGCTTGTGGCAGTTCCTGCAGAGGTTTGTTGTACACCTCGCAAGCGCTGCCGCAGGCTGCGATTTTTTTTGCTTTTCGCATTGGCCGGTGTCACTCAGCACATACTGTCTGATAACGTGCGTCTATCGATTGCAGCCGGTATGCTTGGCCCGCAACTTCATGGACGCTTGCTATGACTCTTACAGAATTACGCTACATCGTTACCCTCGCCCAAGAGCAGCACTTCGGCCACGCGGCCGAGCGTTGCCACGTCAGCCAGCCGACCCTGTCGGTGGGCGTGAAGAAGCTTGAAGACGAACTCGGTGTGCTGATTTTCGAGCGCAGCAAAAGCGCCGTGCGCCTGACTCCGGTTGGCGAAGGCATTGTTGCACAGGCGCAAAAGGTGCTTGAGCAGGCCCAAGGTATCCGCGAACTGGCACAAGCCGGCAAGAACCAGCTGACCGCGCCGCTGAAAGTCGGCGCGATCTACACCGTCGGCCCGTACCTGTTCCCGCACCTGATCCCGCAACTGCACCGGGTTGCCCCGCAGATGCCGTTGTACATCGAAGAAAACTTTACCCACGTACTGCGCGACAAACTGCGCAACGGCGAACTCGACGCGATCATCATCGCCCTGCCGTTCAGCGAAGCCGACGTGCTGACCTTGCAACTCTACGACGAGCCTTTCTACGTCCTGATGCCGGCTCAGCACCCATGGACGCAAAAAGAATCCATCGACGCCAGCCTGCTTAACGACAAGAGCCTGCTGCTGCTCGGTGAAGGTCACTGCTTCCGCGATCAAGTGCTGGAGGCCTGCCCGACGCTGACCAAAGGCAACGACGGTGCCAAGCACACCACGGTTGAGTCCAGTTCGCTGGAAACCATTCGGCACATGGTCGCGTCCGGTCTGGGCATCTCGATCCTGCCGTTGTCGGCGGTCGACAGCCACCACTACGCTCCCGGCGTGATCGAAGTCCGACCACTGTCGGCACCGGTCCCTTACCGCACCGTCGCCATTGCCTGGCGCGCGAGTTTCCCGCGTCCGAAGGCAATCGAGATCCTCGCTGACTCCATTCGCCTGTGCTCGGTGGCCAAACCCGCGGCACCGGTAACGGCCGGTTAAGCCAACGCCATGACCGAGTTGTCGCAAGTGTCGGTGACGGCACTCAAGGGTGTCGGCGAAGCCATGGCCGAGAAACTGGCCAAGGTCGGCCTGGAAAACCTCCAGGACGTGCTGTTTCACTTGCCGCTGCGTTATCAGGATCGCACCCGCGTGGTGCCGATCGGTGCCCTGCGCCCGGGGCAGGACGCGGTGATCGAAGGTACCGTCAGCGGCGCCGACGTGGTCATGGGCCGCCGTCGCAGCCTGGTGGTGCGCCTGCAGGACGGCACCGGTGGCCTTAGCCTGCGCTTCTATCATTTCAGCAATGCGCAGAAAGAAGCCCTCAAGCGCGGCACGCGGATTCGCTGCTACGGCGAAGCACGGCCCGGCGCCTCGGGACTGGAAATCTACCACCCGGAATACCGCGCCATTACTGGCGACGAGCCGCCGCCCGTGGATGAAACCCTGACCCCGGTTTACCCGCTCACTGAAGGCCTGACGCAACAACGCCTGCGCCAGCTGTGCATGCAAACCCTGACCTTGCTCGGCCCCAGCAGCCTGCCCGACTGGCTGCCCAAGGAACTGGCCCGGGACTATCAACTGGCGCCACTGGCCGACGCGATCCGCTATCTGCACAACCCGCCGGCGGATGCCGATGTCGACGAACTCGCCCTCGGCCATCACTGGGCGCAGCACCGTCTGGCCTTTGAAGAACTGCTGACCCATCAACTGTCTCAGCAACGCCTGCGCGAAAGCATGCGTTCCCTGCGCGCACCGGCGATGCCCAAAGCCACGAAGTTGCCGGCCAGATACCTGGCCAATCTCGGCTTCAATCCCACCGGTGCGCAGCAGCGAGTCGGCAACGAGATTGCCTACGACCTCAGTCAGCACGAGCCTATGTTGCGGCTGATTCAGGGCGATGTTGGCGCGGGCAAGACCGTGGTCGCCGCCCTTGCCGCACTGCAGGCATTGGAGGCGGGTTATCAGGTCGCGTTGATGGCGCCCACCGAAATTCTCGCCGAGCAGCACTTCATCACGTTCAAGCGCTGGCTCGAACCGCTGGGCATCGAAGTCGCGTGGCTGGCCGGCAAACTCAAGGGCAAAAACCGTGTGGCCGCGCTGGAACACATCGCCGGCGGCGCGCCGATGGTGGTCGGTACGCATGCGCTGTTCCAGGACGAAGTGCAGTTCAAGAACCTGGCGCTGGTGATCATCGACGAACAACACCGCTTCGGCGTGCAGCAGCGATTGGCGCTGCGGCAGAAAGGCGTCGGCGGGCGGATGTGCCCGCATCAGTTGATCATGACCGCCACGCCGATCCCGCGCACGCTGGCCATGAGCGCCTACGCCGACCTCGATACTTCGATCCTCGACGAATTGCCACCCGGTCGAACCCCGGTCAATACCGTGCTGATCACCGACACCCGGCGCGTTGAAGTCATCGAACGGGTACGCAGCGCGTGCGCCGAAGGACGTCAGGCCTACTGGGTGTGCACGCTGATTGAAGAGTCCGAAGAGCTGACCTGCCAGGCCGCGGAAACCACTTTTGAAGACCTCACCGCCGCCCTCGGCGAGCTGAAGGTCGGGCTGATCCACGGCCGTATGAAGCCAGTGGAGAAAGCCGCGGTGATGGCCGAGTTCAAGGCCGGCAACCTGCAACTGCTGGTGGCCACCACGGTGATCGAAGTCGGTGTGGACGTGCCCAACGCCAGTCTGATGATCATTGAAAACCCCGAGCGCCTTGGCCTGGCGCAACTGCATCAGTTGCGCGGTCGCGTGGGTCGAGGCAGTGCCGCCAGCCATTGTGTGCTGCTCTACCATCCGCCGCTGTCACAGATTGGTCGCCAGCGCCTGGGCATCATGCGCGAAACCAACGACGGCTTTGTCATCGCCGAAAAAGACCTCGAACTGCGCGGCCCCGGCGAAATGCTCGGCACGCGGCAAACCGGCCTGCTTCAATTCAAGGTCGCCGACCTGATGCGTGATGCCGACTTGCTGCCCGCGGTGCGTGATGCCGCCCAAGCCTTGCTGGAGCGCTGGCCCGACCACGTCAGCCCGTTGCTCGACCGCTGGCTTCGCCATGGGCAGCAATACGGCCAAGTGTGAGCATCGTCGCAGTTTCTATCAGCTCGTTCCTACAGAGCTGGTTATACTCCTGCAATTGTTTTAACACGGATACAGACCATGACCGACGCAGCCCTCGCTCCCGAACCTCCGCACGCTCCGTCGGTTATACGGATGTTGCTGGGCAGACTGGGCATTGCCTACGAAGAAGTCCTGGACCATCACGGACTGAATCCGGCGCGCAAGGTGCAGGCCGTACTGCTCGATGACGCTGTCGGCGCGCTGATGGTGCTGTTCCCGCAGAGCCAGTTGCTCGACCTCAATCGCCTCACCGAACTCACCGGTCGCCGCCTCACAGCCGTATCGACCGAGCGCCTGGAAAAGATGCTCGGCAAACACAACCTGAGCCTGCTGCCAGGCCTGCCATCGCTCACCACTTCACCATGCCTGTACGAAGAAAGCCTGCTGCGCGAACCGACTGTGCTGGTTAACTCGGGCGAGCCGGGCGTGCTGCTGGAAATCACCAGCGAAGCGTTCAAATCCATGCTCAGCAAGGCCAGCGCCGCCAACTTTGGTGAAGCGCTGACCAGCATCCGCCCGAACCTCGATCGCCCCGACGATGACCGCGAGGAAATCACCCAGGCCGTTCAAGCGTTTACCGCGCGGCGCATCCAGCAACGCCTGGAAGCGACCATCGAAATTCCGCCGCTGGCCGAAACTGCACAGAAAATCATCAAGCTGCGCGTCGACCCCAACGCGACCATTGATGACATCACCGGCGTAGTCGAAACCGACCCGGCGCTGGCCGCCCAAGTCGTGAGCTGGGCGGCATCGCCGTACTACGCCTCGCCGGGCAAGATCCGTTCGGTAGAAGACGCCATCGTCCGGGTGCTGGGTTTCGACCTGGTGATCAACCTGGCGCTGGGCCTGGCCCTGGGCAAAACCCTGAGCCTGCCCAAAGACCAGCCGCAACACAGCACACCGTACTGGCAGCAATCGATCTACACCGCTGCCGTCATCGAAGGCCTGACCCGCGCCATGCCGCGCACCCAGCGCCCGGAAGCCGGTCTGACCTACCTGGCCGGCCTGCTGCACAACTTCGGCTACCTGCTGCTGGCCCACGTGTTCCCGCCGCACTTCTCGCTGATCTGCCGCCACCTGGAGGTCAACCCGCACCTGTGCCACAGCTACATCGAGCAACACCTGCTGGGCATCAGCCGTGAACAGATCGGCTCATGGCTGATGCGCTATTGGGACATGCCCGAGGAACTGGCCACCGCGCTGCGTTTCCAGCACGACCCGGCCTACGACGGCGCCTACGCCGAGTACCCGAACCTGGTGTGCCTGTCGGTACGCCTGCTGCGCGGCCGCGGCATCGGCTCCGGCCCCGACGAAGACATCCCCGACGCCCTGCTCGAACGCCTCGGCCTGAGCCGCGAAAAAGCCAACGACGTCGTCAGCAAAGTCCTCGAAGCCGAAGTGCTACTGCGCGAACTGGCTTCGCAATTCTCCCAGGCGTAAATAAGCCCGCTCCCACCGGATCCTCTCAATCCTGTGGGAGCGAGCCTGCTCGCGAAGCCGCCACCGCGGTCTGACAAAGAACAAGCGCACTGCTATGATTTGACTGCAAACAGAGGGCTTTTTCGATGACCCAAACAGCTGCTGCCAGTGTTGCAAGCCAAGTCCGCCAACTGGCTAAAGACCACCATATCACTGCCGATCCTGATGGCATGAGTCGCATGGCCGTGACCATCACTCGAATGGCTGGCGATATCGTTGAGTTGGATGGCATTGAACAGCTGCTCGTCAATCTGAAGAAAAAAGGCGTTCTGAGCAAAACCGAGACGCTTGCACTTCAAGGACGCTATCTTCAGGAAAGGCGCGCACAGAAACGTAGCGCATGACCTTTGATCCGTTCGGCGACTTCGATACGGCTGGCTATCTACGTAACTCGCTGCAACTGAAAGACCCTACCGAAGTTAAAGAATCCGAGCATCTTTCGTTCGAATTGAGCATCGAAGATGCGCTTTCCTTTTTGGCCAATAAGAAGTCAATCGACTACAAGGCCGTGCTCAAGGTTCATGAAATCCTGTTCTCCGGTTTTTATCCCTGGGCTGGAAAAGACCGCAACGAACTTGTACCTCACCTCGCCGTCTTCAAGGGTTCACGCGACGATCCCCGGCACACCATTTTCGAGCACCCGAACGCCATCAAGATGTCTGTCGACTATGCGCTAGTGTTGGCGGCTGACAAAAAACGTTTCAGAGACCACCCCGGCGAGGTGATGGGGCAACTGGCCTTCGCACACCCCTTTCTGGACGGCAATGGACGCACAATCCTCTTGGTCTTCATGGAGCTTTGCTACCGGGCCAGGTTTGCCATTGACTGGTCAAAAACCGGCAAGGACGGCTACTTGCGGGCACTGAGCGAAGAAATCAGAGAGCCTCGCGAGAGGCATCTCGATACCTACCTCAAACCCTTCATCGTCGATATATCCAGCCGTGACGAATGGCCTGCGACCATCAGCGGCATCAGAGGCCTCGATGGCCTGGACAAGGAAAACATCACGTACGAAAGCCTGGACAACCCGCAAGTGCAGCAGATCTACAAGACTTACAGAACCAAACTTCATGACAGACGAAAGGCTTCTGATTCGGATGACTGAGGCGGTCCACTTGGCCGATGCGAAATTGCAATCCAAGCAATCTTTTGCATTCTTATGACCTTCGGTTGCATAAGATTTGACCAGCCGATCCTGGACCGAGTATCGGCACCCACCACCCCGATAGGATCAGGCAATACTCAAATCCAATCCGGCATAGTCCCCCACTGTTCTCCGCTCTAGCATGGCCTCGTCCTATATCTTCAGGAGCGCGCCCCATGAGTGTAGAAAAAACCCTTTTTATCACCGGCGTCAGCAGTGGTTTTGGCCAAGCCCTGGCTAAGGAAGCTCTCTCCCAGGGCCATCGAGTGATCGGCACTGTTCGCAGCGAATCCTCTCTGGCAACCTTCGAGGCGCTCTCGCCTGAGCGGGCCCATGGCGTAGTGCTGGACGTTACCCACTTCGACGCAATCGACGCGGTGGTCGCCGCTGTTGAGGGCCAGCACGGCCCGGTGGATGTGCTGGTAAACAACGCGGGTTATGGTCACGAGGGGATTTTCGAGGAGTCGTCGTTGGCGGAAATGCGCCGCCAGTTCGACGTAAACGTATTTGGCGCGGTGGCGATTACCAAGGCGTTTGTGCCTTATTTTCGCCAGCGGCGGGCGGGACATATCCTCAATATCACTTCCATGGGCGGCTATATCACCATGCCGGGCATTGCCTATTACTGCGGCAGCAAATTTGCGTTGGAGGGCATCTCTGACACATTGAGCAAGGAGCTTGCACCCTTCAATATTTTTGTCACGGCCGTGGCGCCGGGGTCGTTTCGCACAGACTGGGCGGGCCGTTCGATGCAACGTACACCGCGCAGTATCAGAGACTACGATGCGATTTTCGACCCGGTGCGAAAAGCCCGTGAGGAAAAAAGCGGCCATCAACTGGGCGACCCGCAGAAAGCCGCACGCGCCATGCTAACGATTATCGCCAGCCCTAACCCGCCGACTCAACTGCTGCTGGGCAGCGACGCCCTGGCTCTGGTGCGTGACAAGCTGCACCGGACGGCGGAGAGTATTGAGCAATGGGAAGCGCTTAGCTGTTCTACGGATGGCTGAGCATAAATGTGGAGAACGTGTAGTCGATGCCCAAACCCAAGGACCCGAGCACAGCGCGTATGGTGCAATTGATGGATCAGCTTGCGCCGCTGGAGGGCTACAACCTGAGCCCGCTGGATGATGTGCGTTTTCTGCGCTCCAACCGGCCGCTGACGCGCACGCCGGTTTTGTATGAACCGGGCATCGTCATCCTCTGTCAGGGGCAGAAACGCGGTTATCTGGGTGATGAAGTTTACGTTTATGACGCCCAGCATTATCTGGTGGTGTCGGTGCCAGTGCCCTTTACGATGGAGACAGACGCTAGCGAGGCGCAACCAATGCTGGCGGTGTACCTGCGTCTGGATTTCACCTTGGCCGGAGAGCTGATACAGCAGGTGGATGAGGTATGGAACTTCAGCGCGGCACAGCCTATGGGCATGTACGCCTCGCCCATGGACGAACCGCTGCGCCTGTCGACCTTGCGGTTTCTGGAAGTCATGGGCGACCGCACCGACGCGCAAATCCTAGGCCCGGCGATGCTGCGCGAACTCTACTACCGCATCCTCACCGGCGAACAAGGTGGCACCCTACGCGCGGCCATCGCCCAGCAGGGCCAATTCGGCAAGGTGACGCGCGCCATTCGCAAAATCCACAGCAGTTACCAAGAGCATCTGGATGTAGAAGCCCTGGCCCAGGAAGCGCAGATGAGCGTGCCCAACTTTCATCTCCATTTTCGCAAGGTGACCGATTCCTCGCCTATGCAGTATCTCAAGTCGACACGGTTGCATCAGGCGCGATTACTGATGCTGCGCAACGACCTGACAGCGGCCAAATCGGCATTTCTGGTGGGTTATGAAAGCGCTTCGCAATTTAGCCGCGACTTCAAGCGCCTCTTCGGCCGCACACCGTTGGCGGAGGTGGCGTGGATGAAACGGGCCTATGCGTTGCCGGCACCGACAACCCCGTCGCCCTTCGTGCCATCACACTGACCTTCAATCAGTCCTGTCTTGCCCGGGGCCAGAAGGCTTCGGTCGGCATACGCGCGGCGGGAACGCCGAGCTGTTTCAGGCTTGGGAGATAGGGACACCCATTAGCCAGTCTCGAGTCAAGGCTAAAATAAATCCGTATCAACCCGTCTGGAAGCCAACCGAAATACTTGCCCATGGTATCTGTTGTAGTTAATAGCGCTATTGAAGGTGGGCCAAGGTTGAGCTCAATTGCTGTTTCGGTCTATTGGCTCAAACATGGTTTTGAGATCAATCGGATCAAGGCAGCCCGGCGCCTTATCTTTCACTTGCTTGAAATAGCTTCGTGCTGCCGGATTCTCGATACCACTTTTGAGCGCTAGCAGATAATAACCATCGGCTCGAAACTGTTCCCGGCTCAGCAGCACAGGGGAGTAGAGATCCCTCAGTGAGGTCAATGGTTGCTCACGGTTGATCTGGGGCATCTTCAGCTCTTTGAAACAGTACGAATTTAACGCCGGCAATGGGTAATGGCCTGAGTATGGGTCCGGCTGCTCCAACGCATTTAGCAGTTGTCCCCTAAGCCGCAGAAGTTCAGGGTCATTGAACTTGAAACGCTGGTACGCTTGATCACAGTCGCGCAATTGCATTACCGCGCTGGCCAGCAGGCCTTGATCCGTGGCACGCTGATAGAGCGCACAAGCCTCTGCATGTATCGCCGAGTAGTCTCGACCAGACATTGTCTTGCTGCGTTCTTTTAGAGTTGCCAGCAGGTAAGTGGCTACGCCATGACCCTCGCTGCTAGCTTTACGCAGTTCGCGTTCAAATGTTTCAGCTTTGTTAGCCACTGCCCGGATGGTTTCAGTTAGAGCACCTTTATCGATTTTGCCTTGTTGTTCCTGCTCCACAATCAAATCTATCTGTTGCTTGCTGTCTTCCGCTATTCGCAGCGCATGCTGAAGGGTTGCTTCAGCCTCGGCTGTCGGTGCCGCATTTACAACGGTGCATAAGACAAGACTTAGTAACAGTGTTGAATGACACAACTTCAATCTCAATTCCTCCATGAATGTCTGCGCGAATATGTAGACCGAGCAGCCTTATCCTTCGGTTTGTAAAACCTGTCAAGGTGTAAGTTGGCAGTGAATCTATCTTGCGTTTTCTCTCAACGCTTGCTGCTCCGGACCTGGCGTGCTGGATCGTTGCAATGCCCCCTCCTGGCCGACTTCAGCCTCTAGCCAGCGGCAGCTTTGATCGTTCTCGTTTCCATCTTCAGACCGCCAACCTGAATCAAATGTCATAAGTTCCGCGATTTCGTTTGCTGGCAAACCAGCAGCATTTATATGCGAAGTAATAGAAAGAGATGGGCCTCTGCGGCCGAGTAGTACTTCAGAGGACTCTTGGCAGAGACCGGTATCCTGGGGCATGTTTACGAATTGTGAGTCGAGCCAAGATTATCGAGCACTCGACTCACTGCCAACTCACTTAACATGATCACCTGTTGAAGTGCCAACATCGCCTTACGGCTAACCCCTTCCAACCCCCCGGCAAACTCACTGGCCATCGCACCTGCCGACGCCAGCGATTCGCAGGCGTGGGCTAACAAAGTTTCATTGTCCACATCGGGCGCAACTACAAAGATACTCCCGGGAGCATGCATTGCAGCTGATTTTGCTGGTATCGGTTTCAGGTAAAAATCGAGAGCTCGATCAACGGCATCGTGACGTTCCTTTGTAGAACCGGCGACGTATGGAGCAGTGCTTTCCACTTGTGATCCGGCGTGTGACTCAGTGTCTTTGGGCATAGTGAATATCCATAAGATGTTTGGAGACATCACGCTAACTGTCACGCTTCCGACCGCCAACCCTAAAAAGACGTCGGAGGCCTCCTCAATTTTCGGGACGATTTCATCGCCCTAAACACCATTCCCACTCCGAGTAAACGCAACTTAACAAGGGCTGTTTAACATCCCTCATAGTTACTTCATGAAAGCTACAAAACCTTGTGCCGTTGCCTACAGGTACGCCAGAATCCGCCGGCTTGTGCGCCTTAACCTTGGCCTCTATCGTTTCCCTGCCACTGCCCATCAGTGGTCAGGTTTAGTCGCCTGAGGTTGTTAGTAAGCTGCACAGCGTTCCGTTCAGTCAGATATTCGTATCTGTATTTGATGGTGACTGTGCGCAGGGCGCTCTCGGGCGCGCCGGTTTTGCTAACTCCCCCGGTCGACTAACCTGCGTACAGCCGCCACCCTTTCGTTTAGTCGCGAAGTGGTTGAGGCAATATTTCGGAGTTTGCAGACATGTTAAAAGTTACGCCGAATCCGCCGGATACCGATCCGATATCGCCTTACGAACCCCCAGATTTCACCAAGCTCCACGAAGCCGCCGAACGCGCCCTCGACCATCACTTTCCGCCAACAGATAAGAAAACTCCCAAACACAACGGTCAACTCTTCAGTGTATGCCCGGGCATTCATTCCGAAGCCCTACTCGCCAATGCCTCGGAAGACCTGCTGTCGATCAGCGCCATCGCCGCCGACCTCGCCGATGATGTAGACGGCTCACGCCGCTCTGTGGCCCTGGCAATCAGCCGCATGGCCGACGGGGTGCATTTGTTGGTCGAGCGAGTACTTGATCATCTGGATGATCCGGAAATGGCGGCGATACTCGCCAAGCAACACAGCCTGGCCCGCTAACTCATCTAACAGTCAACAACCCCGGTCGGTGTGTTCTTCACCTTCGGGGTTTTTCTCGTTATGGCGCCCGGCACACAGTTGGGAGCACAAAACCCAACACAGTTAACTTCCCTGTTTCCGCAACGCGTGTAGGACGCGTCCGATTTGATCTTTTGGGTCATGCGGTCCCCCTGTGCCTCGGTCCTTTGCCCACGTACAACTTGATGAGTCCTGCAAGGAGCGAATTGTCAGGGAGACAATTGATGTTTTTATGGCACAGGGTGCCCACGTGGCACGAGATAGAAAACCGCATCACTCGAGAGATGGGTTACCAGGGAGGCGCCGGGTATCGCGCTCACTTCAACGAACCCGTTCCCTCCCTCTCGCTCAATATTCGTCGGGTCAATTGCGTCAGGTCTGCCTTCATCGAGGCTGAGTGGGAAGCGGCTCGCTTATTGAGACAACGCTTCGCTGACATCGATATCGCCAGCGTCCTTAACGAGCTGATCGAATAATCCTGATTTGAGGGCTGGCGGTAAGGACATCATTGCGGACTTTGGTGATCGACAAGTAAATTCAAGCATCGGTCCTCAGTGGAGGCCAAAAATCGCAAATTTGAAAGCTGCTGCTGAAAACATTCCCACCTCGATGCGAGAGTCAACTTTTCTTAATGTGAAATTACATAAGTGCTAATTAAAGGAAGGCATCGTGGACAAGGTATTTGCTAGGTTTATAGAAAAAGTTGGCGCACCTGTTGATCGACAGGAAGTTCCTGCGTCAAGTATTGAGCGTTACAGAGGCAAGCTGCCCAATCAGTTATTGGAATATTGGTCAGAACATGGTTGGTCTGGGTACGGCGACGGGATTTTCTGGATCGTCAATCCTCAGGAATATGAAGGAGTGGTGGCATCCTGGATTGAAGACACAAAACTAAAAGAAAAGGACAATTATCATCTGATTGCTCGTGGCGCTTTTGGAAATTTGTATCTATGGGGAGAAAAAACAGGTGCTTCCCTTAAGATAACTAGTGTGCTTTCCCGCTATATAACATTCAAATCCATTTTCACAGGAGAGGACATGGATAAAGGATTGCGATGTTTCCTGTTGTCGTGTGAGGTAGACGCTAACGATTATGGCGACCTGTTCAAACCAGCAAAGAAAAAGCTCGGCACCCTACGCCACGACGAGATGTACGGCTTCGTTCCAGCCCTAATGCTCGGCGGCCCGGATACCCTCGATCATCTTGAGAAAGTGAAGGCGGTGGAACATTTAACCCTGCTGTCCCAAATAGCCGAACTCCAGCCCTACAGTTTTTCGGATCTGTAGACGATGTGCTCCGAGGCTCGAATCGAAATCGTCAAAGCACTAAGGCGATACTGAATGGACAAAGTATTTACGAGTTTTTTGGAGAAGTTCGCTGGGGCAACTGATCGGCGGGAAGTGCCGCTTTCCAGCGGAGAAAGGGATTTATCTTCCCTACTCGGAACGTCTGCTCCTGGCCGACTTCAGCCTCTAGCCAGCGGCAGCCTTGATCGTTCTCAAGTCCACGGCACGTACTGATGCAAGCGCTTGTTCGGCTCGAACACCGATTGATGGACCAGGCGCTCCAACTGCTCTTACGAATATTCCTCGCCGGCGCTACCCACAAGTCCTCAAGCCTTAGCCTTCTTCGGCTTCAAATACTTGGTCAGCCCCTGGAACCAGATCACCAGCGCCGGGTTGCCCTTGATCTGAATCGACTTGTCCTGAATCCCCGTCATGAACGCCAGCTGCTTGTTCTTCGCCTGCAGGGTGGCAAAGCCATAGGCCGCGTCTTTGAAGGCAATGGCGAACGCAGGCTCGGCATACACGCCAGCCTTGCTGGTGATGCGCTGATCCTTCACGCGAAAATGCCGTGCCACCTTCCCGTCCAGGGTCTGCAGCTGAAACACCAGCTCCTTGTCACCCAACTGCTGCTGAAACGCAGGATTGGTCCGGCTGGCCTTGCCCATCAACAAACCCAGCATCCACAGCAGAAAACGAAATTTCATGCGCAAGCCTCAAGAGAAAAATGAACGGCCGGCGCAGTGTAGCGACTTCGGGCGATAACGCTACTATCGCGATTCGTTAGAAGACGATGGCGCTATTTTGGCGGTGATGACTACCAAGTCATTGACGAAACCTGTTCGAAAAAAGTCGACTCCAGCCTTGCAGTAACCTGGAATGACTAGCGCCTGCGAAGTCCTGACGCAATTGGGCCACCGTGATGTGTCGCTTCGAAGGATCGAAAGACAACGCGGTTTTCAAGGAGGTCCAACAGCGTTTGGGCAGGTGACTGGACGTCAAAGGCTCAACTTCCATACCCGCATCACGGGCCTGATTGGACGGCACTCGACGCAATGGGTGTTTGCCACATCCCAGCTCATAGAGCACGCAAGCCACCGAAAAGACATCTGCGCTGGCCACCAGCGGCGAGCCATCGAGCAATTCCGGGGCAGCATAGCCAAAGGTCCAGGCATGGAAACCCTGACGGCTCAGCGTCGGCAGGCCGGGCAAGGCATCTTCCTCGGCCAATCCCAAACCAAAATCGAATAGTCGAAGGCCTTCCTCGCCGACCATCACATTGCTCGGTTTGATATCACCGTGGAGCACGCCGCGACTGTGGGCATGGGCCAATGCATCGAACAATGGCAGTGCGATGTCGCGCAGCTCTGGCCACGGTAAACCCAAGGGCCGCTCGCACAGCAACTTATCCAGGGTCAGGCCGCGCATCAGCTCCATTGTGATGAAAGCCCTGTTGCAACGGGTATCTGCCTCAAAACCGTACAAGCGCACTACATTCGGGTGCTGTACACGCCGCGTCAGGGCGAACTCACTGAAAAGCAGGGCACTGGCGTCCACGCAATCCGCATATTCATCGCTGAGCATTTTCAGCGCGACGTAAGGCTCGGGATCACCGAACTGTTCTTGCAACAAGTCCCGTGCGCGATACACCACTCCCATCCCGCCAGCACCGAGCAGACGTTCGAGGCGATAGCGCCCGGCCAACACATCCGGCACCTGTTCTGGCCGTCCTTGCGTCGCATCCGTGCGTGTCGCTACAGGTTTTGCGAAAGCGAAGTACGTCAGGTCTTCGTCGCGGCTGGACAAGTCATCAAGTACGTCCCCGGCCCCACTCATTGGCGAATAACCAAGCCTGTCAGGTTATCCCGCGCCGGGCCGCCTAACACTTCTTCGAACAAACGCGTCAATGCCGACTCCGGTGCAGGCAGACTCAAGGCGCGCCCCAGGGACTCACGGCTCAAGTCTTGGTGCAAGCCGTCGCTGCATAACAGAAACACATCGGCGGGATGCACTACGAACTCCAGCACATCAAGGTTCAATTGCTCGCTGGCGCCCACTGCGCGGGTCAACGCAGCCGAGTGCGGTTGAGCCCAGGCCTGCCGGTCATCCATCCTGTGTTCGTCGATCAGTTGCTGCCTCAGCGAATGGTCCCTGGTCAGCTGATACAGCCGCTGCTCGCGCCACAGATAGCAACGACTGTCCCCGGCCCAGATACAGACTGCACGGCTGCCTTCGATCAGCAACGTCACCACTGTGCTGCCGATGATGTCGTCCTGACGCCCGGCAACCACGGTCAATTCCTGATTCAAGCGACGATTGAGCCACGACAGGCACCGCCGTACACCTTTGACTCGCTCATCGAAATCGCTTTGCTCCGCTAACTCGGCCAGGCCAGCGACAATCAGCTGGCTGGCAATGTCGCCCCGTTGATACCCGCCCATGCCGTCGGCGACCGCCCACATGCCTTTTTTCGGATCTTCAAGGAAAGCATCTTCATTGCGCGCCCGGATTTTTCCGCGATCCGTGCGCGCAACGCTGCGCCAAACGCCAAGTGTCGTCATCAGAGCTGCATGGGCATGCGGAAAGTACGTAGCACACCCATGTCGAACGGGTTCGGTGTGCGTTGACTCATGAGCAGGTAATTGGCACGCAGGCCACCCACATCAGCCTTGAGCACCAGCACATCACGACCGATCAAAGACTCGGTCTGCATCAGGTCCAGGAGTCGGAACAATGACCATGGACCCTTGTTTTTCTCGATTCCGATCGGGCGCCCCACCATTCTGTCGAGTACCAGACTTGTACGTCCGTCTTCGGCCTCGACGGGCCATTTAAATGAGGCTGCCATGATCGGACCATGACGGTACTCCATGGTCCTGTCGCCAAATCTGAACTCGGCACGGCTGACGGTCGGATCCAGGGAGTAAGGCTCCAGCTTGAATCGCACCTGTGGCTCGGAAGGATCTTCAGCAAAAAAACTTTGGCGGATCACATGTGCCGAAGCCATTTGATCGAGGTAAAACCTGGAGACGGGCAGGGAGCGCCCATCAACGGTTTTCAGGCGGTAGCTGCCCGGATTGCCGCTCACAAACGGGCGCATGTAATTGTCGAAAAAGCGCTCAACAAGGCCTTGGGCCTTAAAGAACTCGCGAAAATCGCTGAGCGCCACATCACTGGCGCTGTGCGCGTTAAAGGGATATCGCTTGTTGATCGACTTGCCATAGAAGCTATACAGCTCACTCTGATAACGCTGATTCACGAACCGGTAAGCGTCGTTGAGCACCAGGCGCCAACTGTCTTCGGCAAGCGTGTTGAACCAGGTCGCCGCCGGCCGAGGCAAACGACCGGACGCCGTTCGCAAAATGCTCAGCGCGTCGCGCTGGTTTCCCATGCGTGCCTTGGCCATTTCGTACGCGGCCAGGTCCGGGGTGCCGGCACGAGCCAGACTCGTCAGCTGCAGTTGTAGCTCGTTGAGCGCGTGCAATACGGCAGTCAGGTCGGCACTCGGACCGTTGTCGTCATCCAGCAAACGGTGCAAGGGTTCGAAGCGGCGTTGCATTGCCTTTCTTGCCGTATCGGGCAAATGGCCGGCCAATGTCCCGGAAGCCTTTTTTACGTTGGCGACGGCAAGTGAGCCCAACCCACCGCTCTTCTGCGTGAGCTGTTGTGCTGATGCCGCGGCGTCATCCACGCTATCGGCGATCGAGGGAATGCGCGTGTTCTCGCGAATTTGCGCCAGCAGTTGCAGCACCGGTGAGCTGGCTGAAGTCAGGCTGGCCAACTGTTCGGCGCCTTCCCCGGCCTCCTCGATCGGTTGCAACGCAATCCGTGCGATGGCATCGCCCCAGACATTGGCGTAATCACGAAAGTACAGTTGCTCCAGTTCGACCATCAAATGCCGCAGGTCCATGGCGCTGATCTGCGAACTCTCACCCAATACCCAGTTGTCACGCAGAATATCGGTGACCAGCGCGGCACCCTTTACCGAAAAATATTGCTGATAACCCTTCAGGGTGTAGAACCCGGGGATCAGGGAGCGGGTACCCACGAACACATCGCCCTGAGGTCCCAGGTGCTGGTTCAAGTGGTAGTCGGGGAGCGCGCGAGCCTGCTCGCGCAGCACCCGATAAACCACATTGGCCAGGGACTCGCTGCGCAGTATCTGCCGCGCCTGAGCGACCAGTGGATCATTGAGCGGGTAGCTGAATGATTGACTCAGCAACTGATCAAGGTGTCCGCTCAAGCGACTTTGCACGGCGTTGTTTGCGGCGTATCGGCGGGACCAATCGCTGGCGATCCAGTCTTTCAGCCATATCACGTCGCGGCGATCCTTGAGACTGAGCATCAGGTATGCACGAAGACTGTTGAGCAAACGCTCGCGGTCCACCGGCTGGGTGCGAATCTGATCTTCCAGTAGCGACGCGATCGACGGCAGCAGGTGTGTTTCAAGTTCACGCTCGTAAGCACTCATGATCGCCGGATTGGCAGCTTCACCCTGATACAAGCCACCACGCTCCCGGTACGAAACGTCACTTGCCTGCGGGAATGCCTGTGTCGCTGCATGAATGGCATCAAGGTTTTGCAGAACCGGCAACAAATTGCCTTGAGGGGGCAGCGCCGAACGCTGGAGAGTCCAGGCTTGTGCCAGCGTGCGCAGGTTTTCCAGCCGCTCATGATTGGCCGAGAAACCTCCGGCCCACCACAGACCGAACAGGCTCAGCGCCGCCAGCGAGGTCATGTACAGCGTTCGCTGCCCCCAACAAACAAGGCTGTGCTCGCGCTTGTCGAGTTGAACAGTATCGGCTTCGGGAAAAATGATCCGGCTGAACAGATGGCTTATGAACCGCGGGTGACCCATAAGCGGAGTCGTCAATACAGCATTGTTCACGCCACTGTAGGCAAGCGGTTTTCCTGGTCGAGTGGCGCTGGTCAAGTAGAAGCCGCGAAATGTACTCGCGCCTTGACTACGATGACCGCAGAAGGCCATTTCAATGAATTGGCAAAGCCCTTCGCCGAGCAATCCCAATTGATGCGGATAATCGAGAATACGACCTCGACAAAGAGGGTCACGCTCCTGATGCATGCGCATGATCACCTGGCTATCGAGACGATGCAGCAGCGCTTCAAACTCCACACGTATCGCACTCGCATCAGCCGAGCCCAGGTCTTTGCTCAAGCTCACACCCAGCACATGATCACTTTCCTCCCGGGTCAGCTGATCAAAGAATTCATTGAAGCCTGACTGCTCGTCCGCCTTGCTCAACACCAGATAGACCGGCAGTTCGATATGCAGCTTTTGCCGCACCTCTTGCAAGCGTGCGCGCACATGCCGCGCAAGCATTTGAAGGGCTTCGCCGTCATGCGAGAGGAGAGTTTGCACCGGCAGGGTAACCAGTACGCCATTGAGCGGACGGTGTCGGCGGCGCTTGCGCAACAACGCCAACAACGTGGCCCAACCGCCAGCGTCAATGTCAGCATCCGGCTGGTTGAGATAGCGTCCGGGGGTGTCGATGAACACGCCGCCTTCGGCAAAGTACCAATCGCACGAACGGGTACCTGGTGATTCATCGGTCGATTTGCGGTCAAGGTTATTAAGGGGAAATTCAAGACCCGAGACATTCAGCAGCGTGGTTTTGCCACTCCCCTGAGGGCCGATCAGCAAGTACCAAGGCAGATCGCGTCGCCCTCGCTCGCGCTGATTGCGATAGAAGCTCGACGTCTTGAGGACTTTAACGGCGGCCTTGAAGCGTGCCCTCAGGTCCGCGCGCTCTTCGTCAATCTGTTGCTCTCGGAGCAAACGATCGACACCCAGCCCGCGCCCCTCGGCTTGCTCGCGAATGCCGGTGCGCCAGCTGACAAAAACCATGGCCAGCCCCCACACCAGAAACAACACACTGATACTCAGCAATCGAGACGTCGGGCTTTCCCAGAACCTGAAATCATCTATCGCCAACAACGGCCCGACAAGCCACACGAACACTGCCGTCAACAATATCGAGAGCAGACTCCACACCCAGGTTTTACGCAAAAAGGCAGCGGTTTTTCCGAAGAGGTTTTTCATCACTCGCGCTCCTTCCATGGCTGCGCCTGCGCTTGAATCGCGTCCTGCTCAAATTGATGAAAAGGCTGCAGCACTAAAGCTCGCTGCTCCCTCAAAACCCAGGCGAAGCCTGAATACATCACCATCAGACACATCGCTGTTACCAGCGCCATCATCCACCACGGCACGATACGAACCGGACTTTGGCGCTTGCCCTCACCCTCACCGTTACCGCGTGATGGCTGTTCATGGGGAGCATCTGCGCGTATCAGGCGAATCTGCCGAAAAAGCGCATCACGAAGATTTTCGAGCTCCAGAAGACCTCGTGCCTGGATTCGGTATTTACCCTCGAACCCGAGCGACAGGCACACGTACATCAGCTCAAGCATCGGCAGGTGCTTGATCGGGTTTTTTGACAGCCGATCAAGCAACTGGAAGAACTTTTCACCACCAGACGTCTCATTGTGAAACCTGCTGAGAAGACTCATTTGTGACCACTGGCTCTCCTTTCCCCACGCGGTTGTCACCACCGCCTCATCCACCACGGTGCACAGCACATAACGTGCAGTTGAAACCTGGCTGCTTTCGATACCGACACGTAATGCGCCATCTGCAAAGTGTTCCAGTGCCGTGCTCAATCGCTGATTGAGGCTGGGTAAGTCTTCACCGGTAGCGCAGTGCTTGAGCCGCACCACTTCCGATAACAGCCATGACGCCGATGCCACCAATGCGTTGCGGCGGACGTTGAAAGTTTGCTGCGGCATCTGCCGAGCGGCGTAGATCATGCGATCTTCGAGCTGCTCGAAACGCGGCGGTGCCGCCGAGTCCGTCAGGGGTCCCTGTGCCGGCCCACGGCCGAGACGGTCAAGCAGGACAGTTTTGTCATCCTGGTCGTATTGCATGTCCTTGATCATGTCGCTCAACTCCTGATGGCCCAGAATTTCAGTTCCAGCTCCGCGAACTCACCGGAAACGTGGAACGCGAAACCACCAGAGCGCTCGAGTTGCGCCTGGTCTTCGGAGCCGAGTTCAAGAATGAAATAAGTCTTGTTGGCGTGAAAGGCGATCTGCCGTGGAGCCACCGGTAACGGTTTGATTTTGAAACCCGGCAAATGCAGATTGACCAGTTGGCGGATGCTTTCGACCGTGCCGACCTTGAGGTGTGCAGGCAATCGATGGCGCAATTCTTCGCTGTCGCAGTGGGCGCTGGCGGCCAGCACGAACGAGGCCGACCCCGTTAATTTTGGATCGTGCAAAGGCGAAACAATGATTCCGTACTGACGCGCCTGCATCGGCAACTCGATGGCATGCTGTTCCAGCACCATCGACAGCACCTGACGGATTGCCTCCATCAGCTTGCGAAAACTCGCGCCCTGGTCACTGTGTTCGTAGCGAACATCCACTCGCGGACGCTTGCTGTCACTTGAGAAAGTCGCCAGCTCACCCAGCAGGGTCAACAACGTGCAGTACAACTCTTGCGGGTGAACCTGCTGCAGATTGAGATAGTGACGCAGCAACGGCTCGGTTCGATTGATCAATTGCAGCATCATGAAGTCACCGACTTCCGCGCCGCCCACCTTGCCATTGGAACGGATCCTTTGTGCAATGGTGTCCCCCCGGTGACCGAGCATGCTGATCACCTCCTTCAGGCACGAAAGCAAATAGCTCGATGAGTGCATCTGGATGTAGGTCGGTACGAAGTCCGGATCGAGACTGATCACGCCCTCGGGCGTGGTGTCGAGGACATGACAGATTTTCAATCTGACAAAACCCTGATCGCCTTGCTGGTCGCCCAGCAGCAAGCGGAAGTCCGGACGGGCGCAACTGACCTGGCTTGCGCAACCGTCGCCGGCGTTGGAGTCCGTCACCTCTCGCTCATACGCGACATATCGTGCCAACACGTCCGCCTGCTCCAGACGACGAGCTTCGATGTGGTTGCCAGTGACCAGCGGCAACGCCAGATAGACCGATGTGTTGCCCGTGTTCACAGGTACATCCAGCACCAACGGTTGCGTGCTACTACCGACTTCGAAAAGACTGCCATCCGGCAGGACTCCCGAGGCACGGTTGACCACCAGTTTGCCCATGTTGAGAAACTGCGAATCAACGTCCAGGCTCAGGAACCCCCAGGTGAAACTACCCAGCAACTGAGTGCGAGCCTTTATCTGATGGTCGTGATACCGATCGTTGTGCTGGAAGTGCTGCGGACGCAGCAACATTCCTTCCTGCCAAATGACCTTATGGAAGTTCATGCTCAATTGTCCGCCTGTACAAACACTTCACCGTTGCCATGAATGCCGGCCTGATCCAGAACCAGGTCGATGTGAGTGATGCCCGCCGTGATGACGGGCACGGTGTAGCGCCATCGGGTTTCCGGTAAATCACGGTAAGCGGCAAGAATGCCTACGTAGCGGCTTTGCGATTGCACGCTGAGCTTGAGCTCTCGAATTTCGCCGGGACGCAGCTGCAGCTCCTCACTGGTTACCAGGTCCGGAGCCAGGGATTTCGCGGCGCGCTCATAGAGACTGAAGAAGTCGGCACTCTCGAATGCAACCGGGTGCCTGAGTTCGACAAGACGGACGACAATCGGTGACGGACGTCCATTGAGATCCGGGTTCAACTGCTCACTCGCGGACAGCTTCAGATTGATTTTGGAAAGGCTGGAATACGGCGATAACGCTGCGCACGCGGTCAATAGCAACATGGAGGCCAGCGCACTCAGCGCCTTGAAAAAAGCGGTCGTCATGCCTGTCATCCCTGAAGGTCGGTATGGAGGGTGGAGATCAGGCGAATCTGCTCTTCATAGGCCTGGGCAAAGTCACGGGCCAACAAGCGCTCACCCCATTCGCCATCCTGAAGCAGGGCCTGGTGATAGCGGCCGTAGGCTTTCCAGCGATTGCCGGACGTTCCCAGCAGTGACGGGTTTTCACGCTCGAAACGAAGCGTCAGCTGTTGCGGTGAAAAGTGCTCCACAGCACCCCGAATTGCCGCGCGACTGGCGGCCAGCAACGCCACCTGATGCGCTTGCAGGTCACGGAAAGCGCGGGAAATTGCCTGATCTGCCGGTAACTGACCTGGCTTGTTGGCCAGCAGCATGCCCAACACGTCCGCAGCATCGGCTCCATACTTGAGAGGGTTGCAATGGAGGCCTTGTACCGTCGTCTGCGCCAGTCGAAGTTCGTTTTTCAGTTCGCTGCGGGTGCGCAGGCTTTGCTGTAAACCACCAATGCTTTGCTTGAGTAACCGCACCGCACTCACTGCCAATGCTTCGCGAGCGCCAGTCTCGAGGCCGTCGAGCTCCATCCCCAACGCAGAACCAAAGCGTGCCCAAAAATCTTCAGACGGGCGCTCGGCAGCCGTGCGACTCGCTGCCGGTGCAGGCGCCTGAGGTGCGTCAATCAACTGCGGCACCACCATGTTTTCCATGTCGATGCGCGCAAAGTCAGCACATTGCATGGGTTCCTGAGTCGCGCTATCGAACGCCGTGAACGCGTCGATCTCGCAGGCAAGAGGTTGTTGCTGATCAACAGTGCTCAATGGGTCGTAGTCGAGGAAAACTTCGTCAGGAATGATGTTTCCTGTCATCCACCGTCCACTGGCCCGTGTGTCAAAGGCTGTCATTGAGTCACTCAGTCGCGCACGGATTTCGAAATCACCCAGCAGATAAACGCTGCCGGTCTCTATACGCATCGCTTCATTTTTGGGCAGCTGTGCACCGGTTGTGCAGTCCTGAATTCCGTTGCTACTGATATCGGTCAGGAAAAACCCATTGTCGCGGCTGCTGATCAATGCGTGCCGACTGGACAGGTGACGCTTGCGGTCCGGAATGACCCAGTCGCAATCCGCGCCCCGACCGATTACCCCGCCGGACTCGCTGAAGGTTTTCTGGCACAAATCCGTTGGCACGAACTGCTTGCTGCTCAGTATCTCGAGAACCAGTTCCATGTAGTTGATGCTCCTTGCAGTCACTGGCCGCGATTGACCGCATGCGGATCACCCAAGGGGCGATAGGTGTTGTCATTGAATTTGTAATTACCGCCGCAACCACCAACGCCACTTACAACGACGAGAGCCAGCAAGACGGCGGGCCAATTACGAACAGGCATGGGTGAGTCTCCGAAGAACAAAACAGAAAAGGTGAATGCCAGGAACCCGAATGACGCGCGTTAACCATCGAGGTCCCCTGGGCAGATATTCAGGCGCCCGAGGCGATACAGCAGGGTGCGGCGCGGCAACCCAAGCTCACGGGCCGTGCGTGTCTGATTGCCGCTGTTTTTTCGCAGGCAAGCGATCATCAGGTTGCGCTCGAACCGCTCCAGGCGTTCGCGCAGGTGCAGGCTTTTATCTTCAGCAAACACGTCCACGGGCAGGCAAAAATGTCCGGGCAACAGTTCGCCGCCGTCACACAGGAGCAGCGCGCGTTCCACCATGCCTTTGAGTTCACGCACGTTGCCCGGAAACGTATAAGCGGCCAGATGACCAAGGGCGGCCTCGGACCAGAGCACGGCATCCCGTTGCAGGAGTGCACACGCCTTGTCAGAGAAGTAGCGGGCCAGATCGAGGATGTCACTTTCACGCTGACGCAAAGCCGGCAACTCGATCGGAAACTGTGCGAGGCGGTAGTACAAGTCTTCGCGGAACTGGCCTTCCCTGACCAACGACGGCAAATCCCGGTGCGTCGCGGCAATAATCCGCACATCGACGCTATGGGTGTCGTTGCAACCCAACGGTCTGATCTCTCCCTCCTGCAAAACCCGTAGCAACTTGGCCTGGAGCGACAATGGCATGTCGCCGACTTCATCCAGAAACAAGGTGCCGCCGTCGGCCGCATCGAACAAGCCGGGACGATCCCGGTCGGCACCGGTGAAAGCACCTTTGCGGTAGCCGAACAGTTCGCTCTCCAACAGGTTTTCGGCGAATGCCGCACAGTTCTGCACGATGAACGCCTGAGAGCGTCGAGGCCCACCGTCGTGAATGGCCCGCGCGACCACTTCCTTGCCGGTACCGGTCTCGCCCAGCAACAGGACGGTGTAGGGGCTATGAACGACCTTGCTGATCAGGGAATACGTTCGCCGCATGGCCGGGCTCTTGCCGATCAGCCCATAGCCGCTGGCATTCGGGATACTGACAGGCACAGCTCGCGCCCTGCCGATTGGTTGCCTCAAGCGCTGCAACAGCTGTAGCTGGCCGAGTGCGAACGCGCCCAATTGGCCAAGGGAGCCGGCGAATCCCTGCAGATCGATCTGTCGATGACTGGCGCAAAGCACCAAGCCGTCAACAGCCTTTCGCTGATTCAGCAATGGCACACACAACAGCGATTGCCAGGGTCGGGGCCGGGTCGGCAAAAAATCAGTGTCGTGCAGGCTGTCTCTCAATGAATCGAGGCCCACTACACGGTTCTGGCGCAGAGCAAACTGCAACAGTTTCTGATCACTGTAATCCGCCAGCAAACTCGTGACGGCCCTGGGCTGCAGAATGCCGTCGAGATACTCGCTGATGAGCCCGAGGCCGCCATGAGTGGGGTCCAGCCGATACAACTGCGTCAACTCGCAGCCGCTGAGCTGCGCGACCCCGCGCACGAATTCCCCCAACAATGCGCCGCCATCCGCCGCCCGTGACAGCCCTGTGAACTGCTCCAGCAAGGCTTCGGCATACAGCAATGGCTGTTTCAGGTCAGCGAGCATCGCACCCATCTCAGACGAACTCGCAGATGACACATGCATCGGCACCCAGCGTCGCATGAACATGCCCAAGGCACTCTCCCGTGGCCATCGAATCGAGGACACGGTCGGCTATTCGAGGCAGTACATGCAGTTCCAACAGGTGGTCAATTAAACGAGCACCGCTGTCGCTTTGAACACAGCGCTCCGCCAGGTGATCGACCAGGTTTTGACCATAGGTGAAACCCAGATCGCGACGGCGCAGGCGTTCACCCAAACGCTCGAGTTTCATTTCAATCAACTCGCGCAGTACCGGCCCGCTAACGGGGTAGTACGGCACGACCCGCATGCGCGCTAACAACGCCGGTTTGAAATGTCGGCTGAGGATGGGCGCAATCGCCTGCTCCAGCACTTGGGCGGCTGGCCGCTCAGCGTCTTGGCAAAGCTCGCTGATCCGTTCGCTGCCCAGATTCGAGGTCAACAGGATCAACGCATTGCGAAAGTCGATTGCCCGGCCTTCGCCATCGTTGACCACGCCTTTGTCGAATATCTGGTAGAACAGGTTGAGGACGTCCGGATCGGCCTTCTCGACTTCATCCAGCAGCACGATCGAATACGGCTTTTGGCGTATGGCTTCAGTGAGCATGCCGCCCTCGCCATAGCCGACATAACCAGGGGGCGACCCGATCAGGCGCGAGACCGTGTGCTTTTCCTGAAACTCAGACATGTTGATCGTGGTGATAAAACGCTCGCCGCCATATAACAAATCCGCGAGCGCCAATGCAGTTTCGGTTTTACCGACACCACTTGGACCTACCAGAAGAAACACGCCTACCGGAGTGTCAGGCCTGTTCAACCCGGCGGCCGTTGCGCGCATTGCACGGTCCAGGGCCTCTATGGCGGGCTCCTGACCAAGGATTCGGTCGCGCAAGTCGCTGGCAAAACCGGTGACTTTGGCATTGTGCTCCCGGGCCAGTTGCGTCAGCGGCACACCGGTCCAGGCGCTCACCACTTCGGCCACCAGTCGTGGGCATACTTCAAAACTCACCAGCCGTTCGCTGCCTTGTGCATCGAGCAGAGCTCGATGAGATTCCTTAAGAGAAGCTTGCAGCTTCTCCACACATTGAATGTCATCTGCCTGCCCGTCTGAACATCCGTCACCCGTCTCGACATTGCCGACTGAAGCCCGGGCGTGAGCCAGCTGCTGGCGTAAATTCAGCACTGACTCGGCCATGCCGACCTGCGCCATCCACCGGGTTTGCAGTGCCGCTTTTTCCACTTCGGCGTCGTGCAGATGACGCTCTAAAGCGTGCAGGGATTGATGGTCGATCAACACACCGGCCTCGGCATCGCGACGTAGCGCCTGTCGTTTGCGCTCCCCTTCAGCCAGCTCGGCCTGTAACCGTTGCAGGCTTTGCGGGGCGGCAGCCAGGCTGATACGGACGCGGGCGCACGCTGTGTCGAGAACATCGATCGCTTTGTCGGGCAACTGACGCCCCGTGAGGTAACGAGCCGACAATTCAGCGGCAGCCACCACCGCGTCATCGCGCAGATAGATGCCGTGGCTCTTCTCATACACACCGGCCAGGCCACGAAGAATTGTCACGGCTTCGCTGACGGTTGGCTCAAGCAATTGCACAGGCTGGAAACGGCGGGCGAGTGCCGGATCTTTTTCGAAGTATTTTTTGTACTCGGTCCATGTGGTTGCCGCAATCGTTCGCAACTCGCCACGGGCCAGCGCCGGTTTCAGCAGGTTGGCCGCGTCGGAGCCGCCAGTAGCGCCACCTGCGCCGATCAATGTATGCGCCTCGTCGATAAACAGGATGATCGCGTTGGGTGATCCTTTGACCTCATCGATTACGCCCTTGAGGCGCCGTTCGAACTCACCTTTTACACTGGCGCCCGCCTGTAACAGCCCCATGTCCAGAGACAGCAGCTCAACACCGCGCAGCGGCGGCGGTACATCTCCGGCAACGATGCGCAAGGCCAGACCTTCGACGATGGCTGTCTTGCCTACACCCGCGTCGCCCACCACAATCGGGTTGTTTTTGCGGCGACGGGCGAGGATGTCGATCATCTGGCGGATCGCATCATCGCGACACAACACCGGGTCCAGCTTGTCGTCACGGGCTTGCCGGGTCAGGTTGTGAGTAAAACGCTCTAACAGTGATTCAGTGCTCTTGATTGAATGATCGATGGCCGGGTGCCGGGTCCCCAACAACGCAAACGCTTTCAATCGCTCAATGTTCAGCCTGGCCAGTAAAAGTTGGTATCGGCTGCCGGCGTAGCGCATTGGATTACGTAGCAGGGCGAGAATCAGTGAGCCTTGGTCAACCTGGCTACGACCCAGTTCAAGATTCGCCACCAGCAACGCATCCTGAAGCCATTGCACCAGCTCTGGAGCAAACACGGGGTTGCGTGAAGCGCTGTGTTCGCCCGGCAAGTGCAAAGCGCTGATCAATTCTCCGGCATCAACTTCAGCATCTTGCAGAGCACGGCCGAGCAAACCCAGCGGGCGCTCCAGCAAGGCCAGAAGCAAGTCCTCGATGAGCACTTTGCTGGCACCGCGGCCGACGCAACGCTCGGCAGCGCTTTCCAGGTCGCGACGGCTTTCGACGTCCAGCGCCTGAATGAGTTGTTGCAGGTCCACATTGATCATGGGGTCTCGTCCTTAATGAATACTGCTGCTCAGGGTCACTTGACCGTCGGCGTGTTCGCGCCCCAACCAACTGGTCCAACCCAGGCGGCAGGCGCTCTGTTCACCAATGCGCAATTCGTGAATCGCTTCCTGGCGCAGGAGCAGTCGAATGTCGTAATCGAGCGGATCTCGCAGGGTGAATCGAACCAGTGCGCACAGTGGTTGATAGCCGCACCCAATCGGCAGGAATTCATGGAAGCGTTCCCAGTCGAGCGCACGGATATGAATCCGGAATTTGCCGCCGCGATCACGAACGTATTCGCCTAGCACCAGATCCTCGCCAAGCTTGCTGTTGGCACGCCCCAGGCGATTGCGTTGCTCCTCCAGAATGTCGACGCGACGCTCAACGCACTGTTCGATGAATATCTCGGCGTGCTTGAAGTAGTAACGCAGCACCGCCTCGATCAACGCTGCCGAGTGGGCGCGCAAACTCAGGAGTCCGAGGTACGGCAAAAGGCGTTTCCAGTTCAGTTCGCCAGCCTTGCGGATCTGTTCTCCACCCAAGCCGATCAGGGCAAAGAGTTGCGCCGAAAAAGGGTCGATGGCGCCGCTCTTGAAGGCGGCTCGGTACCGGTATTTGCGCCATATCGGCAGCATCAATCGCTGCAGGCGATGGTGAAACAGATCGAGAAAACTGCGGGTCAGGTTGCCGTCTTCGTTGTCACCCAAGGCCTGCTCGGCGTAGAACGCGGGCAGTGGTGAACCGGAACCCACCAGGCTGATCAGGTTGAAACGAAGTCGTGCGCGCAGTTGCCCGTGTTCCTCAAAAAACTCCACGCGATCAACGTCGCTACCGGGGAAACCAAAGCTCGGATTGGCCTGGAACTCCAATTGGTCGTAAAGATCGTCGTCGCTCATGCCAGGGTGCGCCTCGCGCAGCCGATCAACGACTGCCAGCACAGCCTGGAACAGCGAGTACTCGCGTATGACTCGACTCAACCCACTCAAAGGAGGGGCTGCAGACCCATGCGGGGTAGCCATTGGTACACCTCTCCCTGTGTGCTGATTACCCGCAACTCGTGGTACGAATTGAGGCTGGCATAAAGCGCAAAAAACTCGTTGAGTACCGATGCGAAGACAAATAAATCGCCCTCGCCGATATATCCCTGCGGATCGATGGTCAGTTCCGTGCGCAACCCCCGGACGGGTAATCCTCGGTGCAGTCTGTCGACGTGCTGGTGCCTGATTGATTTCAGCCCACCGAGCAGCCGCTTGCTGACTTTCTCCGCGTGCTGGTCGTAGTAGCGGGGCAAGTCGTAGGTTTCGAGAATCACCTTCAGCGCGTTGACGTCCGCCAGCGACAGGTAGTTGAGCGACATGTTGCTGATCAGCTTCCAGAGGAAGTCCCGATTGAGCGGTGGCGCGAAACAGGCGGTGACAGGCGTGATGTTGCGAAAGCTCAAACACTCCGGCGTCCGCTCACAAGCCTGATTGATGTCACCGAGCTTCAGCTTGCGCGCAAGGTTCTGGTTGGTGCAGACCAGCTCAATCGACAGGGTTTCCTGCATGTCGACGGCTTGGGTGCCAAAGCTCAGGTAAGTGTCGAGGCCGTCGTGCAACAAGGACGAGCGCTGGCGAACGCTGTAATGCGCTCGGTGGGTCGGTACATCGAAACTCGGATCATGTTCAAACGACTCGAACGGCACATACTGCCGATACCCCAAACCACCCGGCCTCCAGCCTGTAACGGTCTCGACAGAGAACACGCCACAGTTTTCCTGGTTGTACCGGGCAGGCAACAGCAGGTACTCATCCTGCTTGCCGTCGAGTCGTATGGGCAGCGCATCGTGCTTGAACAGGTTTGCGATTGGCGTGCAGTAAAGCTTCACGTTATCGAGGGTCGGACGCAGGCGCTGCAGGGCGCTTTTGCGAATATCGAAGCGCAACGCCATCCCCCGCACCTGCTTGATGCTTTCTTCGGGCAAGGTCTTGAGCAGGTCGAGACCCTTGATATCGACGAACAAAAACTTGTCCTGAAAAGCGAAGTACTCCTGCAGGTATCGATAGCCGCGGAAGGTATTCAGCGGGTATGGCATCAAGGCTTCATCTTCAGCAAAGCCCACCGGTCGTACACATTCGTCCGGCAACTGAAATGCCAGTGGTAGATCATTCACCCCGATAAGCGGCTCACCCCTGCCATCCAGCGGGATTAGCTCGGCACCTTGCAGGTTGCGCAACAGACTCAGGTACAGCGCTTGGCTGATGTAGCGTTCACCCGCGAAGTACAGGCGCAGGTGGCGCAACTGCAACTCGCCAAGATGACCGTCAGCAGTCATTTCCAGTCGCAGGCTCAACAGCGAACCATCACCTTTGACCGAGTGGCTCAACGCGACAAGATCCAGCGCCGCCACTTCGGTGGCATAGCACGTACGGAAACGGCAACGCTCTCCCTCGATCGGCACGCTTTCCACCGGGGTGTCGCGTGCAACCGTCAACGCAGGCTCCGAACGCGTCAAAGGGGCGAACTGCAACATGCTGAAAGCCGGAACCGGCCGCATATAGTTGGGCCACAGCAGGTGCATCAACGAATGGCTCAGTTCCGGCAATTCATCATCAAGCTTTTGGCGCAAACGTCCGGTCAGAAAAGCAAAGCCTTCCAGCAAACGCTCCACGTCGGGATCTTGCCCGGTTTGCCCCAGATAGGAGGACAACGCCGGACTGCGCTCGGCCAATCGACGGCCCAACTGGCGAAGTGCAGTGAGCTCACTTTGGTAGTAATGGTTAAACGACATGGCGAGCTCCGAATGTCATAGGCTCACCATGACCTGACCACTGCCATCCAGGCGGGCGGCAAAACTGACCTGACGCTTGAACCCTTCGACTTCCAGCAGGCCTTCAATGCAGAAGGACAAACGAAGCGGATCTTCTTGCTGCAATCGAGGATGAACACGCACATTGCTCAATCGCGGCTCGTAGGCCTCGATAAAACGTTCAATGAACAAACGCGCGCGGCTCAAGGAATCGTGCAGGCTCAGACGCATGTCATTGAGGTCCGGCAATCCGTAATCTGCCAGCGTCTGCACACTGCCTGCACGGGTGCTGAGCATCTTGGCCAGATGGGCAGCCACAGACGCCATGGCAGAGTTTTCGAGGCTCCAGCCATCACGTTTGCTTGCATCGCCATTGAGGCGTTCGAAGAGGCTGCCGTATCCGGCCATGGGTCAACTCCGCTTACTCTTTGTCCAGTTTGCCAACCAGAGAAAGGGTGAAGTCGGCCCCCATGTACTTGAAGTGCGGGCGCACGTTGAGGCTGACGCGGTACCAACCTGGCTCGCCGTCAACATCGCTGACTGTGATTTGAGCCGCCCGCAATGGTCGCCGGCCACGAACCTCGGCACTCGGGTTTTCCTGGTCGGCAACGTACTGGCGAATCCACTTATTGAGCTCCAGCTCAAGGTCGGTGCGTTCTTTCCACGACCCCAGTTGCTCGCGCTGCAGAACCTTCAGATAGTGGGCCAGCCGATTGACGATCATCATGTAGGGCAGTTGAGTGCCGAGCTTGTAGTTCAGCTCGGCAACCTTGCCTTCGGCGCTGATACCGAAGTGCTTGGGCCTCTGCACGGAACTGGCGGAAAAGAAGGCTGCATTGTCACTGCCCTTGCGCATCGTCAGCGCAATGAACCCCTCCTCGGCCAGCTCGAACTCACGGCGGTCAGACACCAACACTTCGGTGGGAATCTTGGTTTCGATTTCGCCCATGCTTTCGAAATGGTGCAACGGCAGATCTTCAACCGCACCGCCGCTCTGCGGACCGACAATGTTCGGGCACCAGCGAAATTTCGCAAAGCTGTCGGTCAGCCGGGTGCCGAACGCAAAAGCCGTATTGCCCCACAGATAGTGCTCATGACTGTCAGCAACGGTTTCCTTGTAGGCGAACGATTTGACCGGGTTTTCTTCCGGGTCATACGGATTACGCAGCAGGAAGCGTGGCACGGTCAGACCAATGTAGCGGGCGTCCTCTGACTGGCGGAAGCTCTGCCATTTGGCGAACTGCGGGCCTTCAAAATGATCCTTCAGGTCTTTCAGGTCCGGCAGGCCGGTGAAGCTGTCCAGGCCGAAGAATTCCGGACCGGCCGAAGCAATGAACGGCGCATGGGACATGCACGCAACGCTGGATACGTACTGCATCAACTTCACATCCGGTGAGCTGGGGGACATGAAGTAATTGGCGATGATTGCGCCGACGGGCTGGCCACCGAACTGACCGTACTCCGCGGTGTAGATGTGTTTGTAGAGGCCGGCTTGCATCACTTCCGGTGAATCTTCGAAATCGTCCAGCAAGTCCGCTTGGGAAACGTTGAGGATTTCGATCTTGATGTTCTCGCGAAAGTTGGTGCGATCAACCAACAATTGCAAACCACGCCACGAAGACTCCAAAGACTGGAAATCCGGATGGTGAAGAATTTCATCCATTTGCTGGCCAAGCCTGGCATCGATCTCGGCAATCATCCGGTCGACCATGGCCTTTTTAACCGGCTCACCGCTGTTCTTCGGCTTGAGCAGCTCCTCGATAAACGCCGACACGCCGCGCTTGGCAATGTCATAGGCCTCGTCGTCCGGGCTCAGGCGGGTTTCGGCAATGATACTGTCGAGGATGCTGTATTCGCGATTCTCGGTGCTTTGCTGGTGTGCTGCATTCGTACTCATGTTGGCTTCCTTGGCGGCAGGTGAGCTCAGGCTCGCTCGGTGGTGGCATCCAGTCCCAGCTCGCCCAATACGCGGCTACGGGATTCGTCGTCGGCAAGAACACCTTCGATGGCTTTACGGAATGCAGGCGCGTTACCAAGCGGGCCCTTGAGGGCCACCAGTGCGTTACGCAACTCCATCAGTTTTTTCATTTCAGGTACTTGCTCGACCAGACTGGCCGGATTGAAGTCTTTCATCGAGCCGATGCGCAGACCCACGGCCAACTCTTCAGCTCCCTCCTCCAGAAGCCGGTTCGGCACGCTCAAGGTGACCTGCAGCTCCTGCTTTGCGAGCACTTCGTCGAAGGTCATCTTGTCGATACTGATCGGTTTACGATCCTCGACTTTTCGTTCGTCCTTGCGCTGGGTGTAGTCACCGATTGCCAATAATTTGAGCGGCAGTTCGATCTCTTCCTGAGCGCCACCGGTGGCGGGCTTGAACGTGACGTTGATGCGTTCCTTGGGGGCTACCGAGCCTTCTTTGGCCATGGCTATTCTCCTTGCGGTTGTGGCCCGGGGGCCTAGTCGAGTGCCACTTCAAGATCGAGGTGGCACAACCTGCGATAAATCTCTTCCTTGCATTCGCGAATCGCGTGGCTCTGCGGCAATAACTCGCAGCAGCTATGCAGCAGCTGCAACACTTGCAGCGCGAGGTCCGGCTCCCAGGTGTGCAGGCCTGCATCGCGTAATGTCTGGTCGAGGGTTTCAAGTTGGGTCTTGGCCAATTCGAACTTGCGGGCCATGAAGCACAAGCGCGCGAGGGCGAGCTGCCAGAAAAAACACGCGCGTGCGCCATGGGCGCTCTGCAGGCCTTGCTTGAGAACTTGCACGGCGGCTTTGAGGCCGTCCTCGCGCAGGACAGGCTGGACGTCTTCGAGCGCCCGTTCCCAGGCCGGGAGGGCGTTGTGGCTTTCTAGCGTCTGAGGTTCAACGGGATTTTGCAGATGCGGCATGACATGGGCATCGATCCACAACCGGGTGGCCGGGTCAGCGAAAGGAACGCCATCATGGAAGCGCAACTCGAGGATGCCGGGCAGCCGCTGAATCAACAGCGAGAATTGAACTTCCACCTCACGCATCGCCATGTCTGCGCCCAGCGCCTGAAGACATTCCCAAACCATTCGCTGACCATCAAACCAGAATGGCGCCTTCGCCAGGCTGCCCTCGAGCTCCACCAGTAAATCTGCGTATTTGGCCAGAGCGTAGCGCTCCTGGAAGAGTTGCAGCCTCTCGAGGGGCAGCCCGCGCAGCACGGTAATCTGCTCGGCGTTACGCTCGGGCAACATCTCGACCGGCAGCCAGAGCAGCGTACGATTGAGGCGTAACGCGCGCACATCGGTGGCCTTGCTTTTCAACCACCAGGCACACAGTCGCCGCGCACCCTCCTGCTGAGTGCGCAATGCTTTATGCGCATCTTTTTCGTTATCGATAGGGGTGTCGGGATTGAATAGTTGCGTGGCAGCCTGTTTCACCTGAGCCACCGCGGATTCCACGACGCTTAGTGCCGGTTGATCTTCGACCACCCGTTGCACCAGGCTTTTCAGGCGGCGGGAAACAGGAAGCAAGAGAGGTGCTTCGTCGCCCAGATGGCGGGTGCAAATGGCATCAAGACCTTCCAGGTGTTCCAGCAAACACCGGAACAAAGGCAACTGCTCTTTGATCGCAATGTTTTCGTTCAATACCTGCTCAAGTCGTGGAACCAACCAACCGATGGCCGCCGCTCGGGTCCGGGCCTTGAGCGGGTAGATGTCGAGCCAATGGCTCGCGCACAGGTAATGCAGCAATCCCAAACCGGCCAGCAATCCCGCAAAGGACTCGCGCTGATAAAGCGCCCAAGTCAGCCAGGCGCCAACCCGAAGATCCCTGGACTGGGTACGAAGGAGGCGCTCGCTGATTTCGAGGACTTTCAGCCAGTCGGTCTGTCCGCGCTCGTGCAAGGATCGGGCTTTGCCCAACTCACACTCCAAGTCCTCGTATTCACTCGAATAGCGAGCGTCCTCTCCCGCAAATTTGTGCTGGGAGACAGGCGTCTTTGCAAGATCCAGATAGTGTTCCGAAAATTTGCTGGAGTAATTCATACAAACTTACAACTTGCGACAGAGAAACATCTCGCAGCTATTAATTCGAAATCTGCATGTCTGGACAAGATGCGCTCGACTCCCTTCTAAGCAAAAAAACATCCACTCGAGGAATCGAAATCTATCTGGCGTCGGTATCAACGTATGTAGGAAGGATCTTCAAATTTGTGCGACTGATCCGGCGGCGATGTAGGGCAACAAAGAACCGCACGGAACGGCCTAAAAACACCTCGCCTCTGCGCAATAACTTGCGCAATACGTTGTAAGCGTATTCCAGCAATAGCAATGGGACGAGTCGTTCACGAACGGGAGAAATGTCAGGGCTGCGCTCGGTACCGCACTCACTTCGGCGCCCGGCACACAGTTGGGAGCACAAAACCCAACACAGTTAACTTCCCTGTTTCCGCAACGCGTGTAGGACGCGTCCGATTTGATCTTTTGAGTCATGCGGCCCCCCTGTGCCTCGGCACTTTGCACAAGTACAACTTGATGAGTCCTGCAAGGAGCGAATTGTCAGGGAGACAATTGATGTTTTTATGGCACAGGGTGCCCACGTGGCACGAGATAGAAAACCGCATCACTCGAGAGATGGGTTACCAGGGAGGCGCCCGGTATCGCACTCACTTCAACGAACCCGCGCCCTCCGTCTCGCTCAATATCCGTCGGGTCAATTGCGTCAGGTCTGCCTTCATCGAGGCTGAGTGGGAAGCGGCTCGCTTATTGAGACAACGCTTCGCTGACATCGATATCGCCAGCGTCCTTAACGAGCTGATCGAAGTCGTCGCTCAAATGGCAATGATCGTTGCCGGCAGTGTATTGATCGGCGGAGCCATCGGCGCAGGGACCGGTGCATTTCTCGGTGGAGCAGGCGCCATCCCCATGGGTGCGGCTGGCGCTGCGATGGGCTTGCAAGTCAGCACGTGGATATTGGGAATTCTGGGCCTGACGTCCATTGCCGAGTTCTTCACCGACGGCTTGCCACGCATTGGCGACTACTACTGGCGTGGCATCCACATCGCGTGGAACGGCCCACGCAGTGAGGGCGGTTTAGACCCGTTCAGGCCGGATGATTCCACTGCCCGATACAGCGCCGCCCAAGAGATTGCACGTGGCCATGTCGAGGTTGTGGTCCTGCTGCTGGGCGCCATCGTGGCTTACCTCACCCGTGGTCGAGGCAATGCAGGCGTCCTTGCCCAGGAGATGCGCGCCAGCCCCAAAGGCGCGCGGTTAGGCGAATGGATGCTCAAGCACGAAGACGCCCTGAAAAAACGCCCCGACCTGCAAACCTCAGCACCGCGCCGGGGTGCTCTCAGCCATCAGGACCCTGCACCACCGCCGAATCACCCACCGGGCAAAGACAAAAACCCGCCCCGTGACAAGCCGAACGCGATGCCGCTTCATAAAGTCGAATGCTTCAAAGCGGACAAGCTGCCAGCGTCTAAAATCGGAGAATTCGAACGTCAGTTGAAGGGGCAGGAAGACGGGCTGAATCGGCTGACGATTGATGAGTATTTGGAGAATATTGCTAATCCGGTGAAGCGGAGTCCGGCGGCTGCTAGACGATCACGAAAGGATCTAGAAAATACGTTAATCAAACGATTTCAAAACGATTATCAACACCTGGATCCGCTTGATGCAGAAGATGCTGCAATCAAAATGGCCAAGGAAACGATGTCAAACCTCGCAGGCTTACATAATCCTGATTTGAGGGCTGGTGGTAAGGACATCATTGCGGACTTTGGTGATCGACAAGTAAATTCAAGCATCGGTCCTCAGTGGAGGCCAAAAATCGCAAATTTGAAAGCTGCTGCTGAGAACGTACCCCATTCGATGCGAGTGTCAACATTTCTTAATGTGCAATTACATAAGTGTTAATTAAAGGAAGTCTTCATGGACAAAGTATTTGCTAGGTTTATAGAGAAAGTTGGCGGGCCTGTTGATCGGCAGGAAGTCCCCACGTCAAGTATTGAGCGTTACAGAGGCAAGCTGCCCAATCAGTTATTGGAATATTGGTCAGAATATGGTTGGTCTGGGTACGGCGACGGGATTTTCTGGATCGTCAATCCTCAGGAATATGAAGGAGTGGTGGCATCCTGGATTGAAGACACAAAACTAAAAGAAAAGGACAATTATCATCTGATTGCTCGTAGTGCTTTTGGTGATTTGTACCTATGGGGCGAGAAAACTGGAACTTCGCTTAAAATAACTAGCATCCTTTCTCGATTTGTTTTTGACAACTGTGAAATTTCAAATGAACAAATGGATCGAGAACTCCAAGATTTTTTGTTAACCATGGATGTGGAAACAAATGATTATGGCGACCTCTTCATACCAGCAAAGAAAAAACTCGGCCCCCTGCGACACGACGAGATGTACGGCTTCGTTCCAGCGCTGATGTTCGGCGGCCCGGATACCCTCGATCATCTTGAGAAAGTAAAGGCGGTGGAACATTTAACCCTGCTGTCCCAAATCGCTGAACTCCAGCCCTACAGTTTTTCGGATCTGTAGACGATAGGAGTCGTCCAAGGACTAAGGTGGTACTGAATGGACAAAGTTTTTTCCAGATTTTTAGAGAAATTCGGTGGGGCAATCGATCGGCGGGAAGTGCCGCTTTCCAGCATCGATCGCTACCAAGGCAAGCTGCCCACTCAATTGCTGGAGTACTGGGCCGAGCACGGGTGGTGCGGCTATGGTGAGGGAGTTTTCTGGCTCGTGAACCCGCAGGAGTATGAGGGGGTTGTAGCATCTTGGATCGAAGGAACTAAATTTGAAGCGCTGGATAATTATTATCTCATCGCACGCAGTGCCTTTGGTCACATGCATCTTTGGGGTGAAAAAACGGGTGCTTCGCTCACAATCACAAGTTGCCTTTCACGATATACAACCCATACCTCGATTTTTTCAGGGGAACAGTTTAATAAAGAGTTGCAAAACTTTCTTCTTTCCACGGAAGTTAGATACAACAATTATGGCGACTTTTTTAAACCAGCAATGAAAAAGCTCGGCCCCCTGCGTCATGATGAAATGTACGGCTTCGTTCCAGCCCTAATGTTCGGAGGCCCGGATACCCTTGATCATCTTGAAAAAGTGAAGGCGGTGGAACATCTCACCCTGCTGTCCCAAATCGCCGAGCTTCAGCCATACAGTTTTTCGGACCTGTAAAGGTTAGACACGCAATTTACTCGGCTGGGTGAAATTCAAGGGATTTTGAATGGACGAATTTTTTTCCATTTTTTTGGATACGTTTGGTGGACCCATTGATCGGCGAGAAGTACCGACGTCTAGTATTGAACACTACAAAGGCAAGCTGCCTAATCAGTTGCTTGAATACTGGGCGGAACACGGTTGGTGCGGTTATGGCGGCGGTATTTTCTGGATCGTTAATCCACAAGAATACGAGGGTGTGGTGGCATCTTGGATTGAAGGAACTCGTTTTGAAGAGGTTGACACATACCATCTGATTGCTCGGAGCGCCTTTGGCGACTTGTATCTCTGGGGCGAGAAAACCGGATTTTCGCTTAAGATCACCAGCGTACTTTCTCGTGTGGTAGTCAAAAATCTCGAAATCATTAATGACGATATGGACAGAGAACTGCAGGCTTTTCTGCTTTCCAGAAATGTGGACTCCAACGATTACGGCGACCTGTTCATACCAACAAAGAAAAAACTCGGCCCCCTACGCCACGACGAGATGTACGGCTTCGTTCCAGCGCTGATGCTCGGCGGTCCGGATACTCTGGATCATCTTGAGAAAGTAAAGGCGGTGGAACATCTCACCCTGCTGTCCCAAATCGCCGAGCTTCAGCCCTACAGCTTTTCAGACTTGTAAGGCAGGCTACGGCAGATCGGAAACGAAAAAGGGGACGCCTGTAGCGTCCCCTTTTTCGTAGCGCGTGCTTCGGATCAGAACGCCGGCACGACCGCGCCTTTGTACTTCTCAATAATGAATGCTTTCACTTCCGGGCTGTGCAGTGCAGCCACCAGTTTTTTCATCGCTTCGCTGTCTTTGTCGTCCGGGCGGGCAACGAGGATGTTCACGTATGGCGAGTCGCTGCCTTCGATGACCAGTGCGTCCTTGGCCGGATCGAGTTTGGCTTCCAGCGCGTAGTTGGTGTTGATCAAGGCCAGGTCGACCTGGGTCAGCACGCGCGGGATGGTGGCGGCTTCCAGTTCACGGAACTTGAGGTTCTTCGGGTTGGCGGTGATGTCCTTGACGGTCGACAGGATGTTGCTCGCATCCTTCAACTGGATCACGCCAGCCTTGGCCAGCAGCAACAGCGCACGACCGCCGTTGGTGGCGTCGTTCGGGATAACAACGGTGGCGGTGCTTGGCAGCTCATCGAGTTTTTTGTACTTGCTGGAGTAAACGCCCAGCGGCTCCAGGTGCACGCCGGCTACCGACAC
Organism: Pseudomonas sp. TNT2022 ID1044; assembly: GCF_028656895.1. Taxonomy (NCBI): domain Bacteria; kingdom Pseudomonadati; phylum Pseudomonadota; class Gammaproteobacteria; order Pseudomonadales; family Pseudomonadaceae; genus Pseudomonas; species Pseudomonas sp. TNT2022 ID1044. The sequence goes on along the minus strand of NZ_JAMDHB010000028.1, from coordinate 96,098 downwards.
CAGGTTGGTGCCTTTGGCCTTGTTGAATTCATCGAGGTACGGCTGGTGCTGGAAGAAGTTGGCGTCCAGGCGTTTTTCCGCTACCTGCACGTTCGGCTGGATGTAGTCGGTGAAGACTTTCACTTTCAGGTCCACGCCTTCTTTGGCCAGCACTGGCTTCACGAATTCAAGGATTTCTGCGTGCGGGACCGGCGTCGCCGCGACCGTCAGGGTGTCGGCAGCGTGGGCGGAAAACGCTGCAACGGCAGCGAACGCGACGAGTAGTTTTTTCATTCAGCTAACTCCATGTGAGGCGCCCGTTTGGCGCCTGCCAGCGAATGGCCGGCTCAAGTCTTACTTACGGGAAAAGTGGACGACCAGTTTGTCGCCGACGGTTTGCAGTATTTGAACCAGTACCAGCAGCAGCACCACCGTGACGACCATCACGTCAGTCTGGAAACGCTGGTAGCCGAAACGGATCGCAAGGTCACCCAAGCCACCCGCGCCGACCACACCGGCCATGGCGGTGTAGGACACCAGTGTGATGGCTGTCACCGTAATCGCAGCGTAGATGCCCGGACGGGCTTCCGGCAGCAAGGCGTTGGTGATGATCTGCCGCGTGGTCGCGCCCATGGCCTGTGTCGCTTCGATGATGCCGCGATCGACTTCACGCAGGGCGGTTTCCACCAGTCGCGCGAAGAACGGCGTGGCGCCCACTACCAGCGGCGGGATCGCGCCGGCAACACCGAGCGAGGTGCCGGTGATCAGCACCGTGAACGGGATCATCACGATCAACAGAATAATGAACGGCAGCGAACGCAGGATGTTCACCACCAACGACAGCATCGCGTAGACGCCTTTGGCTTCGAGCAACTGACGCGGGCTGCAGAGGAACAGCAACACACCCAGCGGCAGGCCGAACAGTACGGTGAACAACAACGAACCGCCAAGCATCAGCAGGGTGTCGCCGGTGGCCAGCCAGATTTCGAACCAGTCGATATTGGCGAAGAAACTTGTCAGGGCTTCCATTAGCGCAGCACCTCCATGTGGACGTCGGCTGCGGTGAAGCGGGCAAAGGCCGCTTCCATGTCACCGCCCGTCACGGCCAGGGTCAGTTGCCCGTAAGGGATGTCTTTGATGCGATCGATGCGACCGGCGAGGATGCTGTAGTCCACACCCGTTTCGCGGGCGACGGTACCCAGCAGCGGCGCGTAGGTCGCTTCGCCCTGGAAGGTCAGACGCACAATGCGACCCGGCACGTGAGCGAAGTCGTCACGCTGTTCGCTTTCGTCGATCTGCTCGTCTTCTTGCACGAAACGCTTGGTAGTCGGGTGTTTTGGATGCAGGAACACCTCGGCCACCGAGCCTTGCTCGACGATCACGCCCGCGTCCATGACTCCGACCTGATCGCAGACCCGGCGGATCACATCCATCTCATGGGTAATCAGCACGATGGTCAGCTTCAGTTCGCGATTGATCTCGGCCAGCAATTGCAGGACCGACGCAGTGGTCTGCGGGTCCAGGGCGCTGGTGGCTTCATCGCACAGCAGGATTTTTGGTTTGGTCGCCAAGGCGCGGGCAATGCCCACACGCTGCTTCTGGCCACCGGACAACTGCGCCGGGTATTTCCTGGCGTGATCGGACAGACCGACCCGCGCCAGCAACTCAGCCACACGCTGGTCGATTTCGCTACGCGACAGCTCACCGGCCAGCGTCAGCGGCAGGGCGACGTTGTCGGCCACAGTCTTGGATGCCAGCAGGTTGAAGTGCTGGAAGATCATCCCGACCTGTTGACGGAAACGGCGCAGGCCGTTGGCGTCCAGCGCCGTGATTTCTTCGCCATCGACAAAGATCTTGCCGCCACTGGCGTTTTCCAGGCGATTGATCAGACGCAGCAGGGTACTTTTTCCCGCACCGGAATGGCCGATCAGGCCGAAGACCTGACCGTTCTCAATCGTCAGACTGGTCGGATGCAGGGCGGGGATATCCTTACCGGCGACGCGGTAGGTTTTATGGACGTTTTGAAACTCGATCACGTAGCGAACCTTGTGGGGCGCGTTGGAAAAGGGTCAGCGGTTAGCCGGGCGCGCATTTTAGCCTGTCCGTATAGAGGTTCTTAGCATTTATTTCGCATTCATCCAGCGATTTGGCAATAACGCGATCAAAGGTCAGATAAAAGGAACGGCTAAAAACAGCACTAGTCACTACTTAGGCACCCCGAAAATGCCTGAGGAGAGATGCCTGATGAGTACCAAGAAGCCTGCCGCCCCCAAGAGCGCGATGGCCGGGACCGACACCCTGGACCGCAGCAATACCAGCACCAAACTCGACAGCCTGGAAAATTTCCGCTCCGACGCCACCGGCCAGGCCTTGCGCACTAATCAAGGCGTGAAGGTGGCGGACAATCAAAACACCCTGAAAGCCGGGGCCCGCGGTCCTTCGTTGCTGGAAGATTTCATCATGCGTGAAAAAATCACGCATTTTGACCATGAACGGATTCCCGAGCGCATCGTGCATGCCCGAGGTACCGGCGCTCATGGTTTCTTCCAGGCCTACGAGAACCACTCCGTACTGACCAAAGCTGGTTTCCTACAGGATCCTGGCCAGAAAACACCGGTATTCGTGCGCTTTTCTACCGTGCAGGGTCCTCGCGGGTCAGGCGATACCGTGCGCGATGTACGAGGTTTCGCCGTGAAGTTCTTCACCGATGAAGGCAACTTCGACCTGGTGGGCAATAACATGCCGGTGTTTTTCATTCAGGACGCCGTCAAGTTTCCGGACTTCGTCCACGCGGTCAAACCAGAACCGCACAACGAAATCCCCACCGGCGGCTCGGCCCACGATACGTTTTGGGACTTTGTCAGCCTGGTTCCGGAATCGGCCCACATGGTGATCTGGGCCATGTCCGACCGGGCCATCCCGAAAAGCCTGCGCAGCATGCAGGGCTTCGGTGTGCATACCTTCCGCCTGATCAATGCCGAAGGGAAATCGCGCTTCGTCAAATTCCATTGGCGCCCCACGGCCGGGACTTGTTCGCTGGTATGGGACGAGGCGCAGAAACTCGCCGGGAAAGACACTGACTACCACCGTCGAGATCTCTGGGAAGCCATCGAGATGGGGGACTACCCGCAATGGGAACTTGGCGTACAGGTGATCGAGGAGGAAAACGAACACGCCTTCGATTTCGACATCCTCGACCCGACCAAGCTGATCCCGGAAGAACTGGTACCGATCACGCCGCTGGGCAAAATGACGCTCAACCGCAATCCGGACAACTTCTTTGCCGAAACCGAGCAGGTCGCTTTCTGCCCGGGGCATATCGTGCCGGGCATTGATTTCTCTAACGATCCATTGCTGCAAGGTCGGCTTTTTTCCTACACCGATACGCAGATCAGCCGACTCGGCGGGCCGAACTTTCATGAAATCCCGATCAACCGTCCGGTAGCACCGTTTCACAACGGCCAACGGGATGCGCTGCATCGCACCACCATCGATAAGGGCCGTGCAGCCTACGAACCGAATTCCATTGATGGCGGCTGGCCGAAAGAAACGCCGCCCGCCGCACAGGACGGCGGTTTCGAGAGCTATCCGGAGCGCATCGACGCCAACAAGATCCGTCAGCGCAGCGAATCGTTCGGCGACCATTTCTCCCAGGCACGGCTGTTTTTCCACAGCATGAGCAAGCATGAACAGGAACACATCATTTCGGCCTACAGCTTTGAGCTGGGCAAGGTCGAGCGTGAGTTCATCCGTGCCCGGCAGGTCAATGAAATCCTCGCCAATATCGATCTGGAACTGGCCAAGCGCGTGGCGCAGAACCTTGGGTTGCCTGCGCCGAAGGCGGGGACGGTCGATGTGCCGAAAATATCTCTGGAGCGCTCGCCGGCCTTGAGCCAGGCCAATTTGCTGCCTGCTGACATCAAAACCCGCAAAGTCGCGATCCTTGCAGCCGATGGTGTGGACGGCGCCGCGATTGATGCAATGAAAAAAGCGCTGGAAGCCGAAGGCGCTCACGCCAAGCTGTTGGGGCCGACCTCGGCACCCGTGAAAACCGCCGACGGCAAGGCGCTGCCAGTGGATGCCTCCATGGAAGGTATGCCTTCAGTGGCGTTCGACGCCGTTTTTGTGCCCGGTGGCGCGGCGTCGATCAAGGCGTTGAGTGGTGATGGCGTGGCGCTTCATTACGTGCTGGAGGCCTACAAGCATTTGAAGGCGATTGCCCTGCATGGTGAGGCGAAGCAGTTGCTGGATGTGTTGAAACTGGAGGCGGATGCGGGGTTGATCGTGGGTGCGGATGCCAAGTTGTTCAAGGCGTTTTTTGCGGCGATCGGGCAGCATCGGGTTTGGGATCGGGAGCCAAAGGCCAAGGCGATTCCAGCTTAAAAAGCAAAAGATCGCAGCCTGCGGCAGGCTGCGATCTTTTTCAGGGTTTGCGCGGCCTGAGAACCATCTGCGCCGGCACGCTGCGCAGAATCTGCTTTTCGATGTTCAGATCAAACTGCGAATCGAGTTTCTTCACCCGCTTGGTCAGCAAATTGGCCAGCCACGGGTAGTCATCGGTACGCGGTGCCTGAACGGTCACATCACACTGATAATTCACTACATCGGCGGCGATGGCATCCAGTTGGCGACGTAGTTTACCCAAATCGTTGATGTTCAGTGCCACCGTGGTGCTTTCAGCCGTCGGGTCGATGACTTTGGCTTTTGGCATGGCTTCCGCAGCTTTCAGCGCTGCTTCGGCTTTCTCCAGTTCAGCCTTGCGGGCTTCTGCGATAGGGCCGTTGACGCCTCCGGTCAATGCCGGTGCCTTGGGCATCAGTGCGCGGGCGCGGGCCAAGGCCGTAGCAGCAGCATTCACGTCACCTTTTTGCAGCACGATCTGGCTACGCAACAAGTAGGCTTCGGCCAGTTGCCGCTGGTATTGCTCAAGGGACTGGTCGTTGGGGGACTCGGCCTGCAACGCAGCCAATTGACCTTCGGCGGTGGCCAGCTCGCTGCTGGCCAGGCTTTGCTCAAGCTGTGCAATGGCCGTGGCCCGCGCATCCGGGACCTCGGGGGCCGCCGGTGGCGTGCTTTGGCAAGCGCCGAGCAGCAAAGAAAATGCGACAAGGAGCAGATAACGGGAGGCGAACGACTTCATTCCTGCGACTCTCTATTTGCGCAAAAAACGAGCAAGTCTACACCCCTCGACGGGGCAGAACAAAACTCAGCAGAAACAGTGCGGCGGCCGTCACAACAATAGACGGTCCGGCCGGGGTGTCCTTGAACCAGGACAGCGCCAGCCCGCCACACACGGCGAGTATGCCCAGCAGGCTCGCGCCCAGTGCCATCTGTTCCGGTGAACGGGCGTGACGTTGCGCCGCAGCCGCCGGAATGATCAGCAACGAAGTAATCAGCAATACGCCGACGATTTTCATCGCCACGGCAATCACCACGGCGATCAGCAACATCAGCGCCATGCGCAAACCCGCCACGGGCAGACCTTCGACCCTGGCCAGTTCCTCATGCACCGTAATCGCCAGCAATGGCCGCCACAAGGCCACCAGCAGGGCCAGCACGGCCGCGCTGCCGCCGAGAATCCAGGCCAGATCGGTCGGGCTGATCGCCAGCAAGTCGCCGAACAGATAGGCCATCAGGTCGATCCGCACTTCGTGCATGAAGCTTAGTACCACCAGCCCCAGAGAGAGAGTACTCGGTGCGAGAATTCCCAAAAGCGTGTCGGACGCCAGTGGCTGGCGCTGTTGCAATGTCACCAGCAACACCGCCAACAGCAAGCAACCTACAGTCACCGCGACGGCCGGGCTGACATCCAGCAGGAAACCCAGCGCCACCCCCAGCAACGCCGCGTGGGACAGGGTGTCGCCGAAATAAGCCATGCGCCGCCAGACCACGAAAGACCCCAACGGGCCCGCGACGACTGCCAGAGCCAGACCTGCAAGCAGGGCGTAGAGCAGAAAATCAGCCATGCTTGCAGCTATCTCCGTGAACATGGTTATGGCCCGACGCGGGCGCCTTGACCACCGAGCCATGCAGATCGTGGGCGTGGTCGTGGTGGTGGTGATAAATCGCCAGGCTCTGTGCGTTTTTTCCGAAAAGCTCGACAAAAGCCGGGTCGCCACTGACTTGTTCAGGGTGGCCTGAGCAGCAGACGTGGCGATTGAGGCACACCACTTGGTCGGTGGTGCTCATCACCAGATGCAGGTCGTGGGAAACCATCAACACCCCGCAGCCGTGACGGTCACGCAGGCGGGTGATCAGGCTGTAGAGCTCAGCCTGGCCGGCCACATCGACGCCTTGCACCGGCTCGTCAAGCACCAGCAATTCCGGTTCGCGCAACAAAGCGCGAGCCAGCAGTACGCGCTGCATTTCACCACCGGAAACACTTTGCACCGGGCTGTCGATCACCTGTTCGGCGCCAACTTCCTTGAGCGCGGCCAAGGCCATTGCACGGTCCACGCCCGGCACCAGGCGCAAGAAGCGCAACACCGACAGCGGCAGGGTCGGATCGACATGCAGTTTTTGCGGCATGTAGCCGACCCGCAGTTTCGGCTTGCGCCAGACGCTGCCGCTGTCGGGTTTCAACAACCCGAGCACGGCACGCACCAACGTGGTCTTGCCCGCGCCGTTAGGGCCGATCAGGGTGACGATCTGCCCCGGCTCGACGCTCAGCTCGATGCTGTCCAGCACCGGCTGCCCGGCAAACGTAACGGCAACCTGTTCGAGACGGATCAGCGCGTTGCTCATCAAGCCCCCTGGCAACCCGAGCAGAGACCGATCACTTCGACGGTCTGGCCTTCAACGACAAACCCCACATCCTGGGCGCTGGCGACAATCGCGTCGCTGATGGATTTCTGTTCGAGCTCAATGGCGGCGTGGCATTCGCGGCAAATCAGGAACTGGCCCTGGTGGGCGTGCTCCGGGTGATTGCAGCCGATGAAGGCGTTGAGGGAAGAGATACGGTGCACGAGGCCGTTTTCCAGCAGGAAATCCAGCGCGCGGTACACGGTTGGCGGCGCAGCACGGCGACCGTCCTGCTCGCTGAGCACTGCGAGAATGTCGTAGGCGCCCAATGGCTTGTGGCTTTGCCACACCAGCTCCAGCACCCGCCGGCGCAACGCGGTCAGGCGCAAACCCTGACGTGCGCACAAGGCATCGGCCTCAGACAGAGCGCTGTGCACGCAATGAGAGTGGTCGTGGGGACGGCTGGCAATCGGTGTTTTAGGCATGAGCGGCGACGAGTTTTGTGAGAGACGTTATTATGTTACCCGTTCTCGCCTCTTCGAGTGGTCATCGTGTCCCGACTTTTTTCTATCTTCGTCGCATTTATCGCAAGTTTTCTGCTGATCGGTTCAGCGCAAGCCGAGGTTAAAGTCCTCACCAGCATCAAGCCGCTGCAACTGATCGCCGCCGCCGTGCAGGACGGCGTGGCGATTCCGGAGGTGTTGCTGCCGCCAGGTGCTTCGCCACATAACTACGCCTTGCGCCCTTCCGACGTACGGAAGGTGCAGTCGGTCGACCTGCTGTACTGGATCGGTCCGGGCATGGAAGGGTTCCTGCCGCGCGTGCTCAATGGTCGTACGTTGCCCAGTGTTGCCGTTCAGGATCTGCCGGGGTTGAAACTGCGCCATTTCGCCGAAGATAACCACTCCCACGCCGAAGAAGCTGACGAGCATGACCACGATCATCGCCCGGGCAGCCTGGACGCGCATTTGTGGTTGTCACCGATCAACGCCCGGGTCATCGCCACGAAAATGGCTGCTGACCTCAGCGCTGCCGATCCTGCCAACGCAGCACGCTACCAGAGCAACCTCAAGGCGTTCGATGAGCGTCTGGATGCTCTCGACGCTCGCCTGAAAAAACGCCTGGCAGGCATTGAAGGCAAACCTTACTTCGTGTTCCACGAGGCTTTCGACTACTTCGAGGACGCCTACGGCCTCAAGCATACGGGCGTATTCAGCGTCGCGGCGGAGGTACAACCTGGCGCCCAGCACGTAGCGGCGATGCGTGCGCGGTTGCAGGAAGTCGGCAAGACTTGTGTGTTCAGCGAGCCGCCACTGCGCCCGCGTCTGGCGGAAACCCTGGTGGCGGGTCTGCCGGTGAAACTGGCGGAGCTGGATGCGCTGGGCGGGTACACCCCGGCGACTGCTCAGGGGTATGAGCAGGTGCTGGAGAAATTGGGGAATGATTTGGCAGGGTGCCTGGAGTCGCTTTAATCAATGCGATAACCCTGTGGCGAGGGAGCAAGCTCCCACGCCACAGCTTAAAGGGCGAACGGCAACGACGTGCTGACGTTCTGCCGCTGAGCCAGGCGCAATTGAAACTCCATCGGATCGTGAATCAACACGTCCTGCCCGGCGAATGACTCGGCCGCGATCAAGCGCGACAACCAGAACCGCACGCACGCCACCCGCAACAAGGTCGGCCACAACTCGGCCTCAGCGGCGGTAAACGGACGCAGCGCCGCATAAGCGCCCAACAAGGCCCGCGCTCGCGCTCCGTCGATCAAACCGTCGACATCGGAACACCAGTCGTTCAAGGCAATAGCCACGTCGTAGAGCATCGGGCCCGAACAGGCGTTATAGAAATCGATCAGTCCGGTCAGGTGCGTGCCTTCGAACATCGCGTTATCGCGGAACAAGTCCGCGTGGATGTTGGCGCGAGGCAGCGCCAGAATTTTCTCTTTCTGCTGGGTGATTTCTTCCAGCGCCCGCTGCAACAACGCCTTCTGCTCGGCATTCACGTGCGACAGGAACTGCGTGCCCTCCTCCAGCATCCAGTCCAGGCCACGATCGGTCTTGCGCTTGATCATGCTTCCCGCCTGGGTGGCCAGGTGCAGATGCGCGAGCAACTCGCCCACTTGCGCGCAATGCTGCGCGTTGGCCTGCTTGATGTGCTTGCCGGCCAGGCGCGGTTGCAACAGCGCAGGCTTGCCGGCCAGTTCGCGCAGCGCCACGCCATCGGTGGTGCGGATCGCGTAAGGCACCGGCAGGTCGGCCTCGTGCAACACGTCGAGCAACTCGATGAAGAACGGCATCTCCTGGACCGGGCCGCGCTCGATCAGGGTCAGGACGAATTCACCTTGCTCGAGGCTGATGAAGAAATTGGTGTTTTCGCTACCGGCGGCAATCCCCTGGAAATCAAGCAGGCGGCCGAGGCCATAAGGGGCGAGAAAAGCTTCCAGCTCGGGCCGAGCCAGGGGGGTGAACACAGACATGTTTAAGCTGCCAGTACGGGCGCCGCTATTGAGCCAACGCCGATTGAAATTAAGAAACTACTTCCACTCGAAGATCTTCCACGACGGAATCAGCATATCGGGCTGATCCGAGCGGATAAAATTACCGTCCGATCCATCGGCGCGCACCAGAAAGTACGGTTTTCCGCCCTTCGGCGTTACCTGAATGGCATACAGGAAGCCATTCTGGCGGTATTCCTTGATCGTGTTGTCGCCTTCCGTGCGAATGGTTACATCCGGTTCCGGCGAGGGTGCATCGTCCGCCGCCATGACGGTTATGGGTGTGATTGCAAACAAGCCAGCCAGCAACAGGCGATTTAGTGTGCGCATGATAACCTTGTCCCTTTGTCGTCAATGGTCCCGCTATTCTAGCGCCGGACCCGCCGAAAAGGTTGATCCTGCTCATGAGCCAAGCCCCCCTCGTCCTGGTGGACGGTTCTTCTTACCTGTACCGCGCCTTTCACGCACTGCCACCGCTGACCACATCCAAAGGCCTGCCGACCGGTGCGGTCAAGGGCGTGTTGAACATGCTCAAGAGTCTGCGCAAGCAGTACCCGGACAGTCCGTTCGCCGTGGTGTTCGACGCCAAGGGTGGGACTTTTCGCGATGACATGTACGCCGAATACAAGGCCAACCGTCCGAGCATGCCCGATGACATGCGCGTGCAGATCGAGCCGCTGCACCAGAGCGTGATCGCCCTGGGCTTCCCGCTGTTGTGCGTCGAAGGCGTCGAGGCCGATGACGTGATTGGCACCCTGGCCCGCAGCAGCGCCGCGGCTGACCGTCCGGTGATCATCTCCACCGGCGACAAGGACATGGCGCAACTGGTCGATGGCCACATTACCTTGGTCAATACCATGAGCGGTAGCAGCATGGACGTGGAGGGCGTGAAGGAGAAATTCGGCGTCGCTCCCGAGCAGATCATCGATTATCTGGCGCTCATGGGCGATTCGTCCGACAACATCCCGGGCGTTCCGGGTATTGGTCCGAAGACCGCTTCCGGCCTGCTGGTGGGCGTGAATGGCGGTCTGAACGAGCTCTACGCGCAGCTCGATATCGTGCCGACGCTGCCGATTCGCGGTGCCAAGACCCTGCCGGCCAAGCTCGAAGAGCACAAGGAAATGGCATTCCTGTCCTACCAGCTGGCGACTATCAAAGTCGACGTGCCGCTGGATATCGGCCTGGACGACCTGAAAATGGGCGCGGAAGACCCGGCGAAACTTTACGAGCTGTACAGCCTGCTGGAATTCAAGAGCTGGCTGAACGACCTCGATCGCGACGCCAAACGCCTTGAGCTGAGCAGTGCCGCCGAGCCTGCGCCGGCTGCGGACCTGTTCAGCGCACCCGAAGCCGAAACACCGGCCGCCGCTGTAGAAGCAGCTTACGAAACCATCCTTGATCAGGCGCGCTTCGATGTCTGGCTGGAAAAACTGAACAACGCCAAATTGTTCGCCTTCGACACCGAAACCACCGGCATCGACGCTCAACAGGCGCAACTGGTGGGCCTGTCGTTTGCAGTGCAGACCAACGAAGCGGCCTACATTCCACTGACCCATTCCTACATCGGTGTACCCGAGCAACTGGATCGCGACACTGTTTTGCGTGCGCTCAAGCCGATTCTCGAAGACCCGAACAAACTCAAGGTCGGCCAGCACGCCAAGTTCGACATGAACATCCTGGCCAACTGCGCCATCGGCGGCGATCAAGCGAACGGCATCACCGTGCGTGGCATCGCGTTCGACACCATGCTCGAATCCTACGTGCTCAACTCCACGGCGACCCGCCATGACATGGACAGCCTGGCGCTGAAGTACCTGGGCCACACCACCGTGAGTTTCCAGGACATCGCAGGCAAGGGCGCGAAACAGCTGACGTTCGACCAGATTGCCCTGGAACAGGCCGGCCCGTATGCCGCCGAAGACGCAGACATTACTTTGCGTCTGCATCAGGCACTTTTCGAAAAGCTCAACACGATCCCGAGCCTCGCCCGTGTGCTGACCGACATCGAAATGCCTCTGGTGCCGGTGTTGGCGCGCATCGAACGCCAAGGCGCGTTTGTCGATGCCGCCCTGCTGGGCGTGCAGAGCATCGAGTTGGGCGACAAGATGGTCGCGCTGGAGCGCGAAGCCTTCGAGATCGCCGGCGAAGCGTTCAACCTGGGCTCACCGAAACAACTGGGTGTGATTCTCTACGAGAAACTCGGCCTGCCGGTGCTGAAGAAGACCGCCAAGGGCCAGCCATCCACCGCTGAAGAAGTGCTCGCCAAGCTGGCCGAGGATGACTACCGGTTGCCAAAAGTGCTGATGGAATACCGTTCCATGAGCAAGCTGAAAAGCACCTACACCGACCGCCTTCCGGAGCAGATCAACCCGCGCACCGGCCGGATTCACACGTCGTATCACCAGGCTGTGGCGTCCACCGGTCGTCTGTCTTCCAGCGATCCGAACCTGCAGAACATCCCGGTGCGCACCGCCGAGGGGCGGCGCATTCGCCAAGCTTTCGTGGCCCCGACCGGCTACAAATTGCTGGCGGCGGACTATTCGCAGATCGAGTTGCGGATCATGGCCCACCTTTCCGGGGACGAAGGCCTGATGAACGCCTTCCGCCACAACCTGGACGTGCACACCGCCACGGCCGCCGAGGTTTTCAAGGTCGAATTGACAGAAGTGACCTCCGATCAGCGCCGCAGCGCCAAGGCGATCAACTTCGGCCTGATCTACGGTATGGGAGCGCAGAAACTCGGCAAGGACATTGGTGTCGATACCAAGACAGCCAAGGCGTATATCGACACTTACTTCGCCCGCTACCCGGGTGTTCGCCAATACATGGACCGCACCCGCGCGCAGGCGGCGGAGCAAGGGTTTGTAGAGACTTTCTTCGGGCGACGCTTGTACCTGCCCGAGATCAACTCCAACAAGCCGCAAGAACGCGCCGCTGCAGAGCGCACGGCGATCAACGCACCGATGCAAGGCACGGCGGCAGACATCATCAAGAAAGCCATGGTGGCGGTAGATGAATGGTTGGCTTCGTCTGGCCTCGATGCCAAGGTCATTTTGCAGGTGCACGATGAATTGGTTCTTGAGGTGCGTGAAGACCTGGTCGACCAGGTCAGCAACGAAATTCGTGTGCACATGAGCGGCGCCGCGCAGCTCAATGTTCCGCTGCTGGTGGAAGTTGGCGTAGGCAATAACTGGGATGAGGCTCACTGAGCCGATTGAAATAGAGCCCTTCTGCCGCGGCATAGTGCCGCGGCAGAAGGGTCGAAGGGCGCTTAGTCCGGAAAATGCTTGGGGTTATTCCAAAGGCATTTGAAAAAAATCTGAACTAATCTGGAGAAATGCCACTCAGAGATACTGAATGGCTGGTGAAGCCCTTCGATGCTCCTATGTTGTGTTAAGTGTTGGCAGATATCTGGACCCCGCCCTAGCGGTCTAGAACTTGAACCCCGGAACTTCCCCCTCCCCATAAGAAGTCCGGGGTTTTTTTTGCCCGCAGAAAACTGCCTGAGCGCGCGCCAGGCAGTATTCGACGCTTACTGAGCCTCGATCTCGGAACCCTTGTCCGCCAGCTCCATCCAGCCTGCCAATACCGTGTAGGCTTCTTCCAGGCCCATGCGTTTTGGCGCCGAGAAGAGCTGGATCGTCACCAGATCGCCCCAGCCCTTGCGGATTTCCGACTGCACCTTGAGCAGCGTGTTCTTGGCAGCGCCGTAGGTCAGCTTGTCGGCCTTGGTCAGCAAAATGTGCATCGGCATGCCCGCGGCCACGGCCCAATCGAGCATCAACAAGTCGAAGTCGGTCATTGGATGACGGATATCCATCATCAGAATCAGACCTTTCAAACTCTCGCGACCGCCCAGATAGGCTTCCAGGTGACGCTGCCAGTGTTGCTTGAGCGGGATCGGTACTTTTGCATAACCGTAGCCCGGCAGGTCGACCAGACGGCGTTCATCGTCTAGCTTGAAGAAGTTCAACAGCTGTGTGCGCCCCGGGGTTTTCGAGGTGCGCGCCAGGCTGGCGTGGGTCAGGGTGTTAAGTGCACTCGACTTGCCGGCGTTGGAACGCCCGGCGAAGGCGACTTCGAAGCCTTCGTCATCCGGACATTGGTCGACTTTGGCGGCGCTGAGCATGAAGGTGGACTGTTGGCACAGACCGAGGATGGGATTCTTGAGTTGCATGGGATTTCCGATGTGGGCGGCGCCAGGAATGGGTCCGGCAAGCAGTGTCGCTTCCGTTTCAGTGACGCCAGTATATAATGCCGCAGATTTTGTGTGCGCTTTGTCCCAACGCAGGATGAAGTTCACGGGAGCGATAGACCTTGATTGCGCATTAGAACGCAGAACGCTCTCAACCCTGAAAAGGTCGTTTTATGACGAAATGGCTGCTAGCTGCCGGTGTCCTGATACCGCTTTACAGCGCTCAGGCTACACAGGATCCGGAAGCTGTGTACAACCGTGTTTGTGGTGCCTGTCATTCCGGCCAACTCCCCATGGCGCCCCGCAAAGGCGATCAGGAAGCTTGGACGCCGAGGTTGGCGAAAGGTATGGAGACGCTGGTGCAACACGTGACCCAGGGTTTCAAGGCGATGCCGCCGCGTGGTTTGTGCATGGACTGCAGTGCCGAGGATTACCAAGCCATCATCCAGTGGATGAGCGAGTAAACCCGGTCCATAACTCTTTAACCCTTAGCCGTAGTTGGATTAGCTGATGAACAAATTGATCGTGAGTCTGCTGTTGACCGTGGGGATCTCCGGCGTTGCCTATGCCGCAGGTGAGCCGGTAAAACCTGGTGACGCCGCCGCAGGCCAGGCAAAGGCCGCCGTCTGCGGCGCCTGCCATGGTCCGGATGGCAACAGCATGGCGCCAAACTTTCCAAAGCTGGCCGGGCAGGGTGAACGCTACCTGACCAAGCAGTTGCACGACATCAAGTCGGGCAAGCGCACCGTTCTGGAAATGACCGGCCTGCTGACCAACCTGAGTGATCAGGACATGGCAGACATCGCCGCCTACTTCGCCAGCCAGAAAGGCAGCGTCGGCGCCGCCGACCCGAAAGTCGTGGCTCGCGGTGAAGCCCTGTTCCGCGGCGGCGACCTGGCCAAGGGCCTGCCATCCTGCACCGGCTGCCATTCGCCAAACGGCGCAGGCAACGCGGCAGCCGGCTTCCCGCACCTGGGTGGCCAGCACGCTCAATACATCGCCAAGCAACTGACCGATTTCCGCAAGGAAGAAGGTGGCCGCACCAATGATGGCGATGCGATGACCATGCGGACCATCGCCAAGCGCCTGAGCGACGAAGACATCGCCGCAGTCTCCAGCTACATTCAGGGCCTGCACTAAGACCGGCGAATCGAGCGTTGTGCAAGGCATACATCTCTTGCAACGTTAACGCTCGATTAATCCGTCGCAGCAAGTATAAAAAGGGTGGCTTTGGCCGCCCTTTTTTGTGGCCGCTGCCGTTACACTACAGAACTCAGGCCCGCCAGAATCTGTCTGAAGACAGGTCGCGCGAGGCGATAAAATTTGTCCAGGAGTAAAGCATGCGTAATCTGATCATCAGCGCCGCACTTGTCGCTGCCAGCCTGTTCGGCATGTCTGCCCAGGCCGCCGAAGCCCCAGCCGCCCCTTACGTCGAACTGAGCAATCCGGTTCCGGTAGCCGTGCCTGGCAAGATCGAAGTGGTGGAGCTGTTCTGGTACGGCTGCCCACACTGCTACGCGTTCGAGCCGGTGATTAATCCTTGGGTCGAGAAGCTGCCTTCGGACGTGAACTTCGTTCGCATCCCTGCCATGTTCGGCGGTCCTTGGGACGCACACGGCCAGATGTTCCTGACCCTCGAAGCCATGGGCGTCGAGCACAAGGTGCACGCTGCGGTGTTTGAAGCCATTCAGAAAGAACACAAGAAGCTGACCGACAAGAACGACATGGCGGACTTCCTGGCCACCCAGGGCGTCGACAAGGACAAGTTCCTGGCTACCTTTGACTCCTTCGCCATCAAGGGCCAGATCAACAAAGCCAAAGAGCTTGCAAAGAAATATGAAATCTCTGGTGTGCCAACCATGATCGTCAACGGTAAGTATCGCTTTGACGTGGGTTCTGCCGGCGGCGCCGAGCAAGCCTTGCAACTGGCCGATAAACTGGTCGACCAAGAGCGAGCGGCTAACAAGGCTGCCGCCAACTAAGGGCAGCACCTGCCATGCGCCGCTGGGGTACTGAACGCGTCGTTGGCCTGCATGATCCGCGGGTCAACGAACATCATCTGGAATCGACGGGCTTGCCCGCAGACAGCCGTCTGCGCTTGCTCAGCTTCAATATTCAGGTCGGTATCAGTACCGAGCGCTACCGGCATTACCTGACCCGTGGCTGGCAGCATTTGCTGCCCCATACCGGGCGCGCCGACAACCTGCAAAAAATCGGCAATCTGCTGGGTGATTTCGATCTGGTCGCCTTGCAGGAAGCCGATGGCGGCAGCTTGCGTTCAGGCTACGTCAATCAAGTCGAACACCTGGCCCAGCTCGGCGCCTTTCCCTACTGGTATCAACAACTCAATCGTAATCTCGGACGCCTCGGCCAGCACAGCAATGGCGTGCTCAGTCGCCTGCGTCCGTGGGCGATCGAAGATCATCCGCTGCCCGGGCCGAAAGGTCGCGGGGCGATCCTGGTGCGTTTCGGCGAGGGCCCGGAAGCGCTGGTGGTGGTGATGATGCACCTGGCGCTGGGCGCACGCGCGCGCAGCCTGCAATTGGCCTATATCCGCGAAGTCATCGGTGGCTATAAACACCAGATCCTGATGGGCGATATGAATACCCACGCCAGCGATCTGCTGCAAAACTCTCCGTTGCGCGACCTTGGCCTGCTCGCCCCGCAACTGGAAGCGACATTCCCCAGCTGGCGTCCGCAACGCTGCCTGGACCACATTCTACTGAGCCCGAGCCTGACCCTGGAAAAGGTCGAGGTGCTGGCCCAACCCATTTCCGATCACCTGCCGGTCGCGGTAGAGATTCGTCTGCCGGGTTCGCTCACGGCCGATGCATTGCCCGCGTTGAGTCCTGCCCATCGCGGAACCCCTGAATGAGCGACGAAGCACAGCGCTGGAAAGAGAAATACCTCCAAAGCATCGAACACCAGGAAAAACTCGAACGCCGTTGGGATGCCCGGCTCGACTTGTTGCGTCGCGGACTTGTGCGCAGCACCCTGGCAGCAGAGGGCACCGATCGCGCCGTTGACCAATGCATGAAGGAAATGCGCGAAGTCGTGCGCACCGACGACATGGACGCCGGCCTCGCCGCCCTCCTCCCACGCCTGGAAAAAGCCGTGCTCGACTCCGAGCAACGTCGGGAAACTCGGGTCAACCAGACCAGCGCCGCGTTGAACGCACTCGTCACTCAGCTGCAAACGCTGCCGCTACCTCGTGAAGTAAGCCGGCCCCTCAAGAACTTCGCCAAGCAACTGGACAGCCGCGCCAGCCAGGCCCGCGAGATTCCATTGCTGCTCAGCGAACTGAGTGGCCTGCAGGGTAAAGCCCTGAGTCAACTGGACAACCCCACAGAACCGGATCGGCCAGGCTTGCTGCAGCGATTATTCGGGCATCGCGACGCGGAGGAACCACGCGTCACCCCCCCGGCCGACCAAGCCGCCAACGCGCCCCCTGCTGAATTAGTGGCGACGCCGAAGGTTGCGGTGCCCCCGGCAAACACCGGTGACTTTCCGTCCGTGGCCGAACCCATGCCTGTGGAATCGCCAACGGTCATTGATCCACAGCCACTCCCGACGTCGACAGTTCCCGTGGAACCCGTCGCCGTCGCACCGTTAGTTGCACCCATCACTGAATCGCACGAGGCACCCGAGGCCGATCGTGCAGTGGACGCTCAACAGCCTGAAGAGCCTCCGCCCGTTATCGTCGAGCCCGCGAGCCAGACTGAACCGGACATCAATCCGGACGAGCTGACCCCTGCTCCGCTACCCGAGGCACCTTCGCCACTTTCTGACGTCGCGACATCCGATGATCCCGAGCACCTCGGGCACGACATGTTTTACGCGCTACCGGATTCCCCCGAACCGTCCTACAGCTCGGTAGCCAGGCACATTGAAGAAACCCTGCTCGGCCTGCTTGACGATCTCACGCTACCCGAACGCCACCGCCCTCAAGCGGAATCGATGCGAGATCGTCTGAAAAACGGCTTGAACTGGTACGAATTACTGCCGATCCTCGACGACTTTGCGACATTGATGCTGGCGATCTCGGACAGCGGCCAGCACGAATTCGAAGCCTATTTGCTACGACTCAATGAACGCCTCGAGTCGTTCCAGAGCAACCTGCAAGCTGCCAGCGCCGATCATGCCGACAGCCGCTCGGCAGCGCATGCGCTGGATTCGCAAATACGCGAACAGGTCGACGGCCTGCAAACCAGCATGCACGAAGCAGCGGACCTTGAGGATCTCAAGCACGTTCTGGAAAACCATCTGGAAGGCTTGCTCGGCACCATGGACGAGCACCGCAAGCAACGCGACGAGCGCGAGCAGGAAGTGGCCGCCCGCCTGCAAAACCTGGCCGAACGGGTGGCGCATATGGAGCGGGAAGCCTCGGGTTTGCGCGAGCACCTCGAAGAACAACGTCAGAAAGCCTTGATCGACCCGCTCACCGGCCTGCCCAACCGCGCCGCCTGGGCCGAACAGCTGGAACACGAAATCGGCCAGTGGCAGCAACACGGCAATACCTTGATGCTGGCGATGCTCGACCTCGATCATTTCAAACGCATTAACGATAACTACGGGCACCTGGCGGGTGACAAAGTGCTGAAGATCATCGCCACGGTGCTGCGCAAGCGTCTGCGCGGGACAGACTTCATCGCCCGGTTCGGCGGAGAGGAGTTTGTTCTGTTATTGCCGTCCACAGTGCCGGCGGCCGCCCTGAAACTGCTGGAACACCTGCGGGCTTCCATCGAAGCCTGCCCGTTCCACTTCAAGGGCGAGCGAGTAACGATCACGATTTCCATAGGGATTACCGCATTCAAGCCCGGCGAACACAGCGATCTGGTGCTCAAAAGAGCCGATCAGGCGCTGTATCGGGCAAAAAATGCCGGACGTAACCGGGTAGAGCTGGGTTAAGCGGCAATTTGTTCCATTTTGTTTAAATGATCGCGATTGCCCGCGGCATGCAAGGCAGTACGTTACACTGTTGCATTACTGTCTTGCGTGTATTGCCTTTCGCCATGAAATATTTTGCCCTCATCGTGTCACTCATTGTCCTGGCCGGCTGTGCCAGCGGCCCCCGCTACGACACCCGTCACCCATCGGCCAACCACGACAGCCGCATCCAGTTTGTGGTGGTTCACTACACCTCCGCCTCAATGGAGCGCTCGCTGCAACTGTTGACCCACGGCGAAGTCAGCAGCCACTACCTGATCGGCGACGACAAGAACGCGACCATTTATAAGCTGATGGATGAAAACCTGCGCGCCTGGCATGCCGGTGAGAGTCAGTGGCAAGGCCGTACCTGGTTGAACTCAAGCTCGCTGGGTATCGAAATCGTCAACCCAGGCTTCAAGGACACCCCGACAGGACGCCTGTGGTATCCCTACACCGAAGCGCAGATCCAGTCATTGATCGTCCTGCTCAAGGACATTAGCCAGCGTTACAACATCAGCCCGCGCGGCATCATCGGTCATAGCGATATCGCACCACTGCGCAAACTCGATCCAGGTCCGCTGTTCCCCTGGAAACGCCTGGCTGGCGAAGGCATTGGCATTTGGCCGAACGAGCAGGCTGTCGCCCGGCAGCAAGCGCAATTCGATACGCAGCTGCCGAGCATTTCCTGGTATCAGGCGCAGTTGGCACGCATGGGCTATGAAACACCCCAGACTGGCGAACTGGACGTCGCCACACGGCATGTCCTTGCCGCCTTCCAAATGCATTTCCGCCCTACCCGCTTCGATGGTACGCCGGACGCCCAAACGGCAGCACTGCTACAGGTGTTGAACCAGACAAAATAATGACGCCCGCCCGACGGTCAGCGCGTTTTTTCCATCAGCAGCTATAACTCATTGGTAATTCGTCGGATATTCCACAATGCCTGCTGCTCGCGAGACATTCCGTAGTTGGTTCTTTCGCCCCTGGTTTTTGGCGATGCTGGCTGCTGTCCTGAGCGCGACGATGATGATGGCCGGCAGTTATTTCGTCGCCATCCACCAGCTCGAACAACAAGAGAGCCAGCAAATGAATGCCCAGGGCGAACGGTTTCTCGCTCGCCTTGAGCAGTTGTTCGGGCAATTGCGCGAGAGCCTCGACGACCTGGAGGCTCAACCGCTGCGAAGCTGCGATGACGAAATGATCGCCACGTTGCAGCAGGTCAGCTTCAACTATCGATTCGTATATGAAGCGGCCTATATGGACGACTTGCGAATCTGTTCCAATCGCCCACGACAGGTAGGCTTGTCGCTGGCCCGGGCACCGGACATCAAAGGGCCGACCTACAGCTACTGGTTGAACACCACCACCGAACCCGATGAGAACCGTGCCGCGCTGATGCTCGGGCGCGGCAATTTCCGTGTCGCGACGTCTCGCGGACACTTGACCGACATGGTCGACCTGTCACCGGGCAGCAGCCTGTTGGTGATCCTCGACCACGGCACGCGGGCGATCCCGGTACTGGGTGTTTCACAGGCGTGGCCACCCTCTGAAGCCTGGCCACCCAAAAAGCGCGACGCCTTGCAGGTCACGCATACCCGCCTGATTTACCGCATGCCCACCGATAATCCGGAATACCAACTGGTGCTGATCAGTCCGCGCAGCGGTACGCATATTCCGCCGGTGTGGTGGTGGTTGATTCCGGCTTGCCTGCTGCTGGCAGCCTGCGTCGGTTTCCTGGTGTTCCTGTTGGTGCGCCAACGGCAGTCCCTGGACGCCGAATTGACCGGCGCCATCCGCCGGGGCGAATTGCAGGTGCTGTATCAACCGATCTTTGATCTCGACAGCCGCAACTGCGTCGGCGCCGAAGCGTTGCTACGCTGGCGACGACCCGATGGCACCCTGACCAGCCCCGACCTGTTCATTCCAATGGCGGAGAACACCGGGCAGATCCGCCAGATGACTGACTTTGTCTTGCAACGCCTGCTGGAACAGCTCGGGCAACTGCTGCGGTCCAATCCGCAGTTGTACATTTCGGTCAACCTGGCGGCGTGCGATGTGATGGTCCCGCGCATCGGCCAAGTGATGGCGCGCTTACTGACGTTGCACCGGGTCGCCGCCAAACAGATTGCCTTCGAGGTGACGGAACGGGGCTTGATTGATGTGGTGGTGGCCCGGGAAAACCTGCAAGCCTTGCGCGATGTCGGGCATCAAGTGCTGATCGATGACTTCGGCACAGGCTATTGCAGCCTTGCCTACCTGCAAACCCTGCCGGTGGACTGCCTGAAAATCGACAAGGCCTTCATCGACGCGCTGGGCCACGACGCCGCCAGCAGTGGCGTGGCCCCCCACATCATTCATATGGCGCAATCTCTGCACCTGAAGGTGATTGCCGAAGGCATCGAACATGAATCACAGGCCGCGCTCCTGAGGAGTGAAGGCGTGAAGTTCGGACAAGGCTGGTTGTTCGCCCATGCCCTGAGCGCCGTGCAGTTCATCGAGCTGATTACCCGTGGTCGCCGCTTGGCCAGTCGGCGTCTGGATGACGAAGCGTAAAGCCTAAACCGACAGCGCCATGTAGAACTGGGTGCCCTGCCCCGGCCGTGAGTAAACGCCCATCCGGCCACCGTGCAACTGCACAATTTCCTTGCACAACGCCAGACCGAGCCCGGCGCCGCCTTTCTTGCGGCCCACCTGAACAAAAGGTTCGAAGATCCGTCCCTGTTGCCCGTAGGCAATGCCTTCACCGTTGTCTTCGACGCTGATGATCACCCGGTCGCCATGGCGTCTGGCCTGCAAACGGATCAAGCCGCCGACAGCGGTATGACGCAGCGCGTTGTCGATCAGGTTATCGAGCACCCGCTCCAATTGCGGTTGGTCGGCCTGCAAGCGCGGCAGTGGCGCCTGCACCTCAATCAACAGCTCGATGTCCTTCTCGGCAGCTGCACTGGCGAAGCGTAGCTGCGCCTGCTCCAGCAGATCCTCGATGGAGCATGGCGCCAACGTCAGTTTTTGCAGGCCGTTCTGGTAACGCGAGAAGTTCAGCAGGTCGTTGATCAACTGCATCAAGCGCTGCATTTCTTCGTTCACCGTGTCCAGCAGGTCGGCTTCACGGGAGTCCTGCGGGAAGTGCGCGCGCTCGCGGAACAGCCCGAATGCCATGTGCATGCCGGTGACCGGCGTGCGCAGCTCATGGGAAGCGCGTAACACAAACTCGCTGCGCACGCGTTCGAATGCACGCTGCTCCGTAACGTCATGCAGCACCATTACCGCGCCGAGGATATGGCCCTGTGTGTGGCTCACTGGCGTCAGGCTATAGGTCAATAACCGCGTCTCGCCATCGACCTCAATGCTCAAATCTTCCGGCGCCCGCTCCAGCGTGCCACCGCGCAGCACCAGTTGCAGCTGCTCGTCCAGCTCGGGACGCTCCAGCGCCGCGCCCAGGCCTTGGCCGAGTCGATCACTGTCCCAGCCCAGTTGACGCTGTGCGACCGGATTGAGGTGTTCCAGATGACCCTGACGGTCGATCATCAGCAAGCCGTCGTCGATGCTATCGAGCACCGCTTGCAAGCGTTGCTGACCGGCGAGCAGCTCATCGATATTGGTTGCCTGATGCTCGCGCAGCGCCTCGGCCATGATGCCGAAGCGCCGGGTGAGCTGATTGAGCTCGACAGCCGAAGACACCGGCAGCATGACGTCGAAATTTCCCTGCCCGATGTTGTCCGCCGCTTTTGCCAGCGCCTCGATCGGCTCGCCGAAACGCCGGGCGATGGCGTGAGCGGTAATGAAGCCGATGATTAATACCGCCAGGCCGACCAACCCGAGCAGGCCAGCAACCAGCAGCGCCCGCTCACGCGCCTTGCGCTCGGTCGTACCGATGTTATCCAGGGCGCGCTTATGCTCGTTGATCAAGCCATTGCGCAGCGCATTGAATCGCTCAGTGAGCTCATCGTTGCCGTACAGCACATGAGTAGTATCAGGCGACACTTCATAGGCGCGGACAAAGCTCAGGTAATCCGCCTTGGCTTTTTTGAATCCGTATTCGTTGCCAAGGCCCTCTGGTTCCCGGGCGATCCCTTGGTCCAGCAACTCGAAATAACGCTGCTTGGAGGCTTCGAAGGCTTGGGAATCGGGGCGCTCGCTAAGCATGATGACTAACTGATCGCCCAGCGTCTGGCGCAGTTTGATGCCCAGATCCAGGGTGACCAAGTTGTTGCGCACCAGTGCTTCCTGGTTTCCGGCCATCTGCATTACGCTGACCAGCCCCAGCATAAGCCCGAGCAAGGCTACGGTGATCAGCGCGGAAATGCTTAAAAACAGGCGGGTCCGCAACTTCATCGCCAGTTTCATCGGAGGCCGCTCACAAGTTGTACTGCTTGCGTTTGCGATACAGGGTCGATGCGTCGATGCCTAACGTCTTCGCAGCTTGATCCAGAGTACCGGCGGTGGCGAGAACCGCACCGATGTGGGCTTTTTCCAGTTCGTCCAGACTCAGCGCTGCGCCAATGCGCGGGGCATTGTTGACTGGCGTTTCGGCCATCCCCAGGTGAGTGATCTCGACGCGCTCCTGCGGGCAGATAATGCTCGCCCGCTCCACCACGTTGCGCAGTTCGCGGATGTTGCCCGGCCAACGGTAACCGAGCATGGCCTCTCGGGCCTCATCACTGAAACCCCGGGCCGGGCGCGCGTACTCTTTAACGAAACGGGCGAGAAAGCGATCGGCCAGGTTGAGGATGTCTTCCCGGCGCTCGCGCAGCGGCGGCAGGTGCAGGGTGATGACGTTCAGCCGATAGAGCAGGTCTTCGCGAAAACGGCCATCGCGGACCATGTCTTCCAGGTTCTGGTTGGTGGCGGCGAGGATGCGTACATCGGCGCGGCGGGTGACCGGATCCCCGACACGCTCGTATTCTTTGTCTTGGATAAATCGCAGCAATTTTGGCTGCAAAACCAGGGGAAAGTCGCCGATCTCGTCGAGAAAGAGTGTGCCGCCATCGGCCTGATTGACTCGACCGAGCGTACTCTCGCTGGCGCCGGTAAAGGCTCCACGACTGTGACCGAACAGCTCGCTTTCCATCAATTCAGCCGTCAGCGACGGGCAGTTGATGGTAATGCAGGACTTCTTGGCGCGTTTGCTCCAGCCGTGAATGGCTTGGGACAACTCACCCTTACCGGTACCGGATTCGCCGAGAATCAGGATATTGGCATCGGTGCCGGCCACTTGGCGCGCGGTTTCCAGTACCACTTTCATGGCCGGGCTATGGGAATCCAGCCCGTCTTTGGGTTTGCGAATCTCGCCTTCGAGCGCTTCCAGACGTGCCGACAACTGCCGCACTTCCAGCTGCTTGGCCGTGGCCAGACGCAATTGGTCGGGGCTGCACGGTTTGACCAGATAATCGGCAGCGCCGGCCTGAATCGCATCCACCGCGGTATCCACCGCCGAGTGAGCGGTGACGATCACTACCCGCATCCAGGGCGCTTGAATGCGCATCTGCGCCAGTACATCGAGGCCGTTGTCTTCGCCCAGACGCAAATCGAGGAAGCACAGGTCGAACACCTGACGTTGCAACAGTGCATCGGCCTGGGCGGCGCTGTTGGCGGTTGCGACGCTGTAGCCTTCGTCTTCCAGGCAGTATCTAAAGGTACGCAGGATGGCGGACTCATCATCCACCAGCAGAATACGGCCTTGATGCTCAGTGGCTGATTCCATTTTCCTACGCTCCTTAATGAATGATCTTGGTTAGTCCCGGAAAAATCGGGCAAGTTGCATGGTTTATTCTGATCTATTACTGCCATCCCAGGGTAGCTATCTGCTGCCGCCATGAGCTGCGTACTTTTCTGACAGTAACGCCCTTCTCTCAATTCAAAAATATTGCGATGACTTGCGATCAATCGTGCATTTCGCACGGGCGCGCAAAGGACCATCGTGCAGGATGCCGGCGAGCGCGTCTTTTCTGATTGCATAACTAATTGATTTATAAAGATTTTTTATCAACAAAAAAGCTGGCATGACGGCTGCAATAACCTGAGTAACGCAGGGCAACAACAACCGCCCTCAACCCGATACCCCGCGTGGGAGGAGCCTCAGGATGAATCGTCAACGTGCCGCCCAATTACGTGTCTCGCCACTGCATATCCAGCAAGGCTTGTTTTGCGTTTTTGCGCTGCTGGTCACTCTGGTCGCCGGCCAGCAATTCCTGAGCTGGGAGTTAAGCCAGCAGGAATCGGCGCCACGCGTGTCGTTTCAGCCCCCTACCCAGACCCATTTCAGCGCCGCCACCCGCGGTATGACTGACAGCAGCGCCATGCGAATGATGGACGTCGACCAGGCCCAGCCTGTGAATGAGATGCCACGTCAGGAGCGCTGGGTTTTCTGATTACACAAACTTGGCGCGTCCGATGCGCCGGGACAAGCACCTTTAAATAGAAAAGTAAGGAGAATCACCATGTTGAGCTGGGCAATCACGTTCCTGATCATTGCCATTGTCGCCGCCGTATTGGGCTTCGGTGGTATCGCGGGCACCGCCACGGGTATCGCCAAGATTCTCTTTGTCGTGTTCCTGGTGATGTTCATTGCTTCCTTCTTCTTTGGCCGTCGCGGCCGAGGCTGAATATGAGTCTTTCGTTAAAGACACTGGCAGCCGCCCTGCTACTGGGCGGTAGTGCCATGGCAATTGCTGCCAATGATGGGCAGGCACGGGTCAACGAGCTGCTGAACGCCGACCCGCAGTATCGGGACACCTGGCAAGGCGTCGTCAAGAAAGAGGAACGCCTGCCGGAATGGGTAATGAACCTGTCCGGCGATGCCGAACAAATGAATGCCGTTGAAGAGGATGGTGACAAGTATCTGGTAGGACCGCTGTGTGAATCACAGGCGACCTGCGCTGACAAACGCTTGATTGTCGCTGTCAGCTTCGACAAGAACGATGCTTACGCCATGCTGGTGGAGGTGCCTTCGGGGTTGCCTGCTGACAAGTCGCCAACCCGACATGCCAATTACCGTTTCCTCGGGAAACCGGACCAGGGCATGCAGGACTTGTTGATGGAACAACTCAAGAAAGATCCGAACTGGTATTGAGTTTCAGACTGTAGAAAGAAGCCTCGCTTCTTTCCATCTGTGCCACCTGAGGAAGGTTGGCGCATGACCAAGGGGTCGGGACGTTCTGCCTGTTTCAGGGGCGGAGTGACCTACGGGTACAGGGAGTACCTGCGCAAGGGCCGGGTCAGGAAAAGCTGCGACGCAAGTTCGCCGGTCACTGATGGCTCGACGGACTTGCGAAGAGCTTATTTACCCCAGGAAATGAATCAAAACGATCTCTGCCCGTTTTTTCGCAGACTCGAAAAGCCCCTGCCTGCTTTTTGAAAAAACGGTTCCTGTTGATTTTCCCCGACCGTATATCGAGAAATATTGTCAGCGCCTCGCCGTAAATCTGTTTCCTGCCTTGTAGGATTTTCCTGAAATCCGCCTCTAGATCAGCTGATCAAAAAACACACATTCCGCTCTGTGATGGCCGGTTCACGGCACTTATGCCTGCCGAAATGTCACATTCGAACCGATTGCGACGTCGCTAACAGCTAAAAGACCTCATGCCGATTCGGCATAGGGTAGTCGTTTACGGCATTAGACGTCGCTTCCTTGCATCGGAATAGTTGCGCCTTTTTTCGCCTGCCAGAGAGCCACTAACAAGCGCTCCGGGGCTCCTTATACGGGGGCAGATGCATCGACTTTTTCGCCACAAGCGAACCGGTTCTCGCACCTGCCCGAGTCAAACTGAAGTAAGGGTAAAGATATGAAGAAGGCAAAGCTTAGCCTCGCCTGGCAGATCCTCATCGGTCTGGTATTGGGGATTGCAATTGGTGCGCTGCTCAACCATTTCAGTGCCGAGAAAGCCTGGTGGATCAGCAACGTCCTGCAACCGGCAGGCGATATCTTTATCCGTCTGATCAAGATGATTGTGATCCCGATCGTGATCTCCTCGCTGATCGTCGGCATTGCTGGCGTGGGTGATGCGAAGAAGCTCGGCAGTATCGGCCTCAAAACCATCATCTACTTCGAAGTCGTCACCACCATTGCCATCGTTGTCGGCCTGCTGCTGGCCAACCTGTTCCATCCGGGTGCCGGCATCGACATGAGCACCCTGGGTACCGTGGACATTTCCAAGTACCAGGCAACCGCGGCTGAGGTGCAGCATGAACACGCGTTCATCGAAACCATCCTCAACCTGATCCCGTCCAACATCTTCGCAGCCATGGCGCGCGGTGAGATGCTGCCGATCATCTTCTTCTCGGTGTTGTTCGGTCTCGGTCTGTCGAGCCTCAAACCCGAGCTGCGCGATCCACTGGTAACGATGTTCCAGGGCGTGTCGGAAAGCATGTTCAAGGTCACCCACATGATCATGAACTACGCCCCAATCGGCGTTTTCGCACTGATCGCGGTAACCGTGGCCAACTTCGGCTTCGCGTCCCTGCTGCCGCTGGCCAAACTGGTGATCCTGGTTTACGTCGCCATCGCCTTCTTCGCCTTCGTGGTACTGGGTCTGATCGCCCGCCTGTTCGGCTTCTCGGTGATCAAGCTGATGCGCATCTTCAAGGATGAGCTGGTGCTGGCCTACTCCACTGCTTCCTCCGAAACCGTGCTGCCGCGCGTGATCGAGAAAATGGAAGCCTACGGCGCGCCAAAAGCCATCTGCAGCTTCGTGGTGCCAACCGGTTACTCGTTCAACCTCGACGGTTCGACCCTGTACCAAAGCATTGCGGCCATCTTCATCGCTCAGCTGTACGGCATCGACCTGTCGATCAGCCAGCAACTGCTGCTGGTCCTGACCCTGATGGTTACCTCCAAAGGCATCGCCGGCGTACCGGGCGTGTCCTTCGTGGTGCTGCTGGCCACCCTGGGCAGCGTGGGTATCCCGCTGGAAGGCCTGGCCTTCATCGCCGGTGTCGACCGCATCATGGACATGGCGCGTACCGCACTGAACGTGATCGGCAACGCCCTGGCCGTGCTGGTTATCTCGCGCTGGGAAGGCATGTACGACGATGCCAAAGGCCAGCGCTACTGGAACTCCCTGCCGCACTGGCGCAGCAAAGAGAAGCTGCCGGTTGGTGAAGTTTCCAGCAACTGACACCCTTTGCAGGAGCCGGCTTGCTGGCGATGAACGATCACGCGGTGTGACAGATACACCGCGGTGCACCAATCGCCAGCAAACCGGCGCCTACAGATGTGTAGCGTTTAGACAAACCCCGGAGAAATCCGGGGTTTGTCGTTTCTGACCACCCCGCTATCATTCGCGCATCTTTTGGGGGATTTGACTGATGCTTAATGGCCTGTGGCTTGGCTTCTTCATCGTGGCCGCGATTTCGGCGCTGGCGCAGTGGCTGATCGGCGGTAACGCCGGGATTTTCGCGGCGATGGTGGAAAGCATTTTCGCCATGGCCAAGTTGTCGGTCGAAGTGATGGTATTGCTGTTCGGCACCCTCACCCTCTGGCTGGGCTTTCTGCGAATCGCCGAGAAAGCCGGCATCGTCGAGTGGCTGGCCAAGGCCCTCGGCCCACTGTTCCTGCGCTTGATGCCGGAAGTCCCGCCCGGCCACCCCGCCATCGGCCTGATCACCCTCAACTTCGCCGCCAACGGCCTGGGCCTGGACAACGCAGCCACCCCTATCGGCCTGAAAGCCATGAAGGCCCTGCAGGAGCTCAACCCCAGCGCCACCATCGCCAGCAACGCGCAGATCCTGTTCCTGGTACTCAACGCCTCCTCACTGACCCTGCTGCCGGTGACGATCTTCATGTACCGCGCCCAGCAAGGCGCGCCCGACCCGACGCTGGTGTTCCTGCCGATCCTGCTGGCCACCAGTTGCTCGTCCATCGTTGGCTTCCTCGCGGTGGCGTTCATGCAACGCTTGCGCGTCTGGGACCCGGTAGTGCTGGCCTATCTGATTCCGGGCGCCCTGCTGCTGGGTGGTTTCATGGCGTTGCTGGGGACCATGTCTGCTGCGGCGCTGGCCGGTTTGTCGTCGATCCTCGGCAATTTGACGCTATTCGGACTGATCATGCTGTTTTTGATCATCGGTGCGATGCGCAAAGTGAAGGTCTACGAGGCGTTCGTCGAAGGCGCCAAAGAAGGCTTCGACGTGGCGAAGAATCTGCTGCCGTATCTGGTGGCGATGCTCTGTGCGGTGGGCGTATTGCGGGCGTCCGGGGCGCTGGATTTTGGCCTGGACGGCATCCGGCATCTGGTGGAGTGGGCTGGATGGGATACGCGTTTCGTCGACGCGCTGCCCACGGCTATGGTCAAGCCGTTCTCTGGCAGCGCCGCCCGGGCGATGCTGATTGAAACCATGAACACGTCCGGCGTGGACAGTTTCCCGGCACTGGTCGCGGCGACGGTGCAGGGCAGTACCGAAACCACGTTCTACGTGCTGGCAGTGTACTTTGGCGCGGTCGGAATTCAGCGGGCGCGGCATGCGGTGGGGTGTGCGTTGTTGGCCGAGCTGGCCGGCGTACTGGGCGCCATCGGAGTTTGCTACTGGTTCTTCGGGTGAATCCAACATTTATCGCCGGCAAACCAGCTCCCACAAGGACCGCGCAGTTTCAGTGGGAGCTGGCTTGCCAGCGATAAGGTCCGCACCTTCAAGGTTTCGCGGGAGGCTCGAGTTTTTGCCCTTGCGCAACCGCCCAATTCACCACCTGCGTGGTCAATTGATCACTGGCCAGGCCAAACCCGGCCACCACCGCCGGTACTTTCACATCGCTGAGTGGCTGGCGCACTTCAAAGCGGCGGCTGGCGAGGATGTGCTGGTCGTAGCTGCGCACCAGCAACGCATCCACGCGTACCACCACGCTGGCACTCGTGCCCTGGTATTCGGTCTGGAATGCTTGCAGGACGCCGCCCAGCTCCAGGTCCGTCTGGAAAATGCTGTCATCGGTGCTCAGCAGCGAGACGCGACCATCGCGCTGGAAACCATCGAGCAGGCGATTGCGCAATAGCACCGGTGCCGGATCGCTCCAGCGCGAGCCTTTATAGCTGCTGATAACGTCGCCTTGAGGGATGACCGCTATGTTCGGGCTGTTCAATGCTTCGCTCGCCTGCAGCTTGGTCAGGCGCAATGACCAGCGCTGCGGCGCGCCTTGACCGCCCGCCGCATGACTCTGGGCCGAAGGCAAGCGATAGACATCGAAGGGCTCGGGCTTGGGCAGGATCGAGCAGGAACTGATCAGCATGAAACCGGCGAGGAGGGCGATGAAGTGCAGCTTCATGGAGTGAATTCCTTGTGCTTGTCACTGCCGAGCAGGTAACCACTGGGGTTGGCCTCAAGACGTTGAGAGATGGCGCGCAGCGAGGTGAGGGTTTCGCGCAGCTCGCGTACCGCCGGGGCAAGACCGTTGAGGCCCTGCATGCCGTTGTTGATCGAGTCCTGATTGGCGGTCAGCAACGCGTTGATCGTCGCGCTGCTGTGTTCCAGCGACTTCATGGCCTGTTCGGCGCTACCGAACATCTGTTTGCCCTGATCGTTGAGCAAGCCATTGGCGTTGCGCATCAGCGCCGAGGTCTGTTCCATCATGGTGCCGGCCTGTTTACCGACCGTTGCCAGTTGCTGCATGGCCTGACGAATGTCGCCACGCTGCTCGGCAATCACACCCGTGGTTTGCTCCAGATGATCGAGAGTCTTGCTGATGCGCTCGATGTTTTCCGTGGAAAACATCAGGTTGGCGTTGTGCATCAGTGTGTTCACGCCAGTCAACAGGTCGTTGCTGTCTTCGAGCAGACGGGCGATGGGCGAGGGCGATGCAACTATCGTCGGCAGATTTCCGTCCTTGCCTTTGAGCGTCGGGCTTTGTGGTGTACCCCCGCTGAGCTGGATGATCGACGTCCCGGTGACACCGGTCAGCGCCAGTTTGGCCTGTGTGTCTTCCTTGACCGGCGTATCCCCACCCAAGCGAATCCGCGCCAAGACCCGGCGCGGGTCTTTGGGGTCAAGGCGCAGCGACACCACGTCGCCCACCTTGATCCCGCTGTACTGCACCGAACTGCCGTTGGACAAACCACTGACGGCCTCATTGAAGACGACCTGGTAATCCTTGAACTCGCGGTCGACGCTGGACTTGGCCAAAAACAAACCAAAAAGCAGGGCGCCCGCCACCACAATCACGGTGAACAGGCCGATCAATACATGATGGGCTCGGGTTTCCATGTCAGACCTCGTTGAGCTGTTGTGCGGCTGTCAATGCCGCGCGGCCGCGAGGGCCATGGAAGTATTGGTGAATCCACGCGTCGTCGGTTTCCGACACCTTGTCGATGGCGTCCGCCACCAGCACTTTCTTTTGCGCCAGCACCGCCACCCGGTCGGTGATGGTGTAGAGCGTGTCGAGGTCGTGAGTCACCAGGAAAACGCTCAGGCCCAAGGCATCGCGCAAAGTCAGGATCAACTGGTCGAAAGCTGCAGCGCCAATCGGATCGAGGCCGGCGGTGGGTTCGTCGAGAAACAGGATATCCGGGTCCAGCGCCAAGGCCCGTGCCAGAGCGGCGCGCTTGATCATGCCGCCGGACAGGGAGGCCGGGTATTTATCCGCCGCCGACAGCGGCAAACCGGCCAAAGCCAGTTTCACGGCCGCCAAATGCTCGGCATCGTCACGGCTCAGGCCGGCGTGTTCGATCAGGGGCAGGGCGACGTTCTCGGTCACGGTCAATGAAGAGAACAGGGCGCCTTTCTGGAACAGCACGCCGAAGCGCCGTTCAACCAGCGAGCGCTCGTGTTCCGGCAGGGTCGGCAGGTTTTGCCCGAACACCTTGACCAAGCCTTCGCTGGGCTGGCGCAAGCCGACAATGCTGCGCAGCAACACCGACTTGCCGCTGCCGGAGCCGCCGACCACGGCGAGAATCTCGCCCTTGTACAAATCCAGGTCGAGGTTTTCGTGCACGCTCTGACTGCCGAAGCGGTTGCACAGCCCACGGACTTCGATCACCGCCTCGGCGGGCGCTCGGGGTCGACGATTCACCAGCTCATCTCCATGAAAAACAGCGCGGCCACGGCGTCGAGCACGATCACCACGAAAATCGACTGCACCACACTGGACGTGGTGTGCGCACCGACGGACTCAGCGCTGCCGCTGACCTTGAAGCCTTCCAGGCAGCCGATCGCGGCGATCAGGAATGCGAAAATTGGCGCTTTGACCATCCCCACCAGAAAGTGCTGAACACCGATGTCCGATTGCAGCAGCGAGAAAAACATCGCCGGCGAGATATCCAGCGATACCGCACAGACCACGCCGCCGCCGACAATCCCCGACACCATCGCCAGAAACGTCAGCATCGGCAACGCGACCAGCAAGGCGAGGACGCGCGGCACGACCAGTAACTCCATCGGATCGAGGCCGAGGGTGCGGATCGCATCGATTTCTTCGTTGGCCTTCATCGAGCCGATTTGCGCGGTGAAGGCACTGGCGGTGCGCCCGGCCATGAGGATCGCGGTCAGCAACACGCCGAACTCACGCAGGAAGGCAAACGCCACCAGGTCCACGGTGAATACGCTGGCGCCGAACGTGCTTAGAACGGTTGCCCCGAGAAACGCGACGACAGCGCCCACCAGAAACGTCAGCAGGGCAACGATGGGCGCGGCGTCCAGACCGGTCTGCTCAATGTGCGCAACCATCGGCGTGATGCGCCAGCGTTTGGGGCGGAACAGGCCGCGGACGATGGTTTCCAGAATCAGGCCAACGAAACCCAGCAGTTGCAGAGTGTCTTGCCAGACCCTGTCCACGGCGCGACCAATACGGGTCAGCAGCTGAATGCCCACGCTGATTTCCGGCTCTTTGATCGGCACGCAGAAATCCGTCAGCGACTGGTAGACCGTTTGCAGCAACGCGCGGTCGGCAGAAGAGAGGGTGCAATCGGGGTGTTCCGCGGATCGGCCAAGGCGCTCGGAGCCCAGCAACTCCACCAGCAACGAAGCGCCGGCGGTATCGAGGGCGCCGAGGCCATTGAGGTCGATGTGGGTGCTCTCGTCGTATTGGCCTTCGAGCTTATCGCTCAGGCGCTTGAGGTCGGCGTAATGGGCAAGCGTCCAGTCCCCCGTCACCCGTATCTGAGCGGGAGCATGCGAGGTGTCCAGTTGGGCATTGCCGGCCATTGTGCTGCTGGTCATAAGCTCCGTGCTTTTTCCGCTATTACGCTGACCTACGTAATAGCACGAACTGCCTTACTTTTCTTTGACCGGTGTGCTGTTCGCGACCTTGAAGCGCAACACGCCAATCAACTGGCCGTCTTCAGTGAGCACCCGAACCTGCCATTTGCCCGCCGGATTGCCGGGGAAGTTCTGCTTGTGGGTCCAGGCCCGATAGCCTTCCTTGCGCCCACCGTGGATGTCCAGCGGGATGCGGTCGACCTCCTTGCCGTTGAACTGCCACACATGATAAATCCGCTCGTCGAGACCACGCGGCGCGTTGATCGCGGTGTAAGCGTACAAACCTCCGCCGCGGATCTGCTCGACGCTGACCTCATCGAGACTGGCGCCCGGCGTGCGATCCTGCATCTGTGTGCTGATGGCCACATCGGTCATCCACAGCGTCGCCGGCGGCACCCATGAGCGCAGCACCCAACCCATACCGCCGATGCCGATGGTGATACTTAGAATGGCCAGCGCATTGCGCACGGTACGGATCGGAAAGATCGACGCCAGGCTCGGGAACGACAACAGCACGGCGATACCCAGCGCCCATTTGAAACTTTGCGAGGTGGTCAGATGCATGATCACCGGCAACGCGGTGAGCAGGGCGGCGAACAGGGTCAGCGTATGCAGCGCGAGGAACGCCCAACGCCGCGGCGCCAGCCATTTGTAGTAAAGCGGGTCGACGATGGAAATCAGCGCGGCCATGCCCAGCAACCCGGTGAAGAAGAACTGGCCGCTGTTCCACGTGGTAGTGATGAAAAAGAACGGCAGGACAAAAAACAGGCTTTCCTGGTGGATCATCTGCGTCGCGTAACGCAGCAACGGTTGGGGAATTTCCCGTTTGAAAATCCGGGTGAACAGCTTGGTCAGGCTGTTTTCCAGCATCAGCCAGATCCAGCTGATCAGCATGATGGTGGTGATCCAGCTCGCCAGACCCTGTTGGCGATCCACCAGAATGAAGCTGCCGACCCCGGAAACAAAACCACCGAGCGCAATGACCCCGGGATAGCGCTTCATCAGTTCGAGGATGCGCTGTACGAAGAGGGTCAGGGTCGGCATTCGGCGGTTCACATCAGTCGTAGGAAAAATCCCTGACAGGGTACCGCTGGCGCGACGGCGTGGCGAGGGTAGCCGTCATTTCCGTCTTACACGTCCCTTCAGAGAGTAGTGTTTTTTTATGGCGAGGGCGCTTGCTTCCGCCGGCGGTAAATCTGCCAACCCAATAGCGCTAAAACCAACACCCCCACCCATCCAACAATCGCCCACATCAACTGGTCATAACTGAGCAGCGGCTTCTCGACCCGCACATACCCCGGTTGCAGCAGCAGTTCGCGCATGGCCTTGTTCGCTTCCGCCAGCGACACTGCTTGCAGTTCTTTGACCGGGTTGGTGAAACGGCCATTCTCGTAGTCTCCCAGCGCACTCCAGTAGTAATCGGCCAGTGCGCTGTTGCCTTGGACGGCCCAGGCCTGGCGGCCAATGGCGGCCTGTTTGAGGCGGTTGAAGGTCTCGGCGTTCAGGCCATCCTTGAGTAGCTGAGCCTTCAAGTCGTCCAGCACCGCCAGCGCCTCGTCCACATCGTCGCGCTCAAGATCGGCATTGAGGCTCATGAAGCCGACGCCACCGAACACCTCACGCTCGGCCCATGGGCCGTAGGACAAGCTGTGCGCCAGGCGCAGCTGGCGATACAGCGCCCAATCCAGGTAGTCCTTGAGCAGGTCGAAGGTTTGGTCGTGCTGATCCTCCAGCACCGGTTCCGGCACCAGCCAGTGCAGCTTGGCCTCACCACCGAGGAACCCGCGCGTCAGGACGCGCTCGTGAGCAGCGCTGGCCTGAATTTGCGGGAGCGGCAGGTGATTACCCGGTTCGATCGGGACCAATGTGCCGTAGGTGCGCTCCAGATAGGCCGGCAGCAAACGATCGAGGTCTCCGACCACAATCAGCGTCATGTTGTTGGGCGCGTACCAATCCTTGCGGACTTTCTCCAATTGCTCGCGGGTCAGTTGCTCGACTTCTGCGCGCGCGGAGCATTTGAGGCCCAACTCCACGGCCAATTGCTTACTGGCGGTGTGACCCAGGTCCTGACGATCCAGCCAGCGTTGCAAATGCGAGTAGTGACCGCCGTCTTCGCGCTCGACTACTTGTTTGGCGGCGTTGATGGCGTTGTCGTCGAACCGGGTCTGGGTCAATAACGCCAGGAGCAGATCAAGAACTTTGCGCTGGTTTTTCGCCGGGGCCTCGATCACGAACGTGGTGTCGGCGTTGCTGGTGTAGGCGTTCCATTCGCCACCCAGCGCTTGCATGCGCTCTTCCAGTCCGCCTTCGCCACTGGCGTCGATGCCACTGAATAACAAATGTTCGAGCAGGTGCGGCAACTCTTTTTCCGCACAGTTGAAATCGTCGATGCCGACGCCGACGACCAGCCGGATCGCCACATGCCCGCGCTCGGCACCGGGCTTGAGCAGAATTTGCAGGCCGTTGCGCAGGGAGTAACCCTCGACCTGAAAGCGATCCAGGGCAAACGAAGGGAATGAGCCGAGCAACAGACAGGCGAACAGCAGGCAACGCATAACGAGCTTCCGTACGGCTAGCGTGAGTTCAACAGACTTCAAGCCACTGTGGACGTTCAGGGAGAATGCGTGATGTCAGTCAAATCGTCGACAACCAGCGCGCCGCTGTCGGACGTTTCCAATACCACATAGGCGCTGCTGCAAAACAGCGAGTTCAGACGTTTCATGTCGGCAATCAACTCTAGGTGCAGCGAACTGGTTTCGATGCTTTGCACGATCTTCCGTTGCAAACGGCTGACATGAGCGTGGGCCAGGCGCCGCTCCTGTGCGCGAAAACGACGTTTCTCACGAACCAACTGGCGAGCGCTTTGCGGGTCGGCACTGAGGAACACCGACAGGCCCAGACGCAGATTGGCAATCAACTGGCTGTGCAAACCCGCCAACTCTTCCAGGCCCACCTCGGAAAACGACCGGCGTTGCGAGGTTTTCTGCTGCTGCACCTTGCGCAGCATGCGTTCGATCAGGTCGCTGGCGAGTTTCAGGTTTATCGCCAGTTCGATGATTTCCGCCCAGCGCCGGCTGTCCTGATCACTGAGATCTTCGCGAGGCATTTGCGCCAGATAGAGCTTGATCGCGCTGTAGAGCGATTCGACGTCCTCAGCCATGCGCCGCACTTCCTGAGTCACGGCGGTTTGCTTGCCATGCAACACGTCGAGCATGGCTTCGAGCATGTTGTCGATCAGGTCGCCCATGCGCAGGGTTTCCCGGGCCGCATTGGCCAATGCCAGGCTCGGTGTGACCAACGCCGTAGGGTCCAGATGCCGCGGTTTGGCGGTGCCGTTGGCTTGCGGACGCTCCGGCAGCACCCAGGCACAAAACCTGGCCATCGGCCCGACGCTGGGCAGCAGGATCAGGCAGCGCGCCGTGTTGTAGAGCAGATGGAAGCCGATGACCATTTCCTGTGCGCTGAAGTCCAGGCTGTCGATCCAATGCACCAAGGGGTCGAGCACAGGAATGATCAGCACCAGGCCGATCAGTTTGTACAACAGGCTGCCCAGCGCCACCTGACGTCCGGCAGCGTTCTGCATGCTGGTGCTGAGGAACGCCAGAACACCGCTGCCGATATTGGCGCCGATCACCAGGCCGATGGCCACCGGCAGGCTGATCACGCTGGCGCCGGCCAGGGTAGCGGTCAGCAGCACCGCCGCGAGGCTGGAGTAGGAAATCATCGCGAACAGCGCACCGACCAGGGCGTCGAGCAGGATGTCGCCGGTCAGCGAGGCGAAGATCACCTTCACCCCTTGCGCATGCGTAATGGGCGTCGCGGCTTCGACGATCAATTGCAGGGCGAGAATGATCAAGCCCAGCCCGATCGCGACGCGGCCCATCTGGCCAAGGCGGGTCTGTTTGCGCGATAGAAAGAAAATCACCCCGAGGAAAATCAGCAGCGGCGACAGCCATGACAGGTCGAGCGTCAGCACCCGCGCCATCAACGCCGTACCGACATCCGCACCCAGCATGGTCGCCAGCGCCGGCGTCAGCGCCATCAGGCCCTGACCGACAAACGAAGTGACCAGCATCGCGGTGGCGTTGCTGCTCTGTACCATCGCGGTGACGACGATCCCGGAAACGAACGCCAGCCAGCGTTTGGACATGTTCTGGCTGATGACATGGCGCAGGTTGGAACCGTAAACCCGCAAGATGCCGGTTCGGACGATGTGCGTGCCCCAGATCAGCAAGGCCACGGCGGAGAGCAGATTGAGCAGGGTGAGCATACAGACCCCCTGTGGTGTGGCGCCCCAAAGGGGCAAGTTGACGGTGCCGCGCGACGATCTACGTTCTGTACTTAAGCTGTAGTTGGCTAACGGTCCGGGCGCCAGCATCGCATAGCTAAAGACGTGATTGAAACAAAACTGTCATGAAAACAGCTCTGTGCGGAAAATGACAAAGGGACCCGAAGGTCCCCTTGCTCACTGCGTGACTGCGGCGAGGGAGCTCTTATCCCACAGAGCTCTATCAACCTAGATTATTGCCCCGGAATATCCTTGCGCAGTTTCACCGGGTCCTGCTGTTTGCGTTTTTTCGCCATCGCGGTGCGCATCTTGATGTTGATCGCTTCCACCGCCAGCGAGAACGCCATGGCGAAGTAGACGTAGCCTTTCGGTACGTGCACGTCCAGGGATTCGGCAATCAGTACGGTACCGACCACCAACAGGAACGACAGCGCCAGCATTTTCAGCGACGGGTGCTTGTCGATGAAGTCGCTGATGGTGCCTGCGGCCAGCATCATCACCAGAACGGCCACGACAATCGCCGCCACCATGACCGGCACATGGGACACCATGCCGACGGCGGTGATGACCGAGTCCAGCGAGAACACGATGTCGATGATCGCGATCTGGATGATGGTGTACAGGAAGTTACCGCCCTTGCCCGAAGGTTCTTCGTTGCTTTCGTCTTCACCTTCCAGCGCGTGGTACATCTCTTGCGAGCTCTTCCACAACAGGAACAGACCACCGAAGAACAGAATCAGGTCACGCCCGGAAATGCCCTGGCCGAACACTTCGAACAGGTCGGCGGTGAGGCGCATGACCCAAGTAATGGACAGCAGCAACAGGATTCGCGTGATCATGGCCAGGGCCAGGCCGAAAATCCGGGTGCGCGCCTGCATGTGCTTGGGCATGCGGCTGACCAGGATCGAAATCATGATGATGTTATCGATACCCAGGACGATTTCCAGGGCGGTCAGGGTGAAGAAGGCAACCCAGATTTCAGGGTTGGTCAGCCATTCCATGTGTATTCCTTTGAGCGATTGTTAAACCACAACGGGCCCGGGCTTCAAACAGCGAAGCCTGGACCCGTTGCGGTGAGTCTTGGGCTTATAGAGTGCTGAACAGCGGAAAAATCCCCATCAGCAATGCGGCAACCAGTATGCACATGCACACCAGCACTGCCCACTTCAGGGTGAAGCGCTGGTGATCACCAAAGTCGATCCCGGCCAGGGCCACCAACAGGTAGGTGGAGGGTACCAGCGGGCTCAACAAGTGGACGGGCTGACCGACGATCGAGGCACGTGCCATTTCCACGGCGGTTATACCGTAGTGGCTGGCGGCTTCGGCCAGTACCGGCAATACGCCGTAATAAAACGCGTCGTTGGACATGAAGAAGGTGAACGGCATGCTCACCAACGCCGTGATCACAGCCAGGTACGGGCCGAGGAAATCCGGGATCACTGCCAACAGACTTTTCGACATGGCATCGACCATGCCGGTGCCCGACAGGATACCGGTGAAGATCCCCGCGGCAAAGATTAGTCCGACAACCGCCAGCACGCTCCCGGCGTGGGCCGCGACGCGATCTTTCTGCTGTTGCAGGCAAGGGTAGTTGACGATCATCGCGATGCTGAACGCCACCATGAACAGCACCGGCAGCGGCAACAGGCCGGCGATCAGGGTGCACATCAGGCCCAGGGTCAGGGCGCCGTTGAACCAGATCAGCTTCGGACGACGGGCGTCCGGGAACTGCGAAACACTGATTTCACTGTGGTCGATTTCATCACCCACCAGGTGCAGTTCACCCAGACGGGCCCGCTCACGCTTGCCGTAGAAATAAGCGATCGCGAGGATCGCCACCACACCGGCCGCCATGGCCGGAATCATCGGTACGAAGATCGCCGACGGATCCACATGCAGCGCACTGGCGGCACGGGCGGTCGGGCCACCCCATGGGGTCATGTTCATCACACCACCGGCGAGGATGATCAGACCGGCCATGATCCGCGGGCTCATGCCGATGCGGCTGTAGAGCGGCAGCATGGCGGCCACGCAGATCATGTAAGTGGTCGCGCCGTCACCATCGAGGGAGACGACGAGCGCGAGTACGGCGGTGCCGACCGAAACCTTCAACGGATCGCCCTTGACCATTTTGAGGATCTTGCGCACGGCCGGGTCGAACAGGCCGGAGTCGATCATCAAGGCAAAGTAAAGAATCGCGAACATCAACATCACGCCGGTCGGCGCGAGTTTGGTGATGCCTTCGAGCATCAT
Organism: Pseudomonas sp. TNT2022 ID1044; assembly: GCF_028656895.1. NCBI lineage: Bacteria > Pseudomonadati > Pseudomonadota > Gammaproteobacteria > Pseudomonadales > Pseudomonadaceae > Pseudomonas > Pseudomonas sp. TNT2022 ID1044. The sequence continues at coordinate 57,047 of NZ_JAMDHB010000028.1, read as the reverse complement.
CGGGCCGATTTTCGGACCGAAACCGCCGAACAGGGCGAAGACGATTGGAATGATGATCAGGGCGATCAGCGCGGAAAGGCGCTTGGTCATGATCAGGAACATGAACGTGATGACCATGGCGAAGCCAAGGAAAGTCAGCATGGGAATACTCCAGGCGTAGCGCGGCTAGGGAATGGGCGGATCGGGCGAGATCAGCGCAGAACGGGAAGCACGAAACGTACGGGCGGAGTGGCGGCGAAGCGGCGGATAGAGGAGGACATCAGAATCACCATTGTTGTTGTTAAATGGGCTGTGCGAGCGATAAAACGCCGGCAATGGCCGACCGGTCTGTTGCCGGTAGTGGGGCGATCCTAATCGGGGAAGCTTTCAGCCAGCTTTCGGCGATGAAAGCATTGACCGGTTGTGCAACCGGTCGTCGGACGGCGGCAGACGCGATACCGAGCCAAGGCCATCGCGGACAGCCTGCGGTGGCTGCACCTGGATGAGCATTTGCCGGGTAAAGCCGAAGAAACTCTGATCAGAAAATAGACAGGTCCAGTGGCCGGACCGCGCCCATCCAGATCGCGTGATCGCGGTGATCCAACAAGTCGTTGTCGGTGTCCGGATGCAGGAACACCACCAGTCCCTTGCGGTTGAGCGCCAGCCACGGGAGCACTTCGCCGATCAACTCCGGCCCGAACGCCAGTTGGCAACTCCAGTCCGGATGCGGTCCGACCGGGCGCTCGTGGACGCGACCCATTTTCAGCGGAAACAGTTGTGCGGCTTGCTCGCACAAGGCGCGCGCCTGATCGATGCTGCTGGCGTCGAAATACACGTGGGCGTGATAGCCCTTGATCCGCTGCATGTGAATCCCTCTATAACTCAGTCGAACCCTTGTCGCTCCATGCATGTCACACGCCATATACGAAGGAAAACAAGGGAGTTCAGCCATGAAAAACGCCGAAACGCCGGTGGTGAAAGTGGTGCTTTATGGTGCCATGAGTAGCCTGGGCAGTGCGCTGATGGCTGAAATGCTTCGGCGCCAACATGAAGTGATCGCCATTCTTGACGACCTGACGGCGCTGGCACCGCGGCCGGGTTTGCGCACCAAGACGGGAGACCTGTTCGAAGCGCAGCGAGTGAAGCAAAGCGTGGCAGGCAGTTCGGCCGTCATCTGTTTGTTAGACGCACCGGGTTTGCCATTCAACAGTGAGCACGTGGAAAAAACCATTGTGCCCGGCCCGGTCGAGCAAGTGCTGGCAGTCGATGCGTTGATAGAGGGCATGCAGGCCGCGGGCATCGCACGGTTGTTTGTTGTGGGAAATTTCGAGGTTCTGGACGATCCGGAGACCGAGGACGGATTGCAACGCCATGCCGCCGAAGAAATCCGCGAAGCGCTGCAAAGCAGTGCCTTGCAATGGACGATGGTGAACGCCCCACGTGGCGTGGCGGGACTCAGCATTGAGCATTTCAGTCAGATCAGCGGCAACCTTGAACCGGGACTGGCCGAACCACTGCAACGTCTGGCCCGCACGGCGACGGGTATTACCGATGAGCTGCACCTGAACCTGCATGTCGGTGAGCATGTGAGTTTTGTGGCGACTTCATAACCGTTCGGACGATCTGTTGATCGTTCAAACCGCAATCGAAGGAAACGAAAGCCCTGTCAGCGATTGCGCACTGCAGGCTTGCTCTTCCATCAACCAATCGACGAACTGCTGAATCAGCGCCCCGCGCCGTTTGCGTTGGGGCACAACCACGTAATAGCCCAGGCGTGACATCACCGTTTCGGCGATCGGCCGACATAACAAACCCTGCGTCAGCAAGTTATCCACAAGGTGTCGCCAACCAATGGCGACTCCCTGTCCGCCAATCGCGGCTTGTATCAGCAGGGTGTAGTTGTCGAAGCGTAACTGTCCGGGGGCCGGGGCCGAGGTGATGCCCAACTCTCGGAACACTCCGCTCCAGTCAAACCAGTTGCTGCTGTTCTCGCCGCGCAAGTGCAGCAACGGCAACTCCAACAACGACTGGGCGGGCAAGGGCAGGGCACGCCCATCCAGGAGCTGTGGACTGCACACCGGAAATACCTCTTCGCTGAACAACCAGCGGCCTTCACCCTGCTTGAAGCGCCCATCACCGAACAAGACTGCCACGTCAATATCCGTGCGCAGCATGTTGTGGCTGCGCTCACTGGTGACCAGGCTGACATCCACCTGCGGATTGGCCGCGTGAAAGCGGTGCAGGCGCGGCATCAGCCAGTAGGCAGCGAAGGCAAAATCGGTCGCTACTTGCAGCACCTCATGCTGATGCTGTGCGCTGATTGCACTCAATCCCGCGTCGATATTCTGCAATCCGAGCTGAACCTGCTCGAAAAGGATCATGCCAGCCTCAGTTAGTTCGATGCCGCGATAAATGCGGTCGAACAGCCGCGTGGCCAATTGTTCTTCCAGCCTTTTGATCTGTTGGCTGATGGCAGGCTGAGTGGTGCCGAGCTCATTGGCGGCGGCCGTAAAGCTGCGTTGGCGAGCCGCTGCTTCGAATGCGCGAAGCAGATCCAGGGACAGGTCACCGAGGGCGTCATACATAAGCTGTGCTTATCCTAGTCATTGCCGTGCATGGGCTTTACCACAAAGTGCATGGGCTCCATCCTCGATCCCAGCACTCTCGCATAAACATCCACTATGGAATGCCGCGAACACATGAAGCGCAAGAACATTCTTTTCATCATGGCCGATCAAATGGCCGCGCCAATGTTGCCAATCTACGGCCCATCGCCTGTCAAACTGCCGAATTTGAGCCGCCTCGCCGCACAAGGCGTGGTATTCGACGCCGCCTACTGCAACAGCCCATTGTGCGCGCCGTCGCGTTTTACCCTGGTCAGTGGCCAGTTGCCGAGCAAGATCGGCGCCTATGACAACGCGGCGGATTTTCCGGCCGATGTACCGACTTACGCTCACTACCTGCGCCGCCTCGGCTATCGCACCGCGCTGTCGGGCAAGATGCATTTCTGTGGACCGGACCAGTTGCACGGCTATGAAGAACGCCTGACCAGCGATATCTACCCGGCCGACTACGGGTGGGCGGTGAACTGGGACGAGCCGGATGTGCGGCCGACCTGGTATCACAACATGTCGTCGGTGCTGCAAGCCGGGCCCTGCGTGCGCACCAATCAGCTGGATTTCGACGAAGAGGTGGTATTCAAGGCCCAGCAATACCTGTTCGATCACATTCGCGAGGATGGCGACCAGCCGTTCTGCCTGACCGTGTCGATGACTCACCCACACGACCCGTACACCATTCCCAAGGCTTTCTGGGATTTGTACGACGACGCCGACATCCCGTTGCCTGAAACACCTGCCCAGACGGAACTCGATCCACACGCCCAGCGCCTGCTGAAGGTCTACGACCTCTGGGACAAACCGTTGCCTGTGGATAAGATTCGCGATGCACGACGCGCTTATTTCGGTGCTTGCAGCTATATCGACAGCAACGTCGGCAAACTCCTGCAAACGCTCGAAGATACTGGCTTGATCGACGACACCATTATCGTCTTCTCCGGCGACCACGGCGACATGCTCGGCGAGCGCGGCCTCTGGTACAAAATGCACTGGTATGAAATGGCAGCGCGAGTCCCCCTGTTGATAAGTGCGCCAAGGCAATTCGGCGCGGGCCGGGTCAGCGCCTCGGTTTCAACAGCCGACCTGTTGCCAACGTTCGTCGAACTGGCGGGCGGCTCGCTGGAGCCCGGCCTGCCACTCGACGGCCGTTCGCTGGTTCCGCATCTGCAAGGGCAGGGCGGTCACGACGAAGTCTTCGGCGAGTACATGGCCGAAGGCACCATCAGCCCGTTGATGATGATTCGTCGCGGTGCTTACAAATTCATCTACAGCGAAGACGACCCTTGCCTACTCTTCGATGTACATAACGACCCGCGCGAACAGGAAGAACTCAGTCAATCACCGCAACATCGCCAGCTGTTCGACGATTTTCTCGCCGAAGCGCGGGCCAAATGGGACATTCCGGCGATCCACCAACAGGTGCTCGCGAGTCAGCGGCGTCGGCGCTTTGTCGCCAAAGCGCTGACCATCGGCAAGCTGAAGAGCTGGGATCACCAGCCGCTGGTGGACGCCAGTCAGCAGTACATGCGTAACCATATAGATCTCGACGATCTGGAGCGTAAAGCACGTTATCCACAACCCTGCCAAAACCAATAATGTTAAGGGGAAGTCCATGCAAAGGTTATCCACAGTACTGACGGTCGGGCTCCTGGCTCTGAGCAGTGCATCGGCGTTCGCCGATCAATGCGAGACGGTGAAAATGGCCGACCCGGGTTGGAGCGACATCGCCGCGACCAATGCCATCACCGGGTTTCTGCTGGACGGCATGGGCTACAAGGCCAAGGTCGACACACTCGCGGTGCCGATTACCTTTGGCGGGCTCAAGGACGGCCAGGTCGATGTGTTCCTGGGTAACTGGATGCCAGCGCAGCAGGGCTTCTACGACAAGTTCGTCGCCACCGGCGATGTTACGCAACTGGCGAAAAACCTCGACGGCACCGAGTTCACTCTCGCGGTCCCGGACTACGTGTGGGACGCGGGTGTGCATAACTTTGCCGACCTGAACAAGTTTGCCGACAAGTTCGACAAAAAAATCTACGGCATCGGTTCCGGCGCACCTGCGAACATCTCCCTGCAGGAGATCATCAAGAAGAACGATTTCGACATGGGCCAGTGGAAACTGGTCGAGTCCAGCGAGCAGGCGATGTTGGCCGAAGTGTCCCGCGCGGTGAAAAAACAGAAATTCGTGACCTTCCTCGGCTGGACCCCGCACCCGATGAACGTACAGCTGAAAATGCATTATCTGAAGGGCGGCGAAAAATACTTCGGCGACACCGGCAGCGTGTACACCCTGACCCGCAAAGGTTATGCACAAGCCTGCCCGAACGTTGGCAAACTGCTGACCAACCTGAGTTTCACCCAGGAGATGGAGAACAGCATCATGGCCGAGGTAGTGAACAAGAAAGTCAGCAATGCTGACGCCGCCAAGGCGTGGATCAAGGCCAACCCGGCGGTGCTGGATAAATGGCTGGATGGCGTGAAGACCGTGGATGGCAAGGATGCGTTGCCAGCGGTCAAAGCCAAGCTGTAACGATTACCTGGCAAGGGACTGTAGTGATTACCTGTGGCGAGGGAGCTTGCTCCCGCTCGGCTGCGTAGCAGACGCAAGCCCGGACGACTCGATAAGGCTGACTATTCGCGTTGACTGGATTGGGAGCGCTGCGCGCTCCAGCGGGAGCAAGCTCCCTCGCCACAATGATTGGCTGGTGCTGATACCCTTGCGCAAAACTTAACCCGAGAGGACCCATGGCCTTTCCCAGCCGCCATTCACTCTTCCCCTTTCTCACCTGGTTGCCCCGGCAATCCCGCGCCAGCGTCGGTCGTGATCTCATCGTTGGCCTCAGCGGTGCGATTCTCGCGTTGCCGCAATCCATTGCCTACGCACTGATCGCCGGGCTCCCTCCGGAATACGGGCTCTATGCGGCGATCATTCCGGTGCTGATTGCTTGTCTGTGGGGTTCGTCGTGGCATTTGATCTGCGGTCCTACGGCGGCAATCTCCATTGTCCTGTATGCCAGCGTCAGTCCTCTGGCCGTGCCAGCGACGCAGGACTACGTCACCCTGATCCTGTTACTGACCTTCCTGGCGGGGATTTTCCAGTGGCTGCTGGGATTGCTGCGTTTTGGCGCGCTGGTGAACTTCGTCTCCCACTCGGTGGTGCTCGGTTTCACCCTCGGCGCGGCGGTGGTGATTGCCGTCGGCCAACTGCCCAACCTGCTGGGGCTGGACTTGCCGAGCCAGGCCACCGCCCTGGACAGTTTCATCACTCTGTTTCGCCATCTCGGCGAAGTGGACAAAGCCTCGCTGGCGCTGGGGCTGGCAACGGTGGGGGTGGGGGTGGTCCTCAAGCTGTGGCTGCCACGTTGGCCAACGCTGCTGATTACCCTGGTGCTGGGCGCATTGCTGGTGTGGTGCTGGCCATCGATGTTTGGCCATGTGCAACTGGTCAGCGCCTTCACCGGCAAGCTGCCGCCCTTCAGTCCGCTGCCGCTGGATCTCGATTTGATCTTGCGCCTGCTGCCCAGCGCCGTCGCCGTCGGCATGCTCGGGCTGGTGACCAGCCTGTCGATTGCCCGCTCGATATCCGCACGTTCGCAACAACTTCTCGACGCCAACCAGGAAGTTCGCGCCCAAGGCCTGTCGAATATCGTCGGCGCGTTTTTTTCCGGATCGCTGTCAGCCGGTTCCTTCACCCGTTCCGGCCTCAGTTACGAAGCAGGGGCCTGCTCACCGTTGGCAGGGATTTTTTCGGCGTTGTGGGTGGCGCTGTTTGCGGTATTCGGCGCGAGTCTGATTGCGCACATTCCGATCCCGGCCATGGCGGGCAGCATTCTGTTGATCGCCTGGGGCCTGGTCGACCATCGCGGCATTCGTGCCTTGCTTCGGGTCAGCCGCGCCGAATTCGCGGTCATGGCCCTGACCTGCGTCGCCACGCTGTTGCTGGAACTGCAGACTGCGATTTACGCCGGCGTGCTGGCCTCGCTGTTTTTCTACCTCAAACGCACCTCGCAACCGCGGGTCCAACATGTATGCGACGGCGATGAAGACATTCTGCGGGTCGGCGGCTCGATCTTCTTCGGCGCCAGCCATTACCTGCAAGTGCGCCTGCAACGCATGCACGGCGCGCGCGTGGTGATCGAGGCACAGCAGATCAATTTCATCGACTATTCAGGGGTGGAAATGCTGCATCAGGAAGCCCGACGCTTGCTGCGCCAGAATCGCAGTTTGACCTTGCGCCAGGCGCGGCCGCAGGTGGTGGAAGAGCTACGCAAGCTCGAAGGCGCGCAGAAGTGCCCGATTCGGTTTGAAGACTGAAACACTGCACGGAAACGCACTGAACCCTGTGGCGAGGGAGCACGCTCCCTCGCCACAAAGGCCTAGAGAGCCAACTGTCGGCGCAACTCCGCCAGCACCGGCGCCGTATCCGGGCGTACACCGCGCCACAGGAAGAAGGCTTCCGCCGCCTGCTCGGCCAGCATGCCCAAACCATCCATCGACACCGCTGCACCGTGTTCGCTTGCCCAGCGGCAGAATGATGTCGGCTCCTTGCCGTACATCATGTCGTAACAAACAGTTTTGCCCGATTCGATCAGGCTGCTGGCGATGGGCGGGACATCGCCCGTCAGGCTGGCAGAGGTTGCGTTGATGATCAGGTCCACCGATTCCTGCAGCCAGTCGTAGCCACTGGCCGATACTGGCCCCAGATCGCCGAACAGTTCCGCCAGCAACTCGGCCTTGTCCACCGTGCGGTTGGCGATGATCACAGAAGCCGGCTGCTCGGCCAGCAACGGCTCCAGCGCACCGCGCACGGCGCCACCGGCCCCCAACAGCAGGATGCGCTTGCCCTTGAGACTGAACCCGGCGTTCACCGTCAGGTCTCGCACCAGGCCGGCGCCATCGGTGTTGTCACCCAGCAAGCTGCCATCGGCCAGTTTGCTCAGGGTGTTCACCGCTCCGGCCCTTTGTGCCCGGGCGGTCAGGTTGTTGGCCAGACGATAAGCCTCTTCTTTGAACGGCACCGTCACATTCGCCCCACGGCCTTCGAGGAAAAACGCCCGGGCATAGCCGGAAAAATCGTCGAGGGGTGCCAGCGAGGTGCTGTAGTCGAGTTTCTGCCCGGTCTGCTCGGCAAACAGGCGATGAATCAACGGCGATTTGCTGTGGCCAATCGGGTTACCGAATACGACATAACGGTCCATCAGGATTCCTCGTTCAGGCGTTGGCCAGCCAATCACGGTCTTGCAGGAAGTATTCGGTCAGGCGCGCTTCTTCGCTGTCAGGCTCGGCTTTCCAGTCATAACCCCAGCGCACTTGTGGTGGCAGCGACATCAGGATCGATTCGGTACGCCCGCCCGATTGCAGGCCGAACAATGTGCCGCGGTCGTAGACCAGGTTGAACTCGACGTAGCGACCACGACGGTATTCCTGGAACTCCCGCTGCCGGGCCGTGAACGCGTCGTTCTTGCGCCGTTGCACGATCGGCAGGTAGGCGTCGATGTACGCATCGCCGATCGCACGCATGAACGCGAAACTGGTGTCGAAGTCCCACTCGTTCAGGTCATCGAAAAACAGACCGCCGATGCCCCGTGGTTCATGGCGATGCTTGATGTGGAAGTAACTGTCACACCAGGCTTTGTAGCGCGAGTAAACGTCCGGGCCGAACGGCGCGCAGGCCTGCTCGGCGACACGGTGCCAATGCACACAGTCTTCTTCATTGCCGTAGTAAGGCGTCAGGTCGAAACCGCCGCCGAACCACCAGACCGGCTCTTCACCTTCTTTTTCGGCGATGAAAAAACGCACGTTGGCGTGGGAAGTCGGTACATGCGGGTTGTGCGGGTGGATCACCAGCGACACGCCGAGCGCTTCGAAGCCACGGCCGGCCAGTTCCGGACGGTGGGCGCTGGCGGACGGTGGCAGACCACTGCCAAAGACGTGGGAAAAATTGACGCCGCCCTTTTCGATGACCGTGCCGTTTTCGATCACCCGCGTACGTCCACCGCCGCCGGCAGGCCGGGTCCAGGCGTCTTCAACGAAGTGCGTGCCGCCGTCTTCGGCTTCCAGGGCAGCACAAATGCGGTCTTGCAGGTCGAGCAGATAGGCTTTTACGGCCTCGGTGCGGGTAGTCATGGCATCACCTTGGATCGGGCAAAGCTACGCGGCGCTCCATCGGAGCGGGGCCTGCGCAAATGGGCGCGTAGCATACCACCGCCGATGTGCTCGCCGCAGTTGACGAAGATCAAGCTTAGGAGTCCGATAGGACGCTTGGTAAATCGACCTCAGGAGAGAGCAGATGGCAAAGCGTATCCAGTTCCGTGCCCATGGCGGTCCCGAAGTGCTTGAGTACGTGGATTACCAACCGGCCGGGCCCGGCCCCAAAGAAGTCCGTGTGACCAACAAGGCCATCGGCCTGAACTTCATCGATACCTATTACCGCAGCGGCCTCTACCCACCGCCGTCTCTGCCATCGGGGGTCGGCTCCGAAGGTGCGGGCGTGGTCGAGGCGGTCGGCAGCGAAGTGACGCGGTTCAAGGTGGGCGATCGTGTTGCTTACGGCAGCGGACCTTTGGGCGCCTACAGCGAAGTTCACGTGTTGCCCGAGGCCAATCTGGTTCACCTGCCCGACGCCATCAGTTTCGAACAGGCCGCAGGCGTGATGCTCAAAGGCCTGACCGTACAGTACCTGTTGCGCCAGACCTACGAACTCAAGGGTGGCGAGACCATTTTGTTCCACGCGGCGGCCGGTGGTGTCGGCTCGCTGGCTTGCCAATGGGCCAAGGCCCTGGGCGTCAAGCTGATCGGCACCGTGAGCTCGGCAGAGAAAGCCGCGCTGGCCAAGGCCAACGGCGCCTGGGCAACCATCGATTACAGCCATGAAAACGTTGCACAACGGGTACTGGAATTGACGGACGGGAAAAAGGTCCCGGTGGTGTACGACGGCGTGGGCAAGGACACCTGGCTGACGTCGCTCGACAGCGCCGCGCCTCGGGGTCTGGTCGTGAGCTTCGGCAATGCGTCCGGCGCCGTGGACGGGGTGAACCTCGGGATACTGGCGGGGAAGGGCTCGCTGTACGTGACCCGACCGACGCTGGGCACTTATGCAAACAACGCCGAGAACCTGCAGCGGATGGCCGATGAACTGTTCGAAATGATCATCAGCGGCAAGCTGACGGTGGACATCAGCCAGCGTTATCCACTGGCGGATGCGGCGAAGGCGCAGACCGAGTTGTCGGCGCGGCGGACAACGGGCTCGGTTGTTTTGTTGCCCTAAGATTTTCAGCGTTTGACGGGGTCTCATCGCTGGCAAGCCAGCTCCCACAGTGATTTCTGGTGTTCACAATATTTGTGTTCCCCCCGAAACCTGTGGGAGCTGGCTTGCCAGCGAATGGGGCCGACGCGGTCTCAATCCGGGCGCACAACATGCCCCGTCGCCAGATCGCGAATCACGCTCGGGTTCTTGCGCCCTCCCAACATCCCGCCCAGCACCAGATCAACCTGTCCACGGAAATACTGCTCCACGCGAACCCGCGTCCGCGCCGCCGGCCGGCCTTGCGGGTTAGCGGAGGTCGACACCAGCGGCCCGACCAGTGCGCACAAATCTCGCACTTGCGGGTGATCGCTGACCCGCAGCGCCACGGTTTCGTGCACGCCGGTAATCCATTGCGGCAACATGTTCTGATGCAGCACCAGCCAGGTGTTCGGCCCCGGCCAGGTGCTGGCCATGCGGTCCATCCACAGCTCAGGGAAGTCTTCAAACAGGAAATCGAACTGACGGATGTTGTCGGCCACCAGGATCAGGCCTTTATCCACCGCCCGGCCCTTGATCAGCAACAAACGCTCCACTGCCTCTTCGTCCCACGGGTCGCAACCCAGGCCCCAGACAGCTTCGGTTGGGTAGGCAATCACCGCCCCTGCGCGAATTGCTCGTGCGGCTTGCTGCACACGCCAACTGTTGACCATGAAAAACACTCCAGAATAAGGCTCTGCGCAGTTTACCGATCTTGTTTATAAAACCTAGCTCACCCGCGCAAACCAGCGCCCGTTTTCACACACGGCGTTGCCGTCCATCTCCAGTTCCGTCAATGCCGCCAACACTTTGGGCAACGCCCAGCCGCTGGCGACGGCCAGCGCTTCACTGGTGTGAGGCGCCGCATGCAGCAGCATCAACAGCGGATGGCGGGTCGCAGCCTCGCAGGTTTCTGTGAACAACGGTTGTTGCTGCCAACCTCGCAGGGCTTCGAGGACATGTTCGATTGTCTCTACCAGTATCGCTCCGTCGCGGATCAACTGGTGGCAACCCCGGGCGCCGGGGTGATGAATCGACCCGGGAATCGCGTAAACCTCACGCCCCTGTTCCGCCGCGAGCCTCGCCGTGATTAACGAACCACTGGCCACGCTGGCCTCCACCACCAACACGCCGAGGGACAAACCGCTGATGATGCGATTGCGCCGCGGGAAGTTGCTGGCGGTGGGGCCAGCATCCAGTGGAAACTCCGAAAGCACCGCGCTGCCCGAGGCGATCATGGCGTCCGCCAGCCGCCGATTGCGCTGTGGATAAAACTTTTCAAGACCCGTGCCAAGCACACCGACCGTTTGCCCGCCGACGTCTAACGCAGCCTGATGCGCGGCGGCATCGATACCCAGCGCCAAACCACTGGTGATGACAAAACCGGCGCTGGCCAGACTGCGGGAAAACGCCCCCGCGGTGTCCATGCCCGGCCGTGAGGCGCGACGACTGCCCACCATCGCCAGCTGTGGTTTTTCCAGGATACCGGGATCGCCCGCCACGAAAAGCAGTGGCGGCGCATCGCTGATTTGCGCCAGCAACGCCGGGTAGTCGGATTGGTCCCACATCAGTAAATGCTGGCCCGGGCGCTCCAGCCAGGCCAATGCGTGGCTCGCCCCATCGCGGATTTCAGCGCAGCGCCTGGCCTCGGAACACGCCAGTGGCAAGCCGAGCGCGCGCCAGGCACTGGCCGGTGCGCTGATGGCTTTTGATGCCGAACCGAAGGCCTCGAGCAGCTTCTTGAAACGCACCGGTCCAAGTTCCGGCAAACGGTGCAGACGTAAACGAGCTTCCAGTTCCGCAGGGGAAACCGGTGTAACAACGGACCGCGACATGGATCATCCTTGATCGTTATGAGCCCCCGTACAAACGGGAATAAGCTGTGGATAACTCTGTTGGTAACTTGTGAAGCACGCTTACGGATTTCGCACCTTGTCCATCACCGCCAGCGAGCGCGATGCGTTGAGCACCAGCCCGTAGCTGAGCTTGTCGTAGGTGCGGAAAACCATCAGCAGGCCGGCGCGTTCATCGGGAATTTTCAGCGGCTGACCGGTAATACGATCTCGCACGGTTTCCCCGGTCTTCATCACCACCAGCACGTTGCCTTCGGCCAGACCATCGCGCTGACCTTTGTTCAGCGTGACCACATCCAGCGCACCGATCTGCGTAACGCCGCGCGGCACATCAATGATCAACCCATCGACTTCACTGCTTGGCGCGCTGGGCATGAACGTCGAGTTGATCGAGCGCTCCTCGCCGCTGAACAAGCGGTCGCCGAGGCGCACTTCCTGGGTCGTGCGTTGCAGCGCCAGCGTGGCGACGTCGCCTTCGGTGGCGACGATCTCGCCGCCACCGATGTCATCAGCATTGATCCCCAGGAATTCCTGGGTTTCAGGATCGGTATAGACCTTGCCCTGGCGGAAGATGCCATACACCGGTTGCGCCGGATCGAAGTGGCCGCGGGCAAAGATGCGGTCACCGGTGCCGCTGAGCACGCGCTCGGCATCACCGGCGACGATGTACGGCGCCTTGTCGAAATCCTCGGCCTTGTCGACGATGCGGTTGCTCAGCAGAAAGCTGTTGATCGATTTCAGCGGGATGCTCGGAATCGCGTCGGCCACCGGGCTGGTGCGCACCCGCGGCGAGAGCTTGATGGTGCCCCGCGACGCCCCCCGGCTGAGAGTCAGGCGTGGCTGGCCATTGACGTAGACCAGCGACAGCGAATCGCCGGGATAGATGAGATTGGGGTTTTCGATCTGCGGATTGGCTTGCCACAACTGCGGCCACTGCCACGGCTCACGGAGGTATTTACCCGAGATGTCCCAGAGCGTGTCCCCCGATACCACCGTGTATTGCTGTGGAAAACCTTCCCGAAGTTGCACTTGCCCGTGCGCCAAACCGGCCGAGGCCAGAAGGAGCAAGGCGAGTAGTGATTTCCTCATGCGGTGAATCCCTTTATTATGTGCGTTCGCGTGAAACGCCAGAGCCGTCAGTGGCTCGCTCCCGGCTTGCTAATCAAAGGAAGGGAGCTACGTTTTACAACGGTAGCCTGCATCTTCGGACCCGCCAGGCCATCGACCCGACTTTACTTCACACGTGCAGTAATCAAGCTTATGGCCATTTTAGACATCCTCGAATTTCCCGACTCGCGCCTGCGCACTATCGCCAAACCTGTGGCCGTAGTTGACGACGAAGTGCGTCAGTTGGTCGACGACATGTTTGAAACAATGTATGAAGCGCCAGGCATCGGCCTCGCCGCGACCCAGGTCAACGTGCACAAACGTATCGTCGTGATGGACCTTTCCGAAGACCGCACCGAGCCGCGAGTGTTCATCAACCCCGAGCTCGAACCGCTGACCGACGACATGGGCCAGTATCAGGAAGGCTGCCTGTCAGTGCCGGGCTTCTACGAAAACGTCGATCGCCCGCAACGGGTCAGGGTCAAGGCGCTGGACCGCGACGGCAAGCCTTACGAACTGATCGCCGAAGATCTGCTCGCGGTGTGCATCCAGCATGAATGCGACCACCTCAACGGCAAATTGTTCGTCGATTACCTGTCCACGCTCAAACGCGACCGCATCAAGAAGAAACTGGAAAAGCTCCATCGCCAGAACGCCTGATGCCCCTCTTCAAAGGCTTGCTGCGGCAAGCCTTTTTCTTTTCAAGCTGCTTTGTAATCGAGAGCTTTCATGACTGAGCCACTGCGCATCGTCTTTGCCGGCACCCCGGAATTCGCCGCCGAACACCTCAAGGCCCTGCTGAACAGCCCCTGCGAGATCGTTGCGGTCTACACCCAACCTGACCGTCCGGCGGGCCGTGGGCAAAAGCTGATGCCCAGCCCGGTCAAGCAGTTGGCACTGGAAAACAACATCCCGGTGCTGCAACCGCCCACCCTGCGCAATGAAGACGCTCAGGCTGAACTGGCCGCGTTGAAGCCAGACTTGATGGTGGTGGTCGCCTACGGCCTGATCCTGCCGCAAGTGGTGCTGGATATTCCGCGCCTGGGCTGCATCAACAGCCATGCTTCGCTGCTGCCGCGCTGGCGCGGTGCGGCGCCGATCCAGCGTGCCGTGGAAGCAGGCGATGCCGAAAGCGGCGTGACCGTGATGCGCATGGAAGCCGGCCTGGATACCGGGCCGATGCTGCTCAAGGTCTCCACGCCGATCAGCGCCGAAGACACCGGTGGCAGCCTCCACGATCGACTGGCCGAAATGGGTCCACCGGCCGTGGTCCAGGCGATTGCCGGCCTCGCCGCCGGCACGCTGGAGGGTGAAGTGCAGGACGACAGCCTCGCCACCTATGCACACAAATTGAACAAAGACGAAGCACGCATCGACTGGGCGCGCCCGGCGGTTGAACTGGAACGTCTGGTCCGCGCGTTCAACCCTTGGCCGATCACCCACAGCACCTTGAACGGCGAAGCCCTGAAAGTGCTGGCGGCGCACCTGGCCGAAGGCAAAGGCGCCCCGGGTGAAATCCTCGGCGCCAGCAAGGACGGTCTGGTCGTCGCCTGCGGTGAACAGGCCCTGTGCCTGACGCGCCTGCAATTGCCCGGTGGCAAGGCTTTGAACTTCAGTGACCTGTTCAACAGCCGTCGCGAGAAGTTCGCCGTCGGCACGGTACTCGGTCAAACGGCGGACGCTCAATGAACCCGCGTCTGGCCGCCGCCAAGGCACTTGCCGCCGTCCTGAGCGGCAAAGCTTCGCTCAACAGCTCGCTGCCCACGCAGTTGGACAAGGTCGAGGACCGGGATCGCGGCTTCACCCAGGACCTGGCCTTCGGCACCGCTCGCTGGCAGCCGCGTTTGTCGGCGCTGGCGGCCAAGTTGCTGCAAAAACCGTTCAAGGCTGCCGACGCCGATGTCGAAGCGTTGCTGCTGGTGGGTCTCTATCAATTGCTCTACACCCGCGTTCCGGCCCATGCCGCCATTGGCGAAACCGTCGGTTGCGCCGACAAGCTGAAAAAGCCCTGGGCCAAGGCTTTGCTTAACGCTGTGCTGCGTAATGCCCAGCGTGAAAGCGAAACGATTTTCGCCGAGCTGGAACGTGATCCGGTGGTGCGCACCGCTCATCCGCGATGGCTGCAAAAATCCCTCAAGGCTTTCTGGCCTGAGCAATGGGAAGCCATTTGCGCGGCGAACAATGCGCATCCGCCCATGATTCTGCGGGTCAACCGTCGTCATCACAGTCGCGACGCCTACCTTGGCTTGCTGACCGACGCCGGTATCGCCGCAACAGCGTGTGTCTACAGCCGCGACGGTATCGTGCTCGAGGCCCCAGCCGATGTGCGCAGCCTGCCGGGGTTCGCCGATGGCTGGATCAGCGTTCAGGACGAAGCTGCGCAACTGGCCGCCGATCTGCTGGATCTCGCACCGGGCCAACGAGTGCTCGACGCCTGTTGCGCACCGGGCGGCAAAACCTGCCACATTCTTGAAGCCGAGCCAAAACTGGCCGGCGTCGTGGCGGTGGATCTGGAGGCCAAGCGATTGGTGCGCGTGCGTGAAAACCTCGAACGCCTGAAACTCAGCGCCGAGCTGATCGCCGCCGACGGTCGCGACACCCAGGCGTGGTGGGACGGCAAGCCGTTCCAGCGCATTCTGCTCGATGCGCCATGCTCGGCCACCGGGGTGATTCGTCGTCACCCGGACATCAAGCTGACCCGCCAACCCGACGACATTGCCGCGTTGGCGATGTTGCAAGGCGAGCTGCTCGACGCCATGTGGACGACCCTGGAAGTGGGCGGCATCTTGCTCTACGCCACCTGCTCGACGCTGCCGACCGAAAACACCGAAGTCATCGAAGCGTTCCTCGCCCGCACACCGGGCGCCCGTGAGCTGGACCTGGCCACGGCGGCCGGCATCAAGCAGCCCCATGGTCGCCAATTGCTGGCCCAAGAGGGCGGTCACGACGGCTTCTACTACGCAAAGTTGATCAAGATCGCCGCCGCACGCGGCTAACTGTTTTAAGGGAGTGACTGGATGAAAATCATCATCCTCGGCGCAGGACAGGTCGGCGGGTCGCTGGCGGAACACTTGGCCAGCGAGGCGAACGACATCACCGTGGTCGACACTGACGGTGAGCGTCTGCGCGACCTCGGCGACCGACTGGACATCCGCACCGTCCAGGGCCGCGGTTCGTTCCCGACCGTATTGCGTCAGGCAGGGGCCGATGATGCGGACATGCTGGTCGCGGTGACCAACAGCGATGAAACCAACATGGTCGCCTGCCAGGTCGCCCACACCCTGTTCCACACGCCGACCAAAATCGCCCGGGTGCGCGAAGCCGCGTACCTGACCCGCGAAGAGCAGCTGTTCCAGAACGAAGCGATTCCGGTGGATGTGCTGATCAGCCCGGAGCAAGTGGTCACCAACTACATCAAACGCCTGATCCAGCACCCCGGCGCCCTGCAGGTGATCGACTTCGCCGAAGGCAAGGCGCAACTGGTGGCGGTGCGGGCTTACTACGGCGGTCCGTTGGTGGGCCAGCAATTGCGCCAGCTGCGTGAACACATGCCGAACGTCGAAACCCGCGTGGCCGCGATTTTCCGTCGTGACCGACCGATCCTGCCCCAGGGCGATACGGTGATCGAGGCCGATGATGAGGTATTTTTCATCGCCGCCAAAGCGAATATCCGCGCGGTGATGAGCGAAATGCGCCGACTCGACGAGACGTACAAGCGCATCGTCATCGCGGGCGGCGGCCAGATTGGCGAGCGTCTGGCCGAGGCCATCGAAAGCCGTTATCAGGTGAAGATCATTGAGATGAATCCGGCGCGCTGCCGCCATCTCTCCGACACTCTGGACAGCACTGTGGTGTTGCAGGGCAGTGCTTCCGACCGTGACCTGCTGATGGAAGAAAACATCGCCGACGCCGACCTGTTCCTGGCCCTGACCAACGACGACGAAGCCAACATCATGTCGTCGCTGCTGGCCAAGCGTCTGGGGGCGAAGAAGGTGATGACCATCATCAACAACCCGGCCTATGTCGACCTGATCCAGGGCGGCGATATCGACATCGCCATCAGCCCGCAACTGGCGACCATCGGCACCTTGCTGGCCCACGTCCGACGCGGCGACATCGTCAGCGTGCACTCACTGCGCCGGGGCGCGGCGGAAGCCATCGAGGCCATTGCCCATGGCGATGCCAAATCGAGCAAGGTGATCGGCAAAGCCATCGAAAACATCGGTTTGCCACCGGGCACCACCATCGGCGCGATCATCCGCGACGAAGAAGTGATCATCGCCCACGACGACACCGTGATCGAAACCGGTGACCATGTGATTTTGTTCCTTGTGGATAAAAAGCATATACGCGATGTGGAGAAGCTGTTCCATGTAGGACTGAGCTTTTTCTGAATGCTTTAGACCGCCATCGCTGGCAAGCCAGCTCCTACAGATAAGCGCGCAAAACCTGTAGGAGCCGGCTTGCTGGCGATGCGATTTCGAAAACGACACTGACCTGGAAACGTTCCTGTGATCGAATCCCTGGAAAAAATGCTCGCCAAGGGTGTGGATAACTCATTGCTGCGCTTCGGGCTGGGCAAGGGTTATCTGGACCTTGGGGAAAACGCCAAGGCCGCCGAGCATTTCCAGCGTTGCGTCGAATTCGATCCGAAGTATTCGGCGGCCTGGAAGCTGCTGGGCAAGGCCCATCTGGGGCTGGAGGATTTCGCGGCTGCACGTCAGGCGTGGGAACAGGGCCTGGAAGCCGCGCGCGCCCATGGCGACAAGCAGGCAGAAAAGGAAATGACGGTGTTTCTGAAAAAGCTCGAGCGTCAGGCCCGTTAGTCAGAGGTAGCGCAAACCGATGCCTTCGGCATCCACCAAAACCACTTCCATGCGCACGCGCGGCGCACCTGTGGGTAAGTCCTGCACCTGTCCGTACACCACCGCGCCCTTTGGCAACGCTGACAAGCCTGGATGCATGACGTAGACGCCTGTCGTCGACAGGTTACGCGTCTGGCCCAGGCATTCGCCAAAGCTGTGGTGGCTGATCTTGATGCGAAACGATTTGCGGTGTTCGGACATCTTCTGCGCCCTTTCTTGAACGGTTGTGGATAACCCCGGTCCCTGGGTTATCCACAGATCATGCCAATCAACTCAGTACCAGCGTTCTTCGCCCGGCGGACGCTTCTTGAAGCGCTTCATGCTCCACATGTACTGGCTTGGATACGCCCGCACATAGCGCTCGACCACCTGGCTCATTGCGGCGCAGGAAGTCTCGGTATCGGTGCTATACATGGCCTCCGGTGCCGCTTCGAGGATCACTTTATACCCCGAACCGTCCGGCAACCGCAGGGCATGCAAGAACACGCCAACCGCTTTGCCACCCGCGAGCATGTTCGGCACAAACTTGCTGGTCAGCGCCTGCGTGGCGAAGAACGGCACGAAAATCCCGGCGGATTCGGCCGGTTCCGGGTCAGCGGGAATGCCCACTGCACCACCTCTGCGCACTTCCTTGATCACACTGAGGATGCCTTCCTTGGTGGAAGCGGCGACCTTGTTGCCCAATTGCACTCGCTGCTTTTGCAGCAACTCATCCACAGCCTTCAATTTTGGCGGGCGGTAAAAAATAATCGGTTTGCACTGGCTGCAATAGAAGTGGTTGAGCACTTCCCAGTTGCCCAGGTGGCTGGTGATGCCGACCACGCCTTTGCCCGAGGCCAGTGCGTCCTTCAACACATCAAGGCCTTCGACTTCACGCACCAGATCAATGGAGCGCTGGGCCGGCCAGATCCAGGCGCAGGCGCTTTCGGTCAGGGATTTGCCGATGTCCTTCAGGCTCTGGCCGACCAGACGCTCACGTTCGGCGGGGTCCATGTCCGGAAAGCACTTGGCGAGGTTGATCCGCACGACGTCGCGGGAGCGGTTCGGGGTTTTCCACATGACCCAGCCAATTGCCGAGCCCACGGCCTGCACGGCCCGCCACGGAAGCAGGGCAAACAACCGCAGAGCGCCTACCAGCAAGGCGCCTTTAAACTTATCCACAGGTCACTCCTGATCTTGTGCTGTGCGCGAGGCGGACATTCTAACCGCCGTTCGCCAGCATCGCGTAGCGATCGCAATCCCGTGTGTGGTCCATGACCATGCCGCTGGCCTGCATCAAGGCGTAGCAAATGGTCGGGCCGACGAACGTGAAACCGGCCTTTTTCAGGCCTTTGCTCATCTCCACTGCCTGGGGTGTGATGGCCGGCACTTCGCTGCGATCCTTGAAATGATTGATCACCGGTTTGCCACCGACGAAAGACCAGAGAAACGCCACCGGATCTTCAAGGGCCAGCCAAGCCTGGGCATTGCGCCGGGCCGCGTTAAGTTTGAGGCGGTTGCGGATGATCCCGGGATCAAGCATCAACTCATCGATTTCCGCATCGCTCATCTGCGCCACGCGCTGCACGTCAAAACCGAACATGACCTGCCGATAATGCTCGCGTTTGCGCAGCACAGTGATCCAGGAAAGGCCGGCCTGGAACCCTTCGAGCAAAAGCAACTCGAACAAACCCTGCGCATCGCGTAGCGGCGTGCCCCACTCCTGATCGTGATAAGCCATGTACAGCGGATCTTCAGAACACCAAAAGCAGCGTGGCATAAGGCTCCAGGGGGCGTGCGCAGCAATGAATCGGGTATACTCCCGCTCTTTAAATCGCAGCCCAAGAAACAGGTGAATTTCGTGAGCCAGCCTACGCCAGCCGTGCGTACCTTCCAAGACTTGATCCTCGCCCTCCAGCAATACTGGGCCGAGCAAGGTTGTGTGGTACTTCAGCCCTACGATATGGAAGTAGGCGCCGGCACTTTCCACACCGCAACATTCCTGCGCGCCATTGGCCCGGAAACCTGGAACGCCGCCTACGTGCAGCCAAGCCGTCGCCCGACTGACGGCCGCTACGGCGAAAACCCGAACCGTCTGCAGCACTACTACCAGTTCCAGGTAGTGCTGAAGCCGAACCCGGACAACTTCCAGGAACTGTACCTGGGCTCCCTCAAGCACGTCGGCCTGGACCCGCTGGTCCACGACATCCGTTTCGTCGAAGACAACTGGGAATCGCCGACCCTCGGCGCCTGGGGTCTGGGCTGGGAAGTCTGGCTCAACGGCATGGAAGTGACGCAGTTCACTTACTTCCAGCAAGCGGGCGGCATCGAGTGCTACCCGGTGACCGGCGAGATCACCTACGGTCTTGAGCGTCTGGCCATGTACCTGCAAGGCGTGGACTCGGTCTACGATCTGGTCTGGGCTGACGGACCGTTCGGCAAAGTGACCTACGGCGACGTGTTCCACCAGAACGAAGTGGAGCAGTCCACCTACAACTTCGAACACGCCAACGTCGACAAGCTGTTCGAACTGTTCGATTTCTACGAAAGCGAAGCCAAGCGCCTGATCGAACTCGATCAGCCGCTGCCGTTGCCGAGCTACGAAATGGTGTTGAAGGCATCCCACACCTTCAACCTGCTGGATGCACGCCGGGCAATTTCCGTGACCGCGCGTCAGCAATACATCCTGCGTGTACGCACCCTGGCGCGTTCCGTCGCGCAAGCCTACCTGCTGGCTCGCGCCAAGCTGGGCTTCCCGATGGCGACCCCGGACCTGCGTGACGAAGTACTGGCCAAGCTGGAGGCTGCACAATGAGTGCTCTGGATTTTCTGGTTGAACTGGGCACTGAAGAACTGCCACCCAAGGCCCTGAACACCCTGGCCGAGGCGTTCCTCGCCGGTATCGACAAGGGCCTGCAAGCTGCCGGCCTGAACTACGAGACCAAAACCGTTTATGCCGCCCCGCGCCGCCTGGCCGTGCTGATTACCGCACTGGCCACCCAGCAGCCGGATCGCAGCATCAACCTCGATGGTCCGCCACGTCAGGCCGCGTTCGATGCCGAAGGCAACCCGACTCAAGCGGCACTGGGCTTTGCCAAGAAGTGCGGCGTCGACCTGAGCGAAATCGATCAGAGCGGCCCGAAACTGCGCTACAGCCAAAGCATCGCCGGCAAGCCGACCGCCAGCCTGTTGCCGACCATCGTCGAAGATTCGCTGAACGACTTGCCGATCCCGAAACGCATGCGTTGGGGCGCGCGCAAGGAAGAATTCGTGCGTCCGACCCAATGGCTGGTGATGCTGCTCGGTGACCAGGTCATCGACTGCACCATCCTCGCCCAGAAGTCCGGCCGCGATTCCCGTGGTCACCGCTTCCATCACCCGGAAAACGTGCGCATTGGTTCCCCGTCCAGTTACCTGGCCGACCTGCGTGCCGCTTATGTATTGGCCGATGCCAACGAGCGTCGCGAGATCATCAGCAAGCGCACCGAAGAACTGGCGACCCGTCAGGAAGGCACCGCGATCGTGCCACCTGACCTGCTCGACGAAGTGACCGCGCTGGTCGAATGGCCGGTGCCGCTGGTGTGCTCGTTCGAAGAACGCTTCCTCGATGTGCCACAAGAAGCGCTGATCACCACCATGCAGGACAATCAGAAGTACTTCTGCCTGCTGGATGCCGACGGCAAGTTGCTGCCACGTTTCATTACCGTGGCCAACATCGAAAGCAAGGACCCGCAGCAGATCATCGCCGGTAACGAGAAAGTGGTTCGCCCACGCCTGACCGACGCCGAGTTTTTCTTCAAGCAAGACAAGAAGCAAAAACTCGAAGACTTCAACCTGCGCCTGCAGAACGTGGTGTTCCAGGAAAAACTCGGCAGCGTCTACGACAAGGCCGAACGTGTTTCCAAACTGGCCGCGTACATCGCGGCACGTATCGGCGGCAACGCTTCGTGGGCTGCCCGTGCAGGCCTGCTGTCCAAGTGTGACCTGGCGACCGAAATGGTCGGCGAGTTCCCGGAGATGCAAGGCGTCGCCGGTTACTACTACGCCCTCAACGATGGCGAGCCGCAAGACGTTGCACTGGCGCTGAACGAGCAGTACATGCCGCGCGGTGCCGGCGCTGAATTGCCGTCCACCCTGACCGGTGCGGCCGTGGCCATCGCCGACAAGCTCGACACGCTGGTGGGTATTTTCGGTATCGGCATGCTGCCAACCGGCAGCAAAGACCCCTACGCACTGCGCCGTGCTGCGCTGGGCGTGCTGCGTATCCTGATCGAGAAAAAACTCGATCTGGACCTGAACGACGCCGTGGCTTTCGCCGTGACCGCGTTCGGTGCCAAGGTCAAGGCTGCCGGCCTGAACGATTCGGTGCTGGAGTTCATCTTCGATCGTCTGCGTGCGCGTTACGAAGACGAAGGTGTCGATGTCGCGACCTACCTGTCGGTACGTGCCCTGAAACCGGGTTCGGCGCTGGACTTCGATCAGCGCGTGCAAGCGGTACAGGCCTTCCGCCAATTGCCGGAAGCCGCTGCCCTGGCCGCCGTGAACAAGCGTGTATCGAACCTGCTGAGCAAGGTCGAAGGTTCCGTTCCTACCGTGGTAGAAGCCAAGTACTTCGACAACGCCAACGAGTTCTCCCTGTACTCGGCGATCCAGCAGGCAGACCAGGCCGTTCAGCCGATGGCTGCCGCTCGTCAGTACAGCGAATCGCTGGCACGCCTGGCGGCGTTGCGCGAGCCGGTGGATGCGTTCTTCGAGGCGGTGATGGTCAACGCTGAAGATGCCAACGTTCGTGCCAACCGTTATGCGTTGCTGGCGCGCCTGCGTGGTCTGTTCCTCGGCGTCGCCGACATTTCGCTGCTGGGCTGAGGGGCTGCTGTTGAAACTGCTGATTCTCGATCGCGACGGAGTGATCAATTACGACTCCGACGCTTACATCAAGTCGGTGGAGGAGTGGATTCCACTTCCCGGTTCGATCGAAGCCATCGCGCAGTTGAGCAAGGCCGGCTGGACGGTAGCGGTCGCTACCAACCAGTCGGGCATCGCTCGCGGCTATTACGACATCGCCACCCTGGATGCCATGCACGAGCGCCTGCGCTCGCTGGTGGCAGAGCAGGGCGGTGAAGTCGGCCTGATCGTCTATTGCCCGCACGGGCCGGACGAAGGTTGCGATTGCCGCAAGCCAAAACCCGGGATGCTGAAAAGCATCGCCGCACATTACAACGTATCGCTGACCAATCTCTGGTTCGTCGGCGATAGTCTCGGTGACCTGGAAGCCGCCAAAGCCGTCGATTCACAGCCAGTTTTGGTAAAGACCGGGAAAGGCGAAAAGACTTTGGGTAAAACCCTTCCGGTTGGCACATTGATTTTTGACGATCTGGCGGCGATTGCCGCAGAACTTATCCACAATTAGAGTGCTTCTGATATTTCCTGATAAAGGATTGATCAGGAGTGCGCTTTATACAGGCGGGTGCTGCCCGCAACGGTAAACGTCACCATGTCGATATTGCAGGCCATCAGGACCTTTCTCTTTTACCTGCTGCTGGGCACCAGCTCACTGCTGTGGTGCAGCCTGAGTTTTTTTATCGCGCCCTTTCTCCCGTTCAAGGCGCGCTATCGTTTCATCAACGTCTATTGGTGCCGCTGCGCCTTGTGGCTGAGCAAAGTGTTCCTGGGCATTCGCTACGAAGTGAAGGGCGAGCACAACGTCCCGGATCGTCCCTGCGTGATCCAGTCGAACCATCAAAGCACCTGGGAGACGTTTTTTCTCTCCGCCTATTTCTCACCGCTGAGCCAGGTGCTCAAGCGTGAATTGCTTTATGTGCCTTTTTTCGGTTGGGCGATGGCCATGCTGCGGCCAATCGCCATCGACCGCGACAACCCGAAAGCCGCCCTCAAGCATGTCGCCAAGAAGGGCGACGAGCTGCTCAAGGACAACGTCTGGGTATTGATCTTCCCTGAAGGCACACGCGTTCCTTATGGCACTATCGGAAAGTTTTCACGGGGTGGGACTGCATTAGCGGTCAACGCCGACCTGCCGGTGCTGCCGATTGCGCACAATGCCGGCAAGTTCTGGCCGAAAACCGGTTGGGCGAAGAGGCCCGGCGTGATTACTGTGATCATTGGCGAACCGATGTACGCCGAAGGCAGCGGGCCGCGAGCCATTGCTGATTTGAACGATCGGGTTCAAGCCTGGAACGAGCAAATGCAGCGCGATATGGGCTCGCTGCCGCCGGCTCCGAAAGCGCCGGTTACCACGGACTCGGTGGCTGTCTGAGATTCTGTGGATAAGCTGTGTACCGTTTCGCTGAAAAGCGTCGTTAAATCTTAATAACCTCATGATTTAATTACATATTTCATAAAATGATAAAAACCATAAAACCGTGCATAAGTTTTTTACGGGCGCAAAAAAACCGGCTGATATAGCCGGTTTTTTTATGCTCGCGAAAACATCCGGGATTCACTCTTCAAGCAAAGGAAAATCGAGGCGGAAACAGGTACCTATGCCGACCACGCTGGTGCATTCAATTCGCCCCCCATGGCGATCCACCACCGCTTTCACCATCGACAAACCCAGACCCACGCCGTCGATCCCTTGGGCAGAAGAGAAACGTCGATACTGGCTGAATAGCTCTGGCAATTCTTCGGCGGCAATGCCTTTGCCTTGATCGGTGAGCTCACAGGTCAGCCAGTCGCCACTGTGCCTGACGCGCAAACTGACACGAGTGCCCGCAGCACTGTATTTGATCGCGTTCTCCAGCAGATTGAACAGCGCCCGGGTCAACAAAGCCTGGTCCGCCATCAGCAAGCTTTCCTGAGCCTCATCCTCCACTTCGTGCACCAGTTGGATCTGCTTGTGTTGCGCAAGGGGCAGTGCCTGATCGAACACATCCAGCACCAGCATCGCAAACAGGCTGGGTTGAAAGTGATACGCATCAGACTCAGCTTTTGCCAGTTGCACAAAGCCGTCCGTCAGGTCCAAAGCCCTGCGCACCTGAAGCTCGATTTGATTGAAGAGCTGCGCGTCACCGCCCACTTGATGGCGATGCACATCGAGCAGCGCAAGAATGGCCGAGTGCGGTGCCCGCAAATCATGGGAGAGAAAGCGCAACATGACTGCCCGCTGCTCTTGCGCGTCGCGTTCAATACTCAGGTCCGTCAGGCTCCAAAGCCAGCCGGCCGGGGTTTCGCCGTCTGCCGGTATCAACTCAGCGCGTTCCAGGCGCAGGCTGCGTTCTCTTGCGTCACGGAACTCCAGCAACGGCAGTGTGGATAGAGGCGAGCCCGGAGCAGGGTGCACACCCGGGTAACCGAGCCTCACCAATTGTTCAAGCACACCATCCCCCACCAAACTGCCACCAAACAGATCCCGGGCCTTGCGGTTACTGAGCAAAATCTGCCCGTGGGGGTCACTGATCAAGGTGGCTACAGGCAGATACTCGAGCCCGTCGGCGATGAAACGGTGGGTATCTCGCGTCCGACTCATGGCCTGCTCAAGCGCCATGACCTGCTTCTGCAAGCGATCCCCGCTCGGGAAGTGAGCACGCCGACGCTCCGGAAACACTTTCGGTTCGCTGTCCAGTCGCGCCAGCTCCCAGCCAAAATACGTCAGCACCACGCTGAGCCGCCGCCAGTTCCAGATCAAATACGCTAACAGCATGCTCAGCAGCGCAGGTGTCGGTGACCACCATTTTCTGAGCTCTGCGAGGCCGGCGCTCGTCAAAAGGGCACACAACATGCCACTTAACGTCAGCCAGAGCGCCAGGCGCGGACGCCACAACAGCAGCCCGAGAACACAGGCCACCAGGGCCACCGACAGCAACGCGCTTAAGCCAGGCGATGCGTCGTTCAGATTCATCTGAAGTCGATAGGACAGCAGTGCAGTCAGCGGCAGGAGCACTAGACTGATCCACAACCACTCGCGCACCAATTGCCGAAATAATCGCTCAACCTGGCTCGGCTCACGGCTTTCCTGACGGAGTGGGCTATTCATGGGAATAAGGGCAGGGCAGCGTGAATGGTTTCATAGATCTCCGATCTGCAGACGTAGACCCAAGAATCATAGCGGACGCCGTCCGATGGCGGCCGCTTCCTTTAACTGCCTGGTAAAGGAACCACCGCGTATGCGTGTTGCGATATTGGACGATGAGCCCGCCGAACTGCGCCGGGTCGAACAAACCCTGCAGCAGATGGCGGACGCCGGCGAGCAACCCTGGTCGCTGCACAGTTTCGAGCGCGGGGAAGACCTGCTGCGACAACTGCGCCGGGAAACATTCGACCTGCTGATCCTCGATTGGCAACTCCCTGATCTCAGCGGCCTGGAGGTGCTGCGTTGGAGCCGTGAACACATGGACGCACCACCGGCCGCGATCATGCTCACCAGCCGAGACGGCGAAAATGATATCGTCCAGGCCCTGAATACCGGCGCCGACGACTACGTCAGCAAACCGTTTCGCCCCAACGAACTGAAAGCCCGGGTGGGCGCAGTGCTGCGCCGGCACAGCCAACAACGTGCAGCCTCAGACGCCTTGAGCTTCAACGACCTGGTATTCGACGATGCCGAACTGACCGTCACTCGCGACGGCAAACCGATCGTCATGACCGAGCGCGAGTACCGCCTGGCACACTGCCTGTTCAGCAACCTCGGCCGACCGTTGTCGCGGGACTATCTGTACGAGCGATTCTGGCCCCATGAAGAAATGTCGTCATCGCGCCCACTGGACACCCACATCTACCGCCTGCGTAACAAACTTGGCCTGACGGCTGATCGTGGTTGGCAACTGCTGACGATTTATGGGTATGGGTATCGGTTGGAGAGCGTGGCGCCGGTGAGCGAGTAAATGGCAGGTAATAAAAAAGCCAACGCAGATGCGTTGGCTTTTTTTGGCGTCGACCGGGTGTCAGAAGTCCAGGTTGGAAACCGCCAGGGCGTTGCTTTCGATGAAGTCACGACGGGGTTCGACCGCATCACCCATCAGGGTGTTGAAGATCTGGTCCGCGCCAATGGCGTCTTCGATGGTCACTTTCAGCATGCGGCGCGAGCCCGGGTCCATGGTGGTTTCCCACAGCTGATCCGGGTTCATTTCACCCAGACCTTTGTATCGCTGGATGGTATGGCGCTTGGTGCTTTCCGCCATCAACCACTCAAGGGCTTCCTTGAACTCGGTGACCTGCTTCTTGCGCTCGCCACGCTGGATGTACGCGCCGTCGTCCAGCAGAGTGCTCAGTTGAGCGCCGAGGGATACGACAGTTTTGTAGTCGTTGCTGCCGAAGAAGTCGCGGTTGAAGGTGACGTAGTTCGACAGGCCATGGGAGATCAGCTCGACCTCTGGCAGCCAGACGTTACGTTCACGGTCTTCACGCAGGCTGGCCTTGTAGACCAGGCCCGACTTCTCGACGGTGCGCAGACGCACTTCGTACTGAGCCAGCCAATCCTGCATCGCTGCGTGATCGGACAACTGCTCCAGGCTCACGGCCGGCAGGTAGATGAAGTGCTCGGTCAGTTCCTGTGGGTACAGGCGCGACAGACGCTTGAGTGTCTTCATCACCAGACGGAAGTCATTCACCAGACGCTCAAGGGCTTCACCGGAGATACCCGGGGCTTCCTCGTT
The DNA here is from genome assembly GCF_028656895.1 of Pseudomonas sp. TNT2022 ID1044. Taxonomy (NCBI): domain Bacteria; kingdom Pseudomonadati; phylum Pseudomonadota; class Gammaproteobacteria; order Pseudomonadales; family Pseudomonadaceae; genus Pseudomonas; species Pseudomonas sp. TNT2022 ID1044. Next base: position 29,756 of record NZ_JAMDHB010000028.1, on the reverse strand, counting down.
CAGGTGCAGGCTCGCATCTTCCAGGGCCGACTGCGTCATGTACTCTTCCATGGCGTCGTCGTCTTTGATGTATTGCTCTTGCTTGCCTTTCTTCACTTTGTACAGTGGCGGCTGAGCGATGTAGATGTAGCCACGCTCGATCAGCTCCGGCAGCTGACGGAAGAAGAAGGTCAGCAGCAGGGTACGGATGTGCGAACCGTCGACGTCAGCATCGGTCATGATGATGATGTTGTGATAACGCAGCTTGTCGATGTTGTACTCTTCGCGGCCGATGCCGCAGCCCAGCGCGGTGATCAAGGTGCCGACTTCCTGGGAAGAGATCATCTTGTCGAAGCGTGCTTTTTCGACGTTCAGGATTTTACCTTTGAGGGGCAAAATGGCCTGAGTCTTACGGTTACGCCCCTGCTTGGCGGAGCCGCCAGCAGAGTCACCTTCCACGAGGTACAGTTCGGACAGGGCAGGGTCTTTTTCCTGGCAGTCCGCCAGTTTGCCCGGCAGGCCTGCGATGTCCAACGCGCCTTTACGACGGGTCATCTCACGGGCCTTGCGCGCCGCTTCACGGGCACGGGCGGCGTCGATCATCTTGCCGACCACCAGCTTGGCTTCGTTCGGGTTTTCCAGCAGGAAGTCGGAGAAGTACTTGCCCATTTCCTGTTCGACCGCGGTCTTCACTTCGGAAGAAACCAGCTTGTCTTTGGTCTGGGAGCTGAACTTCGGATCCGGCACTTTTACCGAAATGATCGCGGTCAGGCCTTCACGGGCATCGTCACCGGTGGTGGCGACTTTGTGCTTCTTCGCCAGGCCTTCAGCTTCGATATAGGTGTTCAGGTTACGCGTCAGTGCGGAACGGAAACCCACCAGGTGAGTACCGCCATCGCGCTGTGGAATGTTGTTGGTGAAGCACAACAGGTTCTCGTTGAAGCTGTCGTTCCACTGCAAGGCGATTTCCACGCCGATGCCATCTTCACGCTGGATGTTGAAGTGGAACACCTGGTTGACCGGCGTCTTGTTGGTGTTCAGGTATTCAACGAATGCACGCAAGCCGCCCTCATACTTGAACAACTCTTCCTTGCCGCTGCGCTCATCCTTGAGGACGATGCCGACACCGGAGTTGAGGAAGGACAGTTCACGGATCCGCTTGGCCAGGATGTCCCAGCTGAAGTGGATGTTCTTGAAGGTTTCGCTGGAGGCCTTGAAGTGAATCTGGGTGCCAGTGGTTTCGCTGTCGCCAACGATTTTCATCGGCTCTTGCGGAACACCGTGAACGTAAGTCTGTTCCCAGATCTTGCCGCTACGACGGACAGTCAGAACCAGCTGTTCGGACAGGGCGTTCACTACCGAAACACCTACACCGTGCAGACCGCCGGAAACTTTGTAGGAGTTATCGTCGAACTTACCGCCGGCGTGCAGCACGGTCATGATGACCTCGGCTGCGGAAACGCCCTCTTCTTTGTGCACGTCTACCGGGATGCCACGGCCGTTGTCGCGAACGGTTATGGATTCATCCGGATGGATGATGATGCTGATGTCGTCGCAGTGGCCGGCGAGAGCTTCGTCGATCGAGTTGTCGACCACCTCGAACACCATGTGGTGCAGGCCGCTACCATCGTCGGTGTCGCCAATGTACATACCGGGACGTTTGCGTACGGCATCCAGGCCTTTCAGCACTTTAATGCTCGTTGAGTCGTACGTATTTTCTTCGCTCAATGCCTTCACTCCCGATGGTCGTGGGTCTGGGTGATACGGCCCTGTTCCACGTGGAACAGAGCGACTGGCGTTTCCGTCTGCCAGCCTTCCCTCAATAATTCGTGATCTACACAGGTGATGAACACCTGGCAGCGTAAGTCTTCCAGCAAGCGGCAAAGCGCACGGCGGTGCTGCTCGTCCAGTTCGGACGGCAAGTCATCCACCAGATAAATACACTGACCGCGTCGTGCCTGGCTCACCAAGTGCCCTTGAGCAATCCGCAAAGCACAGACCACCAACTTCTGCTGTCCACGAGACAAGATGTCCGCGGCATTATGAGCGCCCAATCTGAGGCGCAAATCAGCGCGTTGTGGTCCGGCCTGGGTATGACCCATTTGCTGGTCCCGCTGCAAGGACCCGGCAAGCACTGCGCTCAACTCACGGTCTTTGTCCCAGCCTCGGTAATAGCTGAGCGTTAAGCCCTCAAGCTCAACCAATTCGCTCAAGGTCTGTTCAAAGACTGGTTTTAAGGCTTTGATGTAGGCGCGGCGGTATTCATCGATTTCAGCGCTGGCCTGACACAGTTCCCTGTCCCAAACCGCCTGCGAAACGGCGTCAAGTGTACCATGCCGCAGCCAGGAGTTTCTCTGACGCAGAGCCTTCTGCAAGCGCTGCCATGTCGACATGAATCGGGGTTCCACGTGGAACACACCCCAGTCCAGAAACTGCCGGCGAATCTTCGGTGCCCCTTCAAGCAGACGAAAGCTGTCCGGGTTGATCAACTGCAGCGGCAGTATCTCGGCCAACTGCGCAGCGCTACGCGCGTTCTGGCCATCGATGCGGATCTGGAACTCACCCTGACGATCACGGGAGATACCTAATGCGCTCTGCCCACCCTCGGCAAGTTCGACCTGTCCGAATACTGTGCACGCCAGTTGCTCATACTGAATGACCGGTAACAGCCGGGTGCTACGAAACGAACGGGCAAGCCCCAGCAGGTGAATGGCTTCCAGAACACTGGTTTTGCCGCTGCCGTTGGCGCCGTAAAGAATATTGATTCGGGGGGAGGGGGAGAAGGTCACCGGGTGCAGATTGCGCACCGCGGTGACCGAGACGCGACTTAAGGACATCTAGCTTCTGCTGAGCATGATTACAGACGCATCGGCATGACGACGTAAGCCGAATCGTCATTGTCGGACTCTTGCACCAGCGCACTGCTGTTGGAGTCGGACAGGATCAGACGAACCTGCTCGGTGGTCATCACGCCCAGCACGTCGAGCAAATAGCTCACGTTGAAGCCGATTTCCAGGGAGCCGCCGTTGTACTCAACGCCCACTTCTTCTTCCGCTTCTTCCTGCTCCGGGTTATTCGCCTGGATTTTCAGCTGACCGTTTGCCAGTTGCAGACGGATACCGCGGTACTTCTCGTTGGACAGAATCGCAGTACGGCTGAACGCTTCGCGCAGTGCCTGACGGTCACCGAGTACCAGCTTGTCGCCGCCTTTTGGCAGAACACGCTCGTAATCCGGGAATTTACCGTCGACCAGTTTCGAGGTGAACGTGAACTCGCCGGTGGTGGCACGAATGTGATGCTGACCCAGTACGATGCTGACGATGCCGTCCGGCTCGGTCAGCAAACGTGCAAGCTCAAGAATACCTTTGCGCGGCACGATGACCTGGTGGCGGTCCGGTTGCCCGATATCGGCCTGCATCGAGCACATCGCCAGACGGTGACCGTCAGTGGCCACGGCGCGAATGATGCCGGCCGACACTTCCAGCAGCATGCCATTGAGGTAGTAACGCACGTCCTGTTGAGCCATGGCGAAACTGGTGCGCTCGATCAGGCGACGCAGCTTGCTTTGCTCCAGGCTGCAGGTCAGCGAGCCCGGGCCTTCTTCAACAGTCGGGAAATCGTTGGCTGGCAGAGTCGACAGCGTGAAGCGGCTGCGCCCGGCCTTCACCACGAGCTTCTGCTCGTCAACCTTGATGTCGATCAACGCATCGTTCGGCAGGCTTTTGCAGATATCCATCAGCTTGCGCGCAGGCACAGTGATGGAGCCGGTTTCAGCAGGCTCTTCGAGTTGAACACGACCGACCAGCTCGACTTCCAGGTCAGTACCGGTCAGCGACAGTTGCTGGCCTTCGACAACCAACAGCACGTTGGAGAGCACCGGCAAGGTCTGTCGGCGTTCGACGACGCCTGCGACCAGTTGCAGGGGTTTCAACAGGGCTTCGCGTTGAATGGTGAAATGCATGGTCTAGTCCCTTGCCTTAATAAGCTGCGCTGGTGTTCATCAAGTGGTCAGTGTACGCAGCAGGTTCTTGTAGTCCTCGCGGATGTCCGCGTCGGATTCCTTAAGTTCATTGATCTTGCGGCAGGCGTGCAAAACCGTCGTGTGGTCACGTCCGCCAAACACATCGCCGATTTCCGGCAGGCTGTGGTTAGTCAGTTCCTTGGACAACGCCATGGCAACCTGACGCGGACGGGCGACCGAACGCGAACGGCGTTTGGACAGCAAATCGGAAATCTTGATCTTGTAATACTCGGCGACGGTGCGCTGAATGTTATCCACAGAGACCAGTTTGTCCTGGAGCGCCAACAGGTCCTTCAGGGATTCGCGAATCAACTCGATGGTGATATCGCGCCCCATGAAGTGCGAGTGAGCGATCACGCGTTTCAGCGCACCTTCCAGCTCGCGGACGTTGGAGCGAATGCGCTGGGCAATGAAGAACGCGGCATCGTGAGGCAGTTCGACTTTGGCCTGGTCGGCCTTCTTCATCAAGATCGCCACACGGGTTTCCAGCTCCGGCGGCTCGACGGCAACCGTCAGGCCCCAGCCGAAGCGGGATTTCAGGCGCTCTTCAAGGCCCTCGATTTCTTTCGGGTAGCGGTCACTGGTGAGAATGACCTGCTGGCCACCTTCAAGCAGGGCGTTGAAGGTGTGGAAGAACTCTTCCTGGGAACGCTCTTTGCGGGCGAAGAATTGAATGTCATCGATCAGCAAAGCATCCACCGAACGGTAGAAACGCTTGAACTCGTTGATCGCGTTCAGCTGCAGAGCCTTGACCATGTCCGCCACGAAGCGCTCGGAATGCAGGTACACAACCTTGGCATTCGGGTTCTTCTTTAATAGATGGTTACCCACAGCATGCATCAAGTGGGTTTTACCCAGACCAACGCCGCCATAAAGGAACAACGGGTTGTAACCGTGTTTAGGATTATCCGCCACCTGCCAGGCTGCAGCCCGGGCCAATTGGTTGGACTTACCTTCAACGAAGTTTTCGAAGGTGAAGGTACGGTTCAGGTAGCTGGTGTGCTTGAGCGCGCCTTCAACCTGCACGGTGCGTTGTTCGGAGCGAACCGGTGCCTGTTGCGAACTGGCGCCGGCCATCGGGTCGAAGCTGTCACGGGAAGGTTCTTCCTCGGTGACTTCGGCGACTTTTTGCGTTGCACGCTTGGCTGGCGCTGGAGCCGGGGGCGGTGCGCTGACAGGTGCGGACGCGGCCTGAGCCTGGGACGCAGCTGCGGCTAGCGGAGCATTCGGTGCTGCACGCGGCGCCGAACTACGTTTGCTGCCTATTAATAAGGAAAGCGCGGGCGCCATGCCATTGCCGTGCTCGTCCAGCAGCTCCATCACGCGACCGAGGTATTTCTCGTTGACCCAGTCCAGGACAAACCGATTGGGCGCATAGACACGCAACTCGTCGCCTTCGGCTTCGACCTGTAGTGGACGGATCCAAGTGTTGAATTGTTGGGCAGGCAGCTCATCGCGCAGAAGCTCCACGCACTGCTGCCAAAGTTCCACTGACACGGATATCCCCTAAGTTGAAAGCCGGTGAGGCAAAAACAAGCGGCCATTGTAGCGACCAGACGCCGACTTATCCACACGTAGGTGGTCCATCGAACAAGAAGAATCAACGATTTATACGCAAAAAAGACGACCAATGGTCTGTGCATAAGCTCTGTGGATAACAGGGTCTAAGCTCGTTGCACAAGTGGGGGTGAAACTCTGTGGGTAACACGCCTGTGGATAAATAGCACTTTCACGCACAGGTTATCCGACAGCACGGCACAGGCTGAACACGGTTTTCCACTGTAGTTGTCATTCTCTGTACACCACGGATAACAAGGCCTTAACGTAGTTATCCACAGATAATCGCTGCCTAAGCTTTTATAAGCTTTACAGAAAAGCTTTAAATACTCTCCTTCTTTATTTTTATGTTTAGCGCTGGATCGGTACCGACCAAAGCTCCCGAGATCTATTTATAAGGAAACGTTGGTTGGAAATTGACCTAGAGGCTTGCTTTCTCTAGAATCCCCGGTCTCTTAAAACGGGGGCCATTCCGGCCCGTTGTGGACGAACCAGGTAACACGACAATGAAACGTACTTTCCAACCAAGCACTATCAAACGCGCTCGTACCCACGGTTTCCGTGCTCGCATGGCTACCAAGAACGGTCGTGCCGTCCTGTCGCGTCGTCGCGCCAAAGGTCGTGCGCGTCTGGCAGTTTGATAATCCGGCACTGGAGGTGAGTCAGGACTTCAGTCGGGAAAAGCGTCTGCTTACTCCCCGGCATTTCAAGGCAGTCTTTGACTCCCCTACCGGCAAGGTTCCGGGGAAAAATCTCCTGCTCCTTGCGCGCAACAACGATCTCGATCACCCCCGTCTCGGGCTGGTTATCGGGAAAAAGAGCGTAAAGCTCTCCGTCGAGCGCAATCGCCTCAAACGTCTGATGCGCGAATCGTTTCGCCTGAACCAGGATCTACTGGTCGGATGGGACATCGTTATCGTCGCGCGCAAAGGTTTAGGTGACGTAGAAAACCCCGAATTGATTCAGCATTTCGGCAAACTCTGGAAGCGTCTGGCACGCAGCACGCCGGTACCAGCAGTCAAAACCGAAACTGTAGGGGTAGACAGTCCAGATGCGTAAACTGGCACTCGTTCCGATCCAGTTTTATCGCTATGCCATTAGTCCCCTGATGGCCAGTCACTGTCGTTTCTACCCCAGTTGTTCCTGCTACGCGTTAGAAGCCATTGAAAATCATGGCCTTCTTCGCGGTGGCTGGCTGACCTTTCGTCGTTTAGGTCGCTGTCATCCGTGGAATCCCGGTGGTTATGACCCGGTTCCACCTATCCCTACCTCCCGTTCTTCTTCGATGGCCGAGTAATCATGGATATCAAACGCACGATCCTGATCGTCGCCCTGGCAATCGTGTCCTACGTTATGGTTCTTAAATGGAACCAGGACTATGGCCAGGCTGCCCTGCCGACTCAGAATGTTGCTTCCAGTACTACCGCACCGGGCCTCCCGGATACGGCAACTGGCAATAAAGCGTCCGTCAGTGACGACATTCCGCACGCCGCAAACGATACCAGCGCCCCTGCCGAAACTCCGGTAGCCGCAAGTACCGATCTCATCCAGATCAAAACGGATGTGCTCGATCTGGCTGTCGACCCACAAGGTGGTGATGTTGCGCAGCTGAAATTGCCGCTGTATCCACGTCGCCAGGACCATCCGGAAATTCCTTTCCAGCTGTTCGATAACGGCAACGAACGGACTTATCTGGCACAAAGCGGCCTGATCGGCAGCAACGGTCCGGACGCAAGTCCTGCCGGTCGTCCGGTTTACTCCGCCGAGAAGAAGATTTATCAACTGGCTGATGGTCAGGACCAATTGGTCGTAGACCTGAAGTTCAGCAAGGACGGCGTCAACTACATCAAGCGTTTCACCCTGAAACGCGGCCTGTACGACGTAACCGTTTCCTACCTGATCGACAACCAGAGTGCACAGCCTTGGTCCGGCGCAATGTTCGCGCAACTGAAGCGTGACGCCAGCTCCGATCCGTCTTCCAGCACAGCCACCGGCACTGCGACTTACCTGGGCGCCGCCCTGTGGACAAGTTCCGAGCCGTACAAGAAAGTGTCCATGAAGGACATGGACAAGGCGCAGCTGAAAGAAACCGTCACCGGCGGTTGGGTTGCATGGTTGCAACACTACTTCGTGACTGCGTGGATTCCGGCGAAGGGCGAAAACAACATCGTCCAGACCCGTAAAGACAGCAAAGGCAACTACATCATCGGCTACACCGGTCCTTCGCTGACCGTTGCACCGGGTGCCAAAGCTGAAACCAGCGCCATTCTGTACGCCGGTCCGAAAAGCCAGGCTGTGCTGAAAGAGTTGTCCCCAGGCCTGGAACTGACTGTCGACTACGGCATTCTGTGGTTCATCGCTCAACCAATCTTCTGGCTGCTGCAACATATCCACGCGCTGGTCGGTAACTGGGGCTGGTCGATCATCTTCCTGACCATGCTGATCAAAGGGATTTTCTTCCCACTGTCGGCTGCCAGCTACAAATCCATGGCGCGCATGCGTGCAGTGGCACCGAAACTGGCCGCGCTGAAAGAGCAACATGGCGACGACCGGCAGAAAATGTCGCAAGCCATGATGGAGCTGTACAAGAAAGAGAAGATCAATCCGCTGGGTGGTTGCTTGCCAATCCTCGTGCAGATGCCGGTTTTCCTGTCGTTGTACTGGGTTCTGCTGGAAAGCGTTGAAATGCGCCAGGCGCCGTTCATGCTGTGGATTACTGACCTGTCGATCAAGGATCCGTTCTTCATTCTGCCGATCATCATGGGCGCAACCATGTTCATCCAGCAGCAGTTGAACCCGACGCCTCCGGATCCGATGCAGGCGAAGGTCATGAAAATGATGCCAATCATCTTCACCTTCTTCTTCCTGTGGTTCCCGGCGGGCCTGGTTCTGTACTGGGTTGTGAACAACGTGTTGTCCATCGCCCAACAGTGGTACATCACGCGTAAGATCGAAGCGGCTACCAAAAAAGCCGAGGCGTAACTTACTCTGTGGATAACCACTCAAAACGCCCCCTAGTGGGGCGTTTTGCTATCTGTCACTTTTGTCTGGATACCGGTTTATGAACGCTTCGCGTGAAACCATCGCCGCCGTCGCCACCGCTCAAGGTCGTGGTGGGGTTGGCATCGTTCGTATTTCCGGGCCGTTGGCGGGAGCAGCTGCCAAGGCCTTCTGCGGTCGCGATCTTAAGCCGCGATTCGCTCATTACGGCCCGTTTCTAAGTGAAAACGACGAGGTACTGGACCAGGGAATCGCCCTGTATTTTCCGGGACCGAATTCGTTTACCGGTGAAGATGTCCTGGAACTGCAGGGACATGGCGGGCCGATTGTTCTGGATATGTTGCTCCAGCGTTGCCTGGAACTGGGCTGCCGACTGGCCCGACCAGGAGAATTCAGCGAGCGCGCATTCCTCAACGACAAACTCGACCTGGCGCAGGCCGAAGCCATCGCTGACTTGATTGAAGCCAGTTCTGCACAGGCTGCCCGAAATGCCCTGCGTTCTTTGCAAGGTGCATTTTCCACGCGTGTGCATAACCTCACCGAGCAACTGATTGGTCTGCGGATTTATGTCGAAGCCGCGATCGACTTCCCGGAAGAGGAAATCGACTTCCTCGCCGATGGCCATGTCTTGACCATGCTCGATAAAGCGCGCGACGAGTTATCCACCGTGATGCGAGAGGCCGGACAGGGTGCGCTGTTGCGCGATGGAATGACGGTGGTGATTGCCGGCCGTCCGAACGCCGGCAAGTCCAGCTTGCTCAATGCGCTGGCAGGTCGCGAAGCAGCAATCGTGACCGAGATCGCCGGGACCACCCGAGACGTGCTTCGCGAACATATCCACATCGATGGCATGCCGCTACACGTGGTCGACACCGCGGGTTTGCGAGATACCGACGATCATGTGGAAAAGATCGGCGTCGAACGCGCTTTGAAAGCCATTGGCGAGGCCGATCGCGTGCTGTTGGTGGTGGACGCCACTGCTCCTGAAGCGCTCGATCCCTTCGCTTTGTGGCCGGAGTTCCTCGAAACCCGTCCTGACCCGGCGAAGGTAACCCTGATCCGCAACAAGGCAGATCTGACCGGTGAAGCCATTGCACTGGAGGTCAGTGAGGATGGACATGTCACCATCAGCCTCAGTGCGAAATCCGCCGGCGAAGGCCTGGATCTGCTACGCGATCACCTCAAGGCTTGCATGGGTTATGAGCAGACGTCAGAAAGCAGTTTCAGTGCCCGTCGACGGCATCTTGAGGCGCTGGGTCATGCCAGTGCCGCGCTCGAACACGGCCGCGCGCAGCTGACATTGGCCGGTGCTGGTGAGCTGCTCGCCGAAGATTTGCGTCAGGCACAGCAGTCACTCGGGGAAATCACCGGCGCGTTCAGTTCCGATGACCTGTTGGGTCGCATCTTTTCCAGTTTCTGCATCGGTAAATAACCCCTCTCGTTGTCCACAGACAGGCCGTTCGTGCCTGTCTGTTGTTTCTTTTTCCTGAACATCACCGAGTGCTGAGCGGATTCTTTCTGCTTGAGCGGCATTTGTGTGTCCGCGATTTGCTCGTAGAGGCAGATTTCTGTGGATTAAGCCCTGTGAATAACCGCGCCTAAGGGCAGTTGATAACAGGGCCTGAAAACTGCAGATAAACCCCTCTGTGGATAACCAGCACTTTAATCCACAGGCTTACACCGTTTATCCAAGGGTCTCCGTGGCACATGATCACAGGGTTTTGAATCTCTGTACATATTGATAATAAAGGCCTGTAGCAATCTATCCACAGAAATGTCGTTCAGTAGAAATAAACATAAAAACAAAGATTTAATAAATTTCTCTCTTTTTAATTTCTATAACCTCGACTTCTCCACAGCTGGTTAAATTTTGTTCAAAGGGTTCTTTAGGAAGGGCGAAGTCCCTATACTTGTCGACCAGGTCCAAAAACCTGAGCTCAAACTATTCCTGAATTACCTACTTAAGCAGGCACGAGGTGCGTGGTGGATTTCCCTTCCCGTTTTGAAGTGATCGTCATCGGCGGCGGTCATGCCGGTACCGAGGCAGCACTGGCCTCAGCACGTATGGGGGTCAAAACCCTGTTGCTGACGCATAACGTGGAAACCCTCGGTGCCATGAGTTGCAACCCGGCCATTGGCGGGATTGGCAAAAGCCACCTGGTCAAGGAAATCGATGCCCTCGGCGGCGCGATGGCCATGGCTACCGATAAAGGCGGCATCCAGTTTCGCGTGTTGAACAGCCGTAAAGGCCCGGCCGTGCGCGCAACCCGTGCTCAGGCAGACCGGGTTCTGTACAAGGCGGCTGTCCGCGAAATCCTGGAAAACCAGCCGAACCTGTGGATATTTCAACAGGCCGCTGACGATCTGATCGTCGAGCAGGAACAAGTCCGTGGTGTTGTCACCCAAATGGGCCTGCGTTTCTTCGCCGACTCTGTGGTGTTGACCACCGGAACGTTCCTCGGTGGACTTATCCACATCGGTTTGCAGAATTTTTCCGGCGGTCGTGCCGGTGATCCACCCTCCATCGCTCTGGCTCACCGTCTGCGTGAACTGCCATTGCGTGTCGGTCGTTTGAAAACCGGTACTCCGCCGCGTATCGACGGCCGGTCTGTGGATTTCTCGGTGATGGCCGAACAACCGGGCGATACACCGATTCCGGTGATGTCGTTCATGGGCAGCAAGGAACAACATCCACAGCAGGTCAGTTGCTGGATTACCCACACGAATGCCCGCACCCACGAAATCATTGCCGCGAACCTCGACCGTTCGCCGATGTATTCCGCTGCCGGTGAGATCGAAGGCATCGGCCCGCGTTATTGCCCGTCGATCGAAGACAAGATCCATCGCTTCGCCGACAAGGAAAGCCATCAGGTGTTTATCGAACCCGAAGGTTTGACCACCCATGAGCTGTATCCGAACGGGATATCCACAAGCTTGCCGTTCGACGTGCAATTGCAGATCGTGCAATCGATCCGCGGCATGGAAAACGCACACATCGTGCGTCCGGGCTACGCCATCGAGTATGACTATTTCGACCCGCGTGACCTGAAATACAGTCTGGAAACCAAAGTCATCGGCGGTCTGTTCTTCGCCGGGCAAATCAACGGCACCACTGGTTACGAAGAAGCCGGCGCTCAGGGTTTGCTGGCCGGAACCAACGCCGCGCTGCGTGCACAGGGCAAAGACGCCTGGTGTCCGCGTCGCGATGAAGCGTATATCGGGGTGTTGGTAGACGACCTGATTACCTTGGGTACCCAAGAGCCGTACCGGATGTTCACGTCCCGTGCCGAATACCGTTTGATCCTGCGCGAAGACAACGCCGACCTGCGCTTGACCGAAAAAGGTCGCGAACTGGGTCTGGTGGATGACTTGCGCTGGGCGGCTTTCTGCAAAAAACGCGAAAGCATCGAGCTGGAAGAACAGCGTCTGAAAAGCACTTGGGTACGCCCGGGCACCGAGCAGGGCGATGCGATTGCCGAAAAATTCGGCACGCCGCTGACTCACGAATACAACTTGCTCAACCTCTTGAGCCGTCCGGAAATCGACTACGCTGGTCTGATCTCAGTCACTGGCGGTGGCGCAGAAGATCCACAGGTCGCCGAACAGGTGGAAATCAAGACCAAGTACGCCGGCTACATCGATCGTCAACAGGATGAAATTGCCCGTCTGCGCGCAAGTGAAGACACGAAACTACCTGTGGATATCGATTACACCAACATTTCCGGTCTCTCCAAGGAGATCCAGAGCAAGCTCGGTGCGACCCGTCCAGAGACATTGGGCCAGGCGTCGCGTATCCCGGGGGTTACGCCGGCAGCCATTTCGCTGTTGATGATTCATTTGAAAAAACGCGGCGCGGGCCGTCAGTTGGAGCAAAGCGCTTGAGTTCGTTGGTCACTTCGCAACACGCAGATGAGTTATCCACAGGTGCCCGCCAGCTTGGTGTCACGCTGACAGAATCCCAGCATGCGCAGCTGCTGGGTTACCTGGCCCTGTTGATCAAATGGAACAAGGCCTACAACCTGACCGCCGTGCGTGATCCCGATGAAATGGTTTCCCGGCATTTGCTCGATAGCCTGAGTGTGATGTCGTTCATCGAAAATGGACGTTGGCTGGATGTCGGCAGCGGCGGCGGCATGCCTGGCATCCCGTTGGCTATCCTGTTTCCGGAGTCGCAAGTGACCTGCCTGGACAGCAACGGCAAGAAAACCCGCTTCCTGACCCAGGTCAAACTCGAACTCAAACTGGATAACCTGCAAGTTATCCACAGTCGCGTGGAAACCTTCCAGCCTGCACAGCCTTTCAACGGGATCATCTCCCGGGCCTTCAGCAGCATGGAGAACTTCACCAACTGGACTCGCCACCTGGGCGATACCGATACACGCTGGCTGGCAATGAAGGGCGTTCATCCCGCCGATGAGCTGGTAGCATTGCCGGCAGACTTCCACCTCGATAGCGAACACGCCCTGGCCGTACCCGGTTGCCAAGGCCAACGCCATCTGCTGATACTGCGCCGCACGGCATGATTGGGAACACAAGCAAGAATGGCTAAGGTATTCGCGATAGCGAACCAGAAAGGTGGTGTGGGCAAGACCACTACCTGCATCAACCTCGCAGCATCCCTCGTCGCCACCAAGCGCCGGGTGTTGTTGATCGATCTCGATCCACAGGGCAACGCCACCATGGGTAGCGGTGTGGATAAACACGGCCTGGAAAACTCGGTCTACGACCTGTTGATCGGTGAATGCGACCTGGCCCAGGCCATGCACTACTCCGAGCATGGTGGTTACCAGTTGTTGCCGGCCAACCGTGACCTGACGGCCGCGGAAGTGGTTCTGCTGGAAATGCAGATGAAGGAAAGCCGCCTGCGCAGTGCGCTGGCGCCGATCCGTGAAAACTACGATTACATTTTGATCGACTGCCCGCCGTCGCTGTCGATGCTGACATTGAACGCACTGGTGGCCGCCGATGGCGTAATTATCCCCATGCAGTGCGAGTATTTTGCACTCGAAGGTCTGAGTGACCTTGTGGATAACATCAAGCGCATCGCTGAATTGCTCAACCCGAACCTCAAGATCGAAGGCCTGTTGCGGACTATGTACGACCCGCGCCTGAGCCTGATGAACGATGTCTCGGCGCAGCTGAAAGAACACTTCGGCGATCAACTCTACGATACGGTTATCCCACGCAACATCCGTCTGGCCGAAGCGCCAAGCTACGGCATGCCGGCGCTGGCTTACGACAAAGCATCGCGCGGCGCCGTTGCCTATCTGGCTCTGGCGGGCGAAATGGTTCGTCGTCAGCGCAAAAACTCACGCATTGCCGCTGCTCAGGCAACTTAAGGAATCCCCATGGCCGTCAAGAAACGAGGTCTCGGACGTGGACTGGATGCACTGCTGAGTGGTCCGACCGTCAGCTCGCTGGAAGAACAAGCGGCGCAAGCCGATCACCGTGAGCTGCAACACTTGCCGCTGGACCTGCTCCAGCGCGGCAAATACCAGCCGCGTCGCGATATGGATCCTCAGGCCCTCGAAGAGCTGGCGCTGTCGATCAAGGCCCAGGGCGTGATGCAACCGATCGTGGTTCGTCCGATTGGCGGTGGCCGCTTTGAAATCATTGCCGGTGAACGCCGCTGGCGCGCCAGTCAGCAAGCCGGCCAGGAAACCATTCCGGCCATGGTCCGCGATGTGCCGGATGAAACCGCCATTGCCATTGCACTGATCGAGAACATTCAGCGCGAAGACCTCAATCCGATCGAAGAAGCGGTCGCCTTGCAGCGTTTGCAGCAGGAATTCCAGCTGACCCAGCAACAAGTGGCCGAAGCTGTGGGCAAGTCGCGGGTGACCGTGGCCAACCTGTTGCGCCTGATCTCGCTACCGGAAGTCATCAAGACCATGTTGTCCCACGGCGACCTGGAAATGGGCCATGCCCGTGCATTGCTCGGTCTGCCGGATAATCAACAGGTCGAAGGGGCGCGACATGTTGTCGCACGCGGGCTGACTGTGCGCCAAACTGAAGCACTGGTTCGCCAGTGGTTGAGTGGTAAACCGGAGCCTGTGGAACCGGCTAAACCGGACCCGGATATCGCTCGCCTGGAACAGCGCCTGGCCGAGCGCCTAGGCTCTGCGGTGCAGATTCGCCACGGGAAGAAGGGAAAGGGACAGTTGGTGATCGGTTATAACTCACTGGATGAGCTTCAAGGCGTACTTGCACATATACGCTGAAACATTTCCTCATGTAGCGCGCAGTCGGAAATCACTACCTGACAGTTGAATAGGGGCAGAACCGCCCCTATACTCTGCGCGCATTTTGTCGGCACAAATTATGCCAAGTTATTGAATTTCGGCAGCCGACCATTGGAGAGCAATAGTGATGGAAACCCGCACGCCAAACCGCTTGCCTTTCCATCGCCTGGCGGTTTTTCCGGTGTTAATGGCTCAATTCGTCGTCTTGCTCATTGCCGCTCTGGCGCTCTGGCAATGGCACGGAGTCGTTGCCGGATACTCGGGACTTTGCGGAGGCCTGATAGCCTTGCTGCCCAATGTTTATTTCGCTCACAGGGCATTTCGGTTTTCCGGCGCCCGAGCAGCCCAGTCCATCGTCCGGTCGTTTTATGCCGGCGAGGCGGGGAAACTGATTTTGACGGCAGTGCTGTTTGCACTGGTGTTTGCAGGTGTGAAGCCACTGGCGCCGATTGCAGTATTCGGTGTCTTCGTGCTGACTCAGTCGGTCAGCTGGTTCGCTCCCCTGCTGATGAGAACAAGACTTTCGAGACCTTAGGGCGTTTGAGGCAACCATGGCAGAAACAACCGCTTCGGGCTATATCCAGCACCACTTGCAGAACCTGACCTTCGGTCAGCACCCTACCGGCGGCTGGGGCTTTGCCCACACCGCAGCAGAAGCCAAAGAAATGGGCTTCTGGGCTTTCCACGTCGATACTCTCGGCTGGTCGGTCGCATTGGGTCTGTTCTTCGTTCTCCTTTTCCGCATGGCGGCAAAGAAGGCGACTTCCGGTCAACCAGGTGCTTTGCAGAACTTCGTTGAAGTTTTGGTCGAATTCGTCGATGGCAGCGTGAAAGACAGCTTCCATGGCCGTAGCCCGGTGATCGCACCGCTGGCACTGACCATCTTCGTCTGGGTGTTCCTGATGAACGCCGTCGACCTGATACCGGTCGACTGGATTCCTCAGCTGGCCATCCTGATCTCTGGCGATGCACACATCCCGTTCCGCGCCGTGTCGACTACCGACCCGAACGCGACTCTGGGCATGGCGCTGTCGGTTTTCGCACTGATCATTTTCTACAGCATCAAGGTCAAGGGCATCGGCGGCTTCATCGGCGAACTGACCCTGCACCCGTTCGGCAGCAAGAACATCTTTGTTCAGGCATTGCTGATCCCGGTGAACTTCCTGCTGGAGTTCGTGACCCTGATCGCCAAGCCGATCTCCCTGGCTCTGCGTCTGTTCGGCAACATGTATGCCGGCGAGCTGGTGTTCATTCTGATTGCTGTGATGTTCGGCAGCGGTCTGCTCTGGCTTAGTGGCCTGGGCGTTGTTCTGCAGTGGGCGTGGGCTGTGTTCCACATCCTGATCATCACCCTGCAGGCGTTCATCTTCATGATGCTGACCATCGTCTACCTGTCGATGGCACACGAAGAAAACCATTAAGACCAGTCTCGACTAGTCTGATGTCCTTCCCGGTAAAACGGGAAGGGGCTCCTCACGGGGCATCTGAAACGATTTGTTTTACCGCTTTAATCTAAAAAACCTAAACCATACGACGTAAAAGTCGGGAGGAAAGATGGAAACTGTAGTTGGTCTAACCGCTATCGCTGTTGCACTGTTGATCGGCCTGGGCGCACTGGGTACCGCAATTGGTTTCGGCCTGCTGGGCGGCAAGTTCCTGGAAGGCGCAGCGCGTCAGCCAGAAATGGTTCCAATGCTGCAAGTTAAAATGTTCATCGTTGCCGGTCTGCTCGACGCCGTAACCATGATCGGTGTTGGTATCGCGCTGTTCTTCACCTTTGCGAACCCGTTCGTTGGTCAGATCGCTGGCTAATTACTCGGATCTTCCGGGTAATTTGGTGTGATGGACAACGTAACTGCGAGGTGTTGGCGTGAACATTAATGCGACCCTGATTGGCCAGTCCGTTGCGTTCCTGATTTTTGTATTGTTCTGCATGAAGTTCGTATGGCCTCCGGTCATCACGGCTCTGCATGAACGTCAAAAGAAGATCGCTGATGGTCTGGACGCTGCCAGCCGAGCAGCTCGCGACCTGGAGTTGGCCCAAGAGAAAGCGGGTCAGCAACTGCGCGAAGCGAAAGCTCAGGCAGCTGAAATCATCGAGCAAGCCAAGAAACGCGGTACCCAGATTGTCGACGAAGCCCGTGAACAGGCTCGCGTCGAAGCTGACCGTGTGAAGGCTCAGGCTCAGGCCGAGATCGAACAGGAACTGAACAGCGTCAAAGACGCGCTGCGCGCCCAAGTGGGTAGCCTGGCCGTTGGCGGTGCTGCGAAGATCCTGGGTGCCACAATCGATCAAAACGCGCACGCAGAGCTGGTTAACCAACTGGCTGCTGAAATCTAAGCGAGGGCGATCATGGCAGAACTGACCACGTTGGCCCGACCTTACGCTAAGGCGGCCTTCGAGCACGCTCAGGCCCACCAGCAACTGGCCAATTGGTCAGCCATGCTCGGCCTGGCAGCAGCGGTGTCGCAAGACGACACCATGCAGCGCGTGCTCAAGGCCCCGCGACTGACGAGCGCAGAAAAGGCCGCCACGTTCATTGACGTGTGCGGCGACAAGTTTGATGCCAAGGCACAGAACTTCATCAACGTCGTTGCCGAAAACGAACGTCTCCTGCTGTTGCCGGAGATCGCCGCTCTGTTTGACCTGTACAAGGCCGAACAAGAGAAATCGGTAGACGTAGAAGTGACCAGTGCTTTTGCATTGAACCAAGAACAGCAAGACAAACTCGCCAAGGTTCTCAGTGCACGACTCAACCGGGAAGTGCGCCTGCAAGTCGAGGAAGACAAATCCCTTATTGGGGGCGTTGTCATCCGCGCCGGCGACCTGGTTATCGATGGCTCGATTCGCGGCAAAATCGCGAAACTTGCCGAAGCATTGAAATCTTGAGTTTGAAGGGGCAGCAGAGCAATGCAGCAACTCAATCCTTCCGAAATAAGTGAAATTATCAAGGGCCGCATCGACAAGCTCGATGTGACCTCCCAAGCCCGTAACGAAGGCACTGTCGTCAGCGTATCTGACGGTATCGTGCGGATTCACGGTCTGGCCGACGTAATGTACGGCGAGATGATCGAGTTTCCGGGCGGCGTCTTCGGTATGGCACTCAACCTGGAGCAAGACTCCGTAGGTGCCGTTGTATTGGGCGCATACCAGTCTCTGGCTGAAGGCATGAGCGCCAAGTGCACTGGCCGCATCCTGGAAGTTCCGGTTGGTAAGGAACTGCTGGGTCGCGTTGTCGACGCACTGGGTAATCCTGTTGACGGTAAAGGTCCACTGGGCAACACCGAGACCGACGCGGTCGAGAAAGTTGCTCCAGGCGTGATCTGGCGTAAGTCGGTAGACCAGCCTGTACAGACTGGCTACAAGGCTGTCGATGCCATGATCCCTGTCGGCCGTGGCCAGCGTGAGCTGATCATCGGTGACCGTCAGATCGGTAAAACCGCTCTGGCGATCGACGCGATCATCAACCAGAAGAACAGCGGCATTTTCTGCGTCTACGTAGCGATCGGTCAGAAGCAATCGACCATCGCCAACGTGGTTCGCAAGCTGGAAGAAAACGGCGCCCTGGCCAACACGATCATCGTGGCTGCCAGTGCTTCGGAATCTCCTGCGCTGCAATTCCTGGCACCGTACTCCGGTTGCACCATGGGTGAATTCTTCCGCGACCGCGGTGAAGACGCGCTGATCGTTTATGACGATCTGTCCAAGCAAGCAGTGGCTTACCGCCAGATTTCCCTGCTGCTGCGCCGTCCACCAGGCCGTGAAGCCTACCCAGGCGACGTGTTCTATCTCCACTCCCGTCTGCTGGAGCGCGCATCCCGCGTTTCGGAAGAATACGTAGAGAAGTTCACCAACGGCGCAGTGACCGGCAAAACCGGTTCCCTGACCGCACTGCCGATCATCGAAACCCAGGCTGGCGACGTTTCCGCGTTCGTTCCGACCAACGTGATTTCCATCACCGACGGTCAGATCTTCCTGGAATCGGCCATGTTCAACTCGGGCATCCGTCCTGCAGTGAACGCCGGTGTTTCGGTATCCCGTGTGGGTGGTGCCGCTCAGACCAAGATCATCAAGAAGCTCTCCGGTGGTATCCGTACCGCTCTGGCTCAGTACCGTGAACTGGCGGCATTCGCCCAGTTCGCTTCTGACCTGGACGAAGCGACCCGTAAGCAACTTGAGCATGGTCAGCGCGTTACCGAGCTGATGAAGCAGAAGCAATACGCACCAATGTCGATCGCTGACATGGCGCTGTCGCTGTATGCCGCTGAGCGTGGGTTCCTGACTGACGTTGAAATCGCCAAAATCGGCAGCTTCGAGCAAGCGCTGATTGCTTTCTTCAACCGCGATCACGCCGATTTGATGGCGAAGATCAACGTGAAAGGTGACTTCAATGACGAAATCGACGCTGGCATGAAAGCCGGTATCGAGAAGTTCAAGGCCACCCAAACCTGGTAAGCCGCAGCGGGAGCCGCAAGGCTCCCGCTTGCTAACCTGATAGGTGTTACATGGCAGGCGCAAAAGAGATTCGCAGTAAGATTGCGAGCATCAAAAGCACGCAAAAGATTACCAGCGCCATGGAAAAAGTGGCGGTCAGCAAAATGCGCAAGGCACAAATGCGCATGGCTGCTAGCCGTCCTTATGCGGAGCGTATCCGCCAGGTAATTGGGCATCTGGCCAACGCCAACCCGGAATACCGCCACCCGTTCATGATCGACCGCGAAATCAAGCGTGTTGGTTATGTCGTAGTGAGCAGTGACCGTGGTCTGTGCGGCGGCTTGAACACCAACCTGTTCAAGGCCCTGGTCAAGGACATGGCGGTAAACCGCGAAAACGGCGTCGAGATCGATCTGTGTGTCGTTGGTAGCAAGGGTGCGGCCTTTTTCCGCAACTTCGGCGGTAACGTCGTTGCAGCTATCAGCCACCTGGGTGAAGAGCCGTCGATCAATGATCTGATCGGCAGCGTCAAGGTGATGCTGGATGCCTACCTGGACGGCCGTATTGACCGCCTGTCCGTGGTGTCCAACAAGTTCATCAACACCATGACGCAACAGCCTACCGTGGAGCAGTTGATTCCACTGGTGGCAACCCCGGATCAAGAACTCAAGCACCACTGGGACTATCTCTACGAACCGGATGCCAAAGAGCTGCTTGACGGCTTGATGGTCCGCTACGTTGAGTCGCAGGTCTACCAGGCGGTGGTCGAGAACAACGCGGCTGAACAAGCTGCGCGGATGATCGCGATGAAGAACGCTACCGACAACGCCGGTGATTTGATCAGCGATTTGCAGCTGGTCTACAACAAGGCGCGTCAGGCTGCGATCACCCAAGAGATCTCGGAAATCGTCGGCGGCGCTGCCGCGGTTTAACGGTTCAAATATTCAGAGGATCCAGCTATGAGTAGCGGACGTATCGTTCAAATCATCGGCGCCGTTATCGACGTGGAATTTCCACGCGACAGCGTACCGAGCATCTACAACGCGCTGAAAGTAGTGAGCGCGGCTGAAACCACCCTGGAAGTTCAGCAGCAGCTGGGCGACGGCGTGGTTCGTACCATTGCGATGGGCTCCACCGAAGGCTTGAAGCGCGGTCTGGAAGTTACCGACTCTGGCGCAGCCATCTCCGTACCGGTTGGTAAAGCAACCCTGGGCCGGATCATGGACGTTCTGGGCAACCCGATCGACGAAGCTGGCCCTATCGCCACTGAAGAGCGTTGGGGCATTCACCGTCCAGCGCCTTCGTTCGCTGAACAGGCAGGCGGCAACGACCTGCTGGAAACCGGCATCAAGGTTATCGACCTGGTTTGCCCGTTCGCCAAAGGCGGTAAAGTCGGTCTGTTCGGTGGTGCCGGTGTAGGCAAAACCGTAAACATGATGGAACTGATCCGTAACATCGCCATCGAGCACAGCGGTTATTCCGTGTTCGCCGGTGTGGGTGAGCGTACTCGTGAGGGTAACGACTTCTACCACGAGATGAAGGATTCCAACGTTCTGGACAAAGTGGCACTGGTTTACGGTCAGATGAACGAGCCGCCGGGTAACCGTCTGCGCGTAGCTCTGACCGGCCTGACCATGGCCGAGAAGTTCCGTGACGAAGGTAACGACGTTCTGCTGTTCGTCGACAACATCTATCGTTACACCCTGGCCGGTACTGAAGTATCCGCACTGCTGGGCCGTATGCCTTCCGCAGTAGGTTACCAGCCGACCCTGGCTGAAGAGATGGGCGTTCTGCAAGAACGTATCACTTCGACCAAGGAAGGTTCGATCACTTCGATCCAGGCGGTATACGTACCTGCGGACGACTTGACCGACCCGTCGCCAGCGACCACCTTCGCCCACTTGGACGCTACCGTCGTTCTGTCCCGTGACATCGCTTCCCTGGGTATCTACCCAGCGGTCGATCCACTCGACTCGACTTCGCGCCAGCTGGACCCGAACGTAATCGGCCAGGACCACTACGACACCGCTCGCGGCGTTCAGTACGTTCTGCAGCGTTACAAAGAACTGAAGGACATCATTGCGATCCTGGGTATGGACGAGCTGTCGGAAGCCGACAAGCAGTTGGTAAACCGTGCTCGTAAGATCCAGCGTTTCTTGTCGCAGCCGTTCTTCGTGGCTGAAGTCTTCACCGGTGCATCGGGTAAATACGTTTCCCTGAAAGACACCATTGCTGGCTTCAAAGGCATCCTCAACGGTGACTACGACCACCTGCCAGAACAAGCGTTCTACATGGTTGGCGGCATCGAAGAAGCGATCGAGAAAGCCAAGAAACTGTAATCCCGGCGCCCGGCAACGGGCGCTAATTTAGGTTGAGGCAATCAGATGGCTATGACAGTCCATTGCGATATCGTCAGCGCGGAAGGAGAAATCTTTTCCGGTCTGGTCGAGATGGTGATTGCGCACGGTGCACTGGGTGATCTTGGTATCGCTCTGGGTCACGCGCCGCTGATCACTAATCTGAAGCCAGGTCCGATCCGCCTGGTCAAGCAGGGCGGGGAAGAGGAGGTGTATTACATCTCCGGTGGTTTCCTCGAGGTTCAGCCGAACATGGTCAAGGTTCTTGCCGACACCGTGCAACGTGCTGCCGACCTGGATGAAGCCTCCGCTCAGGAAGCCGTTAAGGCAGCCGAGAAGGCCTTGCATGAACGTGGCGCAGAATTCGATTACGGTTCTGCTTCCGCACGTCTGGCCGAGGCTGCAGCTCAGCTGCGCACCGTCCAGCAGATCCGCAAGAAGTTCGGCCACTAAGGTTGCGCTTGTTGTGTGATTGATTAAAAAGGGTAGCCTCGGCT
Organism: Pseudomonas sp. TNT2022 ID1044; assembly: GCF_028656895.1. Lineage (NCBI taxonomy): Bacteria > Pseudomonadati > Pseudomonadota > Gammaproteobacteria > Pseudomonadales > Pseudomonadaceae > Pseudomonas > Pseudomonas sp. TNT2022 ID1044. The sequence goes on along the minus strand of NZ_JAMDHB010000028.1, from coordinate 7,668 downwards.
ACCCTTTTTTCTTTTCCGATGTTCACCACGATGGTCGCAGTCGCTGACCACCCAGGATTGGTAGCCAGTCATGTCACTTGAAATCGTTATTCTCGCTGCTGGCCAGGGCACGCGCATGCGTTCGGCCTTGCCGAAAGTCTTGCACCCGATTGCCGGCAACTCGATGCTCGGCCATGTTATCCACAGCGCCCGACAACTTGATCCACAGCGCATCCACGTGGTGATCGGCCATGGAGCCGATGCAGTGCGTGAACGCTTGGCCGCTGACGATCTGAATTTCGTCCTTCAGGACAAACAACTGGGGACCGGCCACGCCGTGGCCCAGGCTGTGCCGTTCATCGAAGCGGACACCGTGCTGGTTCTTTACGGTGATGTGCCGTTGATTGAAGTCGAAACCCTGCAGCGCTTGCTCAAGCTTGTGGTGCCAGGACAAATGGGTCTGCTCACCGTCGAACTGGACGACGCGACCGGATACGGCCGAATCGTTCGTGGCACTGATGGCAAGGTCGCTGCCATTGTCGAACACAAGGACGCCACTGAAGCTCAACGCGCCATCAACGAAGGCAACACCGGCATCCTCGCGGTTCCAGCGGAACGCCTGGCCGACTGGACGGGGCGTCTGTCGAACAACAACGTACAGGGCGAGTATTACCTGACGGACGTGATCGAAATGGCGGTCAAGGACGGTCTGGTCGTGGCCACCGAGCAACCTCACGACGCGATGGAAGTGCAGGGTGCCAATGACCGCAAGCAGCTTTCAGAGCTTGAGCGTCACTACCAACTGCGTGCCGGTCGTCGTTTGATGGCCCAAGGCGTGACCTTGCGCGACCCCGCGCGCTTCGATGTTCGCGGCGAAGTGACCGTGGGTCGGGATGTGCTGATCGACATCAACGTAATCCTCGAAGGCAAAGTGGTCATCGAAGACGACGTGGAGATCGGCCCGAACTGCGTCATCAAGGACAGCACCCTGCGCAAAGGTGTGGTGATCAAGGCCAACAGCCATATCGAAGGTGCGATTCTCGGTGAAGGCAGCGACGCCGGTCCCTTCGCGCGTTTGCGCCCGGGCACCGTGCTGGAAGCACGGGCCCATGTGGGTAACTTCGTCGAACTGAAAAACGCACGCATGGGTGAAGGCGCCAAGGCCGGGCACCTGACTTATCTGGGCGATGCCGAGATCGGTGCGCGTACCAACATCGGTGCCGGCACCATCACCTGCAACTACGACGGCGCCAACAAGTGGAAAACCGTATTGGGCGAAGATGTGTTCATCGGTTCCAACAACTCGTTGGTAGCACCTGTGGATATCCTCGATGGTGCGACCACAGCGGCGGGATCAACAATTACCTCGACTGTGGATAAATCGCAGTTGGCGGTAGGGCGTGCTCGTCAGAAAAACATCGACGGCTGGAAGCGACCGGAAAAGATCAAGAAGAGCTGAGTTATCCACAGCGCTTTAAAACCAAAAGATCGCAGCTTTCGGCAGCTCCAGCACGGTGGATTAAATCTCCATGCACGAGTTGCCTTAGGCTGCGATCTTTTTTGTGGGTTATCCACAGAGCTTTTTATCGCACCACGCTTGACGAAGTTTCACCGATAGGTTTTGATTGCTTCCGTTATCTTTCGAATCGAAACTTACCAGCCCATGTCAAAGCGCAATACACCTCAGCGTCGTCATAACATTCTTGTCTTGCTCAATGAACAGGGCGAAGTCAGTGTGGACGAGTTGGCCAAGCGCTTCGAAACCTCTGAAGTTACGATTCGCAAGGATCTGGCCGCGCTCGAAAGCAATGGGCTGTTGCTGCGTCGTTATGGCGGCGCGATCACCATGCCCCAAGAACTGGTGGCCGACATCGGTCAGCCGGTTTCCAAGTACAAACAGGCGATTGCCCGCGCCGCGGTGACGCGAATCCGCGAACATGCGCGCATCATCATCGACAGCGGCAGCACGACGGCGGCGATGATTCCGGAACTCGGCCAACAACCGGGCCTTGTCGTCATGACCAACTCCCTGCATGTCGCCAGCGCCCTCAGTGAACTTGAACACGAGCCGGTGTTGTTAATGACGGGCGGCACCTGGGATCCGCATTCCGAGTCCTTTCAGGGGCAGGTTGCGGAGCAGGTACTACGCTCTTACGACTTTGATCAATTGTTCATCGGTGCCGATGGCATCGATCTGGTTCGCGGTACCACCACCTTCAACGAATTGCTTGGGCTGAGCCGGGTCATGGCTGAAGTCGCCCGCGAGGTGGTCGTGATGGTGGAGGCCGACAAAATCGGCCGCAAGATTCCCAACCTGGAACTGCCCTGGAGCAGCGTCCATACCCTTATTACCGATGATCGCCTGCCACTTGAGGCACGCAATCAGATTCAGGCCCGCGGTATCACTTTGATTTGCGCGGCTGTCAGTCAGGAGAAATAGCATGTGTGGAATTGTTGGTGCAGTCGCAGAACGTAACATCACCGCCATCCTGGTCGAGGGCCTGAAGCGTCTGGAATACCGTGGGTATGACAGCGCCGGCGTGGCGGTTTACACCAATGACGAGAAGCTCGAGCGCCTGCGTCGTCCGGGCAAGGTCAGCGAACTGGAACAGGCGTTGGCCGAGAGTCCGCTGGTTGGCCGCCTGGGGATTGCCCATACCCGTTGGGCCACACACGGTGCGCCTTGCGAGCGTAATGCCCACCCGCATTTTTCCGGTGATCTGGCGGTTGTGCACAACGGCATTATCGAAAACCACGAAGCCCTGCGCGCGCAACTTACAGGCTTGGGTTACGTGTTCACTTCGGACACCGACACCGAAGTGATCGCGCACCTGCTGAACCACAAGCTCAAGGAACTACGCGACCTGACCGTCGCCCTGAAAGCGACCGTCAAAGAATTGCATGGCGCTTATGGCCTGTCGGTCATCAGTGCTCAGCAGCCGGATCGTCTGGTTGCGGCTCGCAGCGGCAGCCCGCTGGTGATTGGCCTGGGCCTGGGGGAAAACTTCCTCGCTTCCGATCAGTTGGCCCTGCGTCAGGTCACCGACCGCTTCATGTACCTGGAAGAGGGCGATATCGCCGAGATCCGTCGTGACAGCGTGCAGATCTGGGACGTGAACGGCCAAGCGGTCGAGCGCCAGACCGTGCAATACAGTGATGGTGCTGAAGCTGCCGACAAAGGCGAGTTCCGACACTACATGCTCAAGGAAATCCACGAACAACCATCCGTGGTGCAACGCACCCTGGAAGGTCGCTTGAGCCAGAACCAAGTGCTGGTGCAGGCGTTCGGCCCGCAAGCGGCCGAGTTGTTCGCCAAAGTCCGCAACGTGCAAATCGTCGCCTGTGGCACCAGTTATCACGCCGGCATGGTTGCCCGTTACTGGCTCGAAGAGTTGGCCGGTATCCCGTGCCAGGTCGAAGTCGCCAGCGAATTCCGCTATCGCAAAGTCGTGGTGCAGCCAGATACGCTGTTCGTGACCATCTCCCAATCCGGTGAAACCGCCGACACTCTTGCAGCGCTGCGCAATGCCAAAGAGCTGGGGTTCCTTGCCAGCCTGGCGATCTGCAACGTCGGCATCAGCTCGCTGGTGCGCGAATCCGACCTGACCTTGCTGACCCAGGCCGGTCGCGAAATCGGCGTGGCATCAACCAAAGCGTTCACCACGCAATTGGTTGGCCTGTTGTTGCTGACCCTGTCGTTGGGTCAGGTTCGCGGCACGTTGGCGGCGGGCGTCGAAGCGACCCTGGTCGAAGAGCTGCGTCGCTTGCCGACTCGCCTCGGAGAGGCACTGGCGATGGACGCCACCGTGGAGAAAATCGCCGAACTGTTCGCCGAGAAGAACCACACGCTGTTCCTTGGCCGTGGTGCGCAATTCCCGGTGGCGATGGAAGGCGCGCTCAAGCTTAAGGAAATCTCCTACATCCACGCCGAAGCGTACCCGGCCGGCGAGCTAAAACACGGCCCGCTGGCGCTGGTGGATAACGATATGCCGGTGGTGACGGTCGCACCGAACAACGAACTGCTGGAAAAACTGAAGTCCAACCTTCAGGAAGTTCGCGCCCGTGGTGGCGAGCTGATCGTCTTCGCTGACGAGAAGGCCGGCATGACCAACGGTGAAGGCACCCATGTGGTGCAGATGCCGCATATCCACGACATCCTGTCGCCGATCCTCTACACCATTCCCCTGCAATTGCTGTCGTACTACGTCGCCGTGCTGAAAGGCACCGACGTTGACCAGCCACGCAATCTGGCGAAATCGGTGACTGTGGAATAAGTTATCCACAGCTGATCTAACCTTATGGTTTTGAACAATAAAGATTGACACAAAACAATAAAGTTTGACACTCATGAACATAGATTGACACAAGGCCCAAACCCCCGTATCTATGGGGGTTTTTCCTTTCCAGGCTTTCCCTTTGGTCTGGATTCATCGCTTCAACTCTCCGCGGGTGTAGTCTAGAAAACGCTTTGAAATATGGCCGCTACGGCGGTCATGTCCTTCTACGACTTTTTCTCGGCGTGAGGTGAAGCGGTCCGCATCGACTGAGGAGGCGTGGGTTGCGAGGTCGTAAGTTTGCATCACAGCAAGACATTGAACGGCATATTGCAAATGGATTTGGCGAAGGCGCCGGGGCAAGCTACGTGCCTTGGCTGCGGGTACAAGATGTCCCGTCGATAGGTCGTTCGCACAAGATCCAAGGTGTGAAGATCGAGAGGATTCATCACCTACTGTCAGATCTCGAGCGTTCGTACTTCCTTGTGTGTGAATTTTCTGAAAACGTCGTGGATATCCGTGAGCAATATCCGTTACTACCTACAGAGCGTGCGCAAGCGATAGCGTCGGCAATAGATGTACGTTATCCCAGATACCCTAGAACGACACTGCCCTATGTAATGACAACAGATTTCCTGCTAACTGTTAAGGACTTGAACGGAAACTTTAAGTCGGTAGCTAGAACTGTGAAGTATCGATCCGACCTAGTTGGCAAAGGAAGTAACCGTACGCTTGAAAAACTTGAGATTGAAAAGCGCTTTTGGCATAGCCAAGGTGTTGATTGGAAGATCGTCACAGATGAGTTTTTTACACGAGATTTGATAAAAAATCTTGGACTAATCAGAAAATACTCGAAGCTGCATCGCGATTTAATGAAAGTCCCGTTGCATTCGAATTTTATCGACTGCCTAGCAAACAGCCGGGAATATTCGTGGACCTTGGCCACCTGTCTAAGAAAAATAGCGTGCCTTCTGTCCATTTCCTATATAGATGCTCAAGCAATTTTCTTCCATCTGGTTTGGAACAAGATACTGAAAATAGATTTGGTTAACACTCCTCTCCACCTTACTGGTCTAGTTCCTGACTTCGAAGTTTTCCAGATCCCTGCCCAAGTATCGTTGATGGAGAAAATGTCATGACTGTTCTCGTTAATGACGTTTTCGAGCCTGTTACCGATCTGTCGGTCATCTCTACGATAGCCAGGCTCATTTACCAGGATGAAACGCATGACTTAGCAGTTGTGATAGATCTAGCTGACCCTCCCCGGCAGCCGTACGCTGTTGGTCTTGATGAGCTGCGTCGCTCGCTAGCGTCTGGTCACACCAAACCAGCAGCCATCACCACGCCCGAGTTTATGCTTGTGCTTGAGGAGCAGTTGGATGAGAGAGCCAAGCAAGGCCGGGACGAAAAGTGGGCCGTCATCGCCCCTCTGCTAGATCCTGAATATCCAGGACAAATATTTGTACGGGGGGAGTTAGGCCGGCTTGTTAGCAAACGGGCGTCAGAGCTCGGAATCCAGCGAAAAACTATCTATCGGCTTCTTTACCGATATTGGTTTTATGGTCAAGTTCGAAACTCATTGCTTAATAATTACTCGGCGGTAGGTGTTGCCGATAGAAAATATGATCCAAGTAGGCCTCCAGGGCGAAAGCCTAAGTTTCAAGGCGTTCTTACTGCGCCTTCCAAGATGCTCGGTGCGGTTGATAAACGATGCATCCGAGTTGGGTATTCCCTTTATGTAAAAGATAAAAAGTCTTCTATTTCGAGCGCATATGACGAAATGTTGCGAAGATTCTACTCGGTTCGAGACATCTCTAAAAACAGTGAAGAAGAGCTTCGTTTGCTGCCTAGCTTAGAGCTGCCCAGCCTGAGGCAGTTCAGATATTGGGGACAGATTTTTTTCGACGAAATTGAAACCGAGCGTGGCCGTAAAGGGTTGAGGAAGTGGTTAAAGGACTGCCGTCCGCTTTCAGGTACCGTTCGCGATTGGCTGCGTGGACCGTGTCATCAGTTCGAAATCGACGCAACTATTGCCGATATTTATTTGGTCAACAGCTACTCTAGACGGATGCTCATTGGCCGGCCCGTAGTTTATATCGTTGTGGATAGTTTCTCCGGAATGATTGTTGGCCTCTATGTAGGATTGGAAGGTCCCAGTTGGAACGGGGCGAGGCAAGCGCTGTTCAACGCGTTTACCTCCAAAGTCGAGTTCTGCGCTCAGAACGGCGTTGAAATCAATTCAGATGATTGGAATTGTCACCACCTGCCCCACCAGATTTACGCCGACAGGGGAGAGATGTTGTCACTGGCAGCAGAGGGGCTATCGTCAGGCTTGGGAATTGAGATGGGCACTGCTCCGCCTTATCGGCCTGATTGGAAGCCTATGGTAGAAAGTCGGTTTGGCATTTTGAATGATTTGACGGGTATCAGATGGCTACCTGGCGGGGTAGCTGCGCGAGACAAAGAGCGAGGCGAGCGAGATTACCGGCTCGATGCCACGCTGAACCTCAAAGAGTTCACCCAGATACTCATCAATTGCGTGCTCCACTATAACCGGCACCATCGACAGCCTGACCGACTGACTCAGGCGATGATGAATGACGGCGTTGAACCTACGCCCAACGGGATATGGAATTGGGCCTGCGAAAACGACCTGATCGAATCCAACAAACGTCCCGACGAGCTGGTTTACCTCCATCTCTTGCCGCGCGAGCGCGCGACCGTTCAAAAGGGCGGGGTGATGTTTCGCGGCATGCACTACGTGTGTGATATGGCCATAGAGAAAGATTGGTTTGCCAAGGCTCGCAAAGGGGGCGTTTGGTCAATAGAGTGTTGGTTCGATCCGAACTCTGCGGCGCACATCTGGATCCAGGGAGAGGCCAAGCAGTTTATCCGCTGTGATCTTCGACGATCGGATGCCGGTTACGCGAATTACCGCTCGGACGAGATTTTTGATCTGCTCGAAGCCTATCGCCAAAAACCGCCTACTCGCCGGCGAGCCGAGCTGGAAAGCCGTGTCCAGCTTAGCGATCAGGTCCACCAGATCATCAGTCATGCGCTCGCAGAACGAAAATTGGAACCTGCTCCGCCCACCAAGGCAGAGGCCACTGGGAACATCCGCGAGAACCGCGCAGAAGAACGTCTCCGTGAGCGTGAAAATGCGGTTGTTCCTGAAGGCGTCAGGGCGGAGCCAGCTTCACTTCAATCTGAATTGACACCGAAAGCGCATGACTCATATGCCGGCGAGCGAACTGCGCAGGTTATCGATTTGCTCAAAAGAATTCGGCCAGGACTGTTGCCGCTGACCGAAAACTGACCCAGTAAAGGCTGTTCTGCCGACTGAAAACTGACCCAGGTGTTCAACTGCTTCTGCTCACTTTTCGAGCAGGAGAACACAGGGTGATCAGCATGGAAA